>NZ_JACYVL010000001.1:0-66420 GCF_014842245.1 Frigoribacterium sp. CFBP 13707
CCCGGCACCGAGGCGACCTGCCAGTCGTGGTCGACGTCGAGTGCTACGCCGAGTACTGCGATACCCCTCCCTCGGCAGCCACAGTCCGGGAGGTGCTCGACCCGCTCCTGCTCGCCATCGAACAGCACTACGGCCGACCGGCCGTGCTCTACGCGACCCGCGACTGGTACGAGCGATACCTGGCCGGAAGCTACCCCGACAACCCCGTCTGGTTCCGCTCGGTCGCCACCTCACCGCAGCTCGCCGACGACCGCGACTGGACTTTCTGGCAATGGTCGGCGCGCGAGCAGCTCGACGGGTACGACGGTGACGAAGAGTTCATCGACATGAACGCCTTCAGAGGCAACCGCCAAGAACTGGAATCACTGCTGCTGCCCTGACACCCTGCCTCGGCGGCCGGGCTGATGCCCGCATCGGGCTCGTCCATCGGGCGCGCAACCCAGGTACCTGGAAGCCGATGACCGCCCGCCTGTGGCTGTTCCGGATGTGCCCTGTCCGCGCCGGGCCCAAGGTGACACGACTTGGAGATGATCTTTCCTCGTTCGAGCGGATGACGTTCGTCAACGGGATGGTAACGGGACGTTGGGAGCCGCCGACCGCCCCGTACGGTGGCCTCATCGGACCCCACGACGACACGGTCACCGGGGCTCGCGGGGCCAGCCACGGGCTCACCCCGACCGACTCGTACAAGGGGGAAACATGAAGAGATCCGTGCTCACCGCACTGGTCCTGCCGTCCGTCGTCGCTGTGATTCTGGGGGGAACAGCGCTGTCGGCGCCGATGGCTTCGGCCGCGCCGGCGTCGAGCTCGACAGCAGCAGCAGTGCCCGACGAAGGAGGTGCGGCCGCCTACCCGACGGGCGCTCCCGCACCTGGCACGGCAGCGCCGACCGACGAGGCCGCCCCGGTCGAGTCCGCGCCCGCCGAGGCACCCGTCGAGGCGCCTGTCGAGTCCGCTCCGATCGGCCTTCCCACGACCGACGACGCGGCCCCGGCCCCCGCCCCCGAGTCGGACGAACCGGCGCTGGCGGCGCCCGAGCCCGAGCCCGGCAGGGACGACGTCGTCGGCATCGCCGCCGCGACCGAGCCCGGCACCGTGACCATCGCGGGCACGACCGAGTTCGGCGACCTCCAGACGGCCGTGACCGACGGCTGGCCCGACGGCACCACGTTCACCTACCAGTGGACCCGTGACGACGCGGCCCTGGAGGGCGCCACCGACGAGACCTACGTCCTCGTCCGCGCAGACATCGGTCGCGTCGTCGAGGTCGCCGTCACCGGCACCGGGCCTGGTGCCGACGACGAGCCGACGACCGTCGTGAGCGACCGCCGCGTCGCCGCGGGCGTCGCGTCCACGTTCACCGCCCAACCCGGCACCGACCTCACGGTCGTCGCCGGCGAGCCGTACTCGTTCACGTGGGAGGCCGCCGGCGACCCCCTGCCCAACATCGAGATCGTCGCCGACCCGAGCACGCTCGTCTCGACCCTCCCCGCGGGCGCCACAGTCACCCAGGCCCCCGGCTCCCTCACGATCTCCGGAACCAGCACCCTCGCCGGCTTCTACTCGTTCGGCGTCACACCGCTCAACACGGTGGGCATCGGCGAGCTCCTCGTCGTCGACCTCGAGGTCGCAGCAGCGGAGGCGGCGGGCATCCTCGTCTCGGCGGTGGAGATCCCCGAGACGGGCGACGAGGACCAGGCGATCGCCGTCGGCTCGTCGCTGGACGGCAGCGCCACGACGCTCCGGCTCGACGACGGCGACACGGTCTTCGTGAGCGCCTACGCCGTCGACAGGTTCGAGAACACCGTCGTGCTCGGGGCCGACCTGCCTGAGAGCCTGCGCACCTCCGCGTCGACGAACGGACCGGGCGACGCCGTCGTCCGCACCTCTCCGAACGGCTTCCCCTCGGTCACGTTCAACAGCCCCGGGACGCGCGCCTTGGACATCTCGTTCGGTGGCTTCACCGCGACGATCCCGGTCGAGGTGCGGAGCAACGCTGTCGTCGTGCCCGCAGCGTCCGGCTCGGCACCGATCACCACCTCCGCCAGCCTCGCCTACACCGGCAGCGAGCCCACAGACGGCCTGCTCGCCCTCGCCGCCGGCCTCCTGGCCGCCGGTGCCGCCCTGACCGTCGTGCGCCTCCGCCGCCGCGTCCAGCGCTGACCGCCGCCTGCGCGCCCCTAGCCCTCCCCACCGGGAGGGCTACGGGCCCGTCGCCCGTTCGAGCTGGGCCGGGTCCGGGGAGCTCACTCCGCTGAGGGCGGTGTCGGGGCTTCCACCAACACCGCAGGACAGCTCTTGCGGCGGGTCCAGGTCCAACGGGTCTCACGCCCAAGCTGCCTTCGGATGATCACCGTGAAAGAACCCGTAGGGGAATCGGTCCCGGTGGCGGACTGTCGACCGGGCCTGGTGGCGGCTTGTCGACGATCGCCTCGCTCGCGCTCACGGGCTGAAGTAGCCGCCGTCACAGTGTCTGAGTTGAGCGGTCCAGGGCGACGCGACACCTGTGTGCGGTGCCGAGGCGTGCCCCGGCGTGGCACCCCTCGGCACTTTCGCCGCTCTTAGCGTGAAGGAGGCGCCAGATACGCCGCCTCGATCTGAGGGAGAGCAATGGATCACGAGCATCTGGGCAGGACTGGAATGCAGGTCAGTCGTCTTGGCCAGGGCCCGCAAAAGTGGGGTCCAGGTTGAATGTGATCACCCGAAGGCCTGGCGGCCGCTGACCGATCCCCTACCGGGCATCACGCTCGGCGTCAGCTTTCCTGCGCCCACGAACGGTTCGGAGCACGAGGCGCCAGCAGACGAGGTAGGTGAAAACCCCGGCAGGAATGGCGATCCACTGCGGAGCGCCAACCAGGACGAGCACGACGGCTACAACAACGGCGATGATCAATGAGCCGAGCAGAACGAGACTCTGCACACGGCGAAGGCGCTGCTCCACTATTGAAGTCCCCATGCGGGCAGATCAGTCAGGTATCTAGTAGCCGATCGTCTACCGGGCATCTTGCGGAGGCGTCACCAGCGACTCGACGCGAGGATGACAAACCCAACCATGAACAGCGCGAACGAGGCCAGTATCCATGGGAAGACAAGGGCCTTGCGTCCCTCAAAGACCGGCCCGCCGTAGCGCCGATGGTTGATGAGTTCGTAGATGACAGCCGCGCCGAACGATGCGAAGCCGACTGCGGCAAGGACGATGGCCAGGGAATCCATAACTAACCTAAGCAGTCACTTCGAGCGCATGAAGCAACTTCATGGGGTAGACAACAAGCGTGAATTTAGACTCTCGGTTCGGCCGCATCATGTACGGCATCAGCCTCGTCGTGAGCGTTGGGATGCTCGCCCTCGTGTGGCTGGTCCTGCAGCCGAGTCTGATCTTCTCCATCGTGTTCACGGTCTTCGTTGTGGGCATCGCTGTGTGGAACGGCCGATCTGCCTTTGGCGCTTCCTCAAAGAGTCCCAGGACCTAGCGGCTCAGCCCCTCCGTCGTCGTACGCGTCGCCCGCCTCGCAGCACAGACGAGTGGTTGCGCTTGACAGCGGACTCAGCTCCTAAACCGCGCGTTGGATCGCGCGGTCGACCGTCGAACGAGCAACTCCGAAGAGCTCGGCGATCTCGCTGGTGGTGTGGGCGCCGGTTCGGTGCAGCTGCACGAGGTGCTTCTCCTGCGAGGGGGTGAGCTTGGGCTTGCGGCCGCGGAGCTTGCCGGCAGCCTTGGCGATCGCCATCCCCTCCCGGGTCCGGGCTCGGATGAGGTCGGCCTCGAACTCCGCGACCATGGCGAGGACGTTGAAGAGGAGCCGGCCGACAGGGTCGGTCGGGTCGTAGACCGCTCCCCCGAGGTTCAGGGCAACGCCCTTCTTCGTCAGCTCGTCCGCGATGTCCGTCGCATCCCGCAGCGACCGAGCAAGACGGTCAAGCTTGGTGACGACCAGGACGTCGCCAGCCCGGCACGCGGCCAAGGCCTCGCGGAGGCCCGGTCGCGCTCGAGTTGTACCCGACAGCCCGTGGTCAACATGCACGTGTTGATCTTTAACACCAAGCGCTGCGAGACCATCGCGCTGTGCTGCAAGATCCTGTCCGGAGGTCGACACACGCGCGTATCCGATGAGCATTCGACGACTGTAGCGTTTATCCCCTTCACCGGGCCTTTTTGCGGGATAGGCATACGCGAATCCGCAGGCCAGGCGCCACTTGACCTCCATCAATTAGAACGGTCGCCCGAAGGTGTCCCGATGAACGACCCCTCACCGCACACCCCAACGCGCCCCGCCAGCCTGCGATCATGACGACGTGCCCTCCTCCGTCGCCACCGCCTACCTCGGCGTCGACGTCTGGCTGCTGCGCCTCGACGACACGGCGGCGGGGCTCGCCCGGGCGCACGGGCTGACGCTGCCCGCCGGCTCGTCCGCGGCCGCGTGGCTCGACGCCGACGAGCGGGCCCGGGCTGCCCGGCTGCACGACGCGACCGACCGGCACCGCTGGCTGCTCTCGCACGTCGCCACGCGCCTCCTCGTGGGCCTCGCGCTCGACCGCCACCCGGCCGACGTGACCTGGCGCCGCGAGCCCTGCCGGCGCTGCGGCGGGCCGCACGGGCGCCCCGTCGTCGTCGACGGCGACGACCTCCACGTCAGCCTCAGCCGCTCCGGCGACACCGCCCTGCTGGCGCTCCGCCGCGGCCTCCCCGTGGGCGTCGACGTCGAGCAGGTGACGAGCGCCACCCCGCACGACGACCTGCACCGCTGGGTCCGGGCGGAGGCGGTGCTCAAGTCATCCGGGGAGGGCCTGACCCGAGACCCCGCCGCGGTCGACGTGGGCGACCCGTCACGGGCGCGGTGGTCCGGCGAGGTCGGGGGGCTCGACCTCGACCTCTCCGCAGCCGCCGGCACGGCCCCCGACACCGGGGCCGACCCGCGCCTCCTCGCGGCCCTCGCGGGCCCCGCCCTGCACGGCTCGTCGCTCCGCGTTCACCTGCCGGTCACCGCGTCGACCTAGGTTCCGACCGACCCTGCGAGACCCTCGACGCCGAGGCCTCCCCCGCGCGCCCGCCGCGCGCCCGACCTGCGGAGACCCCATGCCCGACGCCGGCACGCCCCTCGACCCCTTCCTCCGCTCCGGCCGCGCCGCCGCCCCGCGCACCCTCGTCGACGTGCTCGAGACGACCACCGCCGCCCACCCCGAGGCCTCCGCCCTCGAGGACGAGCGCGGCGCCCTCAGCTACCGCGAGCTGTCGGCCCAGGTCGCCGTCGCCGCGAGCGCCCTCGCCGCCGCCGGCGTCGGCCGCGGCGACCGGGTCGGCGTCCGGATGCCCTCGGGCGACCGACGGCTCTACGTCGCCATCCTCGCCGTGCTGACCGCGGGCGCCGCCTACGTGCCGGTCGACGCCGACGACCCGGAGGAGCGCGCCGACCTGGTCTTCGGCGAGGCGCAGGTCGCGGGCGTCGTCGGCGCCGGAGGGGTGTTCCGCACCGCGGGGCAGGACGAGACCCAGGGCGTGCCGCTCTTCGGCGCCCGGGCCCCGCACGCCAGCACCGCCGACCGCCGCGGGCCCGGCGCCCCGGCCAGGCCTCCGCGCCCCGAGCCCGCCGACGACGCCTGGGTCATCTTCACCTCAGGGTCGACCGGCACCCCCAAGGGAGTCGCGGCGAGCCACCGTGCAGCCGCCGCGTTCGCCGACGCCGAGGCCGAGCTCTTCCTCGCCGACGACCCGCTGGGCCCGCTCGGGCCCGGCGACCGCGTGCTCGCGGGCCTCTCGGTCGCCTTCGACGCCTCCTGCGAGGAGATGTGGCTGGCCTGGCGCAGCGGCGCCTGCCTCGTGCCCGCCCCGCGCAGCCTCGTGCGCACCGGCGCCGACCTCGGCCCCTGGCTCGTCACCCACGGCATCACCGTCGTCTCGACCGTGCCGACGCTCGCCGCGCTGTGGCCGGCCGAGGCGCTCGAGTCGGTGCGCCTGCTCATCTTCGGCGGCGAGGCCTTCCCGCCCGAGTTGATCGACCGCGTCTGCGGCGACGGCCGCGAGGTCTGGAACACCTACGGCCCGACCGAGTCGACGGTCGTCGCGACCGGCGCCCTCGTCGTGCCGGGCGAGACCGTCCGCATCGGCCTGCCCCTGCTCGGCTGGGACGTCGCCGTCGTCGACCCCGCGGGCGACCCGGTCGCCGAGGGCGAGGTCGGCGAGCTCATCATCGGCGGCGTCGGCCTCGCCCGGTACCTCGACCCCGCCAAGGACGCCGAGAAGTACGCCCCGCACCCGCAGCTCGGCTGGTCGCGGGCGTACCGCAGCGGCGACCTCGTCGTGCTCGACCGGGAGGGCCTCGTCTTCCGCGGCCGGGCCGACGACCAGGTCAAGGTCGGCGGGCGACGCATCGAGCTCGGCGAGATCGAGTCGGCGCTCCAGGCGCTGCCCGGCATCGCGGGGGCGGCGGCCGCCGTCCGCGAGACGTCGGCCGGCAACCGGGTCATCGTCGGCTACCTCGCCCTGCACGGCGGCGCTGGCACGGGCACCGGCGCGGGCACAGCCGCCGCACCCGCCCCGACGCTCGACCGCGCCGCCGCCCTCGCCCGCCTCCGCGAGGCGCTGCCCGCCGCCCTCGTCCCCCTCCTCACCGTCGTCGACGGAGACCTCCCCACCAAGACCTCCGGCAAGATCGACCGCGACGCCCTCCCCTGGCCCCTCGCCGACCAGGCCCCCGACGACGGCTCGGCGGGCACGGGCAGCGGCACGGGCACGGGTGCCCTCGGGCCCGACGAGGCCGTGCTCGCGGCCGACTGGCAGGCTGTCCTGGGCCTCCCGATCGGCGACGCCTCCGCCGACTTCTTCGACCTCGGCGGCGGCTCGCTCGCCGCGGCCCAGCTGGTGGCGCGCATCCGCGAGCGCGACCCCGAGTACACCGTCGCCGACGTCTACTCGCACCCGCGCCTCGGCGCGATGGCCGACGACCTCGCCCAGCGACGGGCCGGAGTCGCGGGAGACCCGGCAGGGCCCTCCCGCACCGAGCACCACCGGTCGCTGCCCGTCCCCGCCCGCACCCAGTGGCTGCAGACGCTGCTCGGCCTGCCGCTGCACCTCCTCGCCGGCCTCCGCTGGCTGACGATCGCGCTGACCGCCTCCACCGTCCTGCGAGCAGCGGGCGGCTTCGACGTGCTGCCGCGGGTCGAAGCCTGGCTGCTCGTCGTGGGGATCGTCGTGTTCGTGACGCCGCCGGGGCGGATGGCGATCTCGGTGGCCGCGGCGCGACTCCTGCTGTCCGGGGTCGCCGCGGGCGACCACCCGCGCGGCGGCGGCGTCCACCTGCGGCTGTGGCTCGCCGAGCAGGTGCAGCTGCAGACCGCGGCGACGGGCCTCGCCGGGGCCCCGTGGATCAGCTACTACGCCCGTGCCCTCGGAGCGCGCATCGCCCCCGACGTCGACCTGCACACGCTGCCGCCCGTGACGGGCATGCTGCGCGTCGGCCGGGGCGCGTCGATCGAGCCCGAGGTCGACCTGTCGGGCTGGTGGGTCGACGGCGACGTGCTGCGCCTCGGCGCCGTCCGGATCGGGGCGGGCAGCACCGTCGGCATGCGGAGCACCCTGCTGCCCGGCACCCGCATCGGCAAGCACGCCACGGTCGCCCCGGGCTCCGCCGTCTTCGGCCGGGTGCCCGCGGGCCAGGCCTGGTCGGGCTCCCCCGCCGCCCGGGTCGGCAAGGCGCGCACCTGGTGGCCGGACGAGCGGCCCGACCGTGCCCGACGGTGGCTGTGGGCCTACGGCGTCTCGTCGCTGCTGATCAGCCTGCTGCCGGTCGCCTCGCTCTCCGCCGGCGGCGCCCTCGTCGCCGCGGGCGTGCGGGGCTCGGCCACGCTCGGCGACGCCTGGTGGCGGGCCGTCGTCTGGGCGGTGCCCGGCACCCTGCTGGCCGGCGTCGTGGCGGCGCTCGTCGTCGTCGGGGCCGTCCGGCTGCTCGCCCTCGGCGTCCGCGAAGGCACCTGGGCCGTGCGCAGCCGCGTCGGCTGGCAGATCTGGAGCACCGAGCGCCTGCTCGACCTCGCCCGCACCTACCTCTTCCCGCTGTACTCGAGCCTCGCGACCCCGGTCTGGCTCCGCCTCCTCGGGGCCCGCGTCGGCCGCGACGTCGAGGCCTCGACCGTGCTGCTGCTGCCGTGCATGACGACGATCCGCGACGGGGCCTTCCTCGCCGACGACACCCTCGTCGCCTCGTACGAGCTCGGTGGCGGCTGGCTGCGCGTCGCCCGGGCCGAGATCGGCCGCCGGGCCTTCCTCGGCAACTCGGGCATGGCCGGCCCCGGGCACGTGGTGCCGAAGGACGGCCTCGTCGCGGTGCTCTCGGCGGCCCCGCGCTCGTCGAAGGCCGGCTCGTCGTGGCTCGGCTCGCCGCCCGTCCGGCTGCGACGCACGGTCGCGGTCGCCGACGAGTCGCGCACCTTCCGCCCGCCGGCACGGCTCCGCGCCGCCCGCGTCGCCTGGGAGCTCAGCCGGGTCGTGCCCGTCGTCGTCACCGTGCTGATCGGCCTCGGCCTCGTCTTCGGCCTCTGGGCCGTGACCGACGCGCTCGGCCTGCTCGCCGCCTCCCTGCTCAGCGCCGTCCTGCTGCTCGCCGCGGGGGCCGTCGCCGCGGCCGTCAGCACCGCCGCGAAGTGGCTGCTGATCGGACGGGTGCGCGCCTCCGAGCAGCCGCTCTGGTCGTCGTTCGTCTGGCGCAGCGAGACCGCCGACGTGTTCGTCGAGATGTGCGCCGCGCCGTGGTTCGCCCGCGCGGCCAGCGGCACCCCCGCCCTGGTCTGGTGGCTGCGCAGCCTCGGCGCCCGGATCGGCCGCGGCGTCTGGACCGAGAGCTACTGGCTGCCCGAGGCCGACCTCGTCACGCTCGGCGACGGCAGCACCGTCAACCGGGGCTGCGTCGTGCAGACCCACCTGTTCCATGATCGAATCATGTCCATGGACTCCGTCACGCTCCGCGCCGGGGCGACCCTCGGGCCGCACGGCGTCGTGCTGCCCGCCGCCGTGCTCGGCGAGCACGCGACCGTCGGCCCCGCCTCGCTCGTGATGCGCGGCGAGGGCGTGCCCGCCGGCAGCCGCTGGAGCGGCAACCCGATCGGCCCGTGGCGCGAGGTCACGTTCGCCGACTACCACGCCGTCACCTCGTGACCTCGTACGCCCCCGGCAGCGGCGACGAGACCTGGTCGGCCGAGTCGTACGACCTCGAGCTGGCCTACCGCGTGGCCACCAACCGGCTCGACGGCACGGCGACCGTGACCGCGGTGGCCGCCACGCGCCTCCGGAGCCTGCAGCTCGACCTCGTCGGCCTCCGCGTCGAGAAGGTCAGGGTCGACGGGGCCCGCGCCCGCTCGCGCCACACGGCCGGCAAGCTCACGGTCACCCTGCCCGAGCCGGTGGAGGCGGGGGCCCGGCTGGTCGTGCGGGTGGACTACTCGGGCACGCCGGCGCCCCGGCAGAGCCCCTGGGGCGAGCTCGGCTGGGAGGAGCTCGACGACGGCGTCATCGTGGCCGCCCAGCCGACGGGCGCGCCGACCTGGTTCCCGTGCAACGACCGCCCGGCCGACAAGGCGAGCTACCGCATCAGCGTCTCGGCCGAGCACGGCTACACCGTCGTCTGCAACGGCGAGCTGACCGACCGCCGCACGACCGCCGGCAAGGTCACCTGGACGTACGTGCAGCCCGAGCCGACCTCGACCTACCTCGCGACCGTGCAGATCGGCCGCTACGAGACCGTCCCCGTCGCCCTCGGCACCGAGGCCGCCCCGGTCGCCGGCCTGATCGTCGCCCCGCCCGAGCTGCACGACCGCGCCGCGCACGACTTCGCGCCCCTCGACCGCATGGTGGGCTGCTTCGTCGACGCCTTCGGCCCCTACCCCTTCCCCGGGTACACCGTCGTCGTCACGGCCGACGAGCTGGAGATCCCGTTGGAGGCGCAGGGGGCCGCGGTCTTCGGCGCCAACCACGTCGACGGGAGGTCGGGCACCGAGCGGCTCATCGCGCACGAGCTCGCGCACCAGTGGTTCGGCAACAGCGTCGGCCTCGCCGACTGGCGCGACATCTGGCTCAACGAGGGCTTCGCCTGCTACGCCGAGTGGCTCTGGTCGGAGCACGACGGCGGCACCACCGCGCACGCGCACGCCCAGCGCACGCGGCTGCGGCTCGCCCTGCCGCCGCACGACATCGTCGTGGGCGACCCCGGGCCCGACGCGATGTTCGACGACCGCGTCTACAAGCGCGGAGCCCTCACGCTCCACGCGCTGCGGCTCACGATCGGCGACGACGCCTTCTTCACCGTGCTGCGCGAGTGGACGGCCCGCCACCGCCACGGCGTCGTCAGCACCGACGACTTCGTCGAGCTCTGCGACGAGGTCACCGACACGACCGACGACTCGCTGGCGCTGCTGTTCGCGGCCTGGCTCGACCAGACGGCGCTGCCGACGCTGCCGCGGCGGGGCGCCGGGGGCTGAGCGTCCTGGGGCTCGGCGTCCCGGGGCTCGGCTTCCCGGGCCGGCCCTAGGGGGGCTCGGGGTCCGGGCGGGGCAGTGCCCGTAGGAGGCGCGGGTCGGCTCAGCCCGCGGAGCCTCCGTCGTCGAGCGGGTCGCCCTCGGCCGCGGCGATCAGCCTCGTCATCGTGCGGTGCAGCACGACCAGCTCGTCGCGCGTCACGCCGAGCCGACGCATCATGCGGCCGGGGATCGCCTCGGCCTCGGCCCGGAGCGCCTGCCCCGGCCCGGTCAGCTCGATGGCCAGCGTGCGCTCGTCGTCGACGTGACGGCGCCTCGTGAGCAGGCCCTGCGCCTCCAGCCGCTTCACCAGCGGGGAGAGGGTGCCGGGGTCGAGCCGGAGGAGG
The DNA here is from genome assembly GCF_014842245.1 of Frigoribacterium sp. CFBP 13707. NCBI lineage: Bacteria > Bacillati > Actinomycetota > Actinomycetes > Micrococcales > Microbacteriaceae > Frigoribacterium > Frigoribacterium sp. CFBP 13707. Next base: position 10,848 of record NZ_JACYVL010000001.1, read on the forward strand.
CGCGCGAGGTCGCGGATCGACAGCGGGCGGTCGTCCGGGCCCTCACCGCGCCTCCCCCGGTGCTCCCAGAGGGCGAGCATGACGAGGTACTGCGGGTGCGTGAGGCCGAGGGGCTCGAGCACGGGGCGGTAGGCGGCGACGACGCTGCGGGACGCGACCGAGAGGGCGAAGCAGATCTGGCTCTCGAGGGCGAGCGGGTCGACGGCGGTGGTGCCGGGTGCGTTCACGAGCCCGCGTCGGCCCGGGCGGCGCGGGGGGTGCCGGGGCAGTGCACCATCGTGCGGGGGCCGGTGCGGTCGACGACGTGCTCGTCCATGGGCGCGCCGCAGAGCGGGCATGCTCCGCCGTGCGCCGGCGCCACCGGGGGCGCCTCGTTCTTGAGGCCGAGCTGCGCGCCGCCGATGTAGGGGCGCAGCCGGGCGTTCATCGACTCGACGAGGTCGCCGAAGCGACTGCCGTGCGCGTGGGGGTCGCGGTCGCGGGGTGCTCGGGGTGCTCGGGCCATGACGTCGAGTGTACCGATCGTTGGGGCACCAACGGAATCCCCGGGCTGGGCAGTGGGCGGCCGTCAGGGGCCGTCGAGCTCGACGTCGACCAGCGTCACGAGGTAGCCGCAGAACCACGCGGCACGCCCCGGTCGTCCCAGTCGGCGGTGCCCAGCACCGAGGTGACGTTCCACGCCACGGGTGCCGACGCCCGTCCGATCGCCGCGACGGTGCCCGTGACCGTGCTGACCCGGTGCGTGGCGCCGTAGTGCTCGACGAGCAGATCAGGGTCGGCAGGGGCGTGCAGCCCGGCCAGCCGGTCGGCGCCGGGGGCGGGCACCGTGACGGGCCAGCTCACCACGTCGGCGACCCGGAAGACGTCGTGCCCCTGCACCAGCTGCCACGCGTCGACCCACACCGTCACGCTCGTCGCCACCCCGCGCCTCCTCGCCGTCGCTCCGCAGGCCTCACCTGGTCGACCCGCCTCGTCGCCTCCACCGTGGTCGCCCACGGCGGCGCGCGGTGCCCCCTTGACAGCCCCCGGAGCACGTGGTGCGGAGGGGTACGGCACGGCGTCCCGGCAGGTGCGGGGCGTACGACGGAGGCATGACCAGCGACCAGTACACGTTCGACGACCCCCGCCACCGCTACCCCGTGATCAGCCCCGAGGTGCAGCAGCAGCCGGAGCCCGGCCTGCAGTCGGCCATGACCCCGGTGCCCGACCTCGGTGAGGCGACCTACCGCGGCACCGGCCGCCTCACGGGGCGGAAGGCCCTCATCACCGGGGCCGACTCCGGCATCGGCGCCGCGGTCGCGATCGCCTTCGCGCGGGAGGGCGCCGACGTGACCCTGTCGTACCTGCCCGAGGAGGAGGAGGACGCCCGGCACGTCGTGGAGCAGGTGGAGGCGGCGGGCCGGAAGGCCGTGGCCGTCCCCGGCGACCTGACCAGCGCCTCCTTCTGCCGGGAGCTCGTGGCGCGCGCCGTCGAGGGCATGGGCGGCCTCAACGCGATCGTCAACGTGGCGGGCAAGCAGGTCTGGCAGCCGACCATCGAGGAGATCAGCGACGAGCAGTTCGAGGAGACCTTCCGCACGAACGTCTTCGCGCCGTTCTTCATCGTCAAGGCCGCGCTGCCGCACCTCGCCCCCGGCTCGACCATCGTCAACACGGCGTCGCTCGAGGCGTACGTGCCCGCACCCGACCGTCTCGACTACGCGACCACGAAGGGCGCGATCAACAACTTCTCGAAGGGGCTCGCGCAGCAGCTCATCACGCGCGGCATCCGCGTCAACGTCGTCGCGCCCGGGCCCACCTGGACGGCCCTGCAGGTCACGCGCGGCGTCGACCCCGAGACGCTGCCCGAGTTCGGCTCGAGCGAGTCGCCGATGGGGCGGGCCGCGCAGCCGGCCGAGCAGGCTCCGGCGTACGTGTTCCTCACCAGCGCCGAGTCGAGCTTCGTCGCGGGCGAGACGCTGAACGTCAACGGCGGGATGGTCACGCCGTAGGGGCGTCTCGCGCAGACGACGGCGCCCGGCCCCTCGCGGGGTCGGGCGCCGTCGTGTCTGGTGCGGGTGCCCGTCTGGCTACGCGACCTTGCGTCCGGTCGCGAGCACCTGGTGCGCACGGGCGGCGAGCTCGCCGCGCACGAGCACCTCGTAGCGCCCCGCCTCCATCGTCTTCACGGAGGAGAAGTCGCGGCGGCCGCGCGTCGCCGCGTGGCCGATGGCGCCCCACAGGGCACCCCAGAGGGCTCCGGCGCCGACGGCCACGAGCAGGACGCCGATCAGGGCCACGTTGCTCGCGAAGAGGCCGAAGAGGAGGCCGAGCAGGAGGCCGAACCACGCGCCGCCGCCGGCGCCGCGCACGGCGGCCTTGCCGGTGGTGAGGCGGCCGGCGACGTTCTCGACGGTGCGGATGTCGTGGCCGACGATCGAGACGCTCTCGACGGGGAAGCCCTCGTCGCTGAGCAGGTCGACGGCGGCCTGCGCGTCTTCGTACTTCGTGAAGGTGGCGAGGGTCTGCGGGTGCCCGCCTCCGGCGAAGGCGCCGATGCCGGGGAGGCCCGGCGTCGCCTGGGGCGAGCTGCCGGCCGGGGCCTGGTAGCCCGGCTGCGGGGGCACGACGCCCGGGGCGGGTGCGGGAGCGGGGGCGCCCTGGGGAGCCTGGCCCTGCCCCGCGTCGGGGGCGGCGCCGCCCGCGGGGGTCGGGGCGTACTCGCCGTAGGCGGGGCGCGGTCGCGACTCGGGGGCGGGACCGCCGGAGGCGCGGGTCGCGTCGTCGTCGGGGGTCGGGCTCGGGACGGGCTGCTGGTCGGTCATGCCTGATGTCTACCCCGTCGCGTCCCCGCGTGGAGCCGATGCACAGCCCTCCCCCAGCAGCCCCCCGGCCCGCGCACGGGCACGCGCGCTCCCGCCGCGTAGACGGCGAGCAGCGCAGCGCCCCGCCGCGCCGCAACGTGCCGCAACCGGCCGCGCCGGGCTGCGCTACGCCGCGCCTGGCCACACCACGACGAGGCGACCCGTCCTGGGCCCACACCCCCGCCAATCCCCCAGAACTCGACACCTCGATGAGCGCCACGCTGGGCCGCGACGGCCACACCACGACGAGGTGACCCGTCCTGGGCCCTCACCACGGGCCATCCCCCAGTACGCGCCACCTCGATGAGCGCAGCGCCCGCGCGCAGCCTGCGCGGGGCCGACGGACCCGCGCTGCCCCGCGTCGCGCGCCGGGGTCACGTGAGGCTCCTGGGGTGGAGAGAGGACGGCGCGCAGCGCCGGGCCACTCATGGCCACACCACCACGAGGTGACCCGTCCTGGGCCCACACCCTCGCCCAGCCCCCAGAACGCGACACCTCGATGAGCGCGGCGCCCGGCCGCGACGGCCACACCACGACGAAGCGACCCGTCGTGGGCTCTCATCGACGCCCGGGCCCCAGGACGCGACACCTCGAAGGAGGCGCGCCCGGCCCCCCGCGACGGGGCACACGCACCCCCAGAAACGAGAAGAGGCCCTCCCAGCGGGAGAGCCTCTTCGTTCGGGTGGATCTGAGGGGACTCGAACCCCTGACCCCCTGCATGCCATGCAGGTGCGCTACCAGCTGCGCCACAGACCCATGTTCGGTTGTCGTTCCGTTGCCCCTTCCGAAGCAACTCGTCAACCTTACTACAGATTTCGAGGCCTCGAGTACACCCTCCCCCGACGGCCTCCCGGACGCACGGAGACCCGGCCGCAGCCGGGTCTCCGTCAGGTCGAACACCCCGGAGGGCGAGCCGGGCTAGGCCTCGGCAGGAGCCTCGGCCGGCTCAGCGGCCGCAGCCTCGGTCACGACGTCGAGCGGGATGGTCGGGCAGTCGCTCCACAGCCGCTCGAGCGAGTAGTACTGGCGGTCTTCGTCGTGGAAGACGTGGACGACGAGGTCGCCGAAGTCGAGGAGGACCCAGCGGCCCTCGGCCCGGCCCTCGCGGCGCAGCGTCTTGACGCCGTGCTCGAGCAGCTTGTCTTCGATCTCGCCGGCGATGGCGACGACGTTACGTTCGCTGCGCCCGGAGGCGAGGAGGAACACGTCGGTGAGGGGCAGCGGCTCGGTGACGTCGAGCGCGACGAGGTCGTCGGCCTGCTTGTCGTCTGCGGCGCGGGCGGCGATCTGCAGGAGCTCGATGGCGCGAGGGGTGGCTGTCAAGGGATCCTCTGGGTAGGGACGGATGTGGTGGAGGCGACCGTCAGGGACGGCCAGTGTGTTCAGGAGGCGGTGGTCGGGTCGAGCCCGCCACCACGCCGACCCGGTGGGGGTCGGAGGTCAGCCGCCCAGGACTCCGGTCGAGAAGCCGTAGACGATGACACCGATGATACCAAGGCCCACGCCGCCCCCGACGATCCCGAGCACGAGCGGCAGCCGGTTGGCCGCCGGCTGGGCTGCGGCGAGCACGACCGAGCGGGTGGAGGTGTGCGTGCTGATGGCCTTGCTGGCCCGGACGGGCGCCGCGTCGGTGTCGGCCGACTCGGCGTCGCCGGCCTCCATCAGGCGGTCGATCTCGGAGTTGTCGATGCGGGCCTGCGACCCCGTGGCGCCGAGGCTGCGGGGCAGGTCGATGGAGCCGGTGATGATAATCTCGCCGGTGGCGTTCAGCGCCCCGGTGACGTCGGCGACCTGCTGGTCGGTGAGGATGAGCGCGTTCGTCTGGCCCGTGTGCGTGCCGAGCGCGCGACCGGGGGCGCTCTCGTCGTCGGGGGCGTCGACCTGCGTCGTCCAGTGCCCCACCGGCGGCACGAAGCCGGTCGGCTCGGGCACCGAGGCCGGGGCGGCCTCCACGACCGGGGTCGGGGCGACGGGGTCGAGCCCCGCCGGCCGCAGGGACGCGACGGGCTCGGACGGCGCCGACGACGGCCGCTCGCCGCTGAGGTCGAGCGGGAAGACCGTCGGGGTCGACGTCGGCGCGGGCGACGAGGCCGGGCGCACCTCGCCCGTGCGACGCGGCCCGGGGGCCGCACCGTCGTCGGCCGTCGAGTCGTCGTCGCGGGTCGGCAGCACCGACGGCGCGGAAGACACCGGCGGTCGCACCGACGCCGGGAGGTCGTCACCGGCGGGCGGAGCCGAGGCGGGCGCGGCAGAGGCCGGAGCGCCAGAGGCCGGAGCGGACGAGGCCGGACGTGAGCCCGTGGCCGCGCTCGTGCCCGCCGCGGAGCCCACGCCGCCCTCGATCGGGGAGACGATCTGGTCGACCGTGTCGAGAGCCTCGGAGAGCGTGCGACGCGGCTCGGGGCCGGGGGCCTGGAGCGGCACGGGGCCACGGGCGGCCTCCGCGTCGCGGAGGGCGCGCAGCTGGCGACGGGTCAGCTGGCCCGGCTCGGCGACGGAGGCGGGCGGGCCCGAGATCGACGACGGAGCCGAGAGGGAGGAGGGGGCAGGAGCGGACGCGGGGGACGGTGCGGAGGCGGCCACGGCCGGGCTCGACACCGGGGCCACCAGCGACGACGGAACGGGCCGCACGACCTCCTCGGTCACGGGCGCGGCCGAGACGGGCGAGGGGGCCGAGCCGGTCGGGGCCTCGGCGGCGGGCTGCTCGCCCGTGAGGGCGGCGGACCCCTGTCGGGCTCGCTCGAGGTCGCGGACCTGTCGCCTGGTGAGCGGCGGCTGGCCGTCGGTCGAACTCATGAGTGGCTCCTGTACAGGTGGTGCTTGGAGATGTACTGGACGACTCCGTCGGGGACCAGGTACCACACCGGGTGATCGCGACCGACCCGGGCGCGGCAATCGGTCGACGAGATCGCCAAGGCGGGGACTTCGAGCAAGCTTACGTCGCTCTCCGGCAATCCACCAACGCTCAGGTCGTGCCCGGGCCGGGTCACGGCGACGAAGTGCGCGAGGGCCCAGAGCTCCTCGACGTCCTTCCAGTCGATGATCTGGGCGACGGCGTCGGCGCCCGTGATGAAGAAGAGCTCGGCGTCGGGGTGCTGCGAGCGGATGTCGCGGAGGGTGTCGATCGTGTAGGTGGGGCCGCCGCGGTCGATGTCGACCCGGCTGACCGTGAACATCGGGTTGGAGGCGGTCGCGATGACCGTCATGAGGTAGCGGTGCTCGCTGTCGCTGGGCGCCGCCTTCATGTAGGGCTGGCCGGTCGGGACGAACACGACCTCGTCGAGCGCGAACGACTGGGCGACCTCGCTGGCCGCGACCAGGTGACCGTGATGGATCGGGTCGAACGTGCCGCCCATGATCCCGATGCGGGGTCGGCGGTGCTGCTCGTCGACGCCCTCGAGGGTCGCCGCCGGGGCGACCGCCACCACGCTCTCAGCCCGCCCGGTCAGTGCTGCTCGGGGTGGCCGAACTCGTCGACGGGGGCCTCGTGGTGCGCCTGCGTGGACGCCTTGCGCGGCGAGCGGTTGGCGACGTCGCGGTAGCTCCACACGACGTAGCCGAGGAACAGGAAGAACACGCCGAAGACCGCGGAGATGGCAGCGGGCGGCGCGATGAGCGGCGCCAGGTCTTCGTGGGCAGCGGCGAGGAGGGCGACGTCGAGCATGGGTTCTCCGTTCCGAGGGGTGATCCGGGCCAGTCTAGCCGCGCACCTGGCCAGTGCCGCGCACGAGCCACTTCGTGCTGGTCAGCTCGGGCAGCCCCATCGGCCCCCTCGCGTGCAGCTTCTGCGTCGAGATGCCCACCTCGGCGCCAAAGCCGAACTCGCCCCCGTCGGTGAACCGCGTCGACGCGTTGACCATGACGACGGCGCTGTCGACCTCGGCGAGGAACCTCTCCGCCGTCGCGTGGTCGGCCGTGACGATCGACTCGGTGTGCCGCGTCGACCAGCGCTCGATGTGCTCCATCGCCGCGTCGACGTCGGCGACGACGCGCACCGCGAGGTCGAGGCTCATGTACTCCGTCGCCCAGTCGTCGTCGGTGGCGGGCACCACGTCGGCGTCGACGGCGCGCACGCGCTCGTCGCCGTGGACGGTCACGCCGGAGGCGCGGAGGGCACCCAGCACGGCCGGCAGCAGGCGGTCGGCGGCCCGCTCGTGCACCAGGAGGGTCTCGAGGGCGTTGCAGACGCTCGGCCGCTGCACCTTGCTGTTCACGACCACGTCGACGGCGGTCGCCTCGTCGGCGCTCTCGTCGAGGAAGACGTGGACGACGCCCGCGCCCGTCTCGATCACCGGCACGGTCGACTCGCGGACGACGGTCTCGATGAAGGCGGCGCTCCCCCGCGGCACGAGCACGTCGACGAGGCCGCGCGCGCGCATCAGCTCGGCGGCGCCCTCGCGGCCGTGCTGGTCGATGGTCACGACGGCATCGGCGGGCAGGCCGGAGGCGATCAGCGCCTCCCTGATGACGGCCACCAGGGCCGTGTTCGACCGACGGGCCGCGCTGCCGCCGCGGAGCACGGCCGCGTTGCCGCTCTTGAGCGCGAGGGCGGCGATGTCGACCGTGACGTTGGGCCGCGCCTCGTAGATGGCGCCGACCACGCCGAACGGCACGCGCACCTGGTCGAGGCGCAGCCCGTTGGGCAGCACCCGGCCGCGCACGTTCTCGCCGACGGGGTCGACGAGGGCGGCGACGAGCCGGGTGGCGGCCGCGAGCCCCTCGAGGCGCGCGAGGTCAAGGCGCAGGCGGTCGCGCAGGCCCGGGGCGACCCCGTCGCGCTCGGCCTGCTCGAGGTCGAGCGCGTTGGCGGCGAGCACGCGGTCGGCCTGGGCCACGACCGCGTCGGCGATCGCGTGCAGCGCGGCGTCCTTGCGGTCGCTGGTGAGCTGCGCCAGCACGCGCGACGCCGCCCGCGCCGCGACCAGCGAGTCGTGCACCGACGGCGAGCCGGCCGCGGGCGCGGGGCCGGCGGCCGACGAGGAGGCAGGGTCGACGGGCGTGGGCACGAGGGTCGTCATGCCGAGATCTTAAGCCCGCGGGCAGCCCTCAGGAGGCGCGGGGCACGGCCTCGAAGAAGGTCCCGACCGCGGCCCCCGACAGCGCGAGCGCCACGTTCGCCGTCGACGTGACGAGCACCGGCGTGCCCGCCGCGGCGGCGTGGCGGGCCGCGGCCACCTTGGTGCCGGCGCCGCCCGTGCCGACCCCGGCCGCGCCCGCGTCGCCGAACGTGACGCCGGCGAGGTCGTCGCCGACCGGGACGTCGACGAGCGCGACCGCGCCGGGCTCGTGCGGCGGCCGGGTGTAGAGAGCGTCCACGTCGCTGAGCAGCACGAGGGCGTCGGCGCCGATCAGCTCGGCGACCAGGGCGGCGAGCCTGTCGTTGTCGCCGAAGCGGATCTCGTGGGTCGCGACGGTGTCGTTCTCGTTGACGATCGGCAGGATCCGCAGCTCGAGCAGGCGGTCCATCGCGCGCTGGGCGTTGCTGCGCGGCGTCGGGTCGCGCATGTCGCCCGCCGTGAGCAGCACCTGCCCGGCGACGATGCCGTGCCGGCGGAGGCTCTGCTGGTAGCGGTAGATCAGGACGTTCTGGCCGACCGCCGCCGCCGCCTGCTGGGTCGCGAGGTCGGTCGGGCGGGAGTCGAGCCGCAGGTGCGGCAGCCCGGTCGCGATGGCGCCCGAGGAGACGAGCACGACCTCGGCGCCGCGCGCGTAGGCGTCGGCGAGCGCGTCGACCAGGGGCTCGATCTGGCCGACGTTCTCGCCGCTGATCGACGACGAGCCGACCTTGACCACGATGCGGCGGGCCCGGGCGATGCCGGCACGGTCGACCACGGGGGCGCCGTCGGGGCGCGCCGGGGTCACGAGGGGGCCCTCGGTGCTCATTCCCGCTCGTCGCCCTCCGTGACGAGGAAGCCCTCGTCGTCGGTCCAGAGGCCGGCCGCGCGCTCGCGCTGGAGCTCGGCCCGCGCCTCCGCCTTCGCGTCCATGCGCTCGAAGTAGTCCTCGCGGCGTTGGTTGCGGGTGGGGCGGTCGTTCTTGATCAGGCGCGGGTCGGTGCCGCGGGCCGAGGTCATCAGCTCGGCGGTCGAGGTGAGCGTGGGCTCCCAGTCGAAGACGATGCCGCCCTCGGGGCCGATCAGGACGGTCGAGCCGGCCTGCGCGCCCGCCTTGAACAGGGCGTCCTCGATGCCGATCGCGTTGAGGCGGTCGGCGAGGTAGCCCACGGCCTCCTCGTTGTTGAAGTCGGTCTGCACCACCCAGCGCTCGGGCTTCTGGCCGAGGATGCGGTACACGTTGCCGTACGTGCCGCCCTCGACCCTGATGACGAACGGCTTCTCGTTGACGGCGCGGGGGCGCATGACGAGGCGGGGAGGCGCGGGTCGGCTGGCGATCTCGGCGCGGCTGGCCTCGACGACCTCGGCCAGGGCGAACGAGAGGTTGCGGAGGCCCTCGTGGCTGACGGCCGAGATCTCGAAGACGCGGTAGCCGCGGGCCTCGAGCTCGGGCGTGACGAAGTCGGCGAGCTCGCGGCCGTCGGGCACGTCGACCTTGTTGAGGGCGATCATCTGCGGGCGCTCGAGCAGCGGCAGCTGCCCCTCGGGCACCGGGTAGGCCTCGAGCTCGCGGAGGATGACGTCGAGGTCGGTCAGCGGGTCGCGGCCGGGCTCGAGCGTGGCGCAGTCGAGCACGTGCAGCAGGGCCGAGCAGCGCTCGACGTGGCGGAGGAACTCGAGCCCGAGGCCCTTGCCCTCGCTGGCGCCCTCGATCAGGCCGGGCACGTCGGCGACCGTGTAGCGGGTGTCGCCCGACTCGACGACGCCGAGGTTCGGGTGGAGGGTGGTGAAGGGGTAGTCGGCGATCTTCGGCTTGGCCGCGGAGAGCGCGGCGACGAGGCTCGACTTGCCGGCCGACGGGTAGCCGACGAGCGCGACGTCGGCGACGACCTTCAGCTCGAGCAGGACGTCGCCCTGCCAGCCCGGGGTGCCGAGCAGCGCGAAGCCGGGGGCCTTGCGCTTCGTCGACGACAGGGCCGCGTTGCCCAGGCCGCCGATGCCGGCCTCGGCCACGACGTAGCGCGTGCCGTGCTCGGTCATGTCGATCAGCTCGGTGCCGTCGGTCGACTTCACGACGGTGCCGAGCGGCACGGCGAGCTCGAGCTCGGTGCCCTGGGTGCCGCTGCGGTGGTCGCCCATGCCCGGGCCGCCGTTCTCGCTGGAGCGGTGGGGGGCGCGGTGGAACCCGAGCAGCGTGGTGACGCCGGCGTCGGCGACGAGCACGATGTCGCCGCCGTTGCCGCCGTTGCCGCCGTCGGGGCCGGCGAGGGGCTTGAACTTCTCGCGCTTGACGGAGACGCAGCCGTTGCCCCCGTTGCCTGCTCGGAGGTGGAGGGTCACGTGGTCGACGAAGGTGGCCATGGGTGTTCAGTCTCTTCTGGATCTGTGTGCCGGGGAAAGGTGCCCCGGGTCGAGCACGAGGGAGCGGGCTGTGCCCGCCGCTCGGTCGCGTCGCCGGACCGTCTGGACGGGCGACGCTGGTGCGGTGCGAGAGGACGTCGTGGGGCGGACGAGATCACGCCCGGGGATGCCGACACGACCGTGGGCCTGCGCGCACCGGCCCTCCACGATACAGGTGGCCCTCGGCGGGCGTCAACGCGCGGGTAGCATCGGCGGCGTGACCATCCTGATCGACGAGGCCATCTGGCCCGCCCACGACACCCTCTGGGCGCACCTGGTCAGCGACGAGTCGTACGCCGAGCTGCACGCCTTCGCGGCGGCCCACGACGTGCCCCGCCGGGGCTTCGACCACGACCACTACGACGTGCCCGAGTCACGCCTCGCCGACCTCGTCGCGGCCGGCGCCGTGCCCGTCTCGGGCCTCGAGCTCGCCCGCCGCCTCGAGCGCAGCGGCCTGCGCGTCTCGCAGCGGGTCAAGCGCGGGCTGCCGGCCCGCCCGCGCCCTTAGCGCCGCGGGGCACGGCGGTGCCGGGTCGACCGCCGCCCGGGTCGACCGCCGCCCGGGCGTCCGCCGGCCCCTCACCAGGAGGCGGCGTGGCCGAGGAAGCTCGCCACGACGGCGCCCGAGGCGAGGTCGACGACGGTGGTCGTCACCTCGGCCGGCGTCGGGTCGATCGTGTAGGTGTAATCGGTCGGGCTCGTGGCCGTGGCGGTCTCGACCGCGAGGAACTGCCCGTTCGGCGACACGGAGAAGCCCTCGATCTCGCTGGAGCCGCTCGGCGGGCGGAAGACGACCCGCGCCTCCTGCTCGTCGTCCAGCACGATGAGGCTGCTGAAGCTCGTGCCGCCGTCGGTCGGCAGCGCCACCTGCTGCACGTACTCCGTCGCGCCGACGGCGACGAGCTCGCCACGGAACGGCGTCTGCCCCTCCACCGCCGAGAACGGGATGGGGGTCTGCTCCCCCGTCGACAGGTCGACCCGGAAGGCCTGCAGCGCCGTCGCCGCGACGATGCCCCGCCCGTCGAGCGAGACCCCCTGCAGCGCGACGAAGGTGCCGAGGGGCCGGGGAGGCGCGGCGCCGCTGAGGTCGAAGAGGGTCACCTGCTCGTCGGTCGCCTGGGCCACCACGCTGTCGAGCCCGGGGACGAACTGCCAGTCGAGCACCGTGAGGGGCTCCCCCGCGATCGACGTCACGGGGGCGACGGCCCGCTGGCCCTGGAGCGGCAGCGTGTAGAGGGTCTCCTGCTCGGAGCCCTCGGGCTGCCACGAGAACGCCAGCGTGGTGGTCGCCCGGTCGGCGCCGAGCTGCGTGACGAGACCGGGCCCGTCGGGCAGGGGCAGGGTCTCGGCGGCGACCCCGTCGAGCGAGACGAGGCTGAGGGTCGACTGCTCGCCGTCGTCGGTGAGCACGGCGACCGCGCTGTCGAAGACCTCGTACGCCTGGATCCGCGGCGCGCTCCAGACCGTGCGCCGCTCGGCCCCGCCCTTCAGGTCGGCCTGCTCAAGGGAGTCCTCCGCACCGTCACGACCGTGCACGATGCGCCAGGTGACGGCCTGCTCGGTGCTGAACCGCGCCTCCAGGTCGGAGGTCTGCCGCTGGTAGATGCTCGACACCCCCGACACGCTCACCCGGTAGTCGGTGTCGTAGCGCAGCCGGTCGGTGAACTGCACCGAGACCACGTCGCCCGAGGTCTGCACGGTGAAGGGCGCCGCCGGGCTGACCACGACCTGGTCAGGGTCGACGTGCGCCAGGGCCTGGTTCGAGAACAGCCGCAGCTGCTGGCCCGACCGCTCGACGACGGCGCTCGCGTCGACCTGCACGTCGGTGAGCTTCGGCCCCTGCAGGTGGGTGAGCACGCCGAAGAGCCCGCAGACGACGGCGAGCACGGCCACGACCGCGACGAAGCGGCGACGCTGACGGAGGCGCAGGTCGGCCTCGTCGAGCGGGTCGCCGTCGCGCCCGCCCTCCGCCGACCACCGGTCAGTAGAGGTACGGGTCACTCGGCTGGCCGACCTTCTCGAGGCTGTCGGGGACGAGCGCGACCGGATCGGTCGACGCGCTGCTCTGGTTGGCCCGGAAGCCGCCGGAGACGTCGACCCACTCGTCGGGCTGGAGCTGGCTCTGCCAGTCGTCGAGCTGCACGGGCACGCCGACGGGCTGGGCGTCGACGGCGCAGCAGGTCACGACGAAGCGCGAGACGTAGAAGGTGTCGGGGTCATCGCCGGCCGGCACCACGAAGCCGACGACGTCGGCGGTCTTGCCCTCGAAGAACGCGAGGTCGCTGGTCTGGCGCAGCAGCCCGGCCCAGTCGAGCACGCTGAACGACTTGTACGCGTCGGCGTCGCCCGCCTCGGCGTCGGCCACCGTGGTGCCGTTGAGGGAGGCCGTGGACGAGTTGACGTCGCGCTGCCCGGCCGTCGCGCTGGTCAACGTGGCGGGCGGGAGGACGACGAGGGCGACGGCGATGCCGACCGTGACGAGGGCGCCGACCGAGACGGCGGCCCCGCGGAGGCCGGCCCGGCCCCGTCGGCGACGACGCGGCCTGCGGGAGCCGGCGGGCGCCTCCCCGGCGGCCTCGTGCTCGTGGTCGTGGTCGTCGCGGGCCGGCACGAGGGCGAGCACGCCGAGCGAGAGCACCATGCCGATCGCGATCATGATCACCGTGAACACGACGTAGCGCGGGTGGATGTAGAGGATGAGCTGACCGGTCGCGGCGAGCCAGAGGGTCGAGACACCCACGACGAGCGTGAGCAGCACCCCCTGCCACCGATCTGCGAGCGTGCTAAGCAAAGAAGTTCACCACCAGTCCGATCGCGGCGCTGGTCAGCGCCACCACGAGGGTCAGCTGCGCGAGCACCTTCGGCCGGTACGTCGTGCGCAGCAGGGCGAGCATCTTGACGTCGATGATCGGCCCGAAGACGAGGAAGGCGGCGATGCCGCCGGGCATGAAGGTCGTCGCGAACGGCAGCACGAAGAACGCGTCGACGTTCGAGCAGAGCGAGATGACGAACGCGAGCACCATCATCGCGAGCACCGACCAGACCGGGTTGCTGCCGAGCGTCACGAGCACCGAGCGCGGCACGGCCGTCTGGATGCCGCCGGCGATCGCGGCGCCGATGAACAGCGCGGGCATCATGGTCGACATCTCGCGGCGGAACAGCTCGACGCTCTCGCGGACGCGCCCGCCGCCGTGGGCGTGGTCGGTCGGCAGCGCGCACTCCGCGGCGAACGACTTCGTCAGCAGGCTCTCGGGGTCGGGGTGGCGGCTGTAGAGCCAGCCGATCAGGTTCGCGATCAGGAACCCGCCGAGGAGGCGCGCGACCAGGATCCCGTCGCTCCAGCCGAACGCCTGGTGCGTCGTGATGATCGTGATCGGGTTGAGGATCGGCGCGGCGAGGAGGAACGTCATCGACTCGGAGACCGTGAAGCCCTTGAGCACCAGGCCGCGGGCCAGCGGCACGTTGCCGCACTCGCAGACCGGCAGGAACATGCCGAGGAAGGAGATGACCGCGCGGCGCAGCAGCGGCTGGCGCGGCAGCCACGACGTGAAGAAGGCCTGCGGCAGCCACACCTGCACGATGATCGACAGCACGATGCCGAGGAGCACGAAGGGCATCGACTCGACGATGACGCTGATCGTCAGGGTGACGAAGTCCTGGGCCACGTCGGGCAGCAGGCCGGGGCCGAGGGCGGGCGACGCCAGGCGCACCACGAGCAGCAGGAGCGCCACCGCGCCGCCGACGACGAGCAGGGGCGTGCGGGAGGCGCGGCGCGGGCCTCGCCCGGAGCCCCGACCGGGCGCGACGACGCCGTGGTCGTGGTGGTCGTGCGACGGGTCGCGGTGCAGCAGGGGCGCGCTCACCGCTCGCCCTCGCCGCGGTCGGCGGGCGGCGCGAAGCGCGACCAGTCGTCGCGCGCGGGGTCGGCGGCGCGACGGGAGCGTCGGGGGGCGTCGGGTGCGGGCGTCGCCTCGGGCTCGACGGCGGGCCGTGCGGGGGCGTCGTCGGCGTCGACGGGCGCGACGGCGGCCGGCCGGAAGGACGCGTGGTCGGCGGGGCCGGAGCGGGGCGCGCGCGACGGTCCGGACACCCGGGCCGGTGCACCGGTCGCGTCGGCGTCGGCGTCCGCCTCGGCCTCGGCGTCCGACGACGTCGGTGTGGGGGGCACGACGACGGCCTCGGGCCGGGCGTCGGCCTCGGGGTCGGCCCCTGCCGGGTCGTCGCCCTCGCGACGCGCCCAGAGCCAGGCCAGGACGGCGCCCACCACGAGCAGGGCCGTGTCGACGACTCCCGCCGCCAGCGGGATGGTCGTGACGTAGAGGACGAGGTTGGCCCAGGTGCCGCCGCTCTGCGAGAGCAGCACGCCCGGCACGACGCCGACGACGGCGAGGGCCAGGGTGCCCGCGGCGCCGGCCACGAGGGCCCGGCGCAGCACGGTGGCGAGGGGGGCGGCCGTCTCGAGCGGCCGCACCACCAGCAGCACGACGAAGGCCACGACGTAGAACGGGAACGGGTAGAAGACGAAGCTGCCGAGGAACTGGCCGACCGGCGTCGCCGCGAACCCGCTCGGGAAGGCGGTGACGCTGAACCCGACGGCGGCCCCGACCATGGCGAGCAGGCCCAGCGCGAAGCGGGCCAGGAGCACGACGCCGACGGCCGTGGCGGCGGCGACCAGACGGTCGCGCCCCGAGGTGCCGCGCAGCGAGACGACGGCAGCCCGGACGGTCGACCCTGGGGTCGGCTGTCCGGGCTGCGTCGAGGTCACGCAGTCACCCTAGACGAGTCAGAGTTCGTCGGAGCTGACGCCCACGCCCAGGATGAACGGACCCGCGTCGCCCTCGGTCGAGCGGCCCTCGGTCGACTCCGCGGCCGCGGGGGCGACCGGTGCGGAGGTCGTGCCCGAGCTCGAGGCACGGCGCGAGCGGCTGCGGCCCTGGCCGGGCTGCTTGGGCTCGGGCAGTGCCCCGAGGACGGAGTCGAGCAGCTGCTCGGCGTCGTCCCGGCTGATCTTGCGGGGCTCGCGACGGGTCGTGGTGACCGGGATGTCGAGGATCGCCACGCTGGCCTCGGGGGTCGTCACGGTGACGCGCGACCGGCGGGACTCCGTGCTGCGCTCCGCGCGGGCGGGCACCGCCTCGGCCGCGGCGGCGGGAGCCGTCGGGGCCTGGACGGGCTCGGCCACGGCCTGCTCCGCGGGGGCGGTCGTCGGCACCGTCACGACGGCGGCCTCGGCCGCCGGCGCGTCGGCCTGGTCGGCCTCGGCGCGGCCCTGGCCCGTCTCGATCGAGCTGTCGTCGGTCGACGAGCCCTCGGCCGAGTCGGCGTCACGGCCGCCGCGCGAGCGACGGCTCTTGCGGGCGCCACGGCCCCGGCGGGGCTCGTCGCCCTGCTGCTCGGTCGGCGCCTCGGCCGAGCCGCCGACCGACGCCGCGGCGGCGTCGATGGCCGCCTCGACGGCGGCGGCGGCCTCGACGGCGGAGTCGGTGCTCCGGTCGCCGTCCTCGGCGTGCGCGATCGTCGACGCTGCGATCCGCGACAGGGCGTTCTTGACGTCCTCGGTGATCGCGTGGGTGCCCGTGGTGGGGTGCGCGGCCGAGGCGGGCTGCTGGCCCCCGCGACCGGCGCCCGCGGCACCGGACTGGCCCGCGCCTCCGGACTTGGCGGCCGCGCCGCCGCGGCGACGCTGCTCCTGGCCCTGGCCGTTCTGGCCGCCCTGGCCGTTCTGGCCGTTCTGGCCGCGACGCGGCTGCTGCTCCTGCACACGGGCGGCGCTGCCGGCCTCGGCGAACGACTCGGCGAGCCCCAGGCCCAGCTTCTTGCGGGTCATCTGCACGAGGCCGAGCGAGGTGACCTCGGCGACCTGGTGCTTGGTGCGGTCGCGGCTGAGGCACTCGACGAGACGGCGCAGCACGAGGTCGCGGTTCGACTCGAGCACCATGTCGATGAAGTCGACGACAATGATGCCGCCGATGTCACGGAGGCGCAGCTGGCGGACGATCTCCTCCGCGGCCTCGAGGTTGTTCTTCGTGACGGTCTCCTCGAGGTTGCCGCCGGAGCCGACGAACTTGCCCGTGTTGACGTCGACGACCGTCATGGCCTCGGTGCGGTCGATGACGAGCGAGCCGCCCGAGGGCAGCCAGACCTTGCGGTCGAGGGCCTTCTCGATCTGCTCGTTGAGGCGGTACTCGTCGAACGCGTCGCGCTCGCCCTCGTAGCGCACGATGCGGTCGATGAGGTCGGGAGCGACGGCCGAGAGGTACGACTGAAGCGTCTCGTAGGCGTCCTCGCCGTCGACGACCATCTCGTGGAAGTCCTCGTTGAAGACGTCGCGCACGATCTTGATCAGCAGGTCGGGCTCGGAGTGCAGCTGGGCCGGGGCAGCACCCGTCTCGACCTTGGCGCTGATGTCGGCCCACTGGTTCGTCAGGCGCTTGATGTCGAGGGTCAGCTGCTCCTCCGTCGCGCCCTCGGCCGCGGTGCGGACGATGACCCCGGCGTTCTCGGGCAGCGCCTCCTTCAGGATCTTCTTCAGGCGCGCGCGCTCGGTGTCGGGCAGCTTGCGGCTGATGCCGTTCATCGAGCCGTTGGGCACGTAGACCAGGTAGCGGCCGGGCAGCGAGATCTGGCTCGTCAGGCGGGCGCCCTTGTGGCCGACCGGGTCTTTCGTGACCTGTACGAGGACGCGGTCGCCGGGCTTGAGGGCCAGCTCGATGCGACGGGGCTGGTTGCCGTTCGACAGGCTGTCCCAGTCGACCTCGCCGGAGTAGAGCACGGCGTTGCGGCCGCGCCCGATGTCGACGAAGGCGGCCTCCATGCTCGGCAGCACGTTCTGCACGCGGCCGAGGTAGACGTTGCCGATCAGCGAGACGTTCTGCGCCTTGGCGACGTAGTGCTCGGCGAGCGTGCCGTCCTCCATGACGCCGATCTCGATGCGGTCGCCCGACGAGCGGACGACCATCTTGCGGTCGACGCTCTCGCGGCGCGCGAGGAACTCGGCCTCGGTGATGACGGTGCGGCGGCGGCCGGCGTCACGGCCGTCGCGGCGGCGCTGCTTCTTCGCCTCGAGGCGGGTCGAGCCCTTGATGCGCTGCGGCTCGGTGATCAGCTCGACCTGGCGCTGCGGGCGCTCGCGCGGGCCGCGGTCGCCCTGGCGGGCCTCGGAGTCGCGCTCCTCGCGGTCCTGCGAGCGGCCGCGCGAGCGGCGGCGCGAGGCGGGGCGCTGGGGCTCGTCGTCCCAGCCGCCGTCGTCGTAGCCCTCGTCGTCGCGCTCGTCGAGGTCGTCGCGCTGGTCGCGGTGGTCGTCGCGGTCGTCACGGCGACGGCCGGGGCGGGCCGGGAGGGGCGTGATGACCGGGGCGTGGAAGATCAGGCTCGTCGTCGTCAGGTGCGCCGGGATGGGCGACGCGGACGGGTCGGCGGCCGGCTCCGAGCCGGTCGCGGGCGCCTCGGCGGCGGGCTCGCCGTCGGCGATGTCGGCCTCGACGGCCTCGACGTCGACCGCGGGGGCGACGTCGGACGCGACGACCCGACCAGCGTCGGGCGTGGCCTGGGCCGGGGCGGCGCTGTCGTCGGCGGGGGTGCTCGGGGCCTGGCCCGCGGAGTCGGTGTCGTGGGTCACGGTCTGTGCCTCCTGGGCGTCGTCGATGGGATCGGTCGGAGAAGAGGGGCGCTGTGCGCCGGTGGTGCGCGCCGCGGGCGGTGCCGCCTGGCGGGCGAGCAGGGCCCCGAACAGGCCCCGCTTCCTCTTCGGTCGACCGTCGGTCGTGTCGTCGTTGTTGTCCAGCACTGCTGGTGTGCTCCTCGCCCTGCCGAGGACGTGCCGTCGGCAGGTGGTCTCGTGTCGTGGCCGAGCGGTGCCGTGCACCTGCCCCCGGACCACCGTGCCCTCTCACGGCACGCCATGTCGGTCACGCGGCGTTCGGTCACGAGGTGAGCCGGACCGTCTCTGCGGTCGTCGCCACCCCGTGTCGTTCGTCGACGTGCGGTTCTTCGTTGCTGTCGGAACTGGCCATCCGACCTGGAGCGCCTGCGCCCCGTGCCCGGCTTCACCTGCACCCGCGCGACGCCCCTCGGGGCCGGTGCCACGCGGGCCAGCACGGCCCGGAAAGTCATGATCTCGGGGCTCTCACCCCTCGACTGGGTCGATTATCGCACGCATCGCAGCCGACCACGATCCGACGGGTGCGATGATCGGGGGGTGACGCTCACCGACACCGCCCCGAGCACGACGCCCGTCGGCCCCTCCGCGGGCCTGCCCCGGGGCCGCACCCCGGTGGTCGCCGCCGTGCTGCTGATCGTGGTCGGGCTCGTGGGGCTGCTGGGGTCGTTCGCCCTCACCGTCGACAAGTTCCGCCTGCTCGAGAACCCGACCGAGTCGCTCGGCTGCGACGTGAACCCGTTCGTCGGCTGCTCGCCCGTCATCAACAGCTGGCAGGCGTCGCTCTTCGGGTTCCCGAACCCGATCATCGGCCTGGTCGGCTTCGCGGCGCCGGTCGCCGTGGGGCTCGGCCTGCTCGCCGGCGCCCGCTTCGCCCGGTGGTTCTGGGTCGCGTTCGCCTCGGGCGTGTCGCTGGCCTGGGTCTTCATCACGTGGCTCTTCACCCAGACGGTCTTCGTCATCGGCGCCCTCTGCCCCTGGTGCATGCTCGTGTGGTCGGTCACCATCCCGCTCTTCTGGGTCTTCCTGACCTGGGGCACGGCGCGCGGGGTCCTCGTGCGGCCCGGCCGGCTGCAGCGGGCCGCGGCGGCCTTCCTGCCGTACTCGTGGGTGCTGCCCGTGCTCAACTACATCGTCGTCGCGACGGTCATCGTCGTGCAGTTCCCGCTGCTGCTGCCGACGCTCCTGGGCTGACCGCACCGCGCCTCCGCCACCTGCACCGCGCCTCCCCCGCGGCGTCCCGGTCCCAGGTTCTTCTTGGCCGGCGGCGCGACGCTGGCCGGGAGCGCCCGTCGGCGCCCCCGACCCAGCGAGGACCGATGACCCCACCAGCCGTGCCCGGAGACACCAAGCGTGAGCGCCGCGAGGCCGCCCGCGAGAAGGCCCGCGTCGCCCGCGAGGCCGCCGCGAAGCGCCGTCGTCGCAAGAAGTGGGCGCTGCAGGGCGGCCTCGTGCTCGGCGTGCTGGCCGTCGCCGCCGTCGTCGTGCTCGTCGTGACGCGGTCGATGGCCCCGGGCGGCCCCGGGCCGCTGAACATGGCGAGCGACGGCATCGTGCTCTCGGGCGACGGCACCACGGTCTCGGCGACGACGACCGACGCGGTGCCGGCCGACGGCGAGCCGACGGCCTCGGCGGCCGGCACGGCCGAGAAGCCGAGCATCGTCGTCTACCTCGACTACATGTGCCCGTACTGCGGCCAGTTCGACACGACCAACGCGGAGCAGCTGCAGACGTGGGTGAGCCAGGGGGCGGTCGACCTCGAGATCCACCCCCTGGGGTTCCTCGACAACGCCTCGCTCGGCACCAAGTACTCGACCCGCTCGGCGAACGCCCTGGCCTGCGTCGCGAACTACCAGCCCGACGCGGCTCTCGACGTCAACACGGCCCTCTTCGCGCAGCAGCCGGAGGAGAACACCAGCGGGCTGACGAACGACGAGCTGGTCAGCCTGGTCCAGGGAGCGGGCGCCGACGACGAACAGATCCCCGGGTGCGTCACGGGGGGCGAGTTCGACGACTGGGTGGCCTCGGCCACCGAGCGGGCGCTGAACGACCCGCTGCCGAACAGCGACCTCGAGAAGGTCACGGGCACCCCGACGGTGCTGGTCAACGGCCAGCAGTACCAGGGCTCGCTCACCGACCCGACGGTCTTCGCCCAGTTCGTCGCGGAGGTCGCGGGCGGAGCCCCCACCTCCGACACGAGCACCGGCACCGCCCCCGAGTCGTCCGCCACCCCCGCCCCCTAGGGCCGGCGCAGAACGCACCCCGGGGTCATGTCGCGACCCCGGGGCGCCCCTCGGCCGTCAGCCGCAGGGGCGGCGGCTGGCCCCCCGATGTCGGCGAAGGCGGCTGCGAAGCCGGCGCCTGGAGCGCCCCCCGGGGCCAGAACTCGACCCCGAGCGACAAACCCCAGCCAGTCAGCCGCAGGGGCGGCGGCTGGCCCCCCGATGTCGGCGAAGGCGGCTGCGAAGCCGGCGCCTGGAGCGTCCCCCGGGGCCAGAACTCGACCCCGAGCGACAAGCCCCAGCCAGTCAGCCGCAGGGGCGGCGGCTGGCCAGAAGACTCAGAACCAGAGCGAGAGCTCGCGCGCGGCGGACTCGGGGCTGTCGCTGCCGTGGACGAGGTTCTGCTGCACCTTGAGGCCCCAGTCGCGGCCGAGGTCGCCGCGGATGGTGCCGGGGGCGGCGGTGGTCGGGTCGGTGGTGCCGGCCAGCGAGCGGAAGCCCGCGACGACGCCGTTGCCGGCGATGCGGAGGGCGACGGTGGGGCCGCTCTCCATGAACTCGACGAGCGGCTCGTAGAACGGCTTGCCCACGTGCTCCTCGTAGTGCTTCGACAGGAGGTCGCGGTCGGCCTGCAGCATGCGCAGGTCGACGAGCTCGTAGCCCTTGGCCTCGATGCGGCGCAGGATCTCGCCGGTGAGGCCGCGGGCGACGCCGTCGGGCTTGACGAGGACGAGGGTCTCTTGGAGGTCGGTCACTGTGGTGCTCCTTCTGGTGTGGTGGCGGGAGGGTCGGTGTGGTCGGGTCGGCCGGGCCGGCTCACGCCGCGTCGCCGGGCCCACCGTAGCGGGCGGCGTTGAGGCGGTCGAGCTGGGTGCCCTTGATCAGGCAGTAGGTCCAGATGGCGACGAAGAGAGCCGCGACGACGTACATGACGGGGTCGAGCAGCCCGCAGGCCACGAGGCCCGCCTGCACGACCCAGCCGAGCGCGATGCCCCAGGGCCAGCGCGTCGTGCGCGAGACGAGCATGACGACGACGATGGCGGCGAACCCGCCGCCGAAGGCCACGGCCGTCGGCAGCAGGTCGCGGCCGTTGACGACGAGCATCACGAAGAACAGCGACAGCGCCTCGAGCACGAGCACGATCGAGAGCAGGCTCTCGGCCGCGCCGCGTCGGCGCCCGGGGCGTCGACCGCCCGGGCGGGTGCCCGCCGGGGGGCCCTCGGGAGGCGGCGCCGCGGTCACGAGAGACCGCCCGGGGCCTGCGCCAGCGCGAGCACGTCGCCGACCAGCGTGATCGACCCGGTGACGACGACGCCGCCGGGCTCGTCGCCCTCGGTCTCCTCCGCGAGGTCGCGGGCGGTGCGGAGCGCGGCGACGAGGTCGGTCTCGACCACGACCCGGTCGGCGCCGACGACGCCCACCGCGATCGCGGCGAGGTCGTCGGCGTCGACGGCCCGCTCGGAGTCGCTGCTCGTCACGACGAACTGCTGCACCGTGCCGGAGAGCGCCCGGACGATGCCCGCGGCGTCCTTGTCGGCGAGCACCCCGAGCACGGCCACGACGCGACCGAACTGGAAGTAGTCGTCGAGCGCCTTCGCGAGCGCCCGTGCCCCGTGGGGGTTGTGGGCCGCGTCGACGAGGATGGTCGGCTCGTTCGCCACGATCTGGAGGCGTCCGGGCGACGTCACCGCGGCCAGCCCCTCGGCCAGCACGTCGTGGTCGAGCGCCTGCGAGCCGCTGCCGAGGAACGACTCGACGGCGGCGATCGCGACCGCCGCGTTCTGCGCCTGGTGGTCGCCGAACAGGGGCAGCAGGAGGTCGTCGTAGCGGCCGGCGAGGCCGCGGACGGTGATCAGCTGCCCGCCGACCGCGACCGTGGTCGACTCGACGCCGAACGCGGTGCCCTCGACCGCGAGCGTGGACTCGGTGAGGTCGGCCGCCCTCTGCAGCTCGGCCAGCGCCTCCGGCTGCTGGGAGGCGCTGACGACCGAGGCCGACGGCTTGACGATGCCGGCCTTCGTGCGGGCGATCGCGTCGACCGTCGAGCCGAGCCGCTGGGTGTGGTCGAGGGCGATCGGCGTGAAGACGGCGACCTGGCCGTCGGCGACGTTCGTGCTGTCCCACTCGCCGCCCATGCCGACCTCGAGCACGACGACGTCGGCGGGGGCGTCGGCGAAGCAGGCGAAGGCCAGCACGGTGAGCGCCTCGAAGAAGGTCAGGGGCTGCTCCCCCGCCGCCGTGAGCTCGCCGTCGGTCATCTGGAGGTAGGGCTGGATGTCGTCCCAGTTCGCCACGAGCAGCTCGTCGCTGATCGGCTCGCCGTCGACGACGATGCGCTCGTTGACGCGGGTGAGGTGCGGGCTCGTCATGAGGCCGGTGCGCAGGCCGTACGACCGCAGCACGCTCTCGATCATCCGGCTCGTCGAGGTCTTGCCGTTCGTGCCCGTCACGTGGATCACCGGGTACGCGCGCTGCGGGTCGCCCAGCAGCTCGGCGGCTCGACGCGTCGCCCCGAGCCGCGGCTGCGGGGCCTGCTCGCCGACGCGCGCGAGCAGCTCGTCGTAGACGCGGCGGGCGCCCTCGGCGAACTCTCCGCCGTCGGCCGCGCCCCCGCCCGTGCCCTCGGCGCCGCTCTTCTTCTTCTTCGGGCTCATGCTCGTCGGACCTCCACCGTCACGGCCGCGCCGGAACCGACGGCGACCCTCTCGTCGCGCGTCGCGACGTCGTCCTGCACGTCGACGACCAGCTCGGTCGTCAGGGTCTCGCCCGCGATGAGCGCGCGGTGCGCCTCGATCGCGGCGGCCGAGCCGGGCTCGACGACGAGGGTCGTGACGACCCGGTCGCCGACGTCGAGGCCGGCCGCCTTGCGGGCCTGCTGCACGGCCCGGACGACGTCGCGCGCGAGGCCCTCGGCCTCGAGCTCGGGCGTGGTCGCGGTGTCGAGCAGCACGAAGCCGCCGTCGCCGACGAACGCGATCGCCGCCGACGGGTCGGCGACGGCCAGCTCGAGCGTGAACTCGCCGGGCAGCAGCTCGACGCCGCCCACCACGACCGTCTCGCCCCGCGCCTCCCAGTCGCCCTTCTTCGCGGCGGGGATGACCTGCTGCACCTGCTTGCCGATGCGGGGGCCGGCCGCGCGGGCGTTGACCGTCAGCTTGCGGGTGACGCCCCACTCGCCGAGGCTCTCCTCCGTCAGCGCGGTGAGGACGACGTCCTTGACGTTGAGCTCGTCGCGGAGGATGGCGCGGAACGGCTCGAGGCCCGCGGTGTCGGGCGCGACCACCGTGAGGCGCGCGAGCGGCAGGCGGACCCGCAGGCCGGTCGCCTTGCGCAGCGCGAGACCGGACGACGCGATGGCGCGCACGGCGTCCATCGCGTCGACGAGCGCGTCGTCGGCCGGGAAGGCGGAGGCGTCGGGCCAGTCGGCGAGGTGCACGCTGCGGCCGCCGGTGAGGCCCTTCCAGATCTCCTCCGTGACGAGCGGGGCGAGGGGCGCCGCGACGCGGGTCAGCGTCTCGAGCACCGTGTACAGGGTGTCGAAGGCGTCGTGGTCGGTGCCGGCCCAGAAGCGGTCGCGCGACCGGCGGACGTACCAGTTCGTCAGCACGTCGGCGAAGTCGCGGAGGGCCGCGGCCGCCAGGGGCGAGTCGAGCGCGTCGAGGTGGCCCTCGACCTCGGTGACGAGGCGGCGGGTCTTCGCGAGCAGGTAGCGGTCGAGCACGTCGGTCGAGTCGGTGCGCCACTGCGCGACGTAGCCGTCCGCGACGTGCCGACCCGCGCCTCCCGACCCGTCGGCCTCGGCCGCGTTCGCGTAGAGGGTGAAGAAGTAGTACGTGCTCCAGAGCGGCAGCAGGAACTGCCGGACGCCCTCGCGGATGCCCTCCTCGGTGACGACGAGGTTGCCGCCGCGGATCACCGAGCTCGACATCAGGAACCAGCGCATCGCGTCGGCCCCGTCACGGTCGAAGACCTCGCTCACGTCGGGGTAGTTGCGGAGGCTCTTCGACATCTTCTGCCCGTCGGAGCCGAGCACGATGCCGTGGCTGATGACGTTCGAGAACGCCGGGCGGTCGAACAGCGCGGTCGAGAGCGCGTGCATGACGTAGAACCAGCCGCGCGTCTGCCCGATGTACTCGACGATGAAGTCGGCGGGCGCGTGCGTCTCGAACCAGTCGCGGTTCTCGAACGGGAAGTGCACCTGCGCGAAGGGCATCGAGCCCGAGTCGAACCAGACGTCGAAGACGTCCTCGATGCGGCGCATCGTGCTCTGCCCGGTCGGGTCGTCGGGGTTCGGCCGCGTGAGGTCGTCGATGTACGGGCGGTGCAGGTCGGGCTCGCCCTGCTCGTTGAGCGGCAGGCGCCCGAAGTCGGCCTCGAGCTCGGCGAGCGAGCCGTAGACGTCCGTCCGCGGGTAGGCGGGGTCGTCGCTGCGCCACACGGGGATGGGCGAGCCCCAGTAGCGGTTGCGCGAGATCGACCAGTCGCGGGCGCCGGCGACCCACTTGCCGAACTGCCCCTCCTTGACGTTCTCGGGCACCCAGGTGATCTCCTGGTTGAGCTCGCCCATGCGGTCGCGGAACTCCGTGACGCGGACGAACCAGCTGGAGACGGCCTTGTAGATGAGCGGGTTGCGGCAGCGCCAGCAGTGCGGGTAGCTGTGCTCGTAGCTCGCCAGGCGCACCAGGCGCCCGTCGGCGCGCAGGCGCTGCACCAGCGCCTTGTTGGCCTCGAACACCTGGAGGCCGGCGACGCCCAGCTCGTCGAACATCGGCAGGAAACGCCCGGCCTCGTCGACGGACACGATCACGGGGATGCCCGCGGCGGCGCAGACCAGCTGGTCGTCCTCGCCGTAGGCGGGGGCCTGGTGCACGATGCCGGTGCCCTCGCCGGTGGCGACGTAGTCGGCGACGAGGAGGCGCCAGGCGTTCTCGGTGCCCCAGGTCTCGGTGTCGGCGTAGACGTCCCAGATGCGGTCGTACTCGACGTCCGCGAGCTCGGCGCCGGCGAAGTGCGCCGTGACGGCGGCCTCCGCCGCCTCGGCGGACTCGTAGCCGAGGTCGCGGGCGTAGGCGGCGAGGGTGTCGGCGGCGAGCAGGAAGACGCTGCCGGTCAGCAGCTCCTGGTCGCCGGTGCGCTCGCCCGGCAGCAGGGCGTGGGGCACGGTCACGTAGTCGATGGCCGGCCCCACGGCGAGCGCCATGTTCGTGGGCAGGGTCCAGGGCGTGGTCGTCCAGGCGAGGGCCTCGACGCCGGTGAGGCCGAGCGACTCGGCCTTGGCGCCGACGAGCGGGAAGGCGACCGTGACGGTCTGGTCCTGGCGCATCTTGTAGACGTCGTCGTCCATGCGCAGCTCGTGGTTCGACAGGGGGGTCTGGTCGTGCCAGCAGTAGGGCAGCACGCGGAAGCCCTCGTAGGCGAGCGACTTGTCGTGCAGCTGCTTGAACGCCCAGAGCACGCTCTCCATGTAGCTGACGTCGAGGGTCTTGTAGTCGTCCTCGAAGTCGACCCAGCGCGCCTGGCGCGTGACGTACTGCTGCCACTCGTCGGTGTAGCGCAGGACCGAGCCACGGGCCGCGGCGTTGAACTCGCCGATGCCCATCTCGTCGATCTGGTGCTTCTCGGTGATGCCGAGCTGGCGCATCGCCTCGAGCTCGGCGGGCAGCCCGTGGGTGTCCCAGCCGAAGCGGCGGTGCACCTGCTTGCCGCGCATCGTCTGGTACCGCGGGAAGACGTCCTTCGCGTAGCCCGTCAGCAGGTGGCCGTAGTGCGGCAGGCCGTTGGCGAACGGCGGGCCGTCGTAGAAGACCCACTCGTCGCGGCCCTCCCGGGCACGGATCGACTCGCGGAAGGTGTCGTCGCCCTTCCAGAAGGCGAGGACGCCCTGCTCGACGTCGGGGAACCGGGGTGACGCGGGTACCGGCTGGTAGGCCATGGGAACTCCAGGTGGTGCGGATGTCCGTCCACGGGGACGACCGCCGAGGGGCCTCGGAGGTCGCGGTACCACCCCGCTTGCCGGCCCTCACGGGCCGACCACTCGCTCTGCGGCTGTGACGGGCCTGCCCCGCTCGGTTCTACCGGCGGCTGCCGGCCCCGAGGGGCAGGTCTCCGCGTTCTTCCGAGTGCTCCCCGGTGATGGCCGGATCGATGCACGTCACATCGTACGCGTCGAGGAGGCGCGGCGCGATCGGTGCAGGGCGTGCATCATCGAGTCCATGACGACAGCACCCCCGACCACCGACCCGTCGCCGGGCCCCGGCTCCGCCCCGAAGCCGGAGAGCTCGCTCACGGTGGTCGTCGCGTTCCTCGCGAACCTGCTCGTGGCGGTCGCGAAGACGGTCGCGGCGTTCCTGACCGGGTCGGCCTCGATGGTGGCGGAGTCGGCGCACTCCTGGGCCGACACGGGCAACGAGGTCTTCCTCTTCGTCGCCGACAAGCGCGGCGTGAAGCAGAGGGACGCCGACCACCCCCTCGGCTACGGCAAGGAGACCTACGTCTGGTCGATGTTCGCCGCGTTCGGCCTCTTCACCGTCGGCGCGGTGGTCTCGATCCAGCACGGCATCTCGCAGCTCGGCGCCGCGGAGGAGGCCGAGGACTACCTCGTCAACTACGTCGTGCTGGCGGTCGCGTTCGTGCTCGAGGGCATCTCGTTCACCCAGGCCCTCCGCCAGGCCCGGGGCAGCGCCCGCGAGCGGCAGCTGCCGACCCTGCGCTTCGTGCTGCGCAGCTCGAACTCGACCCTGCGTGCGGTCTTCGCGGAGGACGCCGCGGCCCTGGTCGGCCTCGTCATCGCCTTCCTCGGCATCCTGCTGCACCAGCTGACCGGCTCGGCCGTCTACGACGCCGTCGGGTCCATCCTCGTCGGCGTGCTGCTCGGCGTCGTGGCCCTCGTGCTCGTCGACCGCAACCGGCGCTTCCTGGTCGGCGAGAGCCCGAGCGACGAGCTGGAGTCGACGGTGCTCGCCCGGCTGCTGGCCCGGCCCGAGATCGACCGCGTGACCTACCTGCACACGGAGTTCGTCGGGCCGGGCCGGCTCTACCTCGTCGCCGCCGTCGACATGCGCGGCGACGACACCGAGGAGCACGTCGCCGTCGCCCTCCGCCGCGTCGAGCGCGAGCTCGAGCAGCACGACGCGGTGGAGGAGGCGGTGCTGACGCTGGCTACGCCCGACGAGCCGAGCCTGCAGCCGCGTCGCTGACCGGAGCGGTCGAGGCCGGTGCTCCGGCGGACCCGCGACGGCGCCGGGTCAGCACCACCACAGCGGCTCCCGCCGCGGAGAGCAGCAGGCCCGCGGCGACGAGGGCACGGGCGGAGTCGTCGCCCGTGTGCGCGAGGCGGCGGTCACGACCGGCCGCCGAGGGCGCGGAGCCACGCCCCGTCGGGGCGCTCAGGGTCGGCGCCACCGACACGGCGGGCACGACGGCGGTCGGCACGGCCGGCGGCGCCGGGGCTGCCGGTGCCACCAGGGTGAAGGACCGCGCGACGGCGGGAGACAGCCTGGACAGCGGAGGGGCTCCGTCGCCCGGGGCGACGGGCGTGGGGTCGCCGGGGACGTACTGGGCGACGCTCGCGCTCCATCTCCCGGAGGGGAGCACGGTCCGCCAGGTCCAGGTGCCGTCGGCCCCGACCCGGCCGGGCTGGTCGTCCGAGCCCCATCCCTGCTGGTCGTCGAGCGCCTCGAACCGCACCGCGGGCTGCGAGCCGACGACGCCTCGGCCCGTCATCACGAACTCGACGGCACCACCGAGGTAGGGCGAGGCCGCGCCCACGACGACCTCCCCCTCCGCCGGCGCGACGACGGAGGGCGCAGGAGAGACCGGCACGTCGACCGTGAAGTCGACGGTCCGGCGCCCGACCTCGGCGCCACCGGCGTCGCTCAGCACGACGGTCGCCGACTGCTCGGCGACGGCGTCGTCGGCCAGGGTCACGCGGAGGCTGACCACGGGCCCCGAGACCCCGGACACGCCGTGGACCTCGACGCCGTCCCGGTCGAGGACCGCGAGCGACCCGCCGACGACGTCGGTCTCCACCACGACCTCGTACCCGAGGGAGGTCGTCGTGCTCCCCGACACGGGGCTGACGAGGCGGAAGGTGGTCGTCGGCGCCGCCGCGACGGAGGGTGCCGGGGCGACGATCGGCGCCGGGGCGACAGGCGCGGTCGTGCTCGCCTCCGCCTCGGCGTCCGGTGCCGGGGGCGCGGCGGTCTCGTCGACCGGCACCGCGCCTCCCACGATCTGCTCGACCTGCTCGACCTGCTCGACCTGCTCGACCTGCTCGATCTGCTCGACCTGCTCGACCTGCTCGACCTGCTCGATCTGCTCGACCGCAGCCGGTGCGGCGGACGCCGCCGGTGCTGCCGTCAGGAGCCCCCCCAGGGCGATGGCGACGAGAGTCGGCAGCGCCACGGCGGCCGACACGTTCTTCTTCATGGTCTTCTCTCTCGTGTGGGCCGAGCTCGACGCGGCACCCCCGACCCACCCCGGGCAGCGCGCTCCGGCCCCGCACGGGCCGCTCGACACGACCGTACCCATCAGAGACGAGCCGACCTCACCCCGTGACCGTTCCGTGGCCGGATGTCATCCGCTCGGCGGACGGGGGTCATCACGCCGGGCGAGCTCGTGCCTGCCCGGGGCGCCGTCGGGAGGACGTCCCTGCGCCTCCGGTCGCGACCCCCGCGCCAGGGGGACAGTCCCGGCTCGCTCTTAGCCCGAGCGGGTACCGTGCCCCTCGTGCACTCGTTGATCCGGCTCGTGAAGGCCAACCCCTCCGTCCTCCGCTTCCTGGTGGTCGGGGGCATCGGCTTCGTCATCACGATGGTCATCAACTACGGCCTCAAGCTCTTCGTGATCCCCCAGCACCCGGTCACCGCGCTCGCGGTGGGGACGATCGTCGCGACCGTCGTCTCGTACGTGCTGAACAAGAAGTGGTCGTTCGACGACCGCGGCGACCGCCACACCGCCTACGAGATGCTCTTGTTCGTCATCGTCAGCGTCATCGGCATCGGCCTCAACTCGGCGCCCCTCTACCTCTCCCGCTACGGGCTCGACCTGGAGGTGCCGAACGTCACGCGGACCCACCAGGAGATCGCCGACTTCGTCAGCGGCCCCGTGATCGGCACCATGATCGCGATGGTCTTCCGCTACTGGGCCATGAACAAGTTCGTCTTCCCGAAGCGCGCCGAGCTCGACGATGTCCTGTCGCCGACGTCGCCCTCCACGGCGTCCACCCCGACCCCCGCCCGCTAGCCCGCGCGACCGGCACCCGGTCAGGCCCCGCCGGTCGGCGGCAGACGGTCGTCCAGGCCGTCCGCGACGGGGCCGAGCGCCCGCTCCACGACGTCGCCGAGGGCCGGCCTGCCGACGCCGGAGCCCGCCCACGTCACGACCGAGGTGGCCGCCGCCGCGAGCAGCACCGACGCGGCCACCTCGACGTCGAGGTCGTCCCGGGGGCGCCCGGCCGCCTCCGCCAGGTACGCCGCGACGACCGCCCTCAGCCGCACGCCCCTCACCGCCGCCGACGCCACCACCTCGTCGCCGAGGCCCATCGCGTCGGCCTGGGTCAGCGCCCAGGGCACCCGGTCGGCCGGGTGCTGCCGGGCGACGGCCACCAGCGCCGCCGCCACGGCCCGGACGGGAGAGAGCCCCGAGGAGGCGCGGAGCAGGTCGCCGAGACCGGCCGTGCTCGCGTCGAGGTCGACCCAGAAGAGGTCGGACTTCGCGTCGAACCAGTTGAAGAAGGTGCCCCGGCTGACCCCGGCCCGTCGGGCGACGTGGTCGACGGTCGTGCCCGACCACCCGGCCTCGAGGAAGAGCTCCGCCGCGGCGTCGGCGAGCATCTCGGCCGACGACCGACGCGGGCGCCCGAGGGGCCGTGCCGGGGCGTCGTCGGGGCGGCGGAGGGCGTCGTCGGACATGGCCCCATCATGCCGGTACACTCGGTGGCGGCCCGTTTGTACTGAGTACAACAATGCCGCCCCTCCCCCGGCCACCCCGTGATCCTCCGGAGCACCATGCGCACGCGCCCCCTCCCCTTCCTCGCCCTCGCGACCGTCGGCGCCCTGGCGCTGGCCGGGTGCACCGCCGGGGCGGACGACGCCGGCGACTCCGCGACTCCCGTCGAGGGCGGCACCCTCACCTACGCGACCGGCGACGCCGAGCCCACGTGCCTCGACCCGCACGTCGGCGGCAACTACCCGCAGGCCCTCATCTCGACCCAGTACGCCGAGTCGCTCGTGTCGAAGGACGCCGACGGCGAGATCGTGCCCTGGCTCGCCGAGTCGTGGACGGAGGCGAGCGACGGCCTGAGCTGGACCTTCACCCTGAAGCCCGACGTGACGTTCACCGACGGCACCCCCTTCGACGCCGCCGCGGTCGCCGCGAACGTGGCCCACGTGCAGGACCCTTCCACGCTGTCGTCGACGGGCTACCTCGCCCTCGCGAAGGTCACCGGCGTCGAGGCCGTCGACGACCTGACGGCCCGCATCGACCTGAGCACGCCCGACAGCGCCCTGCTCGAGTCGCTCACGCAGCCGTGGCTCGCGATGGAGTCGCCCGAGGCGCTCCAGCGGCCCCAGGAGGTCAACTGCGAGTCGCCCGTCGGCACCGGCCCCTTCGTCGTCGACTCGTGGACGAAGCAGGAGCAGGTCGAGCTGTCGCGCAACGACGACTACTCGTCGCCGCCCGCCGACGCCGACCACACCGGCCCCGCCCACCTCGAGAGCGTCGTCTGGCGGTTCATCCCCGACTCCGCGGCGCGCTACGCGGCCCTCCAGGCCGGCCAGGTCGACGTGATCGACAACGCCCAGCCCGACACCCTCGTCGCCGCGGAGAAGGACGACGCGATCAGCGAGATCGACGCCCCGCGGCCCGGCGCCTCCAACCGTCTCGAGCTGAACTCGGGCAAGGCTCCCTTCGACGACGAGCGGGTGCGCGAGGCGTTCGTCACGGGCGTCGACGTCGACGACGCGATCGACTCGCTCTTCTTCGGCACCGCCGAGCGCTCGTACAGCGCCCTGTCGAGCGTCGAGCCGCTCGCCTACTCCGACCCGTCGCTGTTCGAGGTCGACGCCGACGCCGCCGGCGACCTGCTCGACGAGGCCGGCTGGACGGGGCGCGACAGCGAGGGCTACCGCACCAAGGACGGCACGCGCCTGTCGCTGACCTTCCCGGTCAGCACGAACCAGTCCATCCCCGCCGAGCAGTCGCTCTTCGAGCAGATCCAGGCCGGGGCCAAGTCGCTCGGGTTCGAGGTCGTGCTGCAGCCCCTCGACCTCTCGAGCTGGTACGGCGCCCTCGCGAGCGACGACTACGACCTGGTCAGCGCGCCGTACACGAAGGTCGGCCCCGACGTGCTCCGCATCCTGTTCGACACGTCGGGCATCACCCCGGCACCGAGCGGCTACTTCGCCAACCACGCCCAGCTCTCCGACCCGGCCCTCGACGACCTGCTGACCCGCGCCTCCCAGACCTCCGACGCCGACGAGCGCGCCGACCTCTACCAGCAGGCCCAGCAGATCGTGCTCGAGAGCCGCACCGTGCTGCCCCTCTACGACCAGCAGAACCACTACCTCGTCCGCTCGTCGGTCACCGGCGTCCGCGCGCTGCCCCCGGTGCAGGCGGTCACCCTGTATGACGCCTCCGTCACCGACTGAGGCCGGGGCCCGGGCCGGGTCCGGCTCGCTCGTCGCGCCTCCGTCGCCCCGACGGAACGGGCCCGGCGGCCGGTCGGGCAGGAGTCGCGGGTCGGCCGAGCGGGCCCTGCGGTGGGTCGTCGGTCGCCTGGCCGGCGCGGTGCTGGTGCTCTGGGCGGTGGCGACCCTCATCTTCTTCGCGGTGCGGCTCGTGCCGGGCGACCCGGCCGAGGCGATCCTCGGCGGGCCGGGCTCGCAGGCGTCGGCCGAGGCCCTCGCCCTCGTGCGGGAGCAGTACGGGCTCGACCAGCCCCTCGTCGTGCAGTACCTCCAGCAGCTGGGGCGCCTCGTCACCGGCGACCTCGGCACGTCGTGGTCGCTCCGGGCCGACGTGGCCGGGCTGCTGCTCGAGCAGCTGCCCGGCACGCTCGCCCTCGCGCTCGCGTCGCTCGTCGTCGCCTGGCTGATCGCCCTGGGCACGGCCTGGTGGGCGACCCTCGGCGGGCGGGCGGCGTCCGCCGTCTCGTCGGCGCTCGAGGTCGTCGCCGCCGCGGTGCCGCACTTCTGGCTCGCGAGCGTGCTCGTCCTCGTCTTCAGCACGCAGCTCGGCCTGCTGCCCCCGGTCAGCACGGGCACGCCCGTCGGCCTCGTGCTGCCGGTGGTGACCCTGGCGATCCCGGTGGCGGGGTTCCTCGGGCAGGTGACCCGCGACTCCCTGCTCGACGCGGCGTCCGCCCCGTTCGCCGTGACGGCGCGGGCCCGGGGCGAGTCGACCTCGGGGCTCTTCCGTCGGCACCTGCTGCGGCACGCCGCGCTGCCGGGGCTGGCCCTGTCGGGGTGGGCGTTCGGCTCGCTGCTCAGCGGCGCCGTCGTCGTCGAGTCGGTCTTCGCCCGGCCGGGCCTCGGGCGCACGCTGCTCGGGGCGGTGACGCTCCGCGACGTGCCCCTCGTCACCGGCGTGGCCCTGGCCTCCGCCCTCGCGTACGTCGTGGTCGTCGCGCTCGGCGACCTCGCGGAGCGCGCCGTCGACCCACGGGAGCGGGCCTCGTGACGGTGCTGCCCGTGCTGCCGGGGGCGCCGGGACCGTCGGAGCCGTCGGCGCCGCCCGCGCCGCCGCGGGCGGGCTCCGGCCGCCGGAGACCCCGGAGGCGCGTGCGGCCCGTCGAGGCCGTAGCCGCCGTCGTGCTCGCGGTGATCGTCGTGGCCGCGGTCGCGCCGGGGCTCCTGGCGCCCGGCGACCCCCTCGCCGTGTCGCCGGCCGACGCCTTCGGCGCGCCGTCGCTCGCGCACCCCCTCGGCACCGACGAGTCGGGGCGCGGCATCTGGACGCGGATCGTGCACGGCGCCGGCGCGTCGCTGACGATCGGCGCCGTCGCGACCCTCATCGGCACCGGCCTCGGCGTGCTGCTGGGCGTGGCCGCCGGCTTCGGCGACGGGCGCTGGCCCGGGCGCGTCGCCGACGCGGGCGTCAGCCGCCTGCTCGAGGTGCTCTTCGCCCTGCCGGGCCTGCTGCTGGCGCTGGTCGTGATCGCCTTCACCGGGCCCGGCTCCGTGCCCGCGACGCTCGCCGTCGGCCTCGCCACCGCGCCCGGCTACGCGCGCATCGTGAGGACCCAGGTGCGCCGCGTACGGCGCTCGGCCATGGTCGAGGCCGCCGTCGTGCTCGGCCGCCGGCCCTCGACGGTGCTGCTGCGGCACGTGCTGCCGAACGCCCTCGCGCCCGTGGTCGTGCTGGCGACGCTCGGCCTGGGGCAGGCCGTCGTCTGGGCCTCCTCGCTGAGCTACCTCGGCCTGGGCTCGCCCCCGCCCGCGCCCGAGTGGGGCGCGATGCTCTCGGCCGGCCGCACCTACGTGCAGGTCGCCTGGTGGATGACCGTCTTCCCGGGCCTCGCGGTCGTCGTCACGGCGGCGGCGTCGACGATCGTCGGTCGCGGCCTCGCCCGACGCGGAGGCACCTCGTGAGCGGCCCGGCGCTGCTCGAGGTCGACGGGCTCTCCGTCGCCTTCGGCGGGCCGCCGGTCGTCGACGACGTCTCGTTCTCGGTGTCGGCCGGCGAGTGCGTCGCGATCGTGGGCGAGTCGGGCTCGGGCAAGAGCGTCACCGCACGGTCGCTGCTCGGCCTGAGCGGCGGCCGGGCCACGGCCCGGGGCCTCCGCCTCGGCGACACCGACCTCACAGCCCTCGGCGAGCGCGGCTGGCGTGCCGTCCGCGGGCCGCGCATCGGGCTGGTGCTGCAGGACGCGCTCGTGTCGCTCGATCCGCTGCGACCGATCGGCCGCGAGATCGACGACGCCCTCCGCCTCCACACGTCCCTCGGGCCGCGGGGCCGCCGGGAGCGTGCGCTGGAGGCGCTGGTCGAGGTGGGCATGCCCGAGCCGGAGGCGCGGCTCAGCCAGCGGTCGGGAGAGCTGTCGGGCGGGCTGCGTCAGCGGGCCCTGATCGCCGCGGCGCTCGTGCTGCGCCCCGAGCTCGTGGTCGCCGACGAGCCGACGACGGCCCTCGACGCCGAGGTGCAGGGGCTGGTCGTCGACCGCCTGGCGGCGCTCCGCGACGGCGGCACCGCGGTGCTCGCGATCAGCCACGACCTCGGCGTCGTGCGTCGGCTCGCCGACCGGGTGGTGGTGATGCGCGCCGGCGTCGTCGTCGAGACGGGGCCGACCGAGCAGGTGCTCGGCGACCCTCGGCACGAGTACACGCGGCTGCTGCTCGCGGCCCTGCCGCGCGGCGTGGCCCGCGGCGCCCGGCTGTCGCCCGCGCCCTCCGCACCTGCCCGCCCCGCGCCTCCCGCGCCCGTGCCCTCCGCACTTGACCGCCCCGCGCCTCCCGCGCCCGTGCCCTCCGCGCCTGACCGCCCGGCGCCTCCCGCGCCGGTGCCCTCCGCCGAGAACCGCGTTCCGTTCCATGAACGGCGTTCCACCGCGGTTCATGGAACGGAACGCGGTTCATCGCGGGTCGGAGCCGGGCCGGCGCCGGAGGTGGTGCTCGCCGCGAGCGGGCTGCGCCGGGCGTTCCCGGTGCGGGGCAGCACGCCCCGCGTCGCCGTCGACGACGTCTCGTTCGAGCTGCGCGCCGGCGAGACGCTCGGCCTGGTGGGCGCGTCCGGGAGCGGCAAGACCACGACCGCGCGCCTCCTGCTGGGCCTCGACGACCCCGACGACGGGGCGGTGACGCTGCTCGGCGAGCCGTGGGCACCGCTGCGCGAGCGGGAGCGCCGAGGGCGACGAGCCCTGCTGGGGGCGGTCTACCAGGACCCGGCGAGCTCGTTCGACCCCCGCTGGACGGTGGGCCAGCTGCTAGCCGACGCCGTGACGAGCGGGCGCGTCACCCGGCCGGGGCGGGTGTCGACCGAGGTCGAGAGGCTGCTCGACCGGGTGGGCCTCGCCGCCGACGTCGCCGAGCGACGCCCCGGCACGCTCTCCGGGGGTCAGCGGCAGCGGGTCGCCGTCGCGCGGGCCCTGGCCCCCCGGCCCCGCGTGGTCGTCTGCGACGAGCCGGTGTCGGCCCTCGACGTCTCGGTGCAGGCGCAGGTGCTCGACCTGCTCGACGAGCTGCAGCGCGAGGAGGGGCTGGCGTACCTGTTCATCTCGCACGACCTCGACGTGGTCGCCCACATGAGCGACCACGTCGCGGTGATGCAGCACGGTCGCGTCGTCGAACACGGCCGTGCGGCCCGGGTGTTCGGCGAGCCGCAGCACCCGTACACGCGGGCGCTGCTGGCCGCCCGGCCCTGAGCCAGTCCCCTACGAGCGCGTCGGCTCCGCGGCGGCGGGCCGCCCGCCGAGCTCGCCCTCGCCCGTGCGGTCGCCCTCGCCGCCCTGGCCCTCCGGGCGGATCACGGCGATCGGCCCGGAGTCCGCGAACGCGAGGCCCCAGTCCGACCGCGCCACCTCGCTGGTCTCGTCGCGGTAGGCCTCGATCAGCTCGTGCGCCTCGGCCTCGGTGGCCACGGTCGGGCCCGAGCCGAGCAGCGGCTCGTTCGCGGTCTCCTTCGTGAACCACACCGCCACGAGGCCGATCACGGCGGCCGCCATCAGGTAGAAGGCGGGGATGTCGTGGGCCCAGCCGAAGCCGCGGCCCTCGGCCCAGACGACGAGCGCCTCGGTCGCGAGCGGGGTCGTGCCGCCGAAGAGCGACACCGACACGTTGAAGGCGATCGCGAGGGCGCCGTAGCGGATGATCGTGGGGAAGAGCGCGGGCAGCGTCGACGGCATGGTCGACGTGAACGTGACGAGCACGAGGCCGAGCACGAGCAGGCCCGCGAACGACAGCACGCCGTTCTCGCTCTGCACCATGCGGAGCGCCGGGAACGACAGCACCAGGAAGCCGATGCAGCCCGCGAAGAGAACGGGGCGCCGGCCGAAGCGGTCGCTGAGCCGCCCGCCGAAGGTGATGACGAGCATCATCAGCACCATCACGACGATGATGAACAGCAGCCCGCTGGTCGCGTCGCGCCCGAGGGTGTTCGACAGATAGGTCGGCATGTACGACAGCAGCATGTAGTCGGTGACGTTGAAGACGAGCACGAGGCCGACGCAGACGAGCAGGGCGCGCCAGTTCTCGCGGAACAGCGACAGGAGCGGCACCTTCTGGTGCTCGCGCTCGGAGGCCTCGGCCTGCTGCTTCTGGAAGGCCGGGGTCTCCTCCAGCTTGAGCCGCAGGTACAGCCCGATCAGGCCGAGCGGGCCCGCGACGATGAACGGGATCCGCCAGCCCCAGCCGAGCAGGGCCTCCTCGCTCAGGCCGAGCTGCAGCGCGGTCACGAGGGAGGCGCCCAGCACGTAGCCGCCCAGGGTGCCGAACTCGAGCCACGAGCCCATGAAGCCGCGTCGCTTGTCGGGCGAGTACTCGGCGATGAAGGTGGCGGCGCCGCCGTACTCGCCTCCGGTCGAGAAGCCCTGCAGGAGTCGCGCCAGCAGCAGCAGGATCGGTGCCCACACCCCGATGGTCGCGTAGGAGGGGATCAGGCCGATCGCGAGCGTGCCCGCGGCCATCAGGATCATCGTCATGGCGAGCACCTTCTGCCGACCGATGCGGTCGCCGAGCGGGCCGAAGAAGGCACCGCCGATCGGCCGGACGACGAAGGCGGCCGTGAAGGTGCCGAAGGTGAAGAGGATGTTCAGGGCGTCGTTCCCGGGCGGGAAGAAGACCTGGGCGATGGTGGTGGTGATGTACGCGTAGACGCCGAAGTCGAACCACTCCATGGCGTTGCCGAGGGCGGCCGCGCTGACGGCGCGCTTGAGCATCGACTCCTCGACGACGGTGACGTCGTCGGTGGTGAGTTCTCGACGACGGGGCGTCGGGGCGTTCTTCCTGGCTGACATGGTGCGAGTACCTCCGGATCGGGGGACGGAGCGCGACCGCGGTGTCGGGCAAAAACCCAGGAAACCTAGCAGCGCTGCGCCGGAGCCGCCAGTGCGGTGGCTGCAACCCTGCGCTGACCGCACGTTTCCCTGGCGGCCGTGTCGGCCCGCGTACACTGACCTGGTCCACATCCAGGCGTCTCACCACCGACACGGCGCCGCCCACAGAACCGGAGTCAGCCCATGACGTCACCGATGCCCGACAAGCCCGCCCTCGAGGGCCTCGAGTCCCGCTGGGGCCAGGTCTGGGAGACCGACGGCACCTACCGGTTCTCGCGCACCGAGGCGACCCGCGACTCCGTGTTCTCCGTCGACACGCCCCCGCCGACCGCCTCGGGCAGCCTGCACATCGGCCACGTCTTCAGCTACACGCACACCGACGTCAAGGCGCGCTTCGAGCGCATGCGCGGCAAGAGCGTCTTCTACCCCATGGGCTGGGACGACAACGGGCTGCCGACCGAGCGCCGCGTGCAGAACTTCTACGGCGTGCGCTGCGACCCGTCGCTGCCCTACGACGCCGACTTCACGCCGCCCTTCGAGGGCGGCGACGGCAAGTCGTCGAAGGCCGCCGACCAGGTGCCGATCTCGCGCCGCAACTTCGTCGAGCTCTGCGAGCGCCTGACGGTCGAGGACGAGAAGCAGTTCGAGGACGTCTGGCGCAAGCTCGGCCTCTCGGTCGACTGGACCCAGAGCTACCGCACCATCGACGACCGCTCGCAGGCCATGGCGCAGAAGGCCTTCCTGCGCAACCTCGCCCGGGGCGAGGCGTACCAGGCCGACGCGCCCACCCTCTGGGACGTCACCTTCCGCACCGCCGTCGCCCAGGCCGAGCTGGAGGACAAGGAGATGCCGGGGGCGTACCACAAGCTCGCCTTCCACCGCACCGACGGCCAGGGCGACGTGCTCATCGACACGACGCGCCCCGAGCTGCTGCCCGCCTGCGTCGCCCTCGTGGCGCACCCCGACGACGAGCGCTACCAGGCCCTCTTCGGCACGACCGTGCGCTCCCCCCTCTTCGACGTCGAGGTCCCCGTGGTGGCGCACCACCTCGCGCAGCCCGACAAGGGCTCCGGCATCGCGATGGTCTGCACCTTCGGCGACACGAACGACGTCGTCTGGTGGCGTGAGCTGCAGCTGCCGAACCGCGCGGTGATCGGCTTCGACGGCCGCTTCGTCAGCGAGGCCCCGGCCGCGATCGAGTCCGAGGCGGGCCGCGACGCGTACGCCCAGCTGGCCGGCAAGACGGTCTTCAGCGCCAAGCAGTCGGTGGTCGAGCAGCTGACGGCCTCGGGCGAGCTCGTCGGCGAGATCCGGAAGATCACGCACCCCGTCAAGTTCTTCGAGAAGGGCGACAAGCCCCTCGAGATCGTGTCGACGCGCCAGTGGTACATCGTCAACGGCGCCCGCGACGAGCAGCTGCAGCAGTCGCTGCTCGAGCGGGGTCGCGAGGTGTCGTTCCACCCTGACTTCATGCGCGTGCGGTACGACAACTGGGTCAACGGCCTCAACGGCGACTGGCTCATCTCGCGTCAGCGCTTCTTCGGGGTGCCCCTGCCCGTCTGGTACCCGCTCGACGCCGACGGCAACCCCGTCTTCGACGACGTGATCGTGCCCGACGAGGCGTCGCTGCCCGTCGACCCGTCGAGCGACGCGGCCCCCGGCTACGACGAGTCGCAGCGCGGCGTGCCCGGCGGCTTCCAGGGCGAGCTCGACGTGATGGACACCTGGGCGACCTCGTCGCTCACCCCGCAGCTCGCCGGCGGC
The DNA here is from genome assembly GCF_014842245.1 of Frigoribacterium sp. CFBP 13707. Classification (NCBI taxonomy): domain Bacteria; kingdom Bacillati; phylum Actinomycetota; class Actinomycetes; order Micrococcales; family Microbacteriaceae; genus Frigoribacterium; species Frigoribacterium sp. CFBP 13707. The sequence goes on from NZ_JACYVL010000001.1 coordinate 49,775, forward strand.
TGGGAGACCGACCCGGAGCTGTTCGACCTCGTCTTCCCGTACTCGCTCCGCCCGCAGGGCCAGGACATCATCCGCACCTGGCTGTTCTCCACCGCCCTGCGGTCGCAGCTCGAGCACGGCACGGTGCCGTGGACGAACGCCTCCATCTCGGGCTTCATCGTCGACCCCGACCGCAAGAAGATGTCGAAGTCGAAGGGCAACGTCGTCACCCCGGCGGCCATGCTCGACGACCACGGCTCCGACGCGGTCCGCTACTGGGCGGCCTCGAGCCGCCTCGGCACCGACGCGGCCTTCGACCCGCAGAACCCGAAGCAGATCAAGATCGGCCGTCGCCTCGCGATCAAGGTGCTCAACGCCGCGAAGTTCGTGTACTCGTTCGAGCTGCCCTCGGGCGAGCACCGTGTCACCGAGCCGCTCGACCGCGACATGCTCGCCGAGTTCGCCACGGTGATCGGCGCCGCGACGGACGCGCTGGAGGGCTACGACCACGCCCGTGCGCTCGAGATCACGGAGAAGTTCTTCTGGACCTTCTGCGACGACTACCTCGAGCTCGTCAAGGAGCGCGCGTACGGCGCGACGACGCCGGCCGAGCAGGCCTCGGCCGTGCTCGCCCTGCAGACCACGATCGACGGCCTGCTGCGCCTGCTCGCCCCGTACCTCCCGTTCGCGACGGAGGAGGTCTGGTCGTGGACCCACGACGGCTCGGTGCACCGCGCCTCCTGGCCCACGGCGGCCGAGCTCGGCGAGGTCGAGCAGCCCACGGGTCTGCTCGCGCTCGTCGGCGAGGCCCTGATCGGCGTGCGACGCGCCAAGTCGGACGCGAAGGCGTCGCAGAAGACCCCCGTGGTCTCGGCGACGATCGCGGCCCCGGCCGCCCAGCTCGCCGTGCTCCGCGGGGCGGCCTCCGACCTCGCGGCGGTCGGCAAGATCCAGTCGCTCGAGTTCGTCGAGGGCGAGGCGCTGGCCGTCGCGGCCATAGAGCTCGGCGAGCTGCCCGAGGCCCCGGCCCCGGCGGCGGGCGCCTGATGCAGCTCGGCACGCGGTGGAGCGTGGGAGGCGCGGCGCCGGCCGCCCTCCCCGCCCCGGTCGTCGGGGCGGTCGCCCAGGTCGAGCGCGAGCTCGCCGAGCAGGGCGTCGACGCCACGACCTGGCGCTGGACCCTGACCTACCTCGAGCACCGCCCGGTGGTCGAGCTCGACGACGGCACGACGATCCGCGTCGACGCCGTCACGGGCGAGGCCCGCATCCACGAGGCCGACGACGAGGGCACCGACCCCGACGCCTGAGCGACGACCGGCCCGGAGCCCGGGGCGGGCGCCGGTCAGGCGTCGGGCGTCAGGCGTCAGGCGTCAGGCGTCAGGCGTCAGGCGCGAGCGATCATCTCGCCGTGCGGCATCATGAGCACGCCGTCCGGGGCGTCCCGCCAGGCCCGCCAGGCGTCGGCGATCGCCTCGAGCTCGGCGGCGGTCGCGACGCCCCGCGCGACGGCGTCGGCCGCGAAGGCCGACTCCGTCGCCCGCGCCGCCCAGCTGTCGCCCCACCAGGTGCGCTCGTCGTCGGTCGAGAAGCACCACGAGGAGGCGGTGCACGAGACGTCGGTGAAGCCCGCCTCGAGCGCCCAGCCCCGCAGGGCCCGCCCCGCGTCGGGCTCGCCGCCGTTGCCGCGGTGCACCTGCTGGTAGACGTCCATCCACCGGTCGAGGCCGGCCGAGGCCGGTGCCCAGACGGTGCCGTGGTAGTCGACCTCGCGGGCCGCCACCGCTCCCCCGGGCACGGTCACCCGGCGCATCTCGCGGAGGGCCGCGACGGGGTCGCCGACGTGCTGCAGCACCTGGTGCGCGTGCACGACGTCGAACGAGTCGTCGTCGAAGGGCAGCGCGAAGACGTCGGCGACGACGAACTCGACCGTGTCGACGCCCCGCTCGGCGGCGAGCGCCCTGGCCTGCTCGACGACGACCTCGGCCGCGTCGACGCCGACCACGCGGCCCGGAGCGACGCGCTCCGCGATGTCGACCGTGATCGTGCCGGGGCCCGACCCCACGTCGAGCACGCGCCGGCCCGGCACGAGCTCGGCCTCGAGGTAGGCGGCGCTGTTGGCCACGGTGCGCCACGCGTGGCTCCGCAGCACGCTCTCGTGGTGGCCGTGGGTGTACGTGGCGGGGGCACCGGGGCGTGAGCTCATGCGGGGACTGTAGCGCGCCTCCTCGGGGCTGCCCTCCCCCGTGACGCCCCGCGGTCCGCCCGCCCCGACGTACGGCGCGCTCGTAGGGTGGGCGCATGACGAACCCGTTCCTCGAGCCGAGCCCGCTGCCGTACTCGCTGCCGCCCTACGCGACCATCACCGACGACGACTTCGCACCGGCCTTCGAGGCGGGCCTCGCCGAGCACCGCGCCGAGGTCGAGGCCGTCGCCTCCGACCCGGCGCCCGCGACGTTCGAGAACACGATCGCGGCGCTCGAGCGCGGCGGGGCCGTGCTGACCCGCGTCGGGCACGTCTTCTTCGACCGGGCCTCGAGCGACTCGAACGCCACCACCGACGCCCTCGAGCTCGAGCTCGCGCCGAAGCTGGCGGCTCACGACGACGCGATCCGGCTCGACCCGCGCCTGTACGCCCGCGTGCGCGCCGTCGCCGACGCCGTCGAGCGCGGCGACGACGACGAGGCCGGCCTCGACGACGAACAGCGCTACCTCGTGCACCGCACGCTGCGGTCGTTCGAGCGGGCGGGAGCGGGCCTGGGCGACGCGGAGAAGGCTCGCCTGCGCGACCTCAACGGCCGCCTGTCGACCCTCACCACGCAGTTCGAGAAGCACCTCCTCGCCGACACGAACGACCTCGCCGTGGTCGTCGACGACGTCCGCCAGCTCGACGGGCTCAGCGACGGCCAGGTCTCCGCCGCGGCCGAGGCCGCCCGCGACCGCGGCCTCGACGGGCGCTGGGTGATCACCCTCGTGCTGCCGACCGGGCACCCGTGGCTGGCCGACCTCACCGACCGCGACCTCCGCGACCGGGTGATGCGCGCCTCCCTGGCCCGGGGCCGACGCGGCGGCGAGCACGACACCCGAGCCCTCCTGCTCGAGATCGTGCGGCTCCGGGCCGAGAGGGCCGAGCTGCTCGGCCACCGCGACCACGCGTCGTGGGTCACCGCCGGCGAGACGGCCGGCAGCCCGCTGGCCGTCGCCGACCTGCTCGGCCGGCTCGCACCGCCCGCGGCCGCGAACGCCCGGGCCGAGTTCGTCGAGCTGCGGGCCGCCGCGGGCCGGCAGGAGGTCGCCGCGGCCGACTGGGCCTTCTGGGCCGACCGCCTCCGGGCCGAGCGCTACGACGTCGACACGACCGCGATGCGCGACTACTTCGAGGCCGAGCGCGTGCTGCACGACGGCGTGTTCTTCGCGGCGTCGCAGCTCTACGGCCTCGAGTTCGCCGAGCGCCCCGACCTGGTCGGCCCGCACCCCGACGCACGGGTCTTCGAGGTGACCGAGGGGGGCGGCCGTCCCGTGGGCCTGTACGTCCTCGACCTGTACACGCGCGACTCCAAGCGGGGCGGGGCGTGGATGAACCCGCTCGTCTCGCAGTCGGCGCTGCTCGGGCTGCCGCCGGTCGTGGTCAACAACCTCAACGTGCCGAAGCCCGCGGCGGGCTCGCCGACCCTGCTGACCCTCGACGAGGTCACCACGCTCTTCCACGAGTTCGGGCACGCCCTGCACGGCCTGCTCGCCCGCGTGACGTACCCGACGTTCTCGGGCACGAACGTCTTCCGTGACTTCGTCGAGTTCCCGAGCCAGGTCAACGAGATGTGGATGCTCTGGCCCGAGGTGCTCGAGAACTACGCCGTGCACCACGAGACGGGCGAGCGCATGCCGCAGGAGCTCGTCGACCGGCTCGTCGCGTCGCGGGCCTTCAACGAGGGCTTCGCCACGAGCGAGTACCTCGCGAGCGCCCTGCTCGACCAGGCGTGGCACACGCTCACCGCCGCGGAGGCCGCCGCCGTCACCGACGTCGAGGCCTTCGAGCGGGAGGCGCTGGCCGCGGCGGGCCTGGACCTCGCGCCGGTGCCCCCGCGCTACTCGAGCACCTACTTCGCCCACACCTTCTCGGGCGGCTACGACGCCGGCTACTACTCGTACATCTGGAGCGAGGTGCTCGACGCCGACACCGTGGAGTGGTTCGAGGGGAACGGCGGGCTCAGCCGGGCGGGCGGCGACCGGTTCCGGGCACGGCTGCTCGGCGTCGGCGGCTCCCGCGACCCGCTCGAGGCCTACCGCGACTTCCGCGGCCGCGACGCGCGGGTCGAGCCCCTGCTGGAGCGCCGCGGCCTCGCCTGACGCCCCGCGGCGCCGCCGGGCGCCCCGCGGCGCCGCCGGGCACCCCGCGGCGCTCAGGCCCCGTCGTGCAGCCGCGCCAGGGTGTTCTCGACGCTGCAGTAGACCGCGCGCGCCGTGGCCGTCCAGTCGTTGTCGACGAGGTCGAGCGTGCTGCCGCCGACCGCGGCGTAGAGCCCCACCGCGTCGGCACGGCTGCCGGGCGTCGCCACGTACCGGGTGCGGACGATGAGCGCAGAGTTGTCGTGGTGGCGGACGTCGATCACGCTCGGCCGCTGCGTCGTGCGGCTCGTCAGCCCGGTGACGAGGGTGTCGACGACGGTCAGGTCGTGGTTGCCCGTGTAGATGTTGAGCGCCCGGGCGATCGACCCGTTCAGCACCGAGCGGGCGACGACGAGCCCCGAGGTGAAGTAGACGCAGACCGCCGCGTCGAGGGTGTCTCCCCCGTAGCCCGTGACGGTGTTGTCGAGGATCGCGCCGGTGCCCTCCTCGACGGCCGTGCCCGAGCCGAACCCCGCGCCCTTGAAGACGATGCCGTTGCGCGGCACGGCGAGCGTGCCCGCGTCGACGGTGTTCGACGCGACCACGCAGTCGAGCGGCGCGTAGGTGGTGGCGCCGTCGGGGCTCTTGCAGGGCACGACGGCGATCCCCACCGCACAGCCCGTCAGGCGGTTGCCGACGATCGTGACCTCGCGCCCGCCGTGCGTGTCGATGCCCTCCCAGAGCGGCACGTCCGAGACGACGTTGTCGGCCACCGTGATCCGCTCCGAGCGCGGCGCGACGTCGATCGACTGGTTCCAGTACCGGTTCACGGCGATGCCGTACGAGTTCGGGAACGACCCCGACTGGTGCACGCCCGTGACCTCGTTGCCCCGCACCGTGCCGTCGAGGCAGGAGAACAGCATCACGCCCGCGTACGCGAGGTCGGTGAGCACGTTGCCGTCGACCGTGAAGTCGCGCACGTGCTCGAGGTACACGGCGCCGTACGAGAAGCGCGAGATCGAGCAGCCCGACACGCGCAGCCGTCGCACGGGAGCCCCGACCGTCGCGACGACCTCGACCCCGCGGGCCTTCCCGCTCGTCGCGGAGCCGGACCCGACCACGGTGGCTCCCCGCAGCGTGACGTCGTCGGCCCGGACGACGAGGGCGCTGACGTCCCGGGTCGTCCGCAGCTCCACGCCGGCCTCGAAGAGCAGGGTCATCGGGCGGTCCACCACGACCGGCACCGCGGTCGTCTCGGACCGGTCGACGACGAGGGTGCCGTGAGCCTCCGTGCCCGCGATCGCCGCCGCGAGCGTCGCGGAGGCCGACGAGCGACGCACCCCCGACGGGGCCCCGGGAGTCGCGGTGCCCGCTGCGCCGGGAGCCCCGGTCGCCGGGGCGGTCGGCTCCCCCACCGCGTGGGCCGCGTCGCCGCGACCGACCGGGCTGCTCGCCAGCACCCCGGCCCCGAGCGTGCCGAGCGCGGCGGCGAGCATCGCCCTCCGGCCGAGCCGGCCTCCCGTGTCGGCGCTGCCCCGCAGGTCGACCGGCCCCGACATGTCGTCGGGTGCCGTGTCGGGGGTGACCCCGTGACCACGCCGCACATCGTCGACTCTTACATCACTCACGCTTTCATGCACGATCCACGCTAACACTGACCGTCGAGGCGGGGGAAGAGCCCCGAAGGGGGCAGGACGACGAAGAGCCCGACCTCGTCGGTCGGGCTCTCCGGGCGACGTCGGCCCGCGGGGCTGTCGACGTCGAGGGCTGCGCGCTAGGCGGACTTCTCCGTGCGCTGCTCGACGAGGCGCGGAACGATGGTCGGCGCCGCGTTCTCCATGACGGAGGCGCGGGTGACGACGACCTTGCCGACGGTGTCGTCGGAGGGCACGTCGAACATGATCGGCCCGAGGACCTCTTCCAGGATGGCCCGGAGCCCGCGGGCCCCCGTCTGGCGGAGGACGGCGAGGTCGGCGATCGCCTCGAGGGCGGCGCTGTCGAACTCGAGCTCGACGCCGTCGATCTCGAACATGCGCTGGTACTGGCGCACGAGGGCGTTCTTCGGCTCGGTCAGGATCTGCATCAGGGCTGCCTGGTCGAGCTGCGTGACCGTCGTCACCACCGGGAGGCGGCCGATGAACTCGGGGATCAGGCCGAACTTGTGCAGGTCTTCGGGGAGGACCTCGCTGAACAGGGCCGCCTCGTCCTCCTTGCTGTGGAGGGGAGCCCCGAAGCCGATGCCGCGCTTGCCGGCCCGGTTGCTGATGATGTCCTCCAGGCCGGCGAACGCTCCGGCGACGATGAAGAGGACGTTGGTGGTGTCGACCTGGATGAACTCCTGGTGCGGGTGCTTGCGACCGCCCTGCGGCGGGACGGACGCGACGGTGCCCTCGAGGATCTTCAGCAGGGCCTGCTGGACGCCCTCGCCCGACACGTCACGGGTGATCGACGGGTTCTCGGCCTTGCGGGCGATCTTGTCGATCTCGTCGATGTAGATGATGCCGGTCTCGGCGCGCTTGACGTCGTAGTCCGCCGCCTGGATGAGCTTGAGGAGGATGTTCTCGACGTCCTCGCCGACGTAGCCCGCCTCGGTCAGCGCCGTCGCGTCGGCCACCGCGAACGGGACGTTGAGGCGCTTGGCGAGGGTCTGGGCGAGGTACGTCTTGCCGCAGCCCGTCGGGCCGATCAGCAGGATGTTCGACTTCGAGATCTCGACCTCGTCGGCGAGCGACTCGGCCGCCGTCAGCGTCGACGCGGCACGGATGCGCTTGTAGTGGTTGTAGACGGCCACCGAGAGGGCGCGCTTCGCGGCGTCCTGCCCGATGACGTACTCCTCGAGGAACGAGTAGATCTCGCGGGGCTTCGGCAGGTCGAACTCGCTCGTGGGCTCTTCACCGGCCTCGGCCAGGCGCTCCTCGATGATCTCGTTGCACAGCTCGACGCACTCGTCGCAGATGTAGACCCCGGGGCCCGCGATGAGCTGCTGCACCTGCTTCTGGCTCTTGCCGCAGAAGGAGCACTTGAGCAGATCTGCGCTCTCACCGATCCGTGCCATGCCCGGCCTCCCTGTCAGCTGGTCGTCGACCCCTGTCGGCCGTCGTCCCCCGAGCCTAACCCGATCGTCCGACACTCCCGCACCCGCACCGCCCTCCGGGCCGGATCGACCCGCGCCGGGCGCACCGGGGAGGACGACGAAGGACCCCGGGCGCGTGCCCGGGGTCCTCCGACGTCGCGCCGAGCCGGCGGTGGCCGGTCGGCGCAGGGGTCAGCGCGTGAGCGCCGGCTGGTTCTTGCGCGAGGTGAGCACCTGGTCGACGAGGCCGTAGGCCAGCGCCTCCTCGGCACCCAGGATGTTGTCGCGCTCGATGTCGCGGTTGACCTCTTCCGGCGACTTGTTCGAGTGCTTCGAGAGGGTCTCCTCCAGCCAAGTGCGCATGCGGAGCACTTCCTTCGCCTGGATCTCGATGTCGGACGCCTGGCCGCCGCTGCTGCCGCCGGTCGCGGGCTGGTGGATCAGCACGCGGGCGTTGGGCAGGGCGAGGCGCTTGCCGGGCTGGCCGGCCGCGAGCAGCACGGCCGCGGCGGACGCCGCCTGGCCGAGGCACACCGTCTGGATCTCGGGGCGGATGTACTGCATCGTGTCGTAGATGGCCGTCATGGCCGTGAACGAGCCACCGGGCGAGTTGATGTAGAGAGTGATGTCGCGGTCGGGGTCCATGCTCTCGAGCACGAGCAGCTGGGCCATGATGTCGTCGGCCGAGGCGTCGTCGACCTGCACGCCGAGGAAGACGATGCGGTCCTCGAAGAGCTTCGCGTACGGGTCCTGGCGCTTGTAGCCGTAGGCCGTGCGCTCCTCGAAGCTCGGCAGGATGTACCGGGAGCTGGGGGCCTGCAGTCGACCCGCGCCACCCATCATCGGGAGTTCCATGAGTTCTTCTCTTTCTGTGCTGATGATCGGGTGGGGGCTAGTCCTGGTCGGTGCCGGCGCCGCCGATGACGTCGGTGGCCGAACCGCGGATGTGGTCGACGAAGCCGTACTCGAGGGCCTCCTCGGCGGTGAACCAGCGGTCGCGGTCGCCGTCCTCGTTGATCTGCTCGACGGTCTTGCCCGTCTGCGCCGCCGTGATCTCGGCCAGGCGCTGCTTCATCGAGAGGATGAGCTGGGCCTGGGTCTGGATGTCGGAGCTGGTGCCGCCGAAGCCGCCGTGGGGCTGGTGCAGCAGGACGCGGGCGTTCGGCGTGATGTAGCGCTTGCCCTTGGTGCCGGCGGTGAGCAGCAGCTGGCCCATCGAGGCGGCCATGCCGATGCCGACGGTCACGATGTCGTTCGGCACGAACTCCATCGCGTCGTAGATGGCCATGCCCGCCGTGATCGACCCGCCGGGCGAGTTGATGTACAGGTAGATGTCCTTCTCGCTGTCCTCAGCGGCGAGGAGGAGGAGTTTCGCGGCGATCTCGTTGGCGTTCTCGTCGCGCACCTCGGACCCGAGCCAGATGATGCGGTCTTTGAGCAGTCGGTCAAAAACACTGTTGGGCAGTGTCACGTCGGCCATGGTGGAGCTCCCATTCGTTGTCGCTTGCTGTTGAACCTATCGGGTGCAACGCGGCACTTCCGGGCTGTTCGCCCACGGCAATAACTGACTGCCGGCCGCGCCCCGGAGACGACGGAGGGCCGGGTGCAGATGCACCCGGCCCTCCGGTCGTCACGCCCGATCAGGCGTGGTCGTGACCCTCGTGGTCGTCGTCGCCGCCGACGCCCGCCGTGGCGGTGAAGGCGGACAGGTCGACCTCGGCGCCCTCGCCGTCGACGACCTTCGCCTTCGACAGCACGACCGCCAGGGCCTTGCTGCGGGCGACCTCGCCGACCATGGCCGGGATCTGGCCGTTCTGGTCGAGCACCTTGATGAACTCGCCGGGCTCCATGCCGTACTGTGCAGCGCCCTGGATCAGGTACTGGGTGAGCTCGTCCTGCTCGACCTTGACCTCTTCCTTCTCGGCGATCGCGTCGAGGAGGATCTGGTTGCGGAAGGCCTTCTCGCTGCTCTCCTTCACCTCGGCACGGTGCTCCTCGTCCTCGAGGCGGTTCTCCTGCTCGAGGTGACGGTGCACCTCGTCCTCGACGAGCTTCTCCGGGACGGGGATCTCGACGGCCTCGAGCAGCTTCTCGACGACCTGGTCACGCGCCTGGGCGCCCTGACCGAAGGTCTTCGACTTGGCCAGCTGCTCCTTGAGGTCGCCCTTGAGCTCGTCGATCGTGTCGAACTGGCTGGCGATCTGCGCGAAGTCGTCGTCGGCCTCGGGCAGCTCGCGCTCCTTGACGGCGGTGACGGTGACGGCGATCTGAGCCGTCTCGCCCTCGCGGTCGCCGCCGAGCAGCTTCGACTCGAAGGTGGTGCTCTCACCGGCGGTCAGCGACTCGAGGGCCTCGTCGATGCCCTCGATGAGCTCGCCCGAGCCGATCTCGTACGAGATGCCCTTGGCCGAGTCGACCTCGTCGTCGCCGATGGTGGCGGTGAGGTCGATCTGGGCGAAGTCGCCCGTCGTCGCGGGACGGTCGACCGTGACGAGCGTGCCGAAGCGCGTGCGCAGGTTCGACAGCTCTTCGTCGACCTCCTCGCCGGAGATCTCGACGCTGTCGACCGTGAGCTCGAGGCCCTCGTAGTCGGGCAGGTCGAAGTCGGGGCGCACGTCGACCTCGACGGCGATCGTCAGGTCGCCCGAGAAGTCCTTGACGTCGGGCCAGGCCACGACGTCCGCCTCGGGGCGGCCGAGGACGCGGATCTCGGTCTCGGCGACGGCCTCGCGGTAGAACTTGTCGAGGCTCTCGCTGACCGCGTGGTTCAGGACCTCTTCGCGACCGACGCGCTGGTCGATGATGGGCGGCGGCACCTTGCCCTTGCGGAAGCCGGGGATGTTGATCGACTCGGCGATGTGACCGTAGGCGTGCGTGACGCTGGGCTTCAGCTCGTCGGGGGTGACGACGATGTTGAGCTTGACGCGCGTGGGGCTGAGCTTCTCAACCGTGGTCTGGACCAATGTAGGGCTTCTCCTGTGTTGGTGGCGCTGAACTCACGACCGAGACAGCGGGGGTAGACGACTGTCGGGGCGACAGGACTCGAACCTGCGATCTTCCGCCCCCAAAACGGACGCGCTAGCCACTACGCTACGCCCCGTGCATCACCTGACTCGGCCCGCCCCCGGTCACCCCGTTGAGGTCGGGTGGGAACAGGCCTCGGTGAGTCTAGCCGACCCACGGCCGCCCGTGACTGAGCGGGCCGAGCCCATGGTTTATAGTTGGTGCCACCGCTGCGGCACGGCCGCTCCGGGGATGTAGCTCAATGGTAGAGCCTCAGTCTTCCAAACTGATGGCGCGGGTTCGATTCCCGTCATCCCCTCGTATGGGTTCGACGCCTCCGGCGTCCGTCGCCTTCGGCGACGTGAATGAATCTTCCTCCGGGCGTTGTTCTGCCTCGTCCGTCGCGGTGCTCGTTCGACGCCTCCGGCGTCCGTCGCCTACGGGGGCGGTCGCGGAGGCGCGACCCGGGGGCGCGGGTCAGCGGTCGAGGGGGGCGAAGTAGGCGTCGAGGGGGGAGGCGCGGAGGGCGTCGCCGAAGAGGGTCGCGCCGGCGCGGGTGAAGTGGACGCGGTCGGGTGACAGCAGGGCGCCCGAGTCGTCCGTGATCGGCGTGCGCCCGTCGCGCCACAGGGGGCTCCACGACACGTAATGCTCGGCGGGCACGAGGGCCGACGAGCTCGCCTCGCGCTCGGCCACCCACCCCGGTAACCGGTTCGTCAGGCCAGCACGGTCGTCGCCGCGGCGCTGCACCACCCAGTTGAGGTTGTCGCCGAAGTTCTTCGGCCCGCCGTAGAAGACCGCCTTGCCCTCCGCCGTCATGCTCGCGAGCTCGCCTCGCAGGCAGGGCTCGTACTCGTCGCCGATCGACACCAGCACCACGTCGGCGCCCGACCAGAGCGCCGACCCCTCGAGCTCGGGGTTCGCGGCGAGGAAGCAGACCCCCGCGTCGAAGGACGGGCCGTGCAGGTGCCGCAGCTCGAGGTCGGCCCGCGGGTACGTCTCGAGCACGCTGTTCGCCAGGTCGCGCGACCAGCTGTCGCCCACCACGAGCACGTTCGTCGCGCCGGGCCGGTCGAAGGGCTCCCGGCCCGTCTCGCTGATCCGCCTGTTGTAGTCGATCGAGGCCTCGGCCGGGTCCTCGCCGAGCCGTGCGGGCAGGCCGCCCGACCCGGCGAGCACGGCTCCGGCGACGACGACCACCGCGACTCCCCCGCCCACCACCGGCACGAACCGGCGGAGCGACATCCGCGCGGGGCGGCGGAAGGGCTCCTCCACGAACCGCCACGACAGCCAGCCCACGCCCAGCGCGACGGCCATGAGCACGACGAAGAGCCAGGCCGGCGGGGCCTCCGGCGTCAGCACGCGGGCGAACACGAAGAGGGGCTGGTGCCACAGGTAGACGCTGAAGGTGACGACCCCCACCGCGACGAGCGGCCGGGCCGAGAGGAAGCGCGTCACCGGCGACCCGGAGCGCGCGAACGCGATGACGAGCGCCACGCCCGCCACGGCCGCCGCCACGACCGGCAGGCGGAACCCCTCCTCGGCCGGGGCCCCGACCAGCGAGGCCACGACGAGACCCAGGCCGAGCAGCGCGAGCCAGCGCGCCCGGCCGTCGGGCACGGCGACGAGCCAGCGCCACCCCCGACGAGCACCCACCGCGAGCAGGCAGCCGACGAGGATCTCCCACGCCCGCGCGGGCAGGAGGTAGTAGGCCGAGTCGACGTCGACGAGCCCCTGGTGCAGGGCCAGGACGAGGCTGGCGAGCGTCGCCGCGACCAGCGCGATCGTCCGCACCCGGGCGGGCACCCGCGGAGCGACGACGAGCACGAGGGGGAAGAGCAGGTAGAACTGCTCCTCGACGCCGAGGCTCCAGGTGTGCAGGAAGGGCTTGAAGTCGGAGGCAAGGTCCCAGTAGCCGGAGGTCAGCCAGAGCAGCACGTTGTTGCCCGAGGCCAGCGTCGCCACGAGCGACTGCCCGTAGTTCTCGAGCTCGTCGGGCAGCATCACGAGCACGGCCACGGGCAGGGTCGCCAGCATGACGACGACGAGGGCGGGGAGGATGCGGCGGGCCCGGCGGACGAGGTAGCGACCGACCCCGAAGCGCCCGAGGTCGCGGTCGCGCAGCGCGATGCTCGTGGCGAGGTAGCCGCTGATGACGAAGAAGAAGTCGATGCCCGAGCCGCTCAGCCCCCGGAACCCCGCGTGCGACCAGATCGTCGTGAGGATCGCGACGGCCCGGAGCCCGTCGAGCTCGGCCCGGTAGCGGAAGGGGACCACGGTGGTGCTCCGATCGTCGTCGAGGCCCCGTCCGGACCCACAGACCCACCATCGTAATATGTCTCATGATGCTGACCGTGCCAGTGAGCGCAGATGTCATCCCGACGGTGTACGTGGAGGCTCCCGCGATGCGGCACGATCGACCCATGGACCGCGCGACCCCCGCCCGCGTCGCGCTCGTGGGCGCGGCGCTGGCCCTGCTGACGACCGGCTGCTCCGCGGGGGCCGTGACCACCGCCTCCCCCGCTCGGGTATCCGCAGCCGCGCCGGGCGCGGCCAGCACGCTCGTGCCCGTCGCGGCGGGCGACGGCCACGGCGTCCGGGTCGCGATCGTGGGCGACTCGCTCACGGCCGGCGGCGGTCGCCTGCTCAGCGACGGGCTCGACGCCGACACGTGGATGACGTACGCGCAGGGCGACGGCGTCGAGTACGTCGGCGGCTGGGCGCGGGGCGGCAGCACGGTCGAGCAGCAGGCCGCCGCCGTGCAGCCCGTCGCCGACGTCGACGTCCTCGTGCTGATGTCGGGCACGAACGACGTGCGCACGGGAGTCTCGTTCTCGGCGGCCCGGGCGTCGTACGAGTCGATCATCGACACCGTCGGCGCGCGCGAGGTCGTCGTGGCCGCCATCCCACCGTACGACCGCGACCCCTCGGCCGCCGCCCGCTACGAGCGCGACCTCGAGCGCTGGGTCGCGACGACCGACCACGTCTTCGTCGACCCGTGGCGGGCCGTCCGCTCGGGCGAGGCCTGGGTGCCCGGGGCCAGCGTCGACGGCATCCACCCGACAACGGCCGGCTACGAGCGGCTCGGCCGGTCGCTCCGCGAGACCATCCTCGACGTCGGCGCCGCCCCCGAGGTGCTCCGGGCCGACGAGGGGCCCGTCGAGGGCACGCCCGACGGGGTCGCGCCGGGGAGCGTCGACGGCGGCAGCTGACCCCCGGGGAGGCGCGGTGCGGGTCGCGCCCCGCCCGCCCCTAGTGCTGCAGGTAGGCCAGCACCGCCAGCACGCGGCGGTGGTCCGTCCCGCTGTCCTCCAGCAGGAGCTTCTGGAAGATCGACGTGACGTTCTTCTCGACGGCGCCCGTGCCGATCACGAGCTGTGCGGCGATCGCCGCGTTCGTGCGGCCCTCGGCCATGAGGGTCAGCACCTCGCGCTCGCGGGGCGTGAGGGCCGAGAGCGGGTCGCTGCGGCGCCCGAGCAGCTGCGAGACGACCTGCGGGTCGAGCACGGTACCGCCGGCGGCGACGCGCTCGAGGGCGTCGCGGAACTCGTCGATCGACGCGATGCGGTCCTTCAGCAGGTAGCCGACGCCGCCCGAGCCCGACTCGAGGAGGTCGCGGGCGTAGGCGACCTCGACGTACTGCGAGAGCAGCAGGATGCAGGTCTGCGGGCGCCGGCGACGGATCTCGATCGCCGCCCGCACCCCCTCGTCGGTGTGGGTCGGCGGCATGCGGACGTCGAGCACGGCGACGTCCGGGGCGACGGCGTCGAGGTCGGCGAGCAGCGAGTCCGCGTCGCCGAAGGCCCCCACGACCGCCACCCCCAGCTCGTCGAGCAGCCGCACCAGGCCCTCGCGCAGCAGCACGGAGTCGTCGGCGACCGCGACGCGGAGGGCGGGGTCGAGGGGGCCGTCGGTCATCCCGGCAGTCTAGGGAGCCGTCGACCCGCCCGTCGCGCCTCGCCCTCGACCACGGCCCGCACCGCGGGGCAGCGGCTCGGTCACGGCGGTCGGCGACACGTCGGGCAGCGGCTCGGTGACGGCGGCGTACGGGGGCAGCGGCAGCGTGGGCGACGTGCCGGGGGTCGCCGCGGTCGGCGTCGGCTCCGCCGTCGTCGGGGCGTCCGCCGAGGGAGGCGCGACCGGGCTCCCGAGGTCGGTCACGAGCGGGATGCTCACCGTCACGATCGTCGGGCCGCCCTGCGGGCTGGAGATGTCGAGGAACCCGCCGAGCCCCACGAGGCGCTCCTGCACCCCGGCGAGGCCGTGCCCGTCACGGAGGCCCGCGCCGCCGCGGCCGTCGTCGGTGACGACGAGCTCGAGCAGGGTGCCGACGCCGTCGGGGGCGGTGCGGGTGCGGAGCGCGAGGTCGGCCGAGCTGGCCTCCGAGTGCTTGCCGATGTTCGTCACGAGCTCCGACGCGATGAAGTAGGCGTTGCGCTCGATGTCGGCGGGCACCACCACGTGGGCGGGCACCCGGTTCACCAGCGTCGTCGAGATGACGGCGCGGTCGACGAGCGACTCGAGGGCGGCCACGAGCCCGCGGTCGAGCAGCAGCGGCGGGGCGAACCCGCGGGAGAGGGCGCGCAGCTCCTCGAGGGCCTCGCGGGACTGCACCCGCGCCTCCTCGATCAGGGCCTTGCTCTTCTCCGGGTCGACGTCGACGGCGCGGGCGGCGGCGGCGAGGTCCATCTGGAGGCGCACGGGCCGCTGCTGCGGCCCGTCGTGGATGTCGCGCTCGAGGCGACGGAGCGCCGTGCCCTCGGCGGAGAGCGCCGCGGTGCGCGAGATCTCGCGGTCGGCCAGCTCGACCTCGAGCTGCTCGGAGCGGAACCCGCCGAGCACGGCGGCGGCGATCGCCTGGTGCACCACGACCGCGGCGTGCACGACGTACGGGTAGACGAGCACGACGCCGGCGAAGACGGCGAGGGCCACGATCACCAGGGCGGCGGCCCCGCCGGCGCCGATCGCCGACGGCCAGTCGCCGAGCGGGAACGGGGTGACGGCGCCGAAGAACAGCACGATGCCGAGCACGAGCAGGAGGGGGCCGCCGAGCAGCAGGGCGAGCACGAACGTCGTCACGCCCGCGACGGTCGGGAACACGATGAGGGCGTAGAGGAGGTAGAGCCAGTAGTGCGGGTTCGCGAAGACCGACACGGCGCGGACGAAGCGCGAGCTCGACCGGCCCCAGGCCGTGTTCGGGGTCCAGTCCACGGGGCGGATCGGGCGGTCGCTCGCCCAGCGCAGCCGGAGCACCTCGAAGGTGCCGAACCAGCGGGCCAGCCAGAGGGCGCCGAAGACGACCACGGCGAGGAAGAGGAGGGTGACGAGCGAGTCGCTCGAGCCGCTCAGCACGTGGAAGAACAGCGCGGCGCCCAGCGACACGATCACGACCAGCACCGCCGAGAGGGCCACGTAGCCGAGCTCGCGGGGCAGCTCGCGCCAGCGGCGACGGTAGCCGCCCGGGCGGGCGGGCGGCGACAGGTAGGGGTTCTGGACGGTGATGGGGCGCTCCTGGGTCATGGGACGAGCCTCGCGGGTCCGGGCCTCGCTCCCCATGGTGCCAGCGCCCGGACGCCCGGTGGGGTTATCCCCCGCTGCGACCCGGACGAGCGGCTCCGACGGGACGCAGGCCGGCGCCGGTGAGGGCAGGCGACCCTCACGAAGTGCAGCCTCAGCTTGCTTGCGGAATCCCCTCAGCCGAATAGCGTTGCACCCATCGTCTAGGAAAGGACTCGTCATGACCGATCTCCGCATCACCGTTCCCCAGGGCTCCGTCGACCCGGACGTCGCCGCCGGCGTCGCCCAGTTCCTCAGCCCGATCGTCACCGACCTGACCGCCCTCTCCGTCAACGGCAAGCAGGCGCACTGGCACGTCCGGGGCATCGCCTTCGTCGCCGTGCACGAGCTCATCGACGTCGTCGTCGACCACGCCCGCGAGTGGGCCGACCTGGCCGCCGAGCGCGTCGTCGCCCTCGGCCTCCCCGTCGACGCGCGCATCGAGACCGTCGCCGCGAAGACCTCGATCCCCACGACGTCGCCCGGCTTCAACCAGATCGACCGCACGATCGCCGAGCTGGTCGCCCAGATCGACGCCGCCCTGGTCGGCGTCCGCACCGCCATCGACGAGCTCGGCGAGCTCGACGCCTCCAGCCAGGACGTCGCGATCGAGATCTCGCGCGGCCTCGAGAAGGACCGCTGGTTCCTCGCGGCGCACGTCGCCGGCTGAGCCGACGTCGGCTGACCCCGGCACCTGCCTGACGAGAGGCCG
>NZ_JACYVL010000001.1:66434-823437 GCF_014842245.1 Frigoribacterium sp. CFBP 13707
CGACCGGGAACCCGCGCAGGTCGTCGGCCGCGAGCGGGTCGGCCTCCGTGACGACGAGGTCGGCGACACGGCCCCCACGGACGAGCCCCTGCCCGTCGACCGAGGCGAGCAGCGCGGCCCGTGCCCCGATCCGCTGCTCGGGGTGCCAGGCGGCACGGCCGTCGCGCGACCGCGAGACGGCGGCCGCCATCGTCACCCACGGGTCGAGCGGAGCCACCGGGGCGTCCGACCCGAGGCGCAGCTCGACGCCGGCCGCGACGAGCGACGCCAGCGCGAAGGCACGATCGGTGCGGCCGACCCAGAGGGCGTCCGCGACGTCGCGGTCGTCCATCGCGTGCTCGGGCTGCACGCTGGCGACGACGCCGAGGCATGCGAACCGCGCGACGTCGGCCCCGCTCAGCAGCTGCGCGTGCTCGACGCTGCCGCGGCAGCCCACGGCCTCGAACGCGTCGAGGGCCCGCTCGTTCGCCCGGTCGCCGATCGCGTGCACGGCCGGCACGAGGCCCGCCGAGGAGGCGCGGCGCATCCACGCGACGAGGTCGCCCTGGTCGTAGCTCGCGACCCCGCTCGCGCCCGGACCGCTCAGCCCCGGGTACGGGTCGTGGCACCACGCGGTGCGCGTGTTGAGCGACCCGTCGGTGATGATCTTCGCCGGCCCCACCGTGACGAGCCCCCGGGTGCCCGGTACCACGTCGCCCGTGCGGAGCCCCCGCTCGACGGCCGCCTCGAGGTCGTGGGGGTAGACGCCGCAGCGCACCCGCAGCTGGTCGACGCCGCCCCGGACGCGACGGGCCCAGCGGTCGAGCGAGAACGACATCTCGAGGTCGACGACGCCGACGACGCCGCGCGCCGCCGCGGCGGTGACGGCGTCGCCCACCCAGCCGTCGAGGACGGCGTCGCTGACCGCGCTGACGGCGGTCGACACGGCGAACGCGTCCTGCTCGCGCAGCAGGCCCGTCTCGTGGCCGGCGTGCCCGTGGGCGGCCAGCGCGGCGCTGTCGAGCCAGGCCGCGTGCAGGTCGGCGCTGACCAGCACGACCGGCACGTCGCCGCTGACGGCGTCGAGGAGCGCCCGGTGCGGCTGGTCGGGCCAGAGCGCGTCACGGAAGCCGTAGCCGACCAGGGGCTCCCCGGGCGCGGGCGGCGCCTCGCGGAGGCGCGCCCCGACGAGGGCCGCGGCCTCCGCGGCGCTGGTCGCCCCGCCGACGTCGAGGCGGCGGCGCACGAGCGCCCACTGGTCGAGGTGCGCGTGGGAGTCCCAGAGGCCGGGGCCGAGCCACCGGCCCTCGAGGTCGACGACCTCGGCGCCGACGGGCGACGCGAGCTCGCCCCGGGGCGCGAGCTCGACGACGACCCCGCCGTCGAGGAGGGCGTCGACGGGAGCGGAGCCGTCGGTGCCGACGAGGCGGGCGTTCGTCAGGAGGACGGCCCGCGCCTCCTCGGGCTCTGGGCTCATCGGGGGTGCACCCGGCGCATCTCGGCCGCGAGCGCCGGCTGCGCGTAGTGCTCGCCGTGCTCGAGCTCGGCGACGATGCGGTCGACGACCTCGGGCGGCTTGTTCTGGCTGAGCTTCAGGCGGGCGTCGAACCGGGTCACGCGGAGTCGGACGCCCACCGTGCCGCGGGCGACCCGGCGCGCCCCCTCCTCGTCGAGCTGCAGCGAGCTGGGCTCGGGCATCACGCGCTCGAAGTGGTCGACGAGCTCGCCGAGCACCCGGAAGTTCTCGTCGTCGGAGAGGATCTCGGGGGTGGCCCACAGATGGGCGGTGACGTGGTTCCAGGTCGGGATGATCTGCTCCGCCGGGTACCAGCCGGGCGAGACGTAGCCGTGCGGGCCCTGGACGATGATCATCACCTCGCCCTGGCCCAGCTCGAGGCTGCGCTCGTCGGGGCGGCCGACGTGGCTGACGAGCGAGAGCGACCCGTCGTCGGTCTCCTCGAGGACGACCGGGTAGTGCGACGCGACCAGGCCCTCCGCCGTGTGGGCCACGATCGTCGCCCAGGGGTTCTCGCGCACGAGGCGCGCGACCTCGGCGACGTCGGACAGCACGAAGTGCGGGGTGTGCCTCATGCGACCGAGCCTGTCAGACCTGGTCGACCGGGCACCAGTAGAGCTTCCGCCCCGCGGCCATCTCCATCACGACGTTCGTGCCGCAGACCCGGCAGGGCAGGCCCTCGCGGTGGTAGACCCAGTGGCGGTCGGCCCGGCTGCGCAGCGCCTTCGCGTGCTGCGCCTTCGTCAGGCCGTCCATCGTCATCATCTGGCCGAGCTCGACGCCGCTCTTCAGGAGCTTCGTCCAGTCCTTGTACAGGGCCCTCAGGACGTCCTCCGGCACCTGGTTGCCGGGGGTGTGCGGGTCGAGACGGGCGCGGAAGAGCAGCTCGGCCCGGTAGATGTTGCCGATGCCGCTCACGACGCTCTGGTCCATCAGCAGCAGGCCGATCGGCGTGCGCTTCTTCCGCACCGTCGTGACGAACCGGTCGCTGCCCTTCTTCGGGGAGTCGACCAGAGGGTCGGGGCCGAGCTTCGCGACGGCGGCGTCGACGCCCGCGTCGTCGAGGACCTCGCACTTGGTCGGGCCTCGCAGGTCGCCGACCGCCGTCTCGCTCAGCAGGCGCACCCGCACCTGGCCGACGGGCTCGGGCGGGAACGACTCGATGTCGTCCTCCGCCTTCTCCTGCTCGGCCATGCGCACGCGGCTGCGGCGCGGCGCCCCGATGCTCGCCATCGAGTGCTCGCCGTCGTCGTCGGGGGCGTTCTCGGCCTTGCGGGTGGCGGAACGCCGCGTGCGCGACTCCGCCATGGAGGCGCCGGTCGCGATGTCGCCCGCGAAGTCCCAGGCACCGTAGAGCCCGAGGTGCACGTGCAGCCAGAGCCCGTTGTCGAACTCGAGGAACATCTGCTTGCCGACCGCCTTCGCGTCGACCATGGTCGCGCCGTCGAGCCTCTCCGCACCGGCGGTGAAGCGGCCCTGGGGCGAGCTCACCGCGACGCGGTGGCCGACGAAGGTCTGGGCGAACTGGTTGGCGATGCGGTGGACGGAGTGGCCCTCGGGCACGCGTCGCCCCTAGTCGACCGGGTGGCCGGCGATGGCCCCGGTCGTCTCGTACTCCGCGAGCTGCGCGATGCGGCGGACGTGGCGCTCGTCGTGCGTGAACGGCTCGGCCACGAAGGCGTCGATGAAGGCCAGGGCCTCCTCCTCGGTGTGCTGGCGCGCACCGATGGCGATGACGTTGGCGTCGTTGTGCTGACGCGCCAGCTTCGCCGTGGAGTCGTTCCAGACCAGCGCGGCCCGGACCCCCTCGACCTTGTTCGCGGCGATCTGCTCGCCGTTGCCCGACCCGCCGAAGACGACGCCGAGGGCCTCGTGCCCCGCCCGCTGGTCGCGAACGACGGCGCGGGCCGCGGCGATGCAGAAGGAGGGGTAGTCGTCGAGGGGCTCGTAGCTCGTCGGCCCGTGGTCGGTGACGTCGTGGCCGGCCCGGCTCAGGTGCTCGATGACCGTGGTGCTGAACTCGAGACCGGCGTGATCGGTCGCGACGTGGATGCGCATGACCTCGATCCTAGGACGGCGTCAGTCGAAGATCGGACCGACGGTGCGGGTCCGCTTGATCTCGAAGAAGCCGGGGTACGAGGCCGCCGCGACGACGCCGTCCCACAGGGTCAGCGCGACCTCGCCCTTCGGGGCGGGCGAGATGACCGGGCCGAAGAACGCCGTGCCGTTCACCGCGATGACGGGCGTGCCGACGTCCTGCCCGACGCGGCCGATGCCGTCGAAGTGGCTGGCGCGCATCTGCTCGTCGAACTCGTCGGTGTCGGCGTGCCGGGCGAGGTCGGCGGGGAGGCCCACCTCGGCGAGCGCCGCGGGGATGACGACGTCGGCGTCGGTCTCGCCGCCCGGGTGGATGCGCGTGCCGAGCGCGTCGTAGAGGGGCTTGACCACCTGCTGGCCGTGGAGCTCGCCGGCCGCCGTCACGAGGCGCGTGTAGCGGAGCATCCGGGCGAACATCGAGCGGTACTCGTCGCTCACATCGGCGTCCTCGTTCAGCACCGCGAGGCTCATGACGTGGAAGGTGACGTCCAGGTCGCGGTGCGCGGCGACCTCGTCGACCCAGCGGCTCGTCATCCAGGCCCAGGGGCAGGAGGGGTCGAACCAGAAGTCGACGGTGGTGTGGGGGGCGGGGGCGACGGTGTCGGTCATTCGCCCAGTCAACACCTGTGCCGGAGGGCGCACCTCCGGGGGCCGGCGGCGCCCGCCGGGCCGCGGGCCCCAGGTCTAGGCTCGTCGGCGGACCACGAGTCCGCCATGGACACCTGAAGACGGATGGAGCAAGCGTGCCCGGAGAGAACCTGACCCGAGTCGAGGCGCAGGAGCGCAGGAGCGTCGTCGACGTTCAGTCGTACGAGATCGAGCTCGACCTCACGCGGGGTGCCGAGGTCTTCGGCAGCTCGACGACCGTGCGCTTCACCGCGACGCCCGGTGCCTCGACCTTCATCGACGCGCTGACGCGCACCGTCCACTCGGTCACGCTCAACGGCGCGGCGCTCGACGTGGCCGCGGTGAACGACGGCGTGCGGATCCAGCTCGCCGACCTCGCGGCCGAGAACGAGCTCGTCGTCGTCGCCGACGCCGAGTACACGAACACGGGTGAGGGCCTGCACCGCTTCGTCGACCCCGTCGACGGCGAGGTCTACCTGTACTCGCAGTTCGAGGTGCCCGACAGCCGCCGCGTCTTCGCGGTGTTCGAGCAGCCCGACCTCAAGGCGACGTTCCAGTTCACCGTCACCGCGCCGGCCCGCTGGGAGGTCGTGAGCAACCAGCCGACCCCCGAGCCCGCCGTCGACGGCGACGTCGCGACCTGGACCTTCTCCCCCACCCCGGTGCTCTCGAGCTACATCACCGCCGTCGTCGCGGGCCCCTACGACGTCGTGCGCAGCGAGCTCACCAGCTCCGACGGCCGGACCATCCCGCTCGGCATCTTCACGCGCCGGTCGCTCACCGAGCACCTCGACGCGGACTACATCTTCGAGAAGACGCGCCAGGGCTTCGCCTACTACGAGGAGAAGTTCCGGTACGCCTACCCGTTCGAGAAGTACGACCAGCTCTTCGTGCCGGAGTTCAACGCCGGCGCGATGGAGAACGCGGGCGCCGTGACGTTCGTCGAGACCTACGTCTTCCGCAGCAAGGTGACCGACGCCATCAAGGAGCGCCGGGTCGTCACGATCCTGCACGAGCTCGCCCACATGTGGTTCGGCGACCTCGTCACGATGAAGTGGTGGAACGACCTCTGGCTGAACGAGTCGTTCGCCGAGTGGGCCTCCACGATCTCGACGGCCGAGGCCACCGAGTGGACCGAGGCCTGGACCACCTTCCAGGCGATGGAGAAGAGCTGGGCCTACCGCCAGGACCAGCTCCCGTCCACCCACCCCGTCGTCGCGACCATCAACGACCTCGAGGACGTCCAGGTCAACTTCGACGGCATCACCTACGCCAAGGGCGGCTCGGTGCTGAAGCAGCTCGTCGCCTGGGTCGGCATCGACGCGTTCTACGCCGGCGTCGCCGCGTACTTCCAGAAGCACCACCACTCGAACACCGAGCTGAGCGACCTGCTCGTCGAGCTCGAGGCGACCTCGGGCCGCGAGCTCACGAGCTGGAGCGAGAAGTGGCTCGAGACGGCGGGCGTCAACACCCTCCGCCCCGAGATCGAGACGGACGCCGACGGCTTCGTCACGGCGTTCGCCGTCCTGCAGGAGGCGCCCGCCGACTACCCGACGATCCGCCCGCACCGTCTGGCGATCGGCCTCTACGACCTCGACGGCGACGCCCTCGTGCGTCGGCACCGGGTCGAGATCGACGTCGACGGGACCCGCACCGAGGTCCCCGAGCTCGTCGGCCAGCACCGCGGCGCGCTGGTGCTCGTGAACGACGACGACCTGGCCTACGCCAAGATCCGCCTCGACGAGGCCTCGCTGGCCACGGCCCTGGAGCACCTCGCGAAGATCAGCGACCCCCTGGCCCGCGCCCTCGTCTGGGGCTCCGTCTGGGACGCCACGCGCGACGCCGAGACCGCGCCGCGCGACTACGTGCGCCTGGTGCTCGACAACATCGCGACCGAGACCGAGTCGACGACCATCCGCACGACGCTCGCGCAGCTGGCGCAGACGGCGCGGGCCTACGTCGACCCCTCGACCCGCGCCTCCACCGTCACGGAGGTCGGCGACGGTCTCTGGGCGCTGGCGCAGCGGGCCGAGGCCGGCTCGGACGCGCAGTTCCAGTTCGTCAAGGCGTTCGCCGGCATCGCGTCGACCCCCGAGCACGCGGCGACGCTGCAGGGCCTGACGGACGGCTCCGTGGCGCTCGACGGCCTCACCGTCGACACGGATCTCCGCTGGGAGCTGCTCGAGGGCCTCGTGCTGGTCGGCGCCGCGGGCACGGCCGAGATCGACGCCGCGCTCGAGGCCGACAACACGGCCAACGGTGCCCAGGCAGCGGCCCGTGCCCGGGCGACCATCCCCACCACCGAGGGCAAGCTGGCCGCCTTCCGGTCGATCGTCGAGAGCTCGGAGCAGCCGAACGCCATCGTCCGCGCGACCGCCCAGGGCTTCGTCCACACGAACGACCCCGCGATCCTGCAGCCGCTCGTCGAGCCGTACTTCGCCGCGCTGACGACGATCTGGGAGTCGCGGAGCTACCACATCGCCGACACGCTGGTCTCGGGGCTGTACCCGTCGCCCCTGGCCGATCAGGCGCTGGTCGACAGCAGCCGTGCCTGGCTCGAGGCGAACCCGGGCGTGCCGGCCCTGCGTCGCATCGTGAGCGAGAGCGTCTCCGGCGTCGAGCGTGCCCTGCGCGCCCAGGCGGCCGACGCCTCCTAGCCGCGCCGGCCGCTCGCGGCCACCCGTCGGACGGCGGACCCTGCTCACAGGGTCCGCCGTTCGTCCGTCCAGGCCGCACACGGCCGACGTCGGACGGGCGTGCTTAGATCGTCGGCGATGATGCAGACTCTCCTCCTCGCCGCAGCCACCGCCCCCGACGCCCCCGTCGACTTCGACTGGGACGCCTTCTGGGCGATGTGGGGCGTGCCGATCCGCATCGCCGCCATCCTGCTGATCGCCGTGCTGCTGCGGATCGTGCTGCACTTCGCGATCCGACGGGTGGTCGACCAGGTCGTCTCGGGCATCAAGCGGAAGCAGAACGTCGACGACACGCAGGCGCTCGTCGCCTCGCCCCTCGCGGCGGTGCGGGTGGTGCAGCGCACGCGCACGCTCGGCAGCGTGCTGAACAACGTCGTGACCGTCGTCATCTCGGCGGTCGCCCTCGTGCTCGTGCTCGGAGAGCTCGACTTCGACGTCGTGGCGATCGTCGGCGCGGCCAGCGTCGTCGGCGCCGGTCTCGCGTTCGGCGCCCAGAACATCGTGAAGGACCTGCTCAACGGCATCTTCATGGTCGCGGAGGACCAGCTCGGCGTCGGCGACGTCGTCGACGTCGGCCCGGCCGTCGGGGTGGTCGAGGCCGTGGGCATCCGCGTCACCCAGGTGCGCGACGTGAACGGCGTGCTCTGGTTCGTCCGCAACGGCGAGATCCTGCGGGTGGGCAACATGTCGCAGGGGTGGAGCCGCGTCGTCATCGACCTCGCCGTCCCCTACGACGCCGACGTCGACGCCGTGCAGGACGCCATGCTCGCGAGTGCGAACGAGCTCGCGGCGACCCCGAAGTGGAAGCGCTCGGTGATCGACGTGCCCGAAGTGTGGGGCATCCAGTCGATCTCCGACGAGCACGTGGTCATCCGGGTCGTCGTGAAGACGCGCTCGGCCGACCGTGACACCGTCGACCGCGAGCTGCGGGCACGGCTCAAGGCGGCCACCGACGCCATGGGCATCACGCTGCCGTCGCTGACGAGCGTCGTCCTCACCGGCTTCGACAGCGCCTCCTCGGTGCAGGGCTCCAAGCCGCCGCACACCGTGCCGACCCCGCACCAGCCCGCTCCCCGGGGGCGTCGGCGATGAGCGGCGGCATCCCCCTCACCCCGCGCCCTGCCGGTGACGGTGACGGTGTGGTGCCGGGGGCCGGCAGCCCGGCTCAGCCCGCTGACTCGGCACAGCCGGTCACGCTGCGCCGGGGGCTCGGTGACGACGCCGCTCAGGGCGTCTTCTGGGAGCAGATCGGCGGCCGGGCCGCCTTCGAGCGGCTCGTGCGCCACTTCTACGAGGGCGTCCGCACCGACGAGCTGCTCTGGCCGATGTACCCGGAACACGACCTCGAGGGCGCGATCCAGCGCCTCACCGGCTTCCTCGAGCAGTACTGGGGCGGCCCGACGACGTACAGCGACGAGCGCGGCCACCCCCGGCTGCGGATGCGGCACATGCCGTTCACGATCACGCCGGAGGCGCGTGACCGGTGGCTGCACCACATGCGTGCCGCGGTCGACGAGCTCCAGCTCTCGCCCCTCCACGACGCGACCCTGTGGGCGTACCTCGACCGGGCCGCCCACGCCATGGTGAACGCGATGCCGGCGCCCGGCGACCGCTGACGACCGGCGTCGGGCCGACCGGACCTGCGCCGGCCCCGGCGCCGATGCCGTGCTCTGCCCGCGGCTGCGGGTGAGGGTGCGGCTAGAGCAGGCCGCCGCGGCGCTTGACGAGCACGTGGCCCCGGCTCGTCGTGACCCGGGTCCACGGGCCGGTCTCGAGCACGGAGACGGGCTCGTCGTCGCCGAGGAACCCCAGGCTGAGCGCGGCGAACGCGGCCGCGGCGGGGAGGTGCTCCGCGCCGGGGACGGGGCGCGACCACACCTCGGAGCGCACGCGGGTGACGATCTGCTCGCCCGTCTCCGACCCGAGGGCCGTCGCGACCTCGTCGATGCCGGCCGTCGCGGTCTCGCGCAGCTGCGTCTCGTCGGCGGGCGCCAGCCGGCTCCAGCCGCCGCGCGGCGGTGAGATGGCGGCCCAGGTCACCGTGTTCACCTCGACGGGGAGCGTCGCCGTCACCGCGGCCGTGGGGTCGACGACGTCGTTCTGGAGTCGCACGAGGCGCTCGGTCAGCGACCGCACCGGCACCACGGCGTCGAAGCTCGGCCGGTCGACGAGCTGGAAGGTGCGCAGCCCCAGCACGGTCGGGCTCTGGTCGAGCAGCCCCGAGGGGTAGAAGACCGCGACGTACACGGCGAGCACGCCGTCGCCGGCGATCAGCCGGACCGAGCCGTCCTCGACGCGGGCGGCACGCCCCAGGAAGGTCGCGAGGTCGCTCAGGGACAGGGAGTCTGGGAGGGTGAATGTACGGCTCATCGGCCCCCTAAACTACATCGGATGACCGCCTCTCCCCTGCAGAGCCTCCTCTCGACCCTCGACCTCGCGCCGGCCGGCTCGGTCGACGGCCAGGACGTCTTCACGGGCACGTCGCAGCCCGAGCCCCTGGGCCGGGTATTCGGCGGTCAGGTCATGGCCCAGTCGCTCGTCGCGGCCCAGCGCACCATCGGGCCGGAGCGCCCCGTGCACTCGCTGCACGCGTACTTCCTCCGCCCGGGCGACCTCACCGTCCCCATCACGTTCTCGGTCGACCGCATCCACGACGGTCGGTCGTTCGCGACCCGGCGCACCCAGGCGAGCCAGGACGGCGTGCCCATCCTGTCGATGATCGCGTCGTTCCAGACCCCCGACGACGGTCTCGACCACCAGGTCGACATGCCGGAGGGGCTGCCGGGCCCCGACGACGTGCCCAGCGACTCCGAGCTGCTCTCCGTCGTCGACCACCCCATCGCCCAGGCGTGGGCGAACGACCGCCCCTTCGACATGCGGCACGTGCCCTCGCCGGTGTACTTCCGCGTCGACGGCGCCCGGGTGGCGCACCAGGCCGTGTGGCTGCGCGCCACGGCGCCGATGCCCGACGACGCCGACCTGCACCGCGCGGCCCTGCTCTACGCGAGCGACTACTCCATCCTCGAGTCCATCTACCGGCGCCACGGCGTCGCCATGGTCACTCCGGGCCTCAAGGCCGCGAGCCTCGACCACGCGATGTGGTGGCACCGCGAGGCGCGCGTCGACGAGTGGCTGCTGTACGTGCAGGAGTCGCCGAACGCGATCGGCGGCCGGGGGCTCGCCCTGGGTCGCATCTACGACCGTGCCGGGCGGCTCGTCGCGAGCGTGGCCCAGGAGGGCATGGTCCGGGTGCCGCGCCGTCAGGTGGCGCCGGAGGCGTGACCTCGGGGTCAGGAACGACCCAGGGCTCAGCGCCCGCCGGTGATCAGCGTCGCCGGAAGCTCAGGGGCTCCTCCAGGTACGGCGACCAGGCCTCCCGCTCGACGTCGGAGATGCGCCTCGGCCGGTTCGTCGCCGAGTCGACGAGCACGATGGTGGTGGCCGCCCGGGTGAAGAGCTGCGCCGGCTCGACGCCGACGGGCGACCAGACCTCGTAGCAGACCTCGAGGCTGGCGCCCCCGAGACGGCCGACCCAGAGCTGGACGTCGAGCGGCGCCCGCAGGTACGGGATCGGCACGAGGTACTCGAGCTCCTGACGGGCGATGAGCGTCATCGTCGCCGCGTCGGGCCGCCCGTCGAGCACGGCGGCGCTCGACAGCTCGTCGATGGTGCCGTCGGGAGACCAGAACGCGTCGATGCGCGCCTCCTCCAGGAGGCGCAGCATCGACGCGTTGTTCACGTGCCGGTACCCGTCGAGGTCGCTCCAGCGGACCCGGGTCGGCACGTGCAGGCGGGTCATCTCAGTCGCGCGTCAGCTTGCGGTACGTGGCGGAGCTGGGCTTCGCCGCGTCGGCGCCGAGACGCTCGATCTTGTTCTCCTCGTACGACTCGAAGTTGCCCTCGAACCAGTACCAGTTGGGGGTGCCGTCGTCGTTCAGGCCCTCCCACGCGAGGATGTGCGTGGCGATCCGGTCGAGGAACCACCGGTCGTGGGTGATGACCACGGCGCAGCCGGGGAACTCGAGCAGGGCGTTCTCGAGGCTGCCGAGCGTCTCGACGTCCAGGTCGTTGGTGGGCTCGTCGAGCAGCAGCAGGTTGCCGCCCTGCTTGAGGGTCAGCGCCAGGTTGAGGCGGTTGCGCTCACCACCGGAGAGGACGCCGGCCTTCTTCTGCTGGTCGGGGCCCTTGAAGCCGAACTGCGAGACGTAGGCCCGCGAGGGGATCTCCGTCTTGCCGACCTGGATGTAGTCGTGCCCCTCGGAGACGACCTCCCAGAGGTTCTTGTTCGGGTCGATGCCGCCGCGGCTCTGGTCGACGTACGAGATGTCGACCGTCTCGCCGACGCGCAGGTCGCCGCCGTCGAGCGGCTCGAGGCCGACGATCGTCTTGAACAGGGTCGTCTTGCCGACGCCGTTCGGGCCGATCACGCCGACGATGCCGTTGCGGGGCAGCGTGAAGGTGAGGTCGTCGATCAGCACGCGCTCGCCGAACTGCTTGTGCAGCTTCTTCGCGTCGATGACCTGCGAGCCGAGGCGCGGCCCGACGGGGATGACGATCTCCTCGAAGTCGAGGACCCTCGTGCGCTCGGCCTCGCTCGCCATCTCCTCGTAGCGGGCGAGACGGGCCTTGGACTTCGCCTGGCGGCCCTTGGCGTTGCTGCGCACCCACTCGAGCTCGGACGCGAGGCGCTTGGCCAGCTTGGCGTCCTTCTTGCCCTGGACCTGGAGGCGCTCGCCCTTCTTCTCGAGGTACGTCGAGTAGTTGCCCTCGTAGGGGTAGAGGCGACCACGGTCGACCTCGGCGATCCACTCGGCGACGTGGTCGAGGAAGTACCGGTCGTGGGTCACGGCGAGCACGGCGCCGGGGTACTTGCTGAGGTGCTGCTCGAGCCAGAGCACGCTCTCGGCGTCGAGGTGGTTGGTGGGCTCGTCGAGGAGGAGCAGGTCGGGCTTCTGCAGCAGGAGCTTGCAGAGGGCGACGCGGCGCTTCTCACCGCCGGAGAGGTTCGCGACCTCGGCGTCGCCCGGGGGCGTGCGGAGGGCCGACATCGCCTGCTCGAGCTGGGAGTCGAGATCCCACGCGTCGGCGGCGTCGATGTCCTCCTGGAGGGAGCCCATCTCGGCGAGCAGGGCGTCGAAGTCGGCGTCGGGCTCGGCCATCGCGGCCGAGACCTCGTTGAACCGGTCGAGCTTCTGCTTGATCGGGCCGACGCCCTCCTGCACGTTCTCGAGGACGGTCTTGGTCTCGTCGAGCTCGGGCTCCTGCATGAGGATGCCGACGGTGTAGCCGGGCGAGAGCTTGGCCTCGCCGTTGCTGGGGGTGTCGAGCCCCGCCATGATCTTGAGGATCGTCGACTTGCCGGCTCCGTTGGGGCCGACGACGCCGATCTTGGCGCCCGGGATGAAGGACATCGTGACGTCGTCGAGGATCAGCTTGTCGCCGACCGCCTTGCGGGCACGGACCATCGAGTAAATGTATTCGGCCATGGTGTCCAGTCTATGGGTCGAGCCGTGAGGCGCCGGGGGCGGGATGGGAGAGGTTCGGGGGCCGACCCCTGGGGGCCGGAGCGAGGAGGAGCGGGTCGTCACCAGTCGATGGCGCGGGTGGTGCCGACGAGGCAGCTGCCGTTGCCGAGCACCGGGGCGAGCTGGCTGCTGTAGCCCGCGCCGCTGGTCTGGCCGATGAGGCAGTCGCTGCCCCAGAGCACGGAGAACTGCACGGAGTCGGCGGCCCGGCCGATGGACGTGGAGTCGGGGGTGACCTCCATCGCCGCCTTGTCGAAGCCGGCGGCCACGAGGGTGTCGACCATCGAGCGCCCGTCCTTCGCGCCGTTCGCGTCGACGTGCCCGCGAGCCACGAGGTCGAAGTACGCGTAGGCCTCGTCGCTCGTCGAGTCGGGGGTGATCGTCGGGTCGGCGGAGGGCTCGGCGGTCGCGGCGGCGGACGTCGACGGCGCGGGGGCCGGCGCCTCCGTGGTGCAGCCGGTGAGGGCCGCTGCCAGCAGGGCCACGACGCCCAGTCGGAGGGCGACGGGTCGCGATCGGCTCACGGGGCACCTTCCTCGCCGCGGACCCGGGCCGGGTCGCTCTCGACCGATCGTAGCGGTCACCGGTGGCGCGGGCCCCGGCGGCACGGTGCGGGGTCGCCCGCGGCCGGAGCTAGAAGGGCGGCTCGTCGCCGCCCTCGGCGGGGTCGGAGGAGCCCGCACCTCCCCCGGCCCCGGCCGGGACGAGGGGCCCGTCCTCACCGACGGCGCCCCCGCCGGCCGACGACTCGTCGGGGCGCGCGGCGGCGACGGACGCCCAGCCCGGGGCCGCGGTGCCCCCGGCGACCGCCTCGGGGTCGGCGGGGGCCGGCGCGTCGCCCGCCGCGACTCCCGCCGGCGTCGCGGAGGCGAGGGCCCTGCTCCAGGACGACCGGCCCCAGCGCAGGTCGTGGCCGACCGCGTCGGCGTCGACCTCGACGGTCGTGCCCGACTTGTCGCTCGTCTCCCAGGGGCGGATGCGGAGGCGGCCCGTGACGACGAGCCGCTCGCCCTTGTGGACGGAGGCGCCCACGTTGGCGGCGAGCGCCCGGAAGGCCGTGACGGTGTACCAGTTCGTGTCGCCGTCGACCCAGGCGTCACGGGCCCGGTCGAAGCGGCGCTGCGTGCACGCCAGGCGGAAGCTCGTGATGTCGAGCCCGGCCTCGGTCGTGACGAGTCGGGGGTCGGTGGCGACGATGCCGGTGAGGGTGATGGTGTCTGTCATGCCGGGAGTCTCGCGAGGGCGGGCGGGCCCCACGGCCGGGCCCGCGCCTCCCTGGGGACGGCGCGGGCCCGGGCCGCCCCGGGGAGGGACGGTCAGTGGGGTTCCCCCCGCCGGCTAGTGCTCGCGGAACTCGGGGTACTCGGCGCCCGGCCCGAGCGCGGCGAACAGGGCGCTCTTCGCGACGGCGAGGGTCGGGTACTCCCCGCTGAACTCGTCGCGGCCGGCGAGGCGCACGGTGAAGCCGTGGCTCGTGCGGTGGACGGAGCCGACGGCTCCGGCGGGCCCGAGGGCCAGCCAGGACTGCCCGGTCAGCTCGACCCGGTCGGTGGTCATGTGGTCGCTCATCGTCGAGCACCCTTCTCTCGGTGGCGCCCCGCACGGCGTGCGGGGCGGGTCAGGTGGCCAGGGCGTACCGGGCGTAGGCGCGGCGGACGGCGATGACCTTCGGCCGCGCCACCGCCACGCAGTACCCCTGGCCGGGGTTCTTCTCCGCGAAGTCCTGGTGCTCCTCCTCGGCGGGCCAGAAGCGGCCGAGCGGCTCGACGGTCGTGACGACCCCGCCGCCCCAGGTCGCGTCGGCACGCTCGCGGGCGCGCTCGAGGACCTCGCGCTGGGAGTCGTCGGCCGCGAAGGTCGCCGACCGGTACTGCGACCCGACGTCGGCGCCCTGGCGGTCGAGCTGCCGAGGGTCGTGCACCGTGTAGAACACGTCGAGCACGACGTCGGCCGGCAGCACGGCGGGGTCGAAGGTGACGCGCACGGACTCCGCGTGCCCCGTCGAGCCCGTCACGACCTCGTCGTACGTGGGGTCGGGCGACGAGCCGCCCGTGTAGCCGGAGACGACCTCCGTGACCCCGTCCAGCGCGCGGTACACCGCGTCGAGGCACCAGAAGCAGCCACCGGCCAGGACGAACGTCGTCATGGGGCGCACGGTACTCCGCCGACCCGCGATCGACCAGGGG
This sequence comes from Frigoribacterium sp. CFBP 13707, assembly GCF_014842245.1. NCBI lineage: Bacteria > Bacillati > Actinomycetota > Actinomycetes > Micrococcales > Microbacteriaceae > Frigoribacterium > Frigoribacterium sp. CFBP 13707. Next base: position 81,061 of record NZ_JACYVL010000001.1, read on the forward strand.
GCGCCGTCCCCCGATCGCTCGGGCCCCCGGGCGGGGCCCGGCCCTAGGGTGAGGTCATGAGATCTCCCTTCACCCCCTACGTCGCCGACGACGAGCGGTACTCGAAGCTGGACTACGTCCGCACCGGTCGCAGCGGGCTCAAACTGCCCCGCATCTCGCTCGGGCTCTGGAACAACTTCGGCACCGACCGTGCCCTCGAGACGCAGCGCGACATCGTCCTCCGCGCGTTCGACCGCGGCGTCACCCACTTCGACCTGGCCAACAACTACGGCCCGCCCTACGGCTCGGCCGAGGAGCAGTTCGGCCGCATCGTGGCCGCGAACCTGGTGCCCTACCGCGACGAGCTCGTCGTCTCGTCGAAGGCGGGCTACGACATGCGCCCCGGCCCCTACGGCGACGGCGGATCGCGCAAGTACCTGCTGAACTCGCTCGAGGCCAGCCTGGAGCGCACGGGCCTCGACTACGTCGACGTCTTCTACTCGCACCGCCCCGACCCCGAGACGCCGATCGAGGAGACGATGGGGGCCCTCGCGACCGCCGTGCACCAGGGCAAGGCGCTCTACGCCGGCATCTCGAACTACGGCCCGGAGCAGACGCAGGCGGCGATCGACGCCCTCGCCGACGAGGGCGTGCCCCTGCTGATCCACCAGCCGCGCTACAACATGTTCGACCGGAAGCCCGAGCAGGGCCTCTTCGAGACGCTGCTCGACAACGGCGTGGGCTCGATCGTGTTCTCGCCGCTCGCCGGCGGCCTGCTCACCAACCGGTACCTCTCGGGCAAGGCGCCGGCCGGGTCGCGGGCGGCCGAGGGCCGCTGGTTCACGGAGGACGCCCTGAGCGAGACCTACCTCGAGCGCGTGCGTGGCCTGAACGACATCGCGGAGGCGCGGGGCCAGTCGCTCGCCCAGCTCGCGCTGACGTGGGTGCTCCGTCAGCCCGCCGTCACGAGCGCCCTGATCGGTGCGTCGTCGGTCGCCCAGCTCGACGACAGCCTCGACGCCCTGAACGGAGCCGAGCTGACCGACGACGAGGTCGCGGCCATCGAGCCGTTCGCCGTCGACGGGACGGGTCGCTGACGGAGCGGACACGGGCCTGACGGGCTCGGCGTCGGAAGAGGGGCGGGCCCGGTCGGGTCCGCCCCTCCTGCCGTCCCCGGCGCCGTCGTCGGGCTCCCGTCCCGGGTCGAGGCGATGTCGGTGGCAGCTCGTAGCGTCAGCCGTGTTCTCGACAGCATCGGCCGGATGACCTCAGGAGCACCTCATGACCAGCACCTCCGCGACCACCCTCCTCACGCCCCCGGCGACGCGTCCGGCGACGCAGCACCTCCCGCTCGCCGAGACCCGCGGGGGCCTGCGCCTCGTCCAGGTGCGCGACGACCTCTCCCGCGTCACGACGGCCTCGGGCGAGGTGCTCGGCTACGTCGAGAGGCACGACGACCCGCAGGGCGACCGGTGGCGGGCGAAGAGGTTCCTGGCCCGTCAGCGGCGCTTCGTCGAGATCGGCGACTTCTGGAGCCGCAGCGACGCGACCGACTGCTTCCGGTTCGCCTGAGCCGCGGCTCGCCCGCGACCGGGCCCCGGCAACCTTCGACCTCGGCTGTAGAGTTCGCGCATGCAGTGGTGGAACAGTCTCGTCCGGTGGGTCCAGAGCGATGACGGGTGGCGCGTCGTCTCCGAGGCGGTGGTGCCGTTCGTGGCGATCCTCGTCGCCGGCGTCGTCGCCGCCCTGATCGGGAGGGCCGCCCTGAAGCGCGTCGTCCGCCTGCACGACGACGAGGCGAAGGCCTCCGCGATCGCGGGCATCGTCGCGGCGTCGCGCAAGGCGGCGACGTGGAGCTCGCTCGGGGCGGAGGAGCGCACCTTCACGGACCACCTCGCCCAGGAGGCGGAGGTCCGTCTGCGCCTCCTGCCCGTGACCGGCTCGGGCCTCGCCGCCTCGTGGGCCGAGCACCAGCTCGGCGAGATCAAGCGTGACTCCGCCAGCTACGGCCACCAGCCCGAGCAGTCGCTGGCGGAGTTCCGCGACCGCCTGCTCGACTGGCAGAGCCGCCCGTCGCGGGCCAAGAAGCTCTTCCGGGCGGACCTGGAGCGGTGGCGCTACGAGGACGCCGAGCAGGCGACCGAGGCCGCACAGCGTCAGCGCGACTGGAAGGCCGAGCGCGACGGGCAGAGAGCGGCACCGGCCTCCGGCTCAGGCCCCGCCGCCGTCGCCCGTCGGGCAGACGAGCCCGTCGAGGTCACGCCGTTCGTGCCGGAGCGACGGACGCCGACGGCGCCCACGCCGCTGACCGACGAGCACGCCGCCTTCCGCCCGACGTCGCCGGCCCGTCACGAGCCCGTGCGGCCCCGCGAGCAGGCGCCCACGGAGGCGATGCCCGCCCAGCGGGACTCGTCCGACGACGGGGACGACGACACCGACCGCTACGGCGACCCGGTCAGCGCGACGCAGGTCCGCGACCGGACGACGCCCGACGCGTAGCGGGTGCCCTCGGCAGGGCCGTTGTTCACGGTGCCCTCGGCAGGGATCGAACCTGCGACCAAGAGATGAGAAGCACCACGAAGAACCTGTCACGGTGCCCTCGGCAGGGATCGAACCTGCGACCAAGAGATTAGAAGGCTCCTGCTCTATCCGCTGAGCTACGAGGGCGTGGGCCCCACGATACCGTGCCCGCTCAGACGGCCAGGGCGAGCGCGCCGAGCAGCTGGTCGAGCCGCGGCACCCCGGCGGCGCGGAACACCTCGCTGCCGGCCCGGTCGAGCACCACGATCGTCGGCGTGCTGCGGACGTCGCGGGCCTCCGCCTCGTCGGGCCGGGCGACGACGTCGGCCTCGTCCACCTCGAGCAGCGGCACCAGGGCCGAGGCCTCGGCCACGACGGCGCGGGCCGCGTGGCAGGGGCCGCAGAACGCGGACGTGTACAGCTCGACCTTCATGCCCCCGTACAACGAGGAGGCGCGGGGAGATGTTCCCCGCGCCTCCTCGTCCACCTGCCGTGGCGTCAGAACGTGCCGAACTCGTCGGTGCGGTCGCCGCGGTTCTCGAGGGCGTCGACCGGGTCGCTGTCGGCCTCGTCGAGCTTGTAGTGCACCTGCAGCTGCTCGCCGTTCATCTTCGCCTCGCGCACCTTGTACACGAAGCCGGTCTCGATGCCCTCGACGAGCACGTAGTCGACGATCTCGTCCTCGTAGGAGCCGTCGAAGCTGGTGCGGGTGTCGGTGCTGCCGTCGCTCGGGCCGCCCTCGAAGAAGACGACGTACTCGGATCCCTCGGCCACGGTGGGCTTGCTGTCTGTCATGCCACCCTTCTACCAGGAGGCGCGGACCGAGCGCCCAGGTAGGTCGCGCCTCCGGGGCGGCGCCCGAGCCCGAGCGTGTCGGCCCCCGACGCTAGAGTGGCGGCATGGCTTCCACGAACGACCGGCTGGTCTGGATCGACTGCGAGATGACCGGGCTCGACATCGCGGTCGACGAGCTGGTCGAGGTGGCCGTCGTCGTCACCGACTTCGACCTCACGCCCGTGCACCCCGGCTTCACGATCGTGATCAAGCCCGACCAGTCGGCGCTCGACAACATGAACGAGTTCGTCACCGACATGCACACCTCCTCCGGCCTGCTGGAGGAGATCCCCGGCGGCGTCAGCCTCGCCGAGGCCGAGTACGAGGTGCTCGAGTACATCCTCAAGTACGTCCCCACCGAGCAGCACGCCCCCCTGGCCGGCAACACGATCGGCACCGACCGCGCCTTCCTCGCGAAGTACATGCCGCGGGTCGACGGTCACCTGCACTACCGCAGCGTCGACGTCTCCTCCATCAAGGAGCTCGCCCGCCGCTGGTTCCCTCGCGTCTACTTCAACGCCCCGCAGAAGCACGGCGGCCACCGGGCCCTCGCCGACATCCTCGAGTCCATCCGCGAGCTCGAGTACTACCGCCGTGCCGGTTTCGTCGCCGACCCCGGGCCCACCACCGACGACGTCCAGGCGATCTCGAAGGCCGTCGTGGACGAATGGGCCTCCCGGCTGTAGTAGAGTCTTCTCGTTGCGATCGCTCCGGCGGCCGCACATGGTGGGTATAGCTCAGCTGGTAGAGCGCCTGGTTGTGGTCTAGGAGGCCGCGGGTTCAAGCCCCGTTACTCACCCAAATAGAAAGGCCCTGCCCTACGAGGCAGGGCCTTTTTTGGGTTCCGTGCTTGTTTGGTCTCAGATGCGCGAGCGCATCTGAGACGCCAAATGGGAAGGCCCTGCCCTACGAGGCAGGGCCTTTTTTGGGTTCCGTGCTTTTTGGTCTCAGATGCGCGAGCGCATCTGAGACGCCAAATGGAAAGGCCCTGCCCTACGAGGCAGGGCCTTCTTTGGGTTCCGTGCTTGTTCGGTCTCAGATGCGCGAGCGCATCTGAGACGTCGTCGATGGTTGCGAGGAGCGAGAGCGTGGCGGGAGGACCGCCTGCTCGGTGGGCGCGGCGGGGGCGGGGGCGGTAGAACTACGGGGTGAAGGACGCACGGGGGGCGGGGCGCGAGGCGCCGGCGTCGTGGTGGGGGCTCGTCGTCGCGGGGGTGGCGTTCATCGCGCTCGGGGTCGGGGCGTTCTTGACGTACAGCTACTGGGGGTGGGACGGGCGCATCTCTGGCCTGATCTTCATCGGCCCGGTCCTGGGCGTCTGGTTCATCGTGTGGGGCGTGGGCAAGGGGGCCCGGGAGGCGGCGCACCGGATGCGCGTGGCGCGTGCGGCCGATCATCCGCCCGACCCGATGGGGGTCGACTGAGGGCTCAGGCGGGGTGTGGGAGCCTGAACGGGTGAGCGACGACCGAGCAGCCGGCATCGACCCGTCCGAGGTGAGCGCCGAGCAGTTCGACGACATGGTCGTCGCCGAGCTCGATCTCCTGCCCGACGACATGGTCGACGGCCTCGACAACGTCGTCTTCGTCACCGAGGACCGCCCGGAGGACGGCACGCTCGACCTGCTCGGCCTCTACGACGGCGTCGCCCTCACCGAACGCGGCAGCTACGGCTTCGGCGAGCTGCCCGACCGCATCGTCCTCTACCGCGAGCCCCACCTCGCCACCGTCGACCACGTCGACGAGCTGCGCGACGAGATCCACGTCACGCTCGTGCACGAGATCGCCCACTTCTACGGCATCGACGACGACCAGCTGCACCAGCTCGGCTGGGCCTAGCTGCGCCTCCCCGTGCCCCGATCTGGGCCCTGACGCGCTGCGAGGGCCCCGGACGGGTCACCTCGACGGAGACGGCGACGACGACGGCACCGTCGGCGGCGCCGGCACCGGCGTCACGGGCACCCGGACGACCACGTCGGCGAGCGCGCGCGGCCGCTCGGCCGCGAGGTGCGCCTCCTCCTGCCCGGCCCAGACCTCCCACCACGGCTCGTAGGCCGCGCCGTCGCGGGCCAGCGCCCGTCGTCGCCGCTCCCCCGCGTCGAGCTCCAGCCACACCGACAGGGTCGCCAGCCCCGAGGAGGCGCGGGTCAGCGACCCGGCGCCCTCCACCACCACCGAGACGGCCGGGTCGAGCGTCCGCCGCTCCCCCGGCACGTCGGCGTCCCAGTCCCACGTGGTCCAGCCCGGCTCGCGCCCGACGAGCAGCGACTCCTCGACGACCCGGGAGGCCGCCGCGAGGCCGTGCCAGCCGGGGTAGACGTCGTCGAGGTGCACCAGCTGGACCGGCCCGGCACCGGGCCACGCCGCGACCAGGCGACGCGCGAGCGTCGTCTTGCCCGAGCCGGAGCGGCCGTCGACGAGCAGCACCACGCGGTCGGCGCCGACCCGCGACTCCTCGGCTCGCCGCAGCAGGGCGCCCACGAGGGCGTCGTCGACGACCGCCGACCACTCCTCAGGCAAGGACGAACTCCCAGGTGCCGGCCACGACGGCCGCGGCGACCGCCGCCGCCGCGATGAGCACCCCGATCGCGACGAGCACGAGGTCGCGGCCCGCGACGCGCGACGGCCGGGCCCAGGTGCGCTCGGCGTCGGAGCCGAAGCCCTTCGCCTCCATCGCCGTCGCCAGCTTGCTGCCGCGGCGCACCGACAGCACCAGCAGCGAGAACGCCTGCCCGCCGAAGCGGCGCGCCGCCGCGACGGGGCCCCGGCCGTCCGCGACGCCGCGCGCCCGCCGGGCGAGGGCCAGCTGCCGCCAGTCGTCGGCGAACAGCCCGGCGAGCCGGAGGCCGGCGAGGCCGCCGAGCACGAACCGCGCGGGCAGGTGCAGCACCTGCGCCAAGCCGTCGGCCAGGTCGGTGGGGTCGGTGGTCGCGAGCAGGACGATGCCCGGCACCCCCACCGCGAGGATGCGGAGGCCGATGGCGAGGGCCAGTGAGAGCGACCCGTCGGTCACGCTGATCCACCAGACCTGCAGCAGCACGGCCCCCTCGTCGCGGCCGTAGAGGGCCGTGACGAGCACCGACGTCGGTGCGGCGATCCACAGCGGGGCGGTGCGACGCAGCAGCTGCCGCGCCGAGAGCCCCGCCCACGGCAGCAGCAGCAGCTCGAGCACGAGGGCGACCCCGGCCGAGACGGCGTCGATCGAGAGCAGCAGCACGAGCGACACGACCAGCGCCGCGAGCAGCTTCGCCACCGGGTTCAGGCGGCCGACGAGCCGGTCGGTCTCGACGGCCGCGAGCAGGCTCACGCGACGGCCTCGCGCCCGACGGGCCGCTCGAGGGCGACGACGTCGTCGGCGAGGGCGGCGACGAACTCGGCGTCGTGCGTCACGGCCACCACCGAGCGCCCCTCGTCGACGAGCTCGGCGAGCAGCGCGACGAGCTCACGCCAGGTGCGGGCGTCCTGCCCGAAGGTCGGCTCGTCGAGCACGAGGAGGCGCGGCCGCGACGCGAGGACGGTCGCGACGCTGAGCCGCCGCTTCTCGCCGCCCGAGAGCGTGAACGGGTTGGCGCCGGCGAGGTGGTCGAGGCGCAGGCGGGCCAGGAGCTCGTCGACCCGGGAGGCGACCTCCGCGGGCGACTCGCCCAGCGCCTCCGGCCCCACCGCCAGCTCACGGCGGACGGTCGCGGTGAGGAACTGGTGCTCAGGGTCCTGGAAGACCGTGCCGACCCGCGACAGCAGCTGCCGCGAGCGCCACCGGGCAGGCGACGGCCCGGCGCCGGCGGCGAGCAGCTCGGTCGCCCGGAGCGCACCGCCCGCCGGAGACAGCAGCCCGGCGAGGGTCAGGGCGAGGGTCGACTTGCCCGCGCCGTTCGGCCCGGTCAGCACGAGGGCGCGCGCGTCGTCGACGACGAGGTCGACGCCGGTCGCCACGGCGGGCCCGCGGGCCCCCCGGCGCCCCACGGCGAGGCCCGAGGCCTCGAGCAGGGGCCCGGACGAGGAGGCGCGGTGCCGGTGGGGCAGGGCCGGCGCGGCCCCCGGCACCCACACCCCCGCCTCCGTCAGCCGGACGCGCTCGTGCCCGAGCACGTCGTCGGGCCGGCCGTCGGCGAGCACGCCGCCCCCCGCGGCGAGCACGACGACCCGGTCGACGACGGGCAGCCAGACCGAGACGCGGTGCTCGACGACGACGAGGGTCGCGCCCGTGGCCTCGACGACGCGGGCCACGGCGTCGCGCACCTCGACGACCCCCTCCGGGTCGAGGTTCGCCGTCGGCTCGTCGAGCAGCACGAGGCCGGGCCTCATCGCGAGGGCCCCGGCGAGCGCGAGGCGCTGCTTCTGCCCGCCGCTGAGCTGGGCGGTCGGCCACGAGCGCGGCAGGTCGAGCCCGACCGCGTCGAGGGCCTCGTCGACCCGACGCCAGGTCTCGTCACGGGGCACGCCGACGTTCTCGCAGCCGAAGGCGACGTCGTCGCCGACGCGGGCGAGCACGACCTGCGAGTCAGGGTCCTGCAGCACGAGGCCCACCCGCCCGCGCTGCTCGGCCGGCGGGCGGCCGTCGACCAGCAGCTCACCGGTCGCGTCCCCCTCCTCGTCGCCGCCCAGCACGCCGGCGAGGCCCGCGAGCAGCGTCGACTTGCCGGCGCCGGAGGCCCCGAGCAGCAGCACGCGCTCCCCGGGCTCGACGACGAGGTCGAGCCCGGAGACGGCCGGTCGCAGCCGGCCGGCGTGGCGCCACCCCCAGCCGCGGGCGTCGACCCGGGCCCCGGAGGCGGTCGTCACGTCGTCGGCAGCGGTCGGCTCAGACGCGGGCCTCGGCCGAGCGGCCCGAGGCGAAGCGGCTGAGGGCGCCGGTGCGGGCGAGGCCCCGCGCCGCGAGCCACGAGAGCAGGCCGGCGAGCAGCACGCCCGAGACGACGGCGCTGACGCCGTAGACGACCTTGTACTCGATCGCGGTGGCGGCGATCGACGAGAACGAGGTGTCGAGCAGCGCGACGACGACGCCCGCGCCGGCGCCGGCGAGCAGGGCCACGTGGAGGCGCCAGGTCGTGTACAGGAACGCCGCGAGCACCAGCTCGGCCCCGAGGCCCTGCAGCACGCCCCAGATCAGCGTCGAGAAGCCCCACTGCGTGCCGATCAGCATCGAGACGACGGCGGCCATGACCTCGGTGTAGATCGCGGCGCCGGGCTTGCGGATGACGAGCCCGCCGAGCACGCCGGCGAAGAGCCAGCCGCCGGCGAGGAGGCCCGAGAGCCCCGGCAGGAACGACAGGGCGCTGTCGAGCGGGGTCCAGGCGAGGCCCCAGGCCCAGAAGACGACGCCGCAGGCGACGCCGATGACGCTCGCGACGACGATGTCGACGACGCGCCAGCGGCGCGACGGCTTCCTCGGCGAGGTGGCGGCCGGACGTTCGTCGCGGCTCGAGGACGACTCGTTCGCGGACACGGAAACAGACATGTTCTCTCCTCCCTGCGCTGGCATGATCCAGATCAGGTTCGACGGTCGAAGCGTGGATCGCTTCCTCTCAGCCCGGATCACCGGACTCCCGTGTGTGTGCCGCCGAGCATAGCCCAGTCGAGAGGGTCTGCTCGTTGCCATCTGGTATCACAGCAGATACCGTCGACTGCATGCCCATGACCCTCCGACTCGACGACCACGAGGCCGACGCGCTCCGCCGCCGCGCGGCGCTGGAGTCCCGGTCCATGCAGGACGTCGCACGCCAGGCCGTGAGGGAGTACGTCGACTCCCACAGCCGGGCCGACCTCCTGGACGACGTCCTCGACGACGAGCTCCCTCACTACGCCGAGGCTCTCCGCCGACTCGGCGAGTGATCCACCTCACCTACGGCGAGCTGCTGCACGTCGCACGGCGCGCTGTCGCTCCCGACGTCGTCGTGCGCGACGCCGGCCTGCTCGAGTCGGCCCTCGCGAGGCCGCGGGCCTCCGTGCTCGGCGCGGACGCCTACCCGACCCTGGAGGAGAAGGCCGCGGCCCTCGTGCACTCGCTCGTCGACAACCACGGGTTGGTGGACGGGAACAAGAGGTTGGGGCTCGCAGGCCTGATCGCCTTCCTCGGCCTCAACGGTCGTCGGCTGACGATGACCGAGGACGGCGCCTACGACTTCATCGTCCAGATCGCCGAGGGCGTGCTCGACGACGTCGAGGCGATCGCTGAGTGCCTCGTCCAGCACACCGAGCCCCGCCGGGTCAGGCGAGGGTGAGCTGCCCGTCGGCCCGCAGCCACTCGAGCCCCTCGAGCACCGCCTCGACGGTCGTCCAGCGCGGCGCGTAGCCGAGCAGGCGACGGGCCTTGTCGATGCTCATCGAGTGGCTGCGCGAGAGGTGCTCCCACGAGGCGTCGGCCGAGGCGGGGTCGCGCTGTGCGCGGAACTCGTCGAACGTCGCGAACTCGAGCCGCGCCTCCTGCCCGAAGGCCCTCGCGACCTGCTGGGCGAGGCCGCGCAGCGTGACCGCCCGCTCGCTGACGACGTGGAACGACTCGCCGACTGCCTGGGCCGGCCGCTCGACGGCGCGCTGGAACGCCTGGGCCACGTCGTCGGCGTGCACGTGGTGGACGGTCTCGAGGCCGAGGCCGGGCATGACGACCTCGCGGCCCGTCGCGAGCGCCTCCCAGACGTCGAGGTCGAGGTTGCCGACCGGGTTGATCATCGGCCAGCCCGGCCCGGTGATGTGGCCGGGGTGCAGCACCGTGCTGGGCACCCCGCCGGGGCGACGCGACTCGGCGAGCAGCAGGCGCTCGATCTCGGCCTTCTGCGTGCCATACTCGCCGAACGGCGTGCGCCGCGCCTCCTCGGTGACGGGCACCTCCTCCGACGGGCCGTGCACCCAGATGGTGCCGCAGTGCACGAGCACGGTGCCCGTGCCGCGCAGGGCCTCGACGAGGGAGAGCGCCGAGGCGGGGGTGAAGCAGATCATGTCGACGACGACGTCGGCCCCGAGCTCGGCGACGCGTCGGCCGAACGAGCCGTCGGCGTCGCCCGCCTCGCGGTCGAGCTGCACGCGCTCGACCTGCTGCCAGGCCGGGTGCTCGCGGTAGGGGGCGGATGCGCCGCGGCTCACGGCGACGACGTCGTGGCCGGCGAGCACGAGCCGCGGGACGAGGAACCCGCCGACGTGGCCGGTCGCCCCGATCACCACGACCCTCACGAGCGAGCCGCCCCGGAGGCGGCACCGAGGAGGCGCGGTGCGGGCGAGCAGGAGGCGGTGGCTGCCGACGTCGGCAGCGGTGCGGGCGTCATGCCCTGACGCTACCCGTCGGTCGGCGCCGCCGGGCCTGGCCCCCGACCGGGGGTCAGCGACGGTCCCCCCAAGTGCCCACTATCCGGTCACCCGCCGTTCTCCCTATGTTCAGCCTGAGCCGTCAGCGACGCCCGTCGTCCGCACCGACGTCGCCCGGCCCCACCCGACGAGGAGAACGATGTCCTTCAGCCCGATCACCGCCCGCACGCGCCGCCGCGTGCTCTCCACCTGTCTGGCCGTCTCGCTGGCGACGGGCCTCGGCCTCGCCGGCGCCGGCGTCGCGGTCGCCGCGCCCGGCGACGGCTCGGTCGTCGCCGCCCAGCCGGCCCCGGCCCTGCCCGTCGTCACCGGCCAGGTCATGAACTACGCCGTCAACGTCACGAAGGCCAACAACGGCCAGACCCGGAAGGCCGAGCGGGCCGTCACCGCCGCCGCCGGCACCGTCGTCGCGTCGTGGCCCGAGATCGGCGTCGTCATCGCCCAGTCCGACAACGTGAACTTCGCGGCCTCCGTCCGTGCCGACAAGTCGGTCGCCTCGGTCGGGGCGACCCGCACGGCGCCCGTCGCCGCCTCCGACCCGACGTGGAAGGGCGCGCCCGACACAGCCGCGCTGCAGCGCACCGGCGGCTCGGCCTCGCAGCAGTCCGTCGCCGAGCAGGAGGGCCTGGAGGCGGCCACCGCCGTCACGGCCGACCCGCTCGAGGCCCGCCAGTGGGACATGACCGCCATCAAGGCGGACCAGGCCCACCAGGTCACCGACGGCTCGAAGAAGGTGCTCGTCGCCGTGCTCGACTCGGGCATCCAGGGCGACCACCCCGACCTCGCCGCGAACATCGACCAGGGCCGCTCGGCCGGCTGCCTCAGCGGCACGCCCGACACCTCGTACGCCGCCTGGCAGCCCACGACGAGCGACCACGGCACCCACGTCGCGGGCACCATCGCGGCCGGCCGCAACGGCGTCGGCATCGTCGGGGTCGCCCCCGCGTCGAAGCTGAGCTCCGTCAAGGTCGTCAACGACGACGGGTTCATCTACGCCGAGGCCGCGATCTGCGGCTTCATGTACGCCGAGGCCACCGGCGCCGACGTCACGAACAACAGCTACTTCATCGACCCGTGGGAGTTCTGGTGCGGCTCCGACGTCGACCAGGCCGCCGTCAAGACGGCCGTCGACCGCGCCGTCCAGTTCACGCAGCGCAAGGGCGTCGTCAACGTGGCGGCCGCCGGCAACAGCGCCGTCGACCTCGCGAACAAGACCGTCGACACCGGCAGCCCCAACGACACCGTGCCGGTGACCCGCCAGCTCGACGAGACCTGCACCGACATCCCCGCCGAGCTCGACGGCGTCGTGACGGTCTCCTCCACCACCTCGACCGGCACCAAGTCGTCGTTCTCGAACTACGGCGACGGCGTCAGCGACGTCGCGGCCCCCGGCTCGAGCATCCTGTCGACCGTGACCGGCGGCGGCTACGGCACCAAGTCGGGCACCTCGATGGCCAGCCCGCACGTGGCCGGCGTGCTCGCGCTGCTCAAGGCGACGCACCCCCGCGCCGAGGGCACGCAGCTCACCGACCTGCTGTACGCCCAGGCCGACGACGTCGCCTGCCCCGCCACCGCGGCGACCTGCGTCGGCACCCCGGCCGACAACGGCTGGTTCGGCGAGGGCCTCGTCGACGCGCTCGACGCCGTGACGGCGCCGTGACCCGTCGCTGAGCCGACACCCGCACCGCCGGAGGGCGCCCCGTCGACGACGGGGCGCCCTCTGCCGTCCGAGGGCCGCCCCCGGCGGCCCTCGGGCGGCCGCGGCCCCTAGGCTGAGCCGAGTTCTAGACGGAGGATCGATTGCACACCTGGCCAGGCAACCCCTACCCGCTCGGCGCCACCTACGACGGCGGCGGCACGAACTTCGCGATCTTCAGCGAGGCGGCCACGAAGGTCGAGCTGTGCCTCTTCGACGCCCAGGGCGTCGAGACCCGCGTGCCCCTCACCGAGGTCGACGCCTACGTCTGGCACGCCTACCTGCCGACGGTGCAGCCCGGCCAGAAGTACGGCTACCGCGTGCACGGCGAGTACGACCCGGCCGCGGGCTGCCGCGCGAACCCCGCCAAGCTGCTGCTCGACCCGTACGCGAAGGCCACGAGCGGCGACATCGACTGGGACGAGGCGCTCTTCGCCTACGACTTCGGCGACCCCGACTCGCGCAACGACCGCGACAGCGCGCCGCACATGATGCTCGGCGTCGTGATCAACCCGTTCTTCGACTGGCAGGGCGACCGCCCGCCGAAGTACAGCTACGACGAGACCGTCGTCTACGAGGCCCACGTGAAGGGCCTGACGCAGACGCACCCCGAGATCCCCGACGAGCAGCGCGGCACCTACGCCGGCGTCGCCCACCCGGCGATCATCGAGCACCTGCAGAAGCTCGGCGTCACGACGCTCGAGCTGATGCCCGTGCACCAGTTCGTGCAGGACAACACCCTCCTCGAGAAGGGCCTCAGCAACTACTGGGGCTACAACACCATCGGCTTCTTCGCGCCCCACGCCGCCTACTCGGCGACCGGCGACACCGGCCAGCAGGTGCAGGAGTTCAAGACGATGGTGCGGGTGCTGCACGAGGCCGGCATCGAGGTCATCATCGACGTCGTCTACAACCACACGGCCGAGGGCAACCACCTCGGGCCGACCCTGTCGTTCAAGGGCATCGACAACGCGGCCTACTACCGCCTGATGGACGACGACGCGACGTACTACATGGACTACACGGGCACCGGCAACAGCCTGAACGTCCGTCACCCGCACTCGCTGCAGCTGATCATGGACAGCCTGCGGTACTGGGTGACCGAGATGCACGTCGACGGGTTCCGCTTCGACCTCGCCGCCTCCCTCGCCCGCGAGTTCTACGAGGTCGACCGCCTGTCGACCTTCTTCGAGCTCGTGCAGCAGGACCCGATCGTGTCGCAGGTGAAGCTCATCGCCGAGCCCTGGGACGTCGGGCCCGGCGGGTACCAGGTCGGCAACTTCCCGCCCCAGTGGACGGAGTGGAACGGCAAGTACCGCGACACCGTCCGCGACTTCTGGCGGGGCGAGCCCTCCACCCTGGGCGAGTTCGCCAGCCGCATCACCGGCTCGGCCGACCTCTACGAGCGCGACGGTCGCCGCCCGGTCGCGAGCATCAACTTCGTCACCGCGCACGACGGCTTCACCATGCGCGACCTCGTCAGCTACGACGAGAAGCACAACGACGCGAACGGCGAGGGAGGCGCGGACGGCGAGAGCCACAACCGCTCCTGGAACTCCGGCGTCGAGGGCGAGACCGACGACCAGGCCGTGCTGGCCCTCCGCGAGCAGCGCCAGCGGAGCTTCCTGGCGACGCTGCTGCTCAGCCAGGGCGTGCCCATGCTGCTGCACGGCGACGAGCTCGGCCGCACCCAGCGCGGCAACAACAACACCTACGCCCAGGACAGCGAGATCAGCTGGATCGACTGGGCGAGCGCCGACCGCGAGCTGATCGAGTTCGTCGCCGAGGTCATCAAGCTCCGGCACGACCACCCCACGTTCCGTCGACAGCGGTACTTCAACGGCCGCCCGGTCACCCGCGGCGAGGGCGAGCCCCTGCCCGACATCGTCTGGCTGACGCCCGAGGGCGACGCGATGCAGGAGGGCGAGTGGAACGAGTCGTACGCGAAGTCGGTCGGCATGTTCCTCAACGGCGACGGCATCCGAGGCCGTGACCACCGCGGCGGCCGCATCACCGACGTCAACTTCGTCCTGTACTTCAACGCCAGCGAGGAGACCGTCACGTTCGTGCTGCCTCCCGACGAGTACGCCGAGGGCTGGGAGGTCGTGGTCGACAGCACCGTCGCGCCTCCGGTCGCCCCCGCCACCGCGCCTCCCCGGTCGCTGCAGGCAGTCCGTGCCGCGACCACCCCCCAGCCCCCCTCCTCCCCTCAGGTCGTCCCGGCCCTGAGGGCCGGCGACCAGCTGCCCGTGGCCAGCCGGTCCCTGGTCGTCCTGCGCGCCACGGCTGAGGACCCTTCGTGACCCGACGCGACCACCCCCGCTCCACCTACCGCCTGCAGATCCGCGAGGCCTTCGACCTCGACGCCGCCGCCGCGGTCGTGCCCTACCTGCGCGACCTCGGGGCCGACTGGGTCTACCTGTCGCCCGTGCTCGAGGCCGAGCCCGGCAGCGACCACGGCTACGACGTCGTCGACCATAGCCGGGTCGACCCGGCCCGGGGCGGCGCGGCCGGGCTCGACGCTCTGTCGACCGCCGCGCACGACGCCGACCTCGGCGTGCTCGTCGACATCGTGCCGAACCACGTGGGCGTCGCGACGCCGAAGGCCAGCGTCTGGTGGTGGGACGTCCTGACCCACGGCCGCGAGAGCCGCTGGGCCGAGGCGTTCGACGTCGACTGGGCGGCCGGCGGCGGGAAGCTGCTGCTGCCCGTGCTCGGCGAGCCGGCCGCGGCCGACGGGACGATCGAGGGCCTCGAGGTCGTCGGCGACGAGCTGCACTACTACGACAACGTGTACCCGATCGCTCCCGGCACGGCCGCCGAGGGCGACGACGCGGCCGCCGTCCACGCCCGCCAGTCGTACGAGCTGGTGCACTGGAAGCGCGCCGACACCGACCTGAACTACCGCCGCTTCTTCGCGGTGAACACCCTCGCGGGCATCCGCGTCGAGATCCCCCGCGTCTTCGACGAGTCGCACGCCGAGATCGGCCGCTGGTTCCGCGAGGGGCTCGTCGACGGCCTCCGCGTCGACCACCCCGACGGCCTCGCCGACCCGGGCGGGTACCTCGACCGCCTCGCCGAGCTGACCGGCGGCGCGCACGTGCTCGTCGAGAAGATCCTCGAGGGCGACGAGCGCCTCGCCGAGGACTGGGCCACCGACGGCACCACCGGCTACGACGCCCTCGCCGACCTCGACCGGGTCTTCGTCGACCCCTCGGGCGCCGAGGCCCTCGGCGCGCTGGACTCCCGCCTCCGCGACGGTGACGGCCCCGACGACTGGCACGAGATGATCCTCGGCACCAAGCGGGGCATCGCCGACGGGATCCTCGGCAGCGAGATCCGGCGCCTCGCCCGGCTGCTGTCGGACGACGGCCGCGCTGACGACCGCGTCGTCGACGCCCTCGCCGAGCTCGCCGCGGCCTTCCCCGTCTACCGCAGCTACCTGCCGCAGGGCGCGGAGCACCTCGACGAGGCCGCCGAGGTCGCCACCGCGCACCGCCCCGACCTCGCGGCCACGATCGCCGAGGTCGTCGCCGTGCTGCACGACGCCGAGCACCCGGCCGCCGTGCGGTTCCAGCAGACGAGCGGCATGGTCATGGCCAAGGGCGTCGAGGACACCGCGTTCTACCGCTACAGCCGCCTCGCGACGCTGACCGAGGTCGGGGCCGACCCCGCCGAGTTCTCGCTCACGCCCGCGGAGTTCCACGACCGCCAGCAGCTGCGCCTCGCCGAGCGCCCGTTCGGCATGACGACCCTCTCGACCCACGACACCAAGCGCAGCGCCGACGTGCGCGCCCGCGTCTCGGTGCTCGCCGAGGTCGCCGAGGAGTGGGCCGCCACGCTCGAGCGGCTGCGGAGCCTCGCACCGGTCGGCGACGGCCCGTTCGAGAACATCCTCTGGCAGACGGTCGTCGGCGCCTGGCCGGCGTCGCGCGAGCGCCTGCACGACTACGCCGAGAAGGCCTCCCGCGAGGCCAGCAGCTCCACCACGTGGACCGACCGCACCCCCGAGGCCGAGGCCTTCGAGGAGCGCATGCACGCGGCGGTCGACGCTGCGTTCGACGACGACCAGGTGCGCCACGAGGTCGAGCGCATCGTCGACGTGCTGCGCCCCGCGGGCTGGAGCAACTCGCTCGGCGTCGCGCTGCTGCAGCTCACCGGGCCGGGGAGCCCCGACGTCTACCAGGGCGGCGAGCTGTGGGACTTCTCGCTCGTCGACCCCGACAACCGACGTGAGGTGGACTTCGAGGCGCGCCGCCGCCTCCTCGCCGACGTCGTCGCGGGCACCGTGCCGCCCGTCGACGAGACGGGGGCGGCCAAGCTGCTCGTCACGCACCGCGCGCTGACGCTGCGCCGCGACCGGCCCGAGCTGTTCACCCGGTACGCCCCGCTGCCCGTGCTCGGCGAGCGCCGCGACCACGTCGTCGCCGCCGACCGTGGCGGCGCTCTCGTCGTCGCCACGCGCCTCCCGGTGTCGCTCGAGCAGGCCGGCGGCTGGGACGACACCGTCGTGCTCACCCGCGGCGGCGCCTGGGTCGACGTGCTGACGGGCCGTCGCCACGAGGGCGGCCACGTCCGCGTCGCCGAGCTGCTCGAGACGTACCCCGTCGCGCTGCTCGTCCCGGCGGACAGCCAGGTCTAGCCGGGCGCCGCACGACTACCGTCGACCCCTGCGGGTCGGCGGTCGTCGTCGTGCCCGCACCCCGCACCTCCCCCGCACACCGACCACCCGACACCTCCGAGGAGACCGATGAGCGTCTACGACGTCTGGGCCCCGACCGCCACCACCGTGCGACTGCACCTCGACGGCGAGGTGCTGCCGCTCGCGGCCGAGCCCGCCACCGGGTGGTGGCGCGCGCCCGCCGACCTCGACCGCGGGCCGGGCCACCGCTACGGCTTCCTGCTCGACGACGGCGACACGCCGCTGCCCGACCCGCGCTCGCGACGCCAGCCCGACGGCGTGCACGGCCTCAGCGAGACCTTCGACCCGGCGGCCTTCGCCTGGACCGACGAGGCCTGGACGGGCCGCCAGCTCGGCGGCGCGGTGATCTACGAGCTGCACCTCGGCACCTTCACCCCCGAGGGCACGCTCGACTCGGCGATCGAGAAGCTGCCGCACCTCGTCGAGCTCGGCGTCGACCTCGTCGAGCTGCTGCCGGTGAACGGCGTCAACGGGCGCTGGAACTGGGGCTACGACGGCGTCGACTGGTTCACGGTGACCGACAACTACGGCGGGCCGGAGGCCTACCAGCGCTTCGTCGACGCCGCGCACGCCGCGGGCCTCGGCGTGGTGCAGGACGTCGTCTACAACCACCTCGGCCCCTCGGGCAACTACCTGCCCGTCTTCGGCCCCTACCTCTCGAGCAAGCACGCCAACACCTGGGGCGACAACGTCAACCTCGACGACGACGGCGCGCACGAGGTGCGAGAGTTCATCCTCGACAACACGGCGATGTGGTTCACCGACTACCACGTCGACGCGCTGCGCCTCGACGCCGTGCACGCGCTCCGCGACGACTCGCCGGTGCACCTGCTCCAGGAGATGGCCGAGCGCACCGCGGCGCTGAGCGCCCACCAGCGGCGCCCGCTGACGCTGATCGCCGAGAGCGACATGAACGACCCGCGCCTGATCACCCCGCGCGACGGCGGCGGCTCCGGCCCCGACCACCGCCAGGGCTACGGCCTCGACGGGCAGTGGAGCGACGACTTCCACCACGCCCTGCACGTGGCGCTGACCGGCGAGACCACCGGCTGGTACGCCGACTTCGCGTCGCTCGACTCGCTCGCCAAGGTGCTCACGAAGGGCTTCTTCCACGACGGCACCTGGTCGTCGTTCCGCGAGACCGACCACGGCTTCCCGATCGACGTCGAGCACATGCCCGGCTGGCGCCTGGTCGTGGCGAACCAGAACCACGACCAGATCGGCAACCGCGCGATCGGCGACCGCCTCGCGGCCACGCTCGACGACGGCCAGCTCGTCATCGCCGCCGCCCTCACCCTGGCGTCGCCGTTCACGCCGATGCTCTTCCAGGGCGAGGAGTGGGCCGCGTCGACCCCGTGGCAGTTCTTCACCTCGCACCCCGAGGCCGACCTCGGCGAGGCGACCGCGAAGGGCCGCATCGCCGAGTTCGCGAAGCTCGGCTGGGACGAGTCGACCGTGCCCGACCCGCAGGACCCGGAGACCTACCGGCGCTCGAAGCTCGACTGGTCGGAGGTCGAGCAGGGGCGGCACGCCCTCGTGCTGAGCGCGTACCGCCGCCTGGCCGCCCTGCGACGCGCCGAGCCCGACCTGACCGACCCGCGCCTCCCCCGCGTCTCGGTCGAGCACGACGCCGACGCCCGCTGGCTCGTGCTGACGCGCGGCTCGCTGCGGGTCGCCGTCAACTTCGCGGAGCAGGAGGCGCGCGTCGCCGTGCCCTGCACCGAGGTGCTGTTCACGAGCGACGACGCCGTCACCGCCGGCGAGTCGCTGCTGCTGCCGCCGCACTCGGTGGCGATCGTCCGCTGAGGCAGCCGGCCCGCGGGCCGGAGGAGACGAGAGGAGGGGCGGGTCGTGTCGCGACCCGCCCCTCCTCTCGTCCGTCCGCGGCGGCTAGCGCGCCCGGAGGCCCGCCAGCTCGCCCGGCCGCACGCGGTGCGAGGTGGCCCGCACGCTCGGCAGGCGACGGTGCCGCAGCACGAGCTCGACGACCGCGCGGCTGCGCCGGGTCAGGCCCCACCTCGTGACCTTGACCAGCGACTCCCGCACGATCGACCCGCTCATCTTGGACGCGCCGTGCACGCGCTCGGTGAAGGTGATCGGCATCTCGACGACGCGGAGGCCGGCCTGCAGCGACCGCCAGAGCAGGTCGACCTGGAAGCAGTAGCCGCGCGACTCGACCTCGTCGAGGTCGATGCGCCGGAGGGCCTCGGCCCGGAAGGCCCGGAAGCCTCCGGTGGTGTCGGCGACCGTGATGCCGAGGGCGCCGCGGGTGTACCAGCTGCCGCCGCGGCTGAGCAGCCGCCGCCGGAGCGGCCAGTTCTCGACGCGGCCGCCGGGCACCCAGCGCGAGCCGAGCACGAGGTCGTCGTCGGCGAGCAGGGCGATCAGGGCGGGGAGGTCCTCCGGGTGGTGGGAGCCGTCGGCGTCCATCTCGACGAGGGCCGCGTAGCCGCGCTCGAGCCCCCAGGCGAAGCCGGCCAGGTACGCGGCGCCGAGGCCGGCCTTGCCGGTGCGGTGCAGCACGTGCACCCGGGGGTCGCGGGCGGCCCACGCGTCGGCGAGGTCGCCGGTGCCGTCGGGCGAGCCGTCGTCGACGACGAGAACGTCGACGGCGGCCCCGCTGTCGAGGGTGCGGCCGACGATCCAGTCGAGGTTCTCTCGTTCGTCGTAGGTCGGGATGATGACGAGTGCGTCGTTCACGGGGTGGTCCTTCCAGGTCGGGTGGGAGGGAGCGGGTCGGGTCGGGTCGGGTCGGGTCGGGTCGGGTCGGGTCGGGTCGGGTCGGGGGCGGTGCGGGGGCGGTGCGGGTGGTCCGCGCCGGTCAGGTGGCCGACACGAGGTCGGCGAACACGATGAGGTTGTCGACGTAGTGGCCGGTCGAGCGGTCGAACGTGCCGTCGCAGGTGATGAGGCGGAGGCTCGCCGTCGGGGTCGCCCCGTAGACGTCGCTGGTCGGGAAGGTCGCCTTGGGGGTCCGCTCGCTGCCCGTCACGCGGAAGGTCTCGACGCTGCCGGTCGAGAGCGTCACCTGCACCTCCGCGCCCACGGCGAGGTCGGCCAGGTCGACGAACACGGCGGGGCCGCTGCCGGAGTCGACGTGCCCGGCGATGACCGCCGGACCGACGCCGCCCGGCACGACGCCGTCGCGGTA
Organism: Frigoribacterium sp. CFBP 13707; assembly: GCF_014842245.1. Lineage (NCBI taxonomy): Bacteria > Bacillati > Actinomycetota > Actinomycetes > Micrococcales > Microbacteriaceae > Frigoribacterium > Frigoribacterium sp. CFBP 13707. Next base: position 101,239 of record NZ_JACYVL010000001.1, read on the forward strand.
CCAGCCGGCCGACATCCACTCGCGGGGCGGCTCGAGCTCGCCCTGCGCACCGAGGCCGAGCGACTCGAGGCCGGAGTCGACACCGATCGAGGGGATCTGGACCCGCACCGGGGTCGAGCCTGCGGGAGGCGCGGTGACGTACGGTGCCGCCGGGTCCTGGAACGAGCCGGCGGCCCCGCTGCCGGGGTCGAGCGCCGGGTCGGTGGCGGCCCCGCCCGGGGCGGCCTGCGAGGCGCCGGCGCCGGCCTCGGCGCCCGTGCCGGTCGAGCTGCCCCGGTCGGGCTGCGCCGCGACGGCGCCGACGGTCACGCCGGCCGCGACGAGGAGGACGACCGCGACGCCGACGGCGACGGCGGCCCGCCGGTGGGCGGAGATGCGCTGCGCGAGGCTCATCGGGCCACCTCCAGCGGCGAGCACGCGCCGAGCGCGGACGCCTCGACCTGGAGCGCCGCGAGGGCGGCCCACGCGGTGCCGTAGTAGGTCGGGGTCGACTGGGCGAGGGCGTCGGCGCGTCGCAGGTCGGCGGAGGCCTCCTCGTGCTGACCCGCGCTCGCCTCGGCCGCGGCGCGGGCCGCGTAGGCGAGCGGGCTCTGGTCGGCACCGATCGACTGCCCGCCGAGGTCGAGCTGCATCGGCAGGTCGTCGTAGCGCTGCAGCACCGGCGCGAGCCGGGCGGCGAGGGCGACGTCGTCGGGGGTGCACGACTCGGCGTAGCGGAGCGCGAGGCGGGCCGCGTCGTAGCTGTACTGCACGGTGCCCGACGTGCCGTCGGCGCCCGGCAGGGGCACGACGCTGCCGTCGCGGCGCACCTGGGCCCAGTCGCTCGGCAGGGCCGTCGCGTCGAGCACGGCGGTCGTCACGGCGCGCGAGCCGGCCTCGAGCTCCGACCAGCGCGGGTCGCCGCTGGCCTCGGCCAGCTGGGCGAAGCTCGCGGGCGACGCGTACGAGGGGTTGTACGACCACGGGCCGTCGCCGGCCGCCCAGGGGCCGGGCAGCAGGATCCGCCCCACGTCGGTGACGGCGGTCATCTCGTCGAGCACGGCACCGCCGAGGTCGACGCCCTGCTCGGTGAGCGACGGGTCGCCGAAGGCCTCGCCGGCGAGCACGAGGGCCCGCGCGGCGTCGACGTCGGCGTCGCTGGCCGGCATGTCGTCGACGACGGCGCCGTCGGCCCAGCGCCAGGCCAGCAGGCCGTCCTCGCGCACGAGGTTCTCGCGGGTCCAGCGCCAGATCGCGTCGAAGCGCTGCTCGTCGCCGACGCCGACGGCGACGAGCATGCCGTAGGCCTGCCCCTCGCTGACGGTGTCGTCGCCCTGGTCGCGGCGCACGACGCGGCCGTCGTCGTCGACCCAGTCGTCGAGGAAGCCCTCGCCGATCTCGGTCGCCGTGCGGGCCTGCGGGGTCGGGGTGCCGGCGCCGGGCGTGCCGGTCGCGTCGGCGGCCGGCTCGTCGGACGACGGGCCCGAGGGGCCGCCGACGACGAGCCAGGCGACGCCGGCCGTGAGGGCGACGGCCACCACGACGACGACGGCCAGGAGGGCCTTCGTTCTGCGGGTCATGCTGCTCTGCTCTCTGCTGGTGGGGCGGTGCGGTGCGGGAGCGGTGCCGGGAGGCGCGGCGCGCCTCCCCGGGTCACGCCCCGAACCAGCCGAGGACGGTCGCCCAGAAGCCCCGGGGCTGGTCGCCGTCGGCCGCGTCGGCCGTCGCGTCGGCCGCCCGGTGCTCGGCGAGCCAGCCGCCGCCGGTCTGGACGCCGCCGACCGGTGCCTGCGCCGTCGCGGCGCTGTCGACGACGGGGACGACCGTGAGGCCGCCGTCGGAGTCGTCGAGCACGAAGAGCGTGCTGATGCTGCCCGCGGCGAGGTCGACCGAGCCGGAGCCGGTCACGTCGTCGCCGGTGAGCGAGAGCCGCCACGGGCCGGCCGCGACCTGCGCGTACTGGCTGGCGCTGCCGAAGGGCGCGTCGGCGGCGATCGTCGTGCCCGTCGTCGTCGCGACCGAGACCTCGTCGCTGACCGTGGCGGCCTGCACGAGGCGCACCTTGGCCTGGCCGTCGGAGGGCGCGGTCAGGTCGTCCTTGAACACCTGGGTGCGCAGGTCGTCGTTCGGGCCGTACGCCACGGTCGTGATCGGCTGGCCGCTGTCGACCGTCACGTTCGTCGTGATGACCGGCTTCGTGCGGGCCGGCGAGTCGGCGGCCGTCATCGAGACCACGTAGGTGCCCGCGGGCAGCGCCTGGTAGGCGCTGACCTGGCCGTAGGTGACGTCGTCGAGGTCCATCACGACCTGCCCGCCCGAGAGCGAGGTGAGGGTGACGTCGACGGCCTTCGTGTCGGGCGACAGGTGGCCGACGCGCACCCAGCCGTCGCCGTCGGCGGCCTGGGCGGGCGAGGCGGCGACGAGCGACCCGGCGAGGGCGACGGCCGCCGCGGCGGCGAGGGCGAGCGGTGCCGCGAGGCGGCGCCGCGACGGGGTCGCCGCGGTGCCGACGGGGGTGCCGGGCGTGCCGGGGGCGGTGCGGGAGGCGGTGGTGCGGAGGGAGCGGATCGTGCGGATCACGGTGGTTCCTATCCGGTCGGGGTGCTCCGCCCTGGCGGGCGGAGCCGGTCTGGAGGGTCGAGGCCCGCGGGGTGCGGGCCTCGACCGGGCGGTCACGGGGCGAGGAGCCCCTCGGGCGGCACGGCGGAGAAGGTCACGCGGAGGGCGTCGCCCTCCTGCTCGACCGACTGCGGCGCGTACACGTCGCCGAGGCCCTCGAGGGTGGCTCGGAGGTCGGTGAGGGACTCGCCGCCGCCGGGCGTCACGACGAACTGGCGGAAGAGCGACTCCTGCTCGCCGGGCAGCCCCTCGGGGTCGGCGACGGAGACCGGGGCGATGGCGGCCAGCTGCCCGAGCACGATCACGGCGCGCGGGTCGAGGCGGCCGTCGGTCAGGGCCTGGTCGAAGGTCGACGACACCTGCAGGCCGGGGTTCTGCGCGAGCTCGGAGCCCGCCCGCGACCGGGCCGCGGCGGCCTCGTCGGCCGTGCGCTGGGCCTCCGCGGCCCCGTCACGGTCGATGCGGCGGACGGCGACCTGCTGGTCGCCCTCGCCGAACGAGGCCACGACGGTCGAGCTCTCGAGCGCCTGCCGGACGTCGGCCGAGGCCAGCCCCGAGGTGCGGACCGACTCCGTCTCGAACAGGTAGTCGCTGTCGCGCCAGCCGTTCGGCGACTGCGCCTGGACGGCGCCGTCGGTGTCGATCTTGTAGAACCAGATGACGTTCTCCCGGGCGAACCCGGCGTTCACCAGGTCGACCCAGACAGCGTCGTCGACGAGCAGCCGGCTGTCGGTCGGCACGTTCTGCTCGACCCAGGTCTCGGCGTTCCGCATCGGGGCGTCGAGGTCGGCGTCGACGAAGCCGCGCAGCTGCACGGCCCAGAGCGGCACGACGGCGACGACGGCGACCGCCGTGACGGCCAGCCACGCGACGGCGCCCGTGCGGGCGGCGACGGTGGACGCGCGCCCGGCGCGGCGGGCCCGGACGGCCCGGACGGCGTCGTCGGTGGCGGCCGCGATGAGCAGGGCCGCGAACGGCAGCAGCATGATGACGTAGGGCACGGGCAGGTACCCGCCGGGGCGGAACATGAACGCGACCAGGAAGACGAGCATCACGGCGATCGGACGGACGCGACGGAGGAAGAGTCCCACCACCGCGGCCACGACGCCCAGCACGATCAGCACCGGGTCGAGCTGCCACCACTGCGAGACGGTCGCGAAGAAGAGGCTGCCGGTGTCGAACACGGAGCCGCTGGCCTCGCGGGTCGCGAGCTGGAACTGCACGCCCTCGAGCAGGCTCACCCGCCCGGCGCCGGGCAGCAGCTCGCCCTTGACGGCGGCGAGGGCGACGTACCCGAGGCCGACCAGCACGAGGAGGCTCGCGGCGATCGAGAGGGTGTAGCGGCGCGTCGACCGGTCGGCCCCGCGCCACATCGTCCACGCCAGGAAGGGCAGGGCGAGGAGGTACGTCTCCTTGCTCAGCACGGCGATGCCGAAGGTGAGCGAGGCGGCAGCGTACCCGGCCAGCTGGTAGCGCCGGCTCAGGGCGAAGACGAAAGCGGCGAGCAGCCACGGCGTCGCGATGTTGTCGAGGTAGACGGTGCGGTGGAACTGCAGCGCCAGGGGCGAGACCGCGAACACCAGGGCCGCGACGGCCGCCGCCGGCCGGCTCAGGCCGAGCTTGCGACCGAACAGCCAGACGAGCACGACAGCCACGAGGGTGAACGCGAGCACCGCCTCCCGGGCGGCCAGCACCGCGATGTCGTAGCGCGAGAAGGCGCCGGTCAGCGAGGTGTAGGCCGCGATCTGCAGCCAGCCCACCGGCGGGTGGTCGTACCAGTAGGTGTAGTGGGTCAGCTCGCCGAGGTGCTGCACGGCCCAGGCCTGGGCCGTGTAGGTGCCCTCGTCGTCGATGCGCTGCGGCGACCCGGCCATGTTCCAGGCCTGCACGGTCGCGGCGATCGCCAGCACCGGCAGCAGCCAGGCGAGGCTCCGGCCGTGGCGACGGAACCACTCGCCGACGGGGGTCCGCCCGCGGCCCGGAGCGGGCTCGTGGACGCGGGGCACGGCGGGGCGGACGGGGGCGGCGGGCCGCTCGATCGTGGCGGTCATCGGTCGCTCCCCACGGTCGCGAGGGCGTCGACGGGCTGGCCGACGACGACGGGCGGCGAGCTCGGGGCACCGCTGACGGAGGCGCCGGGCGCGACCGCGGGACGGTGCGTGCCCGAGTGCTCCGTCTTCTCCCACGCGTTCATCCCGCGCAGCTGGCGCCAGACGGCCCGCACGGCGGCGAGGGCGAGGAAGATCTGGTAGGGCAGGAGGCCCCAGACGAGGCGGGCGTAGTCGCGCACGCGGACCTTCTGGCCGTACGTCTTGCCGAACTCGTGCAGCCCCGTGAACTCGACGGCCAGCAGCACCAGCGTGGGTGCGAGCGGCACGAACGAGACGAGCGCGATGGCCGTCGGCACCTTGACGGTGAGGATGAGCACGACGCTGATCGGGATGAGCAGGCCGGTGGCCGCCTGGATGAACGGCATGGTGAGCAGGTAGCGGGCCATCAGGCGCTGACGCAGGGTCGGCAGCTGACGCCACTCCCCCTTGCCGTAGACCTGCATGAAGCCCTGGTTCCAGCGGGTGCGCTGCTTGAGCAGCGAGACGAAGGTGCCGGGCGTCTCCTCACGGGTGACGACCTCGGGGCTGTAGGCGACGACGACCTTCGCGCCGGCGCTCGACAGGCGCACGCCGAGCTCGCAGTCCTCGGCGAGGCACGAGGCGTCCCAGCCCTCCGACCAGTCGAGCCACTCCTTGCGGACGAAGACCGTGTTGCCGCCGAGCGGGATGAACTTCTCCTTGGCGTGGAAGTGCAGGCGCGAACGGAACCAGAAGTAGTACTCGAGCACGTTGCGGAGGCTCCACCAGCTGGACTGGAAGTTCATCAGCTGCACGCCGCCCTGGACGACGTCGGCGTCGGTCTCGGTGAAGCGCGAGTCGACGAGGGTCAGCAGGCGCGGGTGCACGTCGTCCTCCGCGTCGAAGACCCCGACGATCTCGCCCCGCGAGGTCTGCAGCGCCAGGTTGAGCGCCTTCGGCTTGTTCTTCGGCACGCTCGAGTCGACGATGACGCGGATGAGCTCGGGGTGCCGGGCGGCGGCCTCCCGGGCGACGCGCTCGGTGCCCGGGTCGTCGTGCCCGACGATGGCGATGATCTCGAAGTCGGGGTGGTCCTGCTGGGCGAGGCGGTCGAGCGTCTGGCCCATCACCTCCTCCTCGTGGCGCCCCGGGACGAGGAGCGTGAACGAGTGCGCCGCGTCGAGCGGCGAGTCGCTGAAGCGGCTGCCCTCGAGGGTGTCCTTGGAGCGCCAGGCGTGGAGCATCCACCACAGCGTCGAGACGGCGACCGCGGTGAGGAGGACGGTCACCAGGACGAGGCCCGAGTAGCCGATCCACTCGAGCGGGCTCCAGTCGGGCAGCGAGAAGCCGGGCACGCCGTCGCCGAGCCCGGAGGTGCTGCCGCGGTTGGGCAGCACCTGCGAGGGGTCGGCAGGCGCCTGGGGCGTCAGCAGCGGTTCCGGCTCGCCGGCGGCGAGGACGGAGGTCGCGAGGTGGGTCAGGGGGGACGGCACGGGTCGGTCTCCTGTCGGGTGTCAGGGTCGGGGGGAGTCGCGTCCACGTCGTCGGGGACCAGGTCGGGCGCGCTCGGGTCGGGTCGAGCGGTCGGGTGGGTCAGGTCGTGGTTCGGCGGCCCCCGGTCGGGGGGTTGGGTGCGGGGTACGGGATCCCGGCGAACTGCCAGGTGCCCGACACACGGCGTTCACACGGCCCCCGGCCGGGGGGCAGGGCGTCGACACGCGCCTCCACGGAGCGTCGGGTGGCGCGTACGGTGACGACATGGAATTCCGACACCTCGGCCGCAGCGGCCTCAAGATCTCCGAGATCACCTACGGCAACTGGCTCACCCACGCCTCGCAGGTCGAGAACGACGTCGCGACGCAGTGCGTCCGTGCCGCCCTCGACGCGGGCATCACGACCTTCGACACCGCCGACGCCTACGCGAACACCGCCGCGGAGCAGGTGCTCGGCGACGCCCTGGCCGGCGAGAGGCGCGAGAGCCTCGAGATCTTCACGAAGGTCTACTGGCCCACCGGCCCGCGCGGCCACAACGACGTCGGGCTGAGCCGTAAGCACGTGCTCGAGTCGATCGACGGGTCGCTCCGCCGCCTGGGCACCGACTACGTCGACCTCTACCAGGCGCACCGCTACGACAGCGCGACTCCCCTGGAGGAGACGATGCAGGCCTTCGCCGACGTGGTGCGGCAGGGCAAGGCGCTCTACATCGGCGTCAGCGAGTGGACGGCCGAGCAGATCCGCGCCGGCCACGAGCTCGCCCAGCAGCTCGGCGTGCAGCTGATCTCGAACCAGCCCCAGTACTCGATGCTGTGGCGCGTCATCGAGCAGGAGGTCGTGCCCGCCAGCGTGCAGCACGGCGTCAGCCAGATCGTCTGGTCGCCGGTCGCGCAGGGCGTCCTGAGCGGCAAGTACGCACCGGGAGCCGAGCTGCCCGCGGGCAGCCGGGCCACCGACGCCAAGGGCGGCGCCGACACCATCAAGCGGTTCATGACCGACGAGGTGCTCACCGGCGTCGCGGCCCTGAAGCCGGTCGCCGACGACCTCGGCCTCACGATGGCCCAGCTCGCCGTCGCGTGGGTGCTGCAGAACGACAACGTCGCCTCGGCGATCATCGGGGCTTCCCGCCCCGAGCAGGTGGCCGACAACGCCGCCGCCGCGGGCGTCCGCCTGCCGGCCGAGGCCATGACCGCGATCGACGCGGCCGTGGGCCACCTCGCCGAGACCGACCCGGCGAAGACGGTCTCCCCCGCCGAGCGCCCCGCCTGACCCTCGGCCCGGTCTCCCGGTCGGCCGCCGCCCCGGCGACGGCCGACCGGGTCACAGCACCTGCATCGACGCTGTTCACCGATCAGCCACGCGGATCGGGAATGCTCGACCTGTCGATGCTCTTGCATATACTCGTACCACCTTCGGTGACACGTCACCGATCCACGACCACCTCACACGTCACCACCTCAAGGAGAACACCATGGCCATCACCGCAGAGAAGATCCCCGCCGGCACCTGGACCCTCGACCCCACCCACAGCGAGGTCTCGTTCAGCGTCCGCCACCTCGCGATCAGCAAGGTCAAGGGCTCGTTCGAGCGCTTCGACGCGAGCCTGGTCACCGACGACGACCACACCGCGAGCAAGGTCACGGCCTCGATCGACGTGGCCTCGATCAACACGAACCAGAAGGACCGCGACGGCCACCTGCAGACCGGCGACTTCTTCCTCGCCGAGGAGCACCCGCAGATGACGTTCACCTCGACGAGCATCGAGGAGAAGGGCGACGACGCCTTCCTCGTGCACGGCGACCTGAGCCTCCGCGGCGTCACCAAGCCCGTCACCCTCAAGAGCGAGTTCGGCGGCCTCGTCGTCGACGGCTACGGCCAGACGAAGCTCGGCTTCTCGGCCACGACGAAGATCGACCGCACCGAGTTCGGCGTCAGCTGGAACGCGGCGCTCGAGGCCGGCGGCTTCACGCTCGGCAACGACGTCACCGTCACGCTCGAGATCCAGTTCGTGCTCTCGGCGTAGTCACGACGCTCCCCGGAGGGCCCGCACCTGCTCAGGCAGGGGCGGGCCCTCCGTCGTTGCCTCTGACGGCCACCGCGCCTCCCCCGGTCCGCGGCGCCAGGGCCCGGCGGAGCACCGCCCGTTCGAGCAGGGTCCAGGAGGCGCTGGTCACGAGGTAGAGCGCGGCGGCCAGCGGGGCGAAGGCCGCGAAGACGACGCTGACGAACGGCAGCACCCGCAGCAGCCCCGTCATGCCCGGCACGGCGGCGGGGCCCGCGGCACCGGCAGCACCGGCAGCACCGGGCAGCGGTGCCGCAGTCGGCCCCGCCGCCCGCAGCGAGGCGCGCCGGGTCAGCTCGACGACGACCGCGAGCACGGCGAGCAGCACGAGGTACGGCCACACCGTCGCGAGGCCCGCGCCGAGGGCCACGGGCAGGTTCGCCCCCAGCACGGCCCCGCCCAGGGTGTGGCTGAGCAGCTCGTTCGCGTGGCCCGCGATCGTCGGGTGGGCGAAGAGCGAGTAGACGGCCGTCAGCACCGGGGCCTGGGCGAGGGTCGGGAGGCAGCCCGCGAGCGGCGAGACCTTCTCCGACGAGTACAGCTCCATGAGGCGCCGGCTGCGCTCCTGGGGGTCGGTGACGCGGCGGGTCAGCTCGGCGACGCGGGGCGCGAGACGGCGTCGGCCGATCTCGGCGCGCACCTGCGAGACCCCGACGGGCACCAGCACCAGCCGGACGACGACGGTGAGCAGGACGACGGCGAGCGCCGACGAGAGGTCGCCCACGGCGGGCTCGACCAGGGCGGCGAGCAGGGCGACGAACGAGTGGAGGCCGTCGAGGACGACGGCGACGGGCGGGAAGGCGGACAGGTCCACGGAGGGGCTCCTCGGTCAGAGAGACGGGTGACGTCGTCTGGCCGCCGCGACGGGTCGCGGGTGAGCGTCGGGTCAGGCGGCCGGGAGCGCCCGGCCCGGAGCGCGGGCGCGCACGTGTCCGTCCGCGTCGGGGTCGCGCTGGAACACGAGGAGGCGCACGTCGGCCCCCTCGCTCAGCACCCGTCGCGCTGGTGCGGGCGCGAGGCCGCACAGCGCCAGCAGGGCACGGCCCAGCCCGGTCGCCACGAGCACCGTGGCCGCGCCGAGCAGCGAGACGACGACCGCGGCGGAGGCCGGGTCGCCGCCCTGGGCGGCGAGGGCCTGCACCACGTGCTCGAGCGGCGCGAGCACGCGCGCCAGGAGCTCGAGCAGGGTCGTCATGCGAGCGACCCTAGCCGGTGAGGCGCTACCGTGGCGACTGTTCCGCTGAGGGCCGACCTCGGGAAGGCCGCCGCGCCTCCGGCGGTTGGGCCCCAGCAGACCGCGACACCGCTCCGCCGCCGGCGCCGTCGGTGGTCGTGACGCCCCTGCCTCGAGAGGACGCCCCATGACCGTCGACTGGATCACCCTGCAGCAGCGCGCGCACGACGAGTTCGCCCGACGGGTGGAGGCGGTGGCCGACTGGGACGCCCCCACGCCCGACACCGAGTGGCGGGTCCGTGACCTCGTCCGGCACGTGACCCGCGAGCAGCAGTGGGTGCCGCTGCTGCTCGACGGCGGCGACCCGTCGGCCTCCGAGCGCTCGATCGAGCCGCTCGACGACGACCTCGTCACCGCGTGGCACCGCTGGTCGTCGGCCGCGACGGCCGCCTGGGCCGAGGCCGACCCCGAGGCGCCCGTCCGCCTGAGCGCCGACGTCGTGCCGGCCCGGGAGTACCTCGCCGAGCAGGTCGCCGACGTCACCATCCACACCTGGGACCTCGCCCGGGCGATCGGCGCCGACGAGAGCCTCGACGACGAGCTCGTGGCGGCCGTGTGGACGGTCTTCGAGCCGCAGGCCGACGCCCTCGAGGCCTCCGGGCTGTTCGCGAGCCCCGTGCCGGTCGACGACGACGCCCCGCTGCACGTGCGGCTGCTGGCGCTGACCGGGCGCGACGCGCGCTGACCCGGCGCGACGCGCGCTGACCCGGCGCGACGCGCGCTGACCGAGGCGCAGTCCCGGTCCGCCCTCGGCGACCACGCAGCTTCCCCCGCCCCCCGGCTGGTTCGATGGCCGCATGAGCTCCGACACCGCGCCCGACCGCCCCTGGCTGCACAGCTACGCCCCGGGCGTCCCCGCCGACATCGAGCCCGTCACCGGCACCCTCGTCGACCTCATCGACGACGCCGTCGCCGCGCACCGCAACCGCACGGCGCTCGAGTTCTTCGGGCGGGAGACGAGCTACCGCGACCTCGGCGACGAGATCGCCCGGGCCGCCGAGGGCCTCCGCAAGCTCGGGGTCGGGGCCGGTGACCGGGTCGCGATCCTGCTGCCCAACAGCCCCCAGCACGTCGTCGCGTTCTACGCGGTCCTGCGCCTCGGCGCGGTCGTCGTCGAGCACAACCCGCTCTACACCGACCGCGAACTGCGCCACCTCTTCGAGGACCACGGCGCGACCGTGGCGATCGCGTGGGACAAGCTGGTCGACCGCCTCCGGGCGCTGCCGAGCGACATCGGCTTCCGCTCGGTCGTCTCGGTCGACGTCACGCGGGCGATGCCGCTGGCGACCCGGCTGGCCCTGACCCTGCCGGTGCCGGCGGCCCGGAAGTCGCGCGAGGCGCTCACCTCCCGCACCCGCGGCGACCTCACCTGGCCCGAGCTCGTCTCGTCACGCCCGCTGCGGCGCCGGCACCCCCGTCCCGCCCTCGACGACGTCGCCCTGCTGCAGTACACGAGCGGCACGACCGGCTCGCCGAAGGGGGCCGTGCTGACGCACCGCAACCTGCACAGCAACGCCGTGCAGGGGCGCACCTGGGTGCAGGGCATCCGCGAGGGCGAAGAGACCGTCTACGGCGTGCTGCCCTTCTTCCACGCCTACGGCCTCACCCTGTGCCTCACCTTCGCGATGAGCATCGGCGCCCGCCTCGTGCTCTTCCCGAAGTTCGACGTCGACCTCGTGCTCAAGGCCGCGGCGAAGCACCCGCCGACGTTCCTGCCCGCCGTGCCGCCGATCTACCAGCGCCTGGCCGAGGCGGCGGCGGAGCGCGGCGTCGACCTGAGCAGCGCCCGCTTCGCGATCTCGGGGGCGATGAACCTGCCCCTGTCGACGGTCACCGCGTGGGAGGGCGTGACGGGCGGGATGCTCGTCGAGGGCTTCGGCCTCACCGAGACGTCTCCCGTCGCGCTCGGCAACCCGATGGGCCCGACGCGACGCCCGGGCACCGTCGGCGTGCCGTTCCCGTCGACGGAGGCGCGGGTCGTCGACCGTGACGCCCCCGACCCCGAGCGCCCGGTGACGCCGGGCGCGGCCGGTGAGCTGATCCTCCGGGGCCCCCAGGTGTTCCAAGGGTACTGGAACCGCCCCGACGAGACCGCCGAGGCCTTCCTGCCCGGCGGCTGGTTCCGCACCGGCGACATCGTCAGCATGAGCGCCGACGGGTACGTCACGATCGTCGACCGCATCAAGGAGCTCATCGTGACCGGCGGCTTCAACGTCGCCCCCTCCGAGGTCGAGGAGGCCGTGCGCGGCGCCGCGGGCGTCGCCGAGGTCGCGGTCGTGGGCATCCCGCGCGCGGGCGGCGGCGAGGACGTCGTCGCGGCCGTCGTGGCGAGCCCGGGCGCGACGATCGACCCCGAGGCCGTCCGCGACCACGCCCGGGAGCAGCTCGCCGCGTACAAGGTGCCGAAGCGCGTCGTCGTCGTCGACGAGCTGCCGCGCTCGCTGATCGGCAAGGTGCTGCGCCGCGAGGTGCGCGACTCCCTCATCGCCGGGCGCTGAGCCGGGGCTCGGCTACAGCCCGCCCCAGCGGGAGATCGGCCAGACGATCACGAACGCCCGCCCGACGACGTGGTCGAGCGGCACGAACCCGTCATAGGGCCCGCTCTGGTGCAGCCGGGAGTCGGCGGAGTGCGCGCGGTTGTCGCCCATCACCCAGATCGCGCCCTCCGGCACGGTCACGTCGAACGGGATGGTCGACGCGGGCCCGTCGGGGTCGGCCAGGTACGGTTCGTCGACCGGTTCGCCGTTCACGAGCATCCGCCCCTCGGCGTCGCAGCACGAGACGGTGTCGCCCGGCAGCCCGACCACGCGCTTGATCAGCTCGTCGTCTCCCCCGACGCTCCCGCCGGGCAGCCAGCCGCCCGGGTCGTGGAAGACGACGACGTCGCCGCGGTCGAGGTCGACGAGGTCGGGCACGAGCTCGTTCACGATCACCCGGTCGTCGATCATCAGCGTGTCCTCCATCGACGCCGACGGGATGTAGAACGACCGCACCAGGAAGGTGCGGACGCCCCACGACACGAGCAGCGCCACGAGGACCACCACGACGAGGTCGCGCAGCCAGCGCCACGACGAGCCGGGGCGGGCGGGAGGCGCGGCACCGGCCCCCGAGGTCGCTGCCGTCCCCGGGCCTGCCGTCTCGCTCATGCCGTCATCCTGCCAGGGCGGAGCCGCCCGCCGGCTGCGCGCCTGACGAGCCCGGACCACGCCGCACGGCGATGCTCAGGCGGCGGTCCAGCCGAGCCGCTCGAGACGCGCCAGAGCGTGCTCCTCCGCCACCGGGCGGGCGCCGAGAACGCCGCCGATCGCCCCGAGCATCGCCTGCGCCGGGCCGGCGGTCGGCAGCGCGACCGGGCCCAGGTGGGGAGGCTGCAGGTCGAGCAGCTCGCGGAACCGCGGCTGCAGGGTGCCGACGGCTCCGTTGAACAGCACGGGGTAGCCGAGCCGCAGCACAGGGAAGAGCGGCGGTCGCCGGATGAACCGGACCACCTCGTCGGTCCGCGCCGTGCACTCGAGCACGCCCCGGCGGTCGAACTCCATCAGCTGGTGCTGCATCTCGGCGACGGTGCGGGGCGGGTCGACGACCCCCATCAGCTCGCCGGCCGTGGCCCACTCGCGCACGTAGGCGTCGGGGCCGCCCGGCACCTCACCGTGCCCCCACTGCTGGAACGCCGCGAGGAAGGAGTCGGCGAAGGCCATGTGCACCCAGCTGAGCAGCTCGGGGTCGTTGGCCGCGTAGTCGTGGCTCACGCCGTGGCGGTCGTCGTACTGCCCGACGACCTTCGTGTGCAGCCGCGTGACCCAGCCCGACGCCCGCGTCGCCGCCTCGCGGCTGCCGTACGACACGGTGTAGATCCAGCGGATCGTGCCGGCCAGCCGCCCCAGGGGGTCGTCGCGGAACCGCGAGTGGTCGTGCACCCCGGCGAGCGCCCCCGGGTGGAGGGCCTGTACGAGCAGCGCACGGACGCCCGCGGCGATGGTCGACATCGAGCCGTGCACCGCCCAGACGGCCGACCCGGGCAGGAAGAACCCCTCGTCGTCGCCCTTCTCGAGGTCGGTCACCCACTCGGGCGTGCCCGTGTACTGGCCGTTGAACGTGTACTGCAGGCGGGCGCGGAGCGGCTCGGTGAGGGCGGGCATGCACCGATCATGCGCCGCACGTCTGGGCGCGGGGGCCACGCGGGCGCCTTCTGTCTCGACGTCGAACCGCCTGGCCGGCACCGCGCCTCCTCGACGGGCCCTCCGCGGTCGTGCGGGAGCCCGCGAGGAGGCGCGGTGCAGGAGGAGCGGCCGGCTCAGTTCCCGTGCGCCTCCTCCGCGACGGGCTGCCACTCGCGCCAGGTCGCGAGGCGCTGCTCGTAGTCGGCCTCGGCGATGCCGAGGGGCGCCTTGCCGAAGAAGACGCGCAGGGGCGGCTGCTCGGCGTCGACGACCTTGAGGATCGCGCCGCGGGTGGCGTGCGGGTCGCCCGGGTCGGCCGCCGACGGTCGCTCGGACGCAGCCTCGCGCACCTCGGCGTAGGCCTCGAGCTCGTCGCTGCGGGAGGCCGACGGGCCCGACCAGTCGGTCGAGAAGCCGCCGGGCTCCACCAGCGTGACGTGCACGCCGAAGCCGGCGACCTCCTGCGAGAGCGCCTGGCTCATGCCCTCGAGCGCCCACTTCGACGCGTGGTAGATGCCGACGGTGGGGAAGGCGCTGACGCCTCCGATGCTCGAGACCTGCACGACGTGGCCGCTGCTCTGGGCCCGGAGGATCGGCAGGGCGGCCTGCGTGACCCACAGCGCGCCGAAGAAGTTCGTCTCGAGCTGGGCCCTGGCCTCCTCCTCGGTGAGCTCCTCGACCATGCCGAAGTGGCCGTAGCCGGCGTTGTTGACGACGACGTCGAGCCGGCCGAAGTGCTCGGCGGCACGCTGCACGGCGGCGACGTCGGCCTCGCGGTCGGTGACGTCGAGCTCGATCGGCAGGAAGGCGTCGGGGTACTGCTGCACGAGTGCGTCGACGGTCTCGAGCCGGCGGGCGGTGCCCGCCACGCGGTCACCGCGCTCCAGCGCGGCCTCCGCCCACTCGCGGCCGAAGCCCTTCGACGCCCCGGTGATGAACCAGACCTTGCTCACGGTGTTCCTCTCGTCGTGGTGACCGCCTCGGGTGGGGGCGGCCCCGATCATCCAACGCCGTAGAGTGGCCGGGTGACCATCGAGACCCCGCGTCCCTGGCTGACCTCCTACGCTCCCGGCGTCCCCCACGACATCGAGCCCGTCACGGGCTCGCTCCTCGACCTGGTGGAGGGCTCGGCGAAGAGCTACCCGCGGGCCGTGGCGCTCGAGTTCTTCGGGGCGACGACGTCGTACTCCGAGCTCGTCGAGCAGATCAGCCGGGCCGCCGAGGGCCTGCGTGGCCTGGGCGTCCGCCACGGCGACACCGTCGCCCTCGTCATGCCCAACAGCCCGCAGCACGTCGTGGCCTTCTACGCGGTGCTGCGCCTCGGGGCGATCGTCGTCGAGCACAACCCCCTCTACACGCCGCGCGAGCTGCGCCACCAGTTCGAGGACCACGGCGCCAAGGTCGTCGTCGCGTGGGACAAGGTGGTCGAGACCCTCCAGGACTTCCCCGCCGACGTCGCCCCCGACGCGATCGTGTCGGTCGACGTGACGCGCGGCATGCCCCTCGCCACCCGGGCGGCCCTCCGCCTGCCGATCTCGAAGGCCCGGGAGTCGCGCGCCAAGCTGACCACGAGCGTCCGGGGCACGACGCCGTGGGAGAAGATCGTGGGCTCGTCGCGCATCAAGGCGAAGCACCCGGCGCCCTCGACGGACGACCTGGCGGTCATCCAGTACACGAGCGGCACCACGGGCACCCCGAAGGGCGCCCAGCTGACCCACCGCAACCTGCTCGCCAACGCCGCGCAGTCGCGCGCGTGGGTGCCGACGATCGAGCGCGGCCGCTGCACCGTCTACGCGGTGCTGCCGATGTTCCACGCCTACGGCCTCACGCTCTGCCTCACCTTCGCGATGAGCATGGGCGCCCGCCTCGTGCTGTTCCCGGCCTTCGACCCGGCCCTCGTGCTCAAGGTCATGAAGAAGCGGCCGCCGACCTTCCTGCCGGCCGTCCCGCCCATCTACACGCGCCTCCGGAAGGCCGCCGACGACGCCGGCGTCTCGCTGCAGGGCGTCGAGGTCGCGATCTCGGGCGCGATGCCCCTCTCGGCCGAGGTCGTCGAGCCGTGGGAGGCCGAGAGCGGCGGCTGGCTCGTCGAGGGCTACGGCCTGTCGGAGTGCTCGCCCGTGCTGATGGCGAACCCGGTCGGGCCCACGCGCCGCGCCGGCACGGTCGGCCTGCCGCTGCCCGGCACCGAGGTGCGCGTCGTCGACCCGGAGAACCCGACCGTCGACGTGCCGGCCGGCGAGAGCGGGGAGCTGATCGTGCGCGGCCCCCAGGTGTTCAGCGGTTACTACCGCAAGCCGCAGGAGTCGAACGAGGTCTTCGTCGACGGCGACTGGTTCCGCACCGGCGACATCGTCACGATCGACCCCGACGGGTTCGTGCGCATCGTCGACCGCATCAAGGAGCTCATCATCACCGGCGGGTTCAACGTCAGCCCCTCCGAGGTCGAGGAGGTGCTGGTGCGCTTCGACGGCGTGACCGAGGCCGCCGTCGTCGGGCTGCCGAGCCCCGGCGGCGAGCAGGTCGCCGCGGCCATCGTCGTCGAGCCGGGCGCGAACGTCGACGTGCAGGCGCTCCGCACCTTCGCGCGGTCGCACCTGACGCCGTACAAGGTGCCCCGCCGCATCGTCGTGGTCGACGAGCTGCCGAAGTCGCTGATCGGCAAGACGCTGCGCCGCAAGGTCCGCGACCAGCTCGCCGACCGCTAGCCCGGGGCTGGCCGGCCAGCCCCGGGGCTGGCCGGGCAGCCCCGGGGCTGGCCGCGCAGCCGGGCGCTGGCGGGCAGCCCGGGGCTGACCGAGCAGCCCGGCGTCAGCCGGGTAGCCGGCCGGCGAGCAGGGCGTAGAGCAGCGGCACGGCCGACGCGGCCATGAGCACCGTGCCGAGGCCGTCGTCGTCGGTGCGCAGCACGGCGCCGGCGATGAGCAGGCCCGCGAAGAGCACGGCCGCGAGCACCCGGCGGGCCGTCCGCTCGATGCGACCGAGCTGACGCTCGATGCGCGGGCTGCCGACCTCCAGCGTGCCGTCCTCCAGGCGCGTGACGAGGTGGTCGAGCCGACCGGGCAGCCGGACGGTGACGTCGGCCGCGGCGAGGGCGCGTCGCGCGACGTCCTGCACGGCGTTGCCGCGCTCGTCGCGGACGAGCTGCGCCGCGTAGGGCTCGACGGAGTCCCAGAGGTTGAAGACCGGGTCGAGGGCGCTGGAGACGCCGGAGGTGAGGGTGACGGCGCGGAGCACCAGCAGGAAGTCCTCGGGCAGCTGGAACGGCAGGGCCCGGATCAGGTCGCCGAACTGGCCGGCGAACTCGCGGTACTCCCGAGGGTCGACCTCACGCAGCTCGGCGAACCCCATTCCGCCGAAGCGGGCGAAGGTGGCGCTGACCGCCCGCTCGAGCTCACGGGTGTCGGCGCTGGGCAAGAGCACCCCGAGGTCGCGCATCGCGTTCACCATGCCGCTGCCGTCGCGGGAGGCGGCGGCGATCAGCAGCGTTCGCAGACCGTTCCGGGTGCCGGTGGGCACCTCCCCCATCATCCCGAAGTCGATGAAGGTCAGCCGCCAGGGGCGTTCCCCCTCGGCGGCGGCCACCGGGGTGACGAAGATGTTGCCGGGGTGCGGGTCGGCGTGGAAGAAGCCGTTCGTGAAGAGCTGGTCGAACATCACCGCGGCGAAGACGGGGGCGACCTCGACCGGGTCGATGCCGGCGGCGCGGAGGCCGTCGACGTCGGTGATCTTGATCGCCGAGACGTCCTCGAGCACGAGCACCTTCCGCGTCGAGCGCTCCCAGACGACGTCGGGCACGCCGACCCGGTCGTCGTCGGCGAAGTCGGCCGCGAAGCGCGCCGAGTTCGCGGCCTCGTTGAGGTAGTCGATCTCTTCCAGGCTCGTCCGCGCGAACTCCTCGACCAGGGCAGGGGCGTCGACGCGGTCGGAGACCAGGCGGACGTGGCTCAGCCAGCCGCCCACCTTGCGGAGCGCGGCGAGGTCGACGTCGACGATCCGGTCGATGCCGGGCCGCTGCACCTTGAGCACGACGTGGACGAGCCCGGTGTCGGCGGAGTCGACCGCGCCGAGCGTCGCCCGGTGCGCCTGGCCGAGGGAGGCGGCGGCGATCGGCTCGGGAGAGACGGCGGTGAAGACGCGGTCGAGGGGCATGCCCAGCTCGGCCTCGGCGAGCGCCCGGATCTCGGGGAACGGCACGGGCGTCACCTCGTCTTGCAGACCCTCGAGCTCCTTCGTGATCTCGGGCGGGAGGACGTCCAGGCGCGACGAGAGGTACTGCCCGACCTTGATCATCAGCCCGCCGAGGTCGAGCGCCAGCGCGTGGAAGCCGCGTGCGAAGCGCTGCATGCGTCGGGCGCGGGTACGCTCGGCGACCCAGCGCAGGCCGAACCTCGGCAGCACCAGCTCGAACCACCAGGTCACGGCGAGGTGACGGGAGGCGAACCGGAGGATGCGCCGGTACCGGGCCCGCCCCGCGCGGTCGCGCAGGGCGTCGCCCGGCTCACCGGCTCGGGCTGAGGCTGTGGGGGTCGGGAGGGGGGCGGTCGGTGCCACCCGCGTCAGTCTCGAGCGAGGATCGAGTAGATGCGGCGACGGGCCTCGTCGAGGGCCGCCACCGCCTCGTCGATCTGCGCGGCGGTGCCGGTGCGGCCCACCTGCGCCGTGGCGCGGGCGAGCTCGATGCCGGCCTTGGGCAGGGCGGTGCGACGGTCGCCGGAGGAGCGCGGGGCGGACCACGGGTCGGACGGGTCGACGCCCGCGGCGGCGCGGCCGGTGTCGGTCAGCGAGTAGACCTTGCGGCCGTCGGTCTCCTCCGCGACGACGAGGCCCTCGTCGGCGAGCAGCTGGAGGGTCGGGTAGACGGAGCCGGCGCTGGGCTTCCAGTCGCCGCCCGTGCGCTCCTCGATCTCGTGGATGACCTGGTAGCCGTGCATCGGCCGCTCGGAGAGGAGGGCGAGGATCGCCGCGCGGAGCTCGCCGCGAGGGGCGCGGGCGCCGTCGCGGCGGTCGAAGGTCGACCGGAGCTGGTCCATGGCCTGCCACATGCCGTCGAGGTCGACGGGGAACGAACCGGGTGTGCGCGAGGTGCTCATGATGATCTCCAGTCGAGGGTCGAGCGATGCCCGAACGATATACCTGGCCCCCGACACGGAGCCGGGCGGGCGCTCAGGCTGGCACCGCGCCTCCCGCGCTCGGCCCCGCCGTCGCCCGAGCGGTCACGACCGGCGGCTCTCGCCCCCACCGGCAGCAGTTCGCGACCACTCGGGGGGCCTCAGTCGCTCGGCACGAGATCCCGGTCGGCGTCGGGGTCGAAGCCGTCGTCGTAGCGGTCGACGTCGAGCTCGACGGCCTCGATGCGGAACTGGTCCAGGAAGCGTCGGAAGCCAGGGTCGAGGCGGAGGCGACGGGCGGCTCGGCGGGCCTCGCCCTCCGACCGGAAGAAGCCGATCTGCTTGACGTCGACGAGCGGCCACTCGGTGTGCGACCCCCGCGGGCGGAGGTGCGTCAGCGACCAGACCCTCGTCACTCCTCGCGCCCCTCGGCGTCGTACGAGAAGAAGCCGCCGACCCAGGCGGGTTCATCGACCGGCCACCTCTCGATGCGGAGGGGCTCCACCTCGTCGACGGCGCCGAGGCGCCCGTCGAAGCCCCGCTGGGTCCGGGCGCGGTCAGCAGCCGCCCGGGCACGTGCCCTCGTCGAGTACACGCCGAAGAGGCGGGGGAAGGCGACCTCCTCGTAGTCGTGCACCGTGGCGGTCCAGTAGTGCACGACGGCCCACACGAGGCGCGGTCTCGGCGCAGCGGGCTCGGCGGGTCGGCTCATGCGCCCAGGGTAGGGCGACGACGCGGCGGGCGACGACGGAGCGTGGGCTACGACGAGGGCAGGCCGGCGGCGAGCTCGTCGAAGAAGCCGGCCCAGCCGGCGGCGGTCGCGTCACGCTGCTCGGCCGAGAAGCCCGGCGTCTGCTGTGTGAAGCGCATGCGGGTGGCGCCGTCGACCGCGGCGAGCTCGACCACCATCGTCGCGCGAGCGGGCGACGCCGGGTCGTCGGTGAGCGTCAGGACGAGGCGCTCGTCGGGCGCGACCTCGACGAACTCGCCGGCCCAGCTGAGGGCGTTCCCGTCGGGCAGCACCATGGTCGCCGACCAGGCCCGCCCCGCGACGGCCTCGTAGTCGAGGGCGTCGAGCGGCACGTCGACGGCCGGTCCGCCGAACCACCGCGCGAAGTCGGCCGCGGTCGTCCAGGCCGAGAACACGGCGGCGGGAGGCGCGGTGAAGGTCCGGACGATCTCGATGCCGTCGGCAGCCTGGTCGCTCATCGGGGGTGCTCCTCGGTTCGGTGGCGGAGGCCCGGGCGGGCGACCGGCCGGAGTCGGTGGTCGGCCCTCGCGGGCCTGGTGGCAGTGTCCCAGGCCCCGGCCGGCCGCGCCAAGGCCGCGCGACCGCAGGTGCCCGCGACCGCGGGCGCCCGCGCCCAGCTCCGCCCCAGGGCGGACACGGTCCCGCCCTGGGGAGGACGACTCCGGGCCGCCCGGCCCGCGACCATGGGCCGTGCCCTTCACCCCCAGCCACGCGGTCGTCGCCCTGCCGTTCGTCCGGAGCCCGCTGCCCTTCGGCGCCGTCGCCGTCGGCTCGATGGCGCCCGACCTGCCGCTCTTCTTCCCCGTCGGGGTGACGTACGAGACCACCCACGGCGTCCCGGGCCTGCTCGTGGTCTCCGTGCCGCTCGGGGCGTTGCTCTACCTGGTGTGGCTCCGGGTGCTGCGACCCGGCGCCGGGGTGCTGCTGCCCCCGGTCGTCGGCACGCGCCTCCCGCCGAGCTGGACCGTGCCCGGAGCGGTCTCGCCCGGCCACCTCCTCCGGGTGCTCCTCGCCGTCGCCGTCGGCGTGCTCACGCACGTCGGGTGGGACGCCTTCACCCACCCCGGGCGGCTCGGCAGCACCCTGCTGCCCGCCCTGGCGGAGCCGTGGGGCCCCTTCGTCGGCACGCAGTGGGCGCAGTACGGGTCGTCGGTCGTCGGGCTCGCCGTGCTCGCGGTCGCCGGGGCGCGGTACCTGCGGCGCGCACCCGTCAGCGCTCGGCCTCGACCGTCACGGTCGCGGACCGTCTCGTGGTGGCTCGCCGTCGCCGCCCTGGTCACGGGCCCCGTCGCCGTGGCGGTCACCCGCGGGCTGCCGTCCGACGTCGGCACGGCGAAGTCGTTCGTGTTCTTCGCGGGCACGGCCTCGGGCGCGCTCCTGCTGCTGCTGGCCGTCGGGGCGTCCGTCGCCGTCCAGCTCGGACGACGCGTCGGAGGGCGCACCGAGGGCGTCGCGACCCCCGAGGAGCCGTTCGACGGTCGGGGCGAGGGCGCTGCACCATGACCGGGTGCCTGAACTCGACGAACTCCGCGCCACCGCCCACCCGGCACAGGCAGCCGGCCCGAGCTGCAGAACCCGACCACGCGCCTCCTGATGACCGGAAAGTCAGGTACCAGGACGCCGGGAGCAGGCGAACGGTCGGCAATTGCGACAGAGAGCGGCTGGGCACGGCGGGCGGGCGGGGCAGGGCGGGGCAGGGCGGGGCGGGGGCGGGGGCGATCCGCCGGCCGGCGGGGCAACGGACGCCCAGGCCGAGAGGCGCGTCGTAGGCTCGGCCCGTGACCTCGACGACGACCACGCTGCCCACCCGCTCCCCCTCCGACCTGGGCGTCGACGCCCGGGGGCTGCTCGCCCTCGTCGACGGCCTGGAGGCGACGCCCGGCGTCGAGCCGCACGGCCTCGTCGTGGTGCACCGCGGCGCCGTCGTCGCCCGGGGCTGGTGGGCGCCGTACTCGGCCGAGCGCCCGCACCTCGTCTACTCGGTGAGCAAGAGCTTCACGGCCACGGCGCTCGGCATCGCCGCCGACGAGGGACTGCTGACGATCGACGACACGGTCATCAGCTGGTTCCCCGAGCTCGACGCCGAGGTGACCGACGACCGGACGCGCCGGATGCGCCTCCGCCACCTGCTCGCCATGTCCAGCGGCCACCTGACGGAGACGCTCGACCGTGCCGAGACGCTCGACCCCACGAACGTCGTCCGCGGCTTCCTGCTCACGCCGCCCGAAGCCGAGCCCGGCTCGGTCTTCGCGTACAACCAGCCCTGCACGTACACGCTCGCGGAGGTGGTGCGCCGCGCCTCGGGGACGTCGCTGGTCGGCTACCTGCGCCCCCGCCTCCTCGACCCCCTCGGCGTCGACGTCGCCGCGTGGCAGCGCGACGCGAGCGGCGCCGAGCTGGGCTTCAGCGGCCTGCACACGAACACCGACGCGGTCGCGGCCCTCGGCCAGCTGCACCTGCAGCAGGGCCGGTGGGGCGACGAGCAGCTCGTCTCCGCCGCCTGGGTCGCCGAGGCGTCGCGGTCGCACGCCTCGACGGCCCACGAGGGGTCGGCCGACTGGCAGCAGGGCTACGGCTTCCAGTTCTGGGTCTCCACGCACGGGTACCGCGCCGACGGCGCCTACGGCCAGTTCAGCCTGGTCGTGCCCGAGCACGACCTCGTCGTCGCGATCACGAGCCAGACAACCGACACGAGGGCGCTGCTCGACCTCGTCTGGGCCACCGTGCTGCCCGCCCTCGGCGCCGGCGGCAGCGCCGACGACGACGCCCGCCTCGCCGAGCGGCTGGGCGCACTGACGCTGCCCGGCGTCGCGGCCCCGACCGGCGACGGCGCGGCGAACGACGACACGACCAGGGGCGTCCAGACGGTCGGCGCCCCCGCCGCAGGCACCTGGACCGTCGCCGCGGGCGGCGACCAGCCCGGCCTCACCGCCGTCGAGGTCACGGCCGAGGGCACGCCGACGCTCACCCTCGTCGAGGGTGACCACCGCCTCGAGGCCGCCCTGGGGCTCGGCGAGTGGCGCACCACCGGCCCGCTCGCCACCTGGGCCGAGCAGCACGGCGACCACCTGCTCGTCGACGTCGTCTTCGTGGAGACGCCCCACCGCCTCCACCTCGACGCCGACCGGGGCACCGGCACGGTGAGCGTCCGGTGGCAGACGGCGCCCCTGCACGGCCCCGACCTGCGGACCCTGCGGGCCCCCGGCCCCGACGACGTGGCGACGCGCTAGGGCCGGGCCGGCCGTCGGGAGTCGCGGGTCAGGTCGGGTGGACGGTGTCGCGCAGGCGCCCCTCGGCCAGCCAGGCGAGGCGCCGCAGCGCCTCGTGGTTGCGCCAGGTGAGCGGCACGTCGAGCACGGCGTCGGGCACGAGCGCGCCCGGGCCGCTCACGGCCTCCTCCGTCATCGTCACGAAGCAGCCGCCGGCACGGTCCGCGACGTCGATGCCGACCCGGGCCTCCCCCGCCGGCCAGCCACGGGCGAGGAAGACGGCCCGCCGCGGGGCGTCCCACTCGAGCAGCGTCGTCGAGTCGTCGATGACGAGCGGCCACACGCCGAACGAGTGGTGGATCTTCGCGCCGGCCCGGGGCCACTCGCGCTCGACGTCGCGGATGCGCGACGCACCGACGACCCAGCTCGGGAAGAGCCAGCCGTCGCTGAGGACGTCGAAGACGTCGCGCGGCGACGCCTCGAGGAACCGGTGCACGACGCTCACGAGTCGCCCCCTCCGTCGGGCCCCAGACGGGGCAGGTGGTCGATGCCGAACTCGTGGCGCAGAGCGCTCTGCGCGGCGTAGGCACCCCCCATGCCGTGCACGCTCGGGCCCGGCGGCACCGAGGACGACGCGAGGTAGGTGCCGGGCACGGCCGTCCGCCACGGGTCCGTCGAGAGCACGGGGCGCACGATGAGCTGCTTCAGGCTCGGGGCGCCGGAGGCGATGTCGCCCCCGACGTAGTTCGGGTCGTAGGCCTCGAGCTCGTCGGCCGACCGGGCGCTGCTGGCGAGGACCAGGTCGCGGAAGCCGGGCGCGAAGCGCTCGATCTGGCGGGTGATCGCCTCGGTCATGTCGACGGTGCTGCCGTTGGGCACGTGCGCGTACGTCCACAGCGACTGCTGGCCGGCCGGGGCTCGGCTGTCGTCGACGACGCCGGGCTGGACGGCCAGGACGAACGGCTCGGCCGGGTGCACCCCGCGGGCGACGTCGTGCTCGGCCCGGGCGATGTCGGCCCGGGTGCCGCCCAGGTGCACGGTCGGTGTCCGCCGCAGCTCCTCCGCCGCCCAGGGCACCGGACCGCTGAGGGCGAAGTCCACCTTGGAGGCGCCTCCCCCGTACCGGAACCGCTCGAGACGACGTCGGTAGCCGGCGGGCATCTCGTCGCCCGCGATGGCGATCAGCTGGCGCGGGGTCACGTCGAGCAGTTTCACGCGCGCGTCGAGCTGGCGCAGGCTGGTCACGTCGACGCCCGTCTCGATGACGCCGCCGTGGGCTCGCAGGTCGTCGGCGAGCGCGTCGGCGATCACCTGGCTGCCGCCCCGGGGCACCGCCCAGCCGTAGCCGTGGCCGTGGACGGCGAGCGCGAGGCCCGCGGCGCCCGCCGACAGGCTCGGCATGGGGCGGATGGCGTGGGCCATCACGCCCGCGAGCAGCGCCCGCGCCTCCTCCGTGCGGAGCCCGGCGTCCCACCAGGGGCCGCCCTGGTGGAGGATGCGCAGCCCGAACTCGACCACCGTCTGCGGGTGGCGGGGCAGCTGGAGGATCGGCGACAGCGTGAACTGCGAGAGCTCGGCCTCGATGTCGACGAGGCGCGAGAACATGCGGCGCCAGGTCGCACCGTCACGGCCGAGGCCCTCGACGGTCCGCTCGAGGTCCCGGTGGGCGACTCCGGCGCGGCCGCCGTCGAGCGGGTGGCCGTACGAGACCTCGGGCACGATCATGTCGACGCGCTGCTCGAGGCCCCAGCGCCGGAAGAACCCGGACGCCATCGCCATCGGGTGCACGGCCGAGCAGACGTCGTGCCGGAACCCGGGCAGGGTCAGCTCCTTCGTGCGGGTGCCGCCGCCGATCGTGTCGTCGCGCTCGAGCAGCTGCACGCGCAGGCCGGCCCGGGCGAGGACGACCGCCGCCGCCAGGCCGTTCGGCCCGGCGCCGACGACGACCGCGTCGAAGGCGTGGCTCATGCGCCCTTGCGCCCTCCGACCAGGGCACGGACGACGGCGACGCCCGCGCCGACCGCCCCGGCGCCCGCCAGGGCGTAGCTGAGGCCGCGGTTGCGCGTGTACCAGACCTGGGGGCTGGTGCTGCGGGCCTGGTCGTCGAAGATGCCGTGGGCGCCGTGGTCGCCGCTGGTGGGCTGGTAGAGGTTGTCGGGCAGCATGGCCTCCGACTTCTCGGGGGCCTGCTGGCCCGAGTAGCCCGACTTGGCCAGGTAGACGTCGAGGAAGTTCGCCACGAAGCGGTTGCCGAGCACGGTCATCACCGTGGGCTCGCCGAGCCACGTGCGCCGTCGCGGCTTGTCGGCCACGTCGGCGATCGCGATCGCGCCCACCTCGGGCTGGTAGATCGGCGGCACCGGCTTGGGGTGGTGCGGCAGGCGCGAGCGCACCCAGTTGAACTGGATGGTGTTCAGCGCGGGCATGTCGACGGTCGAGATCTCGACGGCGCTCCCGTTGTGGATCAGCTCGGTGGTCACCGACTCGGTGAAGCCCTGCACCGCGTGCTTGGCCCCGCAGTACGACGCCTGCAGCGGGATGCCGCGGTGCGCGAGCGCCGACCCGACCTGGATGACGTGGCCGCGGTCGCGCGGCACCATGCGCGAGAGGGCGGCGCGGGTGCCGTTGACGAAGCCGAAGTAGTTGACCGCCGTGGCGCGCTCGAAGTCGGCCGGGTCGGTCTCGAGGAACTCCCCGAAGACGCCCACCATGGCGTCGTTGACCCAGAGGTCGATCTCGCCGAGCTCCTGCTCGACGCGCGTCGCGGCGGCCTCGACCTGCTCGCGGTCGGCCACGTCGGTCGGCACGGCGAGGCCGCGACGACCGGCGGCCTCCACGTCGGCGACGGCGCCGTCGAGGCCGTCCTGCCCGCGGGCGAGCACCGCGACGTCCCAGCCGCGCTCGGCGAGCTCACGCACGACGGCCCGGCCGAGCCCGGCCGAGCCTCCGGTGACGACGGCGACGCGGGGCTTCGTGGGGGTGCTCTTCGACATGGTTCTCCTGGCTCGTCGGCGGCCCGCTGGCTCAGGCCGTGCCCGGTCGACGGTAGTCCGACCCCGCTGGGCGGCGTCCGCCCCGGGGGACGTCACGGGGACGACCCGTCGGGCGCCGCCCTGGGGAGGGACTGCAGGAGGCGCGGTGTCAGATGTCGAAGCCGCCCAGGTCGCCGCCCCCGAAGTCGCCCCCGCCGAAGTCGCCGCCGCCCCCGAAGTCGCCGCCCCCTCCCCCGAAGTCGCCCCCGCCGCCGTCGCCCGCGTCGCCGCCGTCCTGGCCCGCGTCCCCGCCGTCCTGCCCGCCGTCACCGTCGGCACCGCCCTCGCCCTCTCCGCCCGCGACGTCGCTGCCCGCGTCGGGCAGGAACGCGCCGACGAGCGCGGAGCCCACGACGTAGCCCGCGACGGTGCCGAGCAGCGACCCGCCGATGATCGAGCCCATGCCCATGCCCGGGCGGCCGCCTGCCTGCGC
Source organism: Frigoribacterium sp. CFBP 13707 (assembly GCF_014842245.1). Taxonomy (NCBI): domain Bacteria; kingdom Bacillati; phylum Actinomycetota; class Actinomycetes; order Micrococcales; family Microbacteriaceae; genus Frigoribacterium; species Frigoribacterium sp. CFBP 13707. Next base: position 127,392 of record NZ_JACYVL010000001.1, read on the forward strand.
GCCCTGGCCGCCGGCCGCACCGCCGCCTCCCAGGGTCCGTTCGAGGGTGCCCGGCTTCCGCAGCTCCGACCGGGTAGCCGCCTGCGCGAGCGACCCGGCGTCGTCGCCGCGGGGCTGCTCGCCCTGGCCGGCCTCACGGCTGAGCTCGTCGAAGACCAGCCGGCGCTGCTCGGGGCTCAGCTTCTCGAAGGCCTCGGCGTGCACCTGCTCGATGGTCTCGGGCGGCGCCGTACGCAGCAGGTAGCGGTAGCGCTCGACGGCGATCTCGTCGTCGCTCCGCGCCGGTGCCCGCCCTCCCGGTGACGGTGCCTGCGCCTGCTGGCCCGCGGCCTCGTCGTCTCGTCCGAGCAGCCTGTCGAGGAATCCCATGGTGCCGTCCTGTTTGTCGGGTCGGGGCGTCGGCCCCGACGGGTCTCCGACAGTACGGACGACCGGCCCGCCGCGCCTGGACGCGCGGTGCGGATCAGCTCCGAGCGGAGTCGCGGGCGGAGGCCCGACGACGGCGCACGGCCCGCAGCACCAGCCACAGCACCACCCCGCCGATCGCCGCGTAGACCGCGTAGTCGAGGTACTTCGCATAGCGGTCGATCAGCTCGTACTGGGTGCCGAGGGCCGCCCCGAGCAGGATGAGGAGGGCGTTCCAGAGCCCGCTGCCGACGACGGTGAAGAGCGTGAACGAGGCGAGCGGCATCTTCTCGGCGCCGGCCGGCAGCGAGATCAGGCTCCGGACGCCGGGCACGAGGCGCCCGAAGAAGACCGCCGACCGCCCGTGCCGGTGGAACCAGTCGGCCGCCTTCTGGAAGTCCTCCCGGTCGACGAGGGGGAGCTTCGACAGCAGCGTGATGCTCCGCTCGAGGCCGATCACGGCGCCCAGCCAGTACAGGACGAGCGCGCCCACGTAGGCGCCGAGCGTGCTGACCACGATCAGCAGCACGATGTTCATGTTCCCCTGCCCGGCGAGGAACCCGGCGAGCGGCAGCACGATCTCGCTCGGGATCGGCGGGAACACCGTCTCGACGAAGGTCAGCAGCCCCACGCCCCACTCGCCCAGGGCGTCGATGACGCGCGCCGCGACGCCGACGAGGCCGTCGAGCTCCTGCACGGACGAGGAGGCGCCCTGCGCGACGACCGTGGACGGCAGGCCCCCCGACGGGCCCGCGAGGGCGGCAGAGGCGGACGGGGCGAGCACGGCGGTGGAGGTCATGGGTCCCTGGGTCGGTTCGGTGCCCGCGGTCGCCACGGGTCGGATCGGCTCCGTCGAGCATGCCAGCACGGGCTGGACGACCGCCCACAGGCTCGTGTCGCGTGCCGGACCGGGCCCGCCGTGCACGGTAGATTGGCGCACGACCGCACCCTCGCCTCCTCGTCCCCGGTGCGGAGCAGACGACAGGACTGAACAGGACTTCCATGGGATCGCTGATCTACGGCACCTCCGGCATCGAGGTCGAGTTCGATGACCGCGTGCTCGAGCACCTCCAGATCGTCATCGCCACGAAGCTCCGGCGCCGCGAGTCGTTCTTCTTCTCGTGGCGCGACACCCAGAAGGTCGGCGACGGGCGCAGCAGCATCTGGCTCGACCCGGGCATCCCCCTCTACTTCAAGTACTCCGGCGGCCGCGTGCCCGCCATCAACCGCGACTGGCTGACCGAGCTGACGGCCTCGTCGAACAGCTCGTCGGGCCTGGTGCTCACCGACGAGCCCAGCACCGACAACAGCGTCAAGCGCAAGTAGCGCGGGCAGGCCACCAGGCCGATCGACCGCCGGGCCCCCGCGGAGTCGCGGAGCGACCCTCGAGCCCTGCTCCGCCGCCGTCGTCAGCGCCGGGTGCGCCCGCCCCGCCGGGCCAGCGCCGCGACGCCCCGCCACCCCAGCAGGAAGACGCCGAGCACGACGATCGTCACGACGACGAAGCTCAGCTGCACGCCCTGCCCGCTCGCGACCCGGAGCAGCACCCCGAGCACGGCCGTCGACACCCAGACGACCGCGCCGGAGGCGAGGCGCGGCAGCGGCCAGCGCACGCCGACCACGCTCAGCCAGCCCACGACGAGGCCGACCGCGAACGGCCAGAGCGTGGTGGCGAGCCCGGGCAGGTCGAGGCCCTCGGCGTGGCTGCGGCGGCCGATGACCACGAAGGCCACGACCAGGACGGCGTCGAGGGCGAGCGCCCACCACGGCGGACGGCGGGAGGGGGCGGCGGAGCGGGGCGTGGTCATGGTGTCCTCAGGGGGTGCGGGCGGGTCGGGCTCAGCGCGGCGGCTCGAGCGTGCGCGAGAGCTCGGCCAGCAGCTCCTCGACCTGCGGCTCGACGAGCCGGTCGACGGCGTCGGCGATCCGCTCGCGCTGGGCGACGACCGCGAAGCAGAGCGCGGTGCCGACCGACTGCGCGTGCTCGTCGGCCAACGCGAGCTCGCGGCGCAGGGCCGCCTTCGCCTCGTCCGAGAACTCGGGCTCGTCGTCGAGGCCGTCGGCAGCGTGCCGTGCGGCCTCCTCGGCGGCGAGGCCCTCCAGGGTGAACAGGAACGGCTGGCCGGGCTCCGGCTCGGGGTCGACGTCGAGGCCGTCGAACTCGAGGGCGAGGCCCTCGTCGGGCCGGTAGCCGTCGACGCCGACCTCGGCGGCCCGTCGGAGCTCGCGGGTCACGAGGGGCAGGTTGCGGGTGGTGTACGAGTCGACCTCGTCGTCGACGATGTGCCGGAGCCGGTTCAGCAGCGCGTGCTGCACAGCGTGGGGCACGTCGCCGTCGAACCCGGCGGCGACCGCGACGGGCGAGCCGAAGCAGACCCGGCAGACGCGCGTGCGGGCCCGGGCGGTGCCGATCCGCCACCGGGGCAGCCAGCGCAGCCAGGCGTCGACCGCCGTGCGCACCTGCCCCTCGAGGGAATCGACCATGACGACGAATCTAGGGCCCGAGGCCGGGAGACGCCCGACACGCCCGGGCGAGCCGTCAGCCCTGGTCGACGGTGACGAAGTCGATCAGCTGCTCGACCCGGCCGAGCAGCGCGGGCTCGAGGTCGCCGAAGGCACGCACGCGGCCGAGGATGCGCTGCCACGCCGCGGCGATGTCGGCCTGGTCGTCATGGGGCCAGCCGAGGGCCTCGCAGACGCCGTGCTTCCACTCGACCGAGCGGGGCACCTCCGGCCAGCGCGTGAGCCCGAGGCGTGCGGGCACGACGGCCTGCCAGACGTCGACGAACGGGTGCCCGACGACGAGCACGTGACGGCCGTGCGGGCCCCTCGTGACCGCCTCCGCGATGCGGCTCTCCTTCGACCCGGGCACGAGGTGGTCGACGAGCACGCCGACGCGGCGCTCGGCGGTCGGCCGGAACTCGGCCAGAACCTCGGCGAGGTGGTCGACGCCCTCGAGGTACTCGACGACGACGCCCTCGACGCGCAGGTCGGCGCCCCAGACCTTCTCGACGAGCTCGGCGTCGTGCCGGCCCTCGACGAAGATGCGGCTCTGGCGGGCCACCCGCGCGCGGGCGTCGCCGGCGGCGAAGGAGCCCGAGGCCGTGCGGGCACGACCCTGCGGCGCCGCCCTCGGCACCCGGAGCGCCACGGGCGCACCGTCGATCAGGAACGAGCCCGAGAGCGGGAAGGCGCGGACGCGCCCCTTCCAGTCCTCCAGCTCGACCGTGCCCGCCTCGACGCGCACGACCGCTCCCGTGAAGCCGCTCCGCGACTCCTCGACGACGAGGTCGCGCACCGCGTCGGTGGGGGTCGGCGCGGGGCGCGACGAGCGCTTCCAGTCGCCGCTGAGCACGTCTCGGCCGTACCGGTCGTCATCCACGGGTCGAGCCACCTCCCTGGTGGGGTCGTGAGCCCGGCGCACGGGGCGCCCGGGGTCGGGGCTGGTAGGGCCGGGGCGGGCCCGGGCGGTCGGCACCCGCGGCCGGAGCTGCACCGGCGCCGCGAGCCGTCGTCGAGGCCGGGCCCGCGGCCCGGGACGTCGCGGCGGGAGCGGCCGGCGCCCCGCCGGCGCGGGAGGGGCGCGAGGAGGCGGCGGTCGCGTCCGCCACGGAGCCGCGGCCCCCGGCGCGGGTCGGGGCCGAGGCCCGCGCCGGGGCCGCCGACGCGGCCGCCGCCGCCGCCGGACGAGCGTCCGGCGTGAAGCCCGCCGTGAACGCGACGACGAGCCCGCCGAGCAGCAGGAGCACGGTGAGCCCGGAGACCGCGGCGGGCAGCCACCACGTGGCGAGGGCGCCGCCGCGCTGCGCGAGCATGGTCACGACGAGCTCGAGGGCGACCGACCACCACGCGACGGCGAAGCCCCGGGCCAGCCAGGCCGCGAGCCGGCGACGCAGCTCGGGTCGGCGGCCCGCGGCCTTCCAGTGCTCGGCGTGGGGCACCAGCACGTGCCGGGCGGGAGTCCACGCGAGGAAGGCCGCGCAGACCAGGTAGGCGACGAGCGTGCCGACGAGCAGCAGGGCGACGACGAGCACGAGGTCGACCCGGCTCGCGGCGAACGCGACGGCTCCGGTCTCGGGCTCGTGCACGAGGCCGACCCGGTCGGGCAGCGCCCACCACGAGACGAGCAGGGCGACGCCGGCGACGGCCAGCGCGAGGCCGGCCGGCGCCGCGGCGCGGATCGTCGGCGGCACGGTCACGACGACCGGCCGCCGACGACGGGAGCGGGCGCGACGATCAGGCCTGGGCCCTCTCGAGCACGAGCTCGCGGACGCGAGCGGCGTCCGCCTGGCCCTTCATCGCCTTCATGACCGCACCGATGACGGCGCCCGCGGCCTGGACCTTGCCGTCGCGGATCTTCGCGAGCACGTCGGGCTGGCTGGCGAGGGCCTCGTCGATGGCGGCGATCAGCGCGCCGTCGTCGGAGACGACGCGGAGCCCGCGCGCCTCGACGACCTCGGAGGGAGAGCCCTCCCCGGCGACGACGCCCTCGAGCACCTGGCGCGCGAGGCGGTCGGTCAGCTCGCCGGTCTCGACGAGCGCGATCAGCTCGCTGACGTGGCGGGGCGAGACGAGGGTCGACGCGTCGACCCCGGCCGCGTTGGCGAGGCGGGCGATCTCGCCCGTCCACCACTTGCGGGCCGCCTGCGGCGAGGCCCCGGCGGCGACCGTCTCGACGAGCTCCTGGAGCAGGCCGGAGTTGACGACGTCCTGGAACTCGAGGTCGGCGAAGCCCCAGTCGGCCTTGAGCCGACGACGCATCGCGACGGGGGCCTCGGGCAGCGCGAGGCGCAGCTCCTCGACCAGCTCGCGCGACGGCACGACCGGCAGCAGGTCCGGCTCGGGGAAGTAGCGGTAGTCGTCGGCGTCGCTCTTCGGGCGGCCGGCGGAGGTGCGGCCGGTGTCCTCGTGCCAGTGCCGGGTCTCCTGCGTGATGGTGCCGCCGGCGGCGAGGATCGCGGCCTGGCGCTGGATCTCGTGACGGACGGCACGCTCGACCGAGCGGAACGAGTTGACGTTCTTGGTCTCGGTGCGGGTGCCGAGCTCCACCTGGCCGTGCGGCCGGAGCGACACGTTGGCGTCGCAGCGGAGGTTGCCGCGCTCCATGCGCGCCTCGCTCACGCCGAGGCCACGCACGATGTCGCGGATCGTCGAGACGTAGGCGGCGCCCAGCTCGGGGCCGAGGGCCCCGGCGCCGATGATCGGCTTCGTGACGATCTCGACCAGCGGGATGCCCGCGCGGTTGTAGTCGACGAGCGAGTACTCGGCCCCCTGGATGCGGCCGGTCGAGCCGCCGACGTGCGTCAGCTTTCCGGCGTCCTCCTCCATGTGGGCGCGCTCGATCGGCACGTGGAAGACGGTGCCGTCGGGCAGCTCGACCTCGACCTCGCCCTCGTACGCGATCGGCTCGTCGAACTGGCTGACCTGGTAGTTCTTGGGGTTGTCGGGGTAGAAGTAGTTCTTCCGGGCGAAGCGCGAGCTCTCGGCGATCGAGCAGCCGAGGGCGAGGCCGAGGCTGATCGAGTACCTCACGGCCTGCTCGTTGACGACGGGCAGCGAGCCCGGGAGGCCCAGGTCGACCGGGGTGACGTTCGTGTTCGGGGCGCCGCCGAAGAAGTTCGGCGCGTCGGAGAACATCTTGGTCTTCGTCGCGAGCTCGACGTGCACCTCGAAGCCGATGACGACCTCGTACTTCTCGAGGGCCTCGTCGTAGTCCATCAGGTCTGCCTTGGCCATCAGATGACTCCCTCGGTGGCGGCGTTCTGTTCGGTGGCGCTGAGGTCGGGGGCACGGGAGATGAGCGTGTGGCCCCAGCCCTGCTCGAGCAGCTGCTCGAGCGCGGCGCCGTAGGTGTAGAGACGGGCGTCCTGGCGGGCGGGGGCCATGAACTGCAGGCCCGTGGGCAGCCCGTCCTCCTCGGCGAGGCCCATCGGCACCGTGATGCCGGGGATGCCCGCGAGGTTCGCCGGGATCGTCGTGATGTCGTTGAGGTACATCGACAGCGGGTCGTCGAGCTTCTCGCCGAGCGGGAACGCCGTCGTCGGGGCCGAGGGCGAGACGAGCACGTCGACCTGGTCGAAGGCCGCGGCGAAGTCGCGCTGCACCAGCGTGCGCACCTTCTGCGCGCTGCCGTAGTACGCGTCGTAGTAGCCCGCGCTGAGGGCGTAGGTGCCGAGGATGATGCGGCGCTTGACCTCGGGGCCGAAGCCGGCCTCGCGGGTGGCTGCCATGACGTCCTCCACCGTGCCCTTGCCCTCGGGCACGACGCGGAGGCCGAAGCGCACCGAGTCGAACTTCGCGAGGTTGGACGACGCCTCGGCGGGGAGGATCAGGTAGTACGCGCTGATGGCGTACTCGAAGCTGGGGGCCGAGACCTCGACGATCTCCGCGCCGGCGCCCGAGAGCAGCTCCAGGGCCTCGGCGAAGCGGGCCTTGACGCCGGCCTGGAAACCCTCGCCGTTCAGCTCGCGGACGACGCCGATGCGCACGCCCTGCAGCGCGCCTCCTGCCAGGCCTGCCCGGGCCGCCTCGGCGAACAAGGGCCACTCGTCGCGCAGCGAGGTGGAGTCGCGGGGGTCGTGGCCCTTGATGACGTCGTGCAGCAGGGCGGAGTCGAGCACCGTGCGGCTCACGGGCCCGACCTGGTCGAGCGAGCTCGCGAGGGCGATCGCCCCGTAGCGGCTGACCGAGCCGTAGGTCGGCTTGACGCCGACGGTGCCCGTGACGGCGCCCGGCTGGCGGATCGAGCCGCCGGTGTCGCTGCCGAGCGCGAGAGGCGCCTCGAAGGCGGCGACGGCGGCGGCCGAGCCACCGCCGGAGCCGCCGGGGATGCGGTCGAGCGACCACGGGTTGTGCGTCGGGCCGTAGGCCGAGAACTCGGTCGAGGAGCCCATCGCGAACTCGTCCATGTTCGTCTTGCCGAGGGGCACCATGTCGGCGGCGCGCACCTTGCGGACGACGGTGGCGTCGTACGGCGGCACCCACCCCTCGAGGATCTTGCTGCCCGAGGTCGAGGGCATGTCGAGCGTGCAGAGGACGTCCTTGACGGCGATCGGCACGCCGGCCAGGGCCCCGAGCTGCTCGCCGGCGGCGCGGCGACGGTCGACGTCGGCGGCGGTGGCGAGGGCCGCGTCGCTGACGTGGAGGAAGGCGTGGACGTCGCCGTCGACGGCGGCGATGCGGTCGAGGTGCGCCTGGGCGACCTCGACGGCCGAGACGTCGCCGGCGGTGAGCGCCGCGGAGAGGTCGGCCGCGCTGAGGCGGACGATCGAGGAGGCGTCGGTCATGGCTACTGCTCTTCTCCGAGGATCGCGGTCACGCGGAAGCGCGAGCCGTCGTGGTCGGGGGCGCCCGAGAGGGCCTGCTCGACGGTGAGCGTCTCGCCCACGACGTCGGGGCGGAAGACGTTCTCGAGCGGGATGGGGTGGCTCGTGGCGGGGACGTCGTCGGTCGCGACCTCGGCGACCTTGGCGACGTTGTCGACGATGTGGCCGAGCTCCCGCGTCATGGTCTCGATCTCGTCGGGGGTCAGGGCGATGCGGGCGAGACCGGCGAGGTGCTGCACCTGCTCGCGCGTGATTTCAGACATGCTGCTCCGTCACATGGTGGAGTGGGGGCCCCGGTCGGGGCACCGGTCGATCTTACGGGGCTCAGTCGCGCAGGTAGACGTCCTGCGGGCGGACGAGCGCGAGCTCCGGCCCGTCGGGCCGCGGCTCGCCCGGGCCGCGCTCGTCGCCGTCGACCATGTCGCCGTGGCCGAGGGCGATGAGGGCCAGGCTCCTCATCGACTCCGTGCCGGGCAGGAGGTAGTCGTTGTGGCCGAGCGCGGCGCGGAGGGCGCGGCCGGTCACGGTGTCGTCGCCTCCCCCGGTGTGCAGCAGCACCGCGCCGAAGGCGCCCGTGCCCGGGTCGACCCCGAAGAACCCGCTGCCCGCCACCGGGTCGAAGCTGCCCGCCGCGGCGTAGACGTCGTGGTCGGCCACCGACAGCATCGCCGCCGTCGGCACGACGCTGCCCGGCGAGCCGAGCAGCGCGAGGGAGTCGACGCTCACTCGGCCCGACGACAGGGCGAGCGTCGCGGTGGTCGACCCGTACGAGTGCGCCACGACGGTCACCCGGGGGGCGTCGGAGGCGCGGGCCGCGTCGAGACCGCTGAGGGCGTCCTCGAGGTGGCCGGCCCCCTGACGGGCGAGGTCGAGCGTGTAGACGTTCGTGAGGTCGGGCGTGCGGTAGCCCATCCAGGCCACGACGGCGACGCTGTCGAGCGGACGGGCGTCGGAGCGCGCCAGGAGGTACGTCCAGGCGCGCTGCTCGTCGTGCAGCTGCCCCGCGGTCTCGGCCCAGTCGACCATCTGCCCGTGCACCGTGAAGAACATGCCGGGCACGAGCACGCTGACGTCGTCGGCGGTGTCGAGGCTGCCCACCGAGACGGCGGCCCGGCCGGGCATGACGGTGTCGAGGGCGATGAGCTGGCGGTCCTCGTCGCCCGCGCTCCGGTCGGCGAGCGCGAGCTGGACCTGCCCGAGCATGGCGGAGCGGGCGTCGTCACCGTCCTGCTCGGCGGCGGTCTCGTCGCGGTCGTGGAGGGCCAGCGTCGCGGCGCCGAGGAAGAGCCGGTTGGCCTGGTCGCGCACGGAGTAGGGCACGCCCTCGAGCTGCCCGACCACGCCGGGCACGGCGGCGACGAGGCCGAGCCGGCGCGAGTCGTCGAGGCCGGCCCACCACGCCGCCGTGGTCGGTGCGTCGGCACCGGCCGTCAGCACCGCCGACAGGCGCGACGCGTCGTCGCCCACCGGGTCGAACGAGTCACCGAGGGCCGTGAGGGCCGGCGAGGAGGCGCCCTCCAGCTCGGCGAGGCACGCGGGCACCGTGAGGTCGGGGGCCGCGGTCGACGGCAGCGCGCCGGTCGTCGTCGACGGCTCGGCCGTGGCGAGTGCGCGGCAGACCGCGACCTGCTCGAGGCCGGGCGTCGTGTCGACGGTCGCCGGCTCGTCACCGCGAGGCGGCGCGGCGGGCTCGGCGAGCGGAGGACCACCCGGCTCTCCGGGCGCGGTCACCGCGACCCCGGGCACGACGGGAACATCGACCGCTCCGGCGAAGTGGATCGATGCAGAAAGGATGGCTGTGGCGAGGAACAGCACGTCGGGTGTTTCCCCCTCGATGGGTGCCAGTGCCCCTGCGCCCTACAGCAGAGGTCGACACGTGCTCACATCGTAGGAGGGGACCCGTTCGGGGGGCCAGTGATCTCAGGCCTCCGGGTCGTCGCTGCCCCCCGAACTGGGGTCGCCGAGCGCAGCCGGGCCCTCCTTAATGAGGACTTGAAATTGTGCCGCGTCGATGATCCGTACCCCGAGCTGCTCGGCCTTCGTGAGCTTGGACCCGGCGCCGGGGCCGGCGGCCACGAAGTCGGTCTTCTTGCTCACGCTGTTGCCGGCCTTGCCGCCCGCCGCGAGGATCGCCTCCTGCGCCCCCTCGCGGCTGAACCCCTCGAGGCTGCCCGTGGCGACGACGGTCAGGCCGGCGAGCACGCCCCCCGCCTCGACGGCGGCGCCGGGGCCGGGGTGGCCGGGGGTGTCGAACTGGACGCCCGCGGCGGCCCAGCGGTCGAGGATCTCGACGTGCCAGTCGACCTCGAACCAGGCGAGCAGGGCGTCGGCGATGATGCCGCCGACGCCGTCGACGGCCGCGAGCTCGTCGCGGCTGGCGGAGCGCATCGCGTCGAGCGAACCGAAGTGGTTCGCGAGCGCGCGGGCGGCCACGGGGCCGACGTGGCGGATGCTCAGCCCGACGAGGATCCGCCAGAGCGGGCTGGTCTTCGCCGCCTGCAGGTTGGCGAGCATCTCGATGGCCGTCTTCGACGGCACGCTGGTCTCGTCGCCGGCGAACTCGGCCGCCTCGGGGTCGAACGGGCCGTCGGCCTTGCCGCGGCGACGACGGAAGGGCGTGACGAGCTTGGGCGCGCCGTCGTCGCCGAGCTTCTCCATGCCGGTCTCGGAGTCGCGGACGACGACCTTGACGGGGAAGACGTCGGCCATCGTCAGGTCGAAGAGCCCGGCCTCGGTGCGGAGCGGCGGCTCGGCGGGCTCGACGGGCTGGGTCAGCGCAGCCGCCGCGACCTCGCCGAGGCCCTCGACGTCGAGCGAGCCGCGGGAGGCGATGTGCTCGACGCGCCCGCGCACCTGCGCCGGGCAGCTCTCGGCGTTCGGGCAGCGCAGGTCGACGTCGCCCTCCTTCGCCGGGGCCAGCGGGGTGCCGCACTCGGGGCAGTCGACGGGCATGACGAACTCGCGCTCGCTGCCGTCGCGGAGCTCGACCACCGGGCCGAGCACCTCGGGGATCACGTCGCCGGCCTTGCGGAGCACGACGGTGTCGCCGATCAGCACGCCCTTGGCGCGGACGACGTGCTGGTTGTGGAGCGTCGCCTGGCGGACCTCGCTGCCGGCCACCTCGACCTTGCGCATCACCGCGAACGGCGTGGCGCGGCCGGTGCGGCCGACGCTCACGACGATGTCGAGAAGCTCGGTGTTGACCTCCTCCGGCGGGTACTTGAAGGCCGTGGCCCACCGGGGCGCCCGGCTCGTCGCCCCGAGCTCGTCGTGGAGCGCGAGGTCGTCGACCTTGACGACGATGCCGTCGATCTGGTGCTCGACCGACGACCTCCTGACCCCGTAGTCGTGGATGAACCGGGCGACCTCGGGCACGGTGTCGTACACGCGGTAGTGCGTCGAGGTCGGCAGGCCCCACGACGCGAGCAGCTCGTAGACCTCGCTCTGGGCGCGGACCTCGGTGTCGCGCTCGAGCTCGCGGACGGGCCAGGCGCCGATGCCGTGCACGAGCATCCGCAGGCTGCGCAGCCGCGCGTCCATCAGCTCGCGCTTGGCCGGGCTCTTGCCCTCGATCTTCTGGCGCAGCGAGCCGGCCGCGGCGTTGCGCGGGTTCGCGAAGACGCGCTCGCCGGCCTCGCGCTGCCGGGCGTTCAGCTGGTCGAACTCGGCGACGGGGAAGAAGATCTCGCCCCGCACCTCGACGATCGCCGGGTGCCCGGTGCCGCTGAGCCGCTCGGGGATCGTGCCCATCGTGAGCACGTTCGCCGTGACGTCCTCGCCGACGACCCCGTCGCCGCGGGTGGCGGCCGTGACGAGCACGCCGTGCTCGTAGCGCAGGTTGATCGCGAGGCCGTCGATCTTGAGCTCGCAGAGGAAGCGCACGCGCTCGGCGCCGGCGTCGCGCTCGACCTTGCCCGCCCACTCGGCGAGCTCGTCGTCGCTGAAGACGTTGTCGAGGCTGAGCATGCGCTCGGCGTGCTCGACCGGCGCGAACTGCGTCGTCTCGGCCCGGCCGCCCACGGTCTGCGTCGGGCTGTCGGGCTTCTGCAGCTCGGGGTGGGCGCGCTCGAGGGCATCGAGGCGACGCACGAGGGCGTCGTAGTCGGCGTCGCTCACCGTCGAGGCGTTGCCCTCGTAGTACTGGTCGCGCAGCTCGAGCACGCGCGACGTCAGCGCCTCGACCTCGTCGCGCGCGGTCGCGAGGTCGTCGGGCACCTCGGCGTCAGCGGCGGCGTCGTCGATGTCGGCCACCTCGAGCCCCCTAGGCCGAGACCGGCACGGCGCTGACCGTGCGGTCGATCGTGCACTGGCCGAGCACGCGGGTGCCGACGTAGACGACGGCGGTCTGCCCGGGGGCGACGCCGCTGAGGGGCTCGTGGGGAGTGATCACGAGCTCCTTCTTACCCTCGACCTCCGTCACGCGCGCCGTCGCGGGCTCGGGGTCGGAGTGGGCCCTGATCTGGACGTCGCAGGCGAACGGCACGGTGGGGTCGGCCGGGGCCGCACCCGCCCAGGTGTACGAGCCTCCGGCGATCTCGGCGATCTCGAGCGCCTCCTTCGGGCCCACGACGACGGTGTTGTCGACCGGACGCACCTCGAGCACGAAGCGCGGCTTGCCGTCGTCGGACGGGAACCCGATGGCGAGCCCCTTCCGCTGCCCGACCGTGAAGGCGTGCGCGCCCTCGTGGGTGCCGATGCGGGCCCCGCTGCGGTCGAGGATGTCGCCGGTCTCGGCGCCGACCCGCTCGGCGAGCCAACCGCGGGTGTCGCCGTCGGGGATGAAGCAGATGTCGTGGCTGTCGGGCTTGGTCGCGACGCTGAAGCCGCGGGCGGCGGCCTCGGCGCGGACCTCGGCCTTCGACGGCGTGGCGCCGAGCGGGAACATCGAGTGCGCGAGCTGCTCGGCGGTGAGCACCCCGAGCACGTACGACTGGTCCTTGGCCCAGGCGGAGGCGCGGTGCAGCTCGCGCTGCCCCTGGTCGTCGGTGACGATGGTCGCGTAGTGGCCGGTGCAGACCGCGTCGAAGCCGAGCGCGAGGGCCTTCTCGAGCAGCGCGGCGAACTTGATCCGCTCGTTGCAGCGCATGCACGGGTTGGGGGTGCGGCCGGCCGAGTACTCGGCGACGAAGTCGTCGACCACGTCGAGCTTGAAGCGCTCGGAGAAGTCCCACACGTAGTACGGGATGCCGATCAGGTCGGCCGCGCGCTGCGCGTCCATGCTGTCCTCGATGGTGCAGCAGCCGCGGCTGCCCGTGCGGAGCGTGCCCGGCATCCGGCTCAGCGCCAGGTGGACCCCCACGACGTCGTGCCCCGCCTCGACGGCCCGTGCCGCCGCCACCGCCGAGTCGACGCCGCCGCTCATCGCTGCCAGTACCTTCATCCCTCCAGTGTAGGCAGCGCCCCCGACGTCGGGCGGGCGGCGCCGACGAGCCCGCGGGGCCGGGCATAGTGTGGCGGGCGTCATGTCGTCCCCCACCCCCGCCGCCTCCCTCCGGTCGGTCGCCCTCGCGGCGTTCCTGCCGGCCGCCCTCTTCGCGATCGGCGAGGGGGCGATCATCCCGATCATCCCGGTCGTCGCGAGCGACCTGGGGGCCAGCCTCCCGTTCGCCGCCTTCGTCGCGGCGCTCATCCTCGTCGGCGAGCTGATCGGCGACGTCCCGAGCGGGTGGCTGGTCTCCCGCATCGGCGAGCGCACCGCGATGATCTCGGCGGCCCTCGTGAGCACGGTCGGCCTGCTGACCTGCGTCGCGGCCCCGAACGAGTGGGTGCTGGCCCTCGGCGTCCTCCTGATCGGCCTGTCGACGGCGGTCTTCGCGCTGGCCCGGCACGCGTTCATGACGAGCTTCGTGCCGGTCGAGATCCGCGCGCGGGCCCTCTCGAGCCTCGGCGGCGTCTTCCGGTTCGGCTTCTTCGTCGGCCCCTTCCTGGCTGCCGGGGTCATCCACCTCACCGGCTCGACCCAGTCGGCGTTCTGGATCCACGTCGGGGGCTGCCTCGGCGCCGCGGCCGTCCTGCTCGTGCTGCGCGACCCCACGGCCGTCCTCGGCGAGCGCCGGGCCGCCGCGGCCGCCGCCGGGTCGCCGGTCGACCCCGCCGCCGGTGCGACGGCGGGCCCGACGCCCGGCGAGGTCGCGGTCGAGAAGGAGGCGCGGGGCCTGTTCGCGACGCTCGCCCGCCACCGTGGCGTCCTCCTCCGTCTCGGCAGCGGGGCGGCCCTGATCGGCGCCATGCGCGCGGGTCGCCAGGTGATCCTGCCGCTGTGGGCCGTCAGCATCGGCGTCGACGCCCCGCAGACCGCCCTCGTGATCGGCATCGCCGGCGCCGTCGACTTCGCGCTCTTCTACACGAGCGGCCAGATCATGGACCGCTGGGGACGGCTCTGGAGCGCGGTGCCCTCGATGGTCGGGCTCAGCGTCTCGTACCTGGCGCTGTCGCTCACCCACGACCTCGACGCGCGGGTGGGCTGGTTCATCGCCGTGGCGATGTTCATGTCGCTGGCGAACGGCATCGGCAGCGGGATCCTCATGACGCTCGGCGCGGACCTCGCCGACCGGGCCGACCCCGCTCCCTTCCTCGGCGCCTGGCGCTTCACCGGCGACGCGGGCAGCGCGGCGGCGCCGCTGCTCATCTCGGGGCTGACGGCGCTCGTGTCGATCTCCGTGGCCAGCGGGGTCATGGGCCTGCTGGGCCTCGCGGGGGCCGCGATCCTGCTGCGCTACGTGCCGCGGTACTCGCCGCACGTGCCGCGCGACCGCCGCTGAGGGCAGGCCTCCTGCGCGGGCCGACCCGCGACTCCCCCACGGCCAGCCGGTAGACTCTGCCCGCTCCGGCGGGAGTGGTGAAACTGGCAGACACGCAGGATTTAGGTTCCTGTGCTTTCGAGCGTGAGGGTTCAAGTCCCTTCTCCCGCACCAGGCGACCCGGGCACCGGGTGCTCTCGGCCACCTCCGAGCCGCGGGGCCCCGCGGGCCCACTACATTGTCCCCATCACCGGTCGACGGCCCTCGTCGGCCGCACCCGGTCGACCCCAGGGCCGCCCGCACCCGAAGAGAGACCGATGCTGCCCCTGGCGACCATCTCGTGGCTCGACCCCGAGTACCTCCTGTCGGCCTTCGGCCCCTGGGCCGTGGTGGGCGTCTGCCTCCTGGTCTTCGCCGAGACCGGGCTGCTCGTCGGCTTCCTCTTCCCCGGCGACACGCTGCTGATCATCACCGGCATCCTGGCCGCGACCAACCCCGGCGCCCTGGGGCTGCCCATCTGGCTGATCGCGATCTTCATCGCGATCGCCGCGTTCGCGGGCGGCGAGCTCGGCTACCTGATCGGCCACAAGGTCGGGCCCCGCATCTTCGAGCGGAAGGAGAGCGGGCTCTTCAGCGTGGCGAACGTCAAGCGCACCAACGCCTTCTTCGAGCGGTTCGGGCCGATGGCCGTCATCATCGCGCGCTTCGTGCCGGTCGTGCGCACCTTCGCCCCGATCATGGCGGGCGTGGCCCACATGAGCTACCGGCGCTACTCGCTCTTCAACGCGATCGGCGCGGTGGTGTGGGGCCTCGGCGTGACGCTCACCGGCTTCGGCATCGGCCACATCCCGCCGGTGGCCGACTTCGTCAGCGCCTACATCGACCTGATCCTGCTCGGCGCGGTGCTGGCGACGGTCATCCCCATCGCGATCCACTACCTCCACGGGGTGCACCAGGCGAAGAAGCACGAGGGCGACAGCGCCGCGACCGACGGCACGGCCGACGACGCGGCGCCCGTCGAGACGGCGCCGACGCAGGCCTGACGGCCGGGCCGTCAGCCCGCCGGGCCGTCAGCGCGCCGGGCCGTCAGCCCGCCAGCGCCGCCACGTGCGGCGCGATCGCGCGGAACGCGCGTGAGCGGTGGCTGACCGCGTTCTTCTCGTCCGGCGTGAGCTCGGCCGAGCTGCGGGTCTCGCCCTCGGGGCGGAACACCGGGTCGTAGCCGTGCCCGCCCGTGCCGACCCGCGCCTCCAGCACGGCCCCCGGCCACTCGCCGTACTCGACGTGCTCGAGCTCCGTCGAGCCGTCGGGGCCGGGCACCACCAGGGCCGCGGCGCACGAGAAGTGCGCCGCGCGGTCGGGCACGCCGACCAGGTTCGCCAGCAGGAGGTCGATGTTGTCGTCGTCGTCCCGCGTGCCGGCGTACCGGGCGGAGTGGATGCCGGGGGCCCCGCCGAGGGCGTCGACCGAGATGCCGCTGTCGTCGGCGAGCGACGGGAGGCCGGTGTGGGCCGCGGCCGCCCGCGCCTTGATGAGGGCGTTCGCGGCGAACGTGTCGCCGTCCTCGACGGGCTCGGGGCCGTCGTACGCCACGAGCTCGACGCCCGGCGCCGTCTCGGCGAGGATGCGTCGGAGCTCGGTGACCTTGCCCTGGTTGTGCGTCGCGATGACGACCCGGGTCACGCGCCCAGCACCTCACGCTGGATCGCCGTGAGGTCGGCCCCGCCCGCGACGGCCAGGTCGAGCAGCAGGCCGAGCTCGCTGCGGTCGAAGGGCGCGCCCTCGGCGGTGCCCTGCACCTCGACGAAGAGCCCCGAGCCGGTGACGACGACGTTCATGTCGGTCTCGGCGCGCACGTCCTCGACGTAGGCGAGGTCGAGCATCGGGCGACCGTCGACGATGCCCACCGAGACGGCCGCGACACTGTCGGTGAGGGGCGTCGCCTTCTGCGCGATGAACTTCTTCTCGCGGCCCCACTCGATCGCCTGCGCGAGCGCGACGTAGGCCCCGGTGATGGCGGCGGTCCGGGTGCCGCCGTCGGCCTGCAGCACGTCGCAGTCGAGCACGATCGTGTTCTCGCCGAGGGCCTTCGTGTCGACGACGGCCCGGAGGCTGCGGCCGATCAGGCGCGAGATCTCGTGCGTGCGGCCGCCGATCTTGCCCTTGACGCTCTCGCGGTCGTTGCGCGAGTCCGTCGCGCGGGGCAGCATCGAGTACTCGGCGGTGACCCAGCCCTTGCCCTTGCCGGCCAGCCAGCGCGGCACGCCGTTCGTGAAGGAGGCGGTGCAGAGCACCTTGGTGCCGCCGAACGAGACGAGGGCGCTGCCCTCGGCCTGGGCGCTCCAGCCCTTCTCGATGGTGACGGGGCGGAGCTGGTCGAGGCGGCGGCCGTCGACGCGGACGGTCTCGGTGGTGGTGGTGTCGCTCATGGGGGTCCCCTGTCGGGTCGGTGCTGCGGAGGTCGGTGCTGCGGAGGTCGGTGCGGTGGTCAGGAGGCGCGGCGGGCGCGGGCGGCGCCGGGCAGCTCGATGGCCCCGGTCTCGAGGTGGCCCACCCTCGAGATCTCGGGCCCGAGGAAGCGCTTGGCGAGCCGGAGGAACGACGACTTGTCGGGTCCGGTCGCGTCGAACTCGTACCGCGGCGGAGCGGAGCCGGTGGCCTCGAGGTCGTGGTCGACGAGCGTCCGGTACACGTCGGCGGCCGTCTCGTCCGCGCTCGAGACGAGCCGCACCTCCGGCCCCATGACGTACTGGATCGCCGCCGACATCAACGGGTAGTGCGTGCAGCCGAGCACGAGGGTGTCGACCCGTTCGGCGCGGAGGGGCGCCAGGTACTCCTCGGCCACGGCCCGCAGCTCGGCGCTCGACGTGTCGCCCGCCTCCACGAACTCGACGAAGCGCGGGCAGGCCTGCGTGAAGAGCTGCAGGTCGGCGGCGGCCGCGAAGGCGTCCTCGTAGGCCCGGCTGTTGACCGTGCCCTCGGTGCCGATGACGCCGATCCGCTTCGTGCGGGTCTGCTGCACGGCGGAGCGGACGGCCGGCTGGATGACCTCGACGACCGGGATCCCGCTGCCGATCGTGTAGCGCTCACGGGCGTCGCGGAGCACGGCGGCGGAGGCGGTGTTGCAGGCGATCACGAGCAGCTTGACGCCCTGCGCCACGAGGTCGTCCATCACGGCGAGCGCGTAGCGACGGACGTCGGCGATCGGCTTGGGCCCGTAGGGCGAGTGCACGGTGTCGCCGACGTAGAGGACCGACTCGCGGGGCAGCTGGTCGATGATGGCCCGCGACACGGTCAGCCCGCCGACTCCGCTGTCGAAGACTCCGAGGGGTGCGTCCGTCACGCGTCGAGCCTACCGGGCCGTCCGCCCGTAGGCTGGGCCGCGTGACCAGTGCACTGCTGACCGACCGGTACGAGATCACCATGGTGGAGGCGGCCCTGCGGGCCGGCACCGCCCACCGCGAGAGCGTCTTCGAGCTCTTCGCGCGACGGCTGCCGGAGGGGCGGCGCTACGGCGTCGTGGCCGGCACGGGGCGCTTCCTCGCCGAGCTCGCGCGGTTCCGCTTCGGCGACGCCGAGCTCGAGTGGCTGCGCGAGGGCCGCATCGTCGACGGCCCGACGCTCGACTGGCTCGCCGACTACCGGTTCTCGGGCACGATCCGCGGCTACGCCGAGGGCGAGGTCTACCTCCCCGGCTCGCCCCTGCTCGTGGTCGAGTCGACCTTCGCCGAGGGCGTGCTGCTCGAGACCCTGGCCCTCAGCGTCTTCAACTACGACTCGGCCGTGGCCAGCGCGGCGGCCCGCATGGTCTCCGCCGCCGACGGCCGGCCCCTCGCCGAGATGGGCTCGCGGCGCACCGGCGAGCGGAGCGCCGTCGCCGCCGCGCGCGCGGCGTACATCGCGGGCTTCGGCGCGACGAGCAACCTGGAGGCCGGTCGCACCTGGGGCGTCCCGACGATGGGCACGGCCGCCCACGCCTTCACTCTGCTGCACGACTCCGAGGAGGACGCCTTCCGGGCGCAGGTCGCGACCCTCGGCCCGGGCACCACCCTGCTCGTCGACACCTACGACATCGAGGCCGCCGTCCGCACCGCCGTCGAGGTGGCGGGCACCGGCCTCGGGGCCGTCCGCATCGACAGCGGAGACCTGCCCTCGCTGGTGGCCCAGGTGCGCCGCCAGCTCGACGACCTCGGTGCCACCGGCACCCGCATCACGGTGACGAACGACCTCGACGAGTACACGATCGCCGCCCTCCGCGCCGCACCGGTCGACAGCTACGGCGTCGGCACGTCGGTCGTCTCCGGCTCGGGCCACCCCGCGGCCGGGATGGTCTTCAAGCTCGTCGCCCGGCAGGACGACGACGGCCGGTGGGTGTCGGTCGCCAAGAAGTCGGCCGACAAGGCCACGGTCGGCGGCCGCAAGTCGCCGGTGCGCACCCTGACGTCGGGAGTCGCGCAGCAGGAGGTCGTCCGTGTCGACGACGCCGAGCCCCGTGAGGGCGAGCGCGCGCTCCTGGTCGACCTCGTCGTCGACGGGGTGGTCGACGACCGGTGGCTGGGCGAGGCGGGCACCCGACGGGCGAGGGAGCACCGGGAGGCGGCGGTCGCGGAGCTGCCCGCGGGCGCCTTCCGGCTGGGTCGCGGCGAGCCCGTCCTGCCGACCGTCTACGAGTGAGGCGGTGAGGGCTACTCGCCCTTCATCTTCTCGTAGATCTCCTTGCAGGTCGGGCAGACGGGGAACTTCTCCGGGTCGCGCCCCGGGGTCCACTTCTTGCCGCAGAGCGCCTTGACGGGCTTGCCGCTCAGCGCCGACTCCATGATCTTGTCCTTCTTCACGTAGTGCGAGAAGCGCTCGTGGTCGCCCGGGTCGATCGCCTCCTCGGTGAGGAGCTTCTCGAGCTCGCGATCGAGGACGTCGAGGCCACCGCCGGTTTCCGTGTTGCTCATGGCGACCATCGTACGTCGAGGCGACTCAGCTGCGCAGCGTGAAGGCCAGCAGCTCCGGTGCGCGCCGGGCGAACACCCGGGCACCGACGACGACGCCCACGACCAGCGCGACGAGGCCCACGCCGAGGCCCGCCGCGAACGACCAGGCACCCGCCGGCTCGACGCCGGCGAGCAGGTGACGCCCGGCGAACCAGAACGCGGGGCCGGTGAGCAGCAGGGCCCCGCCGATCATCGTGACCTGGGCGGTGACGGCCGCCCCGCCGTTCGCCTGCGGCTGCTGGAACGGGTCGTCGTGCGGGCGCACCGCGGGGTACGGCATGGCGGCCGACACGACGCTCGACAGGCCGAGGCCGCTCAGCAGCAGCCCGGCACTGACGCCGAGCTCGGGCAGCAGGGCCGTCCAGTCGCCGAAGCCCCAGACCGCGACGAGCGAGCCCACCACGACCAGGGGCACGCCGAGCATCAGCGGGGGCGCGAGCCTCCCCACCCGGTCGGCGAGGCCCCGGGTGTCGGCCGCGACGTGCAGCCACAAGGCCGTGCTGTCGTAGGCGACGTCGTTGTGGGGCAGGAACCCGAGGATGAGGCACATCAGGGGCACGGGCACGAGCGCGAGCCAGTTCCAGCTGACGCCCGCGATGCCGAGCGGCAGCACGAGCAGCGGCAGGATGGGCAGGATCACGAGCGACATGCGGTACCGGGCGTCACGCGCCCAGTAGGTGAGGCTGCGGGCCGCCACCGCCCCGGTGGGGCTCGCGACGACGAAGTCGAACCAGCCGAGGCCGGCCGCCTCGTCGGCCACGTCGGGCTCGGGCTGGTCGACGAAGGCCCGGGCCACGAGGAGGCGCCAGGCCAGCCACAGCAGGGCCAGCGTCAGCAGCGCGACGGCCAGGTCAGCGACGACCCGGCCCGTCTCGCCCGCGGCCGCGTGGCCCGGCAGCGCGAGCGCGGCACCGAACGGCGTCCAGGCCAGCGAGTCGGCCACGACGCCCGTTCCCGACGCCCCGGGGAGGGACGCTCGGACGAGGTCGACGACCAGCGGCACGAGCAGCAGCGCCAGCACGACGCCGCCCGCGGCGAGGAACTGCCGCGACCGCTTCGTGGTCAGCACCACGGTGTTCACCGTCGAGGCGACGAGCAGCAGGCCGCAGGCCGTGAGCCCGGCCAGGACGGCGGCGACGACGGCCAGGCCGGCGACGTCGGCGCCGGAGTCCCACGACCGCACGTAGCCGGTCGACAGCACGAGCAGCGCGAGGGTCGGCAGGCCGACCAGGGAGCCCAGGGCGAGCCCGGCGGCGGCCGGCCCCTCCGGGACGCCCAGGACGGCCAGGCGGCGAGGGTCGCTCCAGGCCGGCCGGACGGTCGCGAACGGCACCACGGCGAAGCCGAGCATCAGCAGGGACCCGCCGCCCACGACGAGGGCCCGTGTGTCGGAGAGGGGGGAGTCGCGGAGGCTGCCGACGAGGCCGGCCAGCGCGAGCGAGACGAGGAGGACGAGGAGGACCGAGACCACGGAGATCGTGAGGCGACGGGGGCCGAAGCGCACCGTGTTCGCGATCGTCTGCAGCCTCAGTCGGAGAAGCTCTGCAACCATTCCATGCCCTCCGTGACGGCGCGGCCGCCCGCGATCTCGACGAAGGCCTGCTCGAGCGACCGGCCCGCGCGGACCTCCTCGACGCTGCCGCTCGCCAGCACGTGGCCGTCGACGATGACCGCGACGCAGTCACAGATGCGCTCGACCAGGTCCATGCTGTGGCTCGAGAGCAGGACCGTCCCGCCGCCGGCGACGTACCGCTGGAGCACGTCGGTGACGGTCGCCGCCGACACGGGGTCGACGGACTCGAAGGGCTCGTCGAGCACGAGCACCCGCGGCGAGTGGATGACCGCCGCCGCCAGCGCGATCTTCTTCGTCATGCCGACGGAGTAGTCGCTCACGAGGCGGCCAAGGGCGTCCTGCAGCCCGAACGCCGTCGCGAGGTCCGCCGACCGCTTGCGGGCCGTGGCGCCGTCGAGGCCCCGGAGGGTGGCGGAGTAGTAGAGGAGCTGCGCGCCGGTGAGCCGGTCGAACAGCCGGAGGCGGTCGGGCAGCACGCCGAGGGCGCGCTTGGCGGCGGCGGGGTCGCTCCACACGTCGGCGCCGAGGACGGTGACGCTGCCCTCGTCGGGGCGGAGGAGCCCGGTGACGATCGAGAGGGTCGTGGTCTTGCCGGCGCCGTTGGGGCCGACGATGCCGTAGAAGGAGCCGGCGCGCACCTCGAGGTCGACGCCCTCGACGGCGACGGTGCCCCCGTAGCGCTTGCCGACGCCCTTGATCGAGAGCACGACGGGGCGCTCGTCGGGGTCCGCCGCGGGCGCCTCGTCGGCACGGGTGCCCGTCTCGGCGTCGGCGTCGGTCTCGGCGTCGGCGTCGGCGTCGACGTCGGGCATGGGAGAGGCGCCGTCGACGTCCGGCTCCGGGTCGGTCGTGAGGTCCTGCTCGGGCTCGGGCTCGACGGCGGGCTCGAGCTCGGGCTCGACGATGGGCTCTGGCTCCGGCTCGGACTCGGGCTCGACGGCGGGCTCCGGCTCCGGCTCGACGACGGGCTCGGGCTGGGCGTCGACCTCCGGCTCCGTCTCGACGACGGCCGCCTCCGCGGCTCGCGCCGCCACCGCGTCGTCCGCCCGGGCTGCGGCCTCGGCCTCGGCCTCGGCCTCGGCGGCCTCGGCAGCCGCGGCCGCGGCAGCCGCGGCGGCGCGGGCGCGAGCGTTCGCGGCCCTCGTCGCGGCGGCCTTCTTCGCCGCCGCCGACCGGTCGGCGGCGGTCCGCGTCGACGCCGGCTTGCGCTTCGCGGCCGGTCGGGCCGTCCGTGCAGCAGCGGCGGCGGGGCGCTCGGCCGTGCCCGCCCCCGGCGTCGTGGCCTCCCCCGAGGCCTCGGCCCGCGCCTCCCCCGGCTCGTCGCCGGTCGTCACGTCGTCGCTCATGTCGTCCCCCCGGGGCAGCTCGGCGGCCCGTCCGCTCACGGTGGAGTCGGCATCGGCGACGTCGTCCTGATCGTCGCGCGCGAGGGCCATGTGCCCACCGTACCAACGCCCCGGTGCCCCGGCGGCCCGGCGGCGCGCATCACGGAACGGTCACGACTCGGGCTCCACGAGACGCCGGACGGGGTCTGCCGGTAGTCTGTGCCGAGCACGATGACGTGTCCAGATCGAAGCTCCGCGGTGAACACCGCTCGAACACGAGACGAGGATCGACGCCCGGGACGGGCCCGATCCCCACCGGCGGGGCACCGGGAGAACGGCGACCAGTCCGCTCTCGCCCCCTCCGTCGCCAGATCACCGCCGACGGGGCAGACGCCAAGGAGACCCCGTGACCACGAACGCCTCGAGCAAGAACAGCAGCAGCGACCGCGCCGCCGAGCTCGCGACCCAGCAGGTCGTCATCCTCGCCGCCGGCCTCGGCAGCCGCCTCGGCCGCTCGCTGCCCAAGTCGCTCACCGAGCTGAGCGACGGCCGCACGATCATGCAGCAGCAGTTCGAGAACATCCACGCCGCCTTCGGCCCCCGTGCGCGCGTCACCGTGGTCGTCGGGTACAAGTTCGAGCACATCGTCGAGGCCTTCCCGCACGCGTCGTTCGTCTACAACGAGCAGTACGACCAGACCAACACGTCGAAGAGCCTCATGCGCGCTCTCCGCGCCAGCTCGGCGGGCGGTGTCCTGTGGATGAACGGCGACGTCGTCTTCGACCCCGAGGCGCTCCGCCGTGCCGCGCGGCTCGTCCGCGACGACCAGTCGTTCGTGACGGTCAACACCTCCAAGGTCTCCGACGAGGAGGTCAAGTACACGACCGACGCCGAGGGCTACATCGCCGAGCTCTCGAAGCAGGTCAAGCACGGCCTCGGCGAGGCCGTCGGCATCAACTACGTCTCCCGGGCCGACAAGCCCGCCCTGCTGCGCCAGCTCGGCAAGGTCGACGCCCAGGACTACTTCGAGCGCGGCATCGAACTGGCCATCGACCAGGACGGGCTACTCTTTGAGCCCGTGGACATCTCCGACCTCTACGCCGTCGAGGTCGACTTCGCGGAGGACCTCGAGCGCGCGAACCTGTTCGTCTGACCGTCAGCCCGACTGACCACCAGCACGTCGGGCGACCTGGCCGTCGAGGCTCGCCCTGCCCCCCGAGGTGTCCCTGACCGCAGAGGACACCCGTGAGCACAGCCCAGGCCGAGCGCCCTCGGCGATCGTCGTCGGCGCGCTACCGCCAGACCCTGTGGCTCCTCACGAGCCGTGACCTGAAGGTCCGGTACAGCACCTCGGCTCTGGGCTACGTGTGGTCGATCCTCGACCCGCTGGTCATGGCGGGGATCTACTTCTTCGTCTTCCAGGTGGTGTTCCGCCGGTCGGTGGGCGACGACCCCTACATCGTCTTCCTCCTCAGCGGCCTCCTGCCGTGGATGTGGTTCACCGGGGCGGTCTCCGACAGCACCCGCGCGTTCCTCCGCGAGGCGAAGCTCGTGCGGTCCACGAAGATCCCCCGGACGATCTGGGTGCTCCGCCTGGTCGCCTCGAAGGGCATCGAGTTCGCCCTCAGCCTGCCCGTCCTCGCGCTCTTCGCCGTCCTCGGCGGCGCCCAGCTGCACTGGCAGGTCGTGTTCTTCCCGGTCGCCATGGCGCTGCAGGCGGTCCTCGTCGCCGGAGTGGGCCTCCTCGTCGCCCCCCTCGTGGTCTTCTTCCGAGACCTCGAGCGCGCGACGAAGCTCGCCCTGCGCTTCCTGTTCTACGCGTCGCCGATCATCTACGGCACCCGTGACCTGCCCGAGAGCCTCCACCTCCTCGCGGCCTTCAACCCGCTGAGCGGCATCTTCGGGCTGTACCGCTCCGCGTTCTTCCCCGAGCAGCTCGACCTGACGGAGGCCCTCGTCGGCGCCGGCATGTGCTTCCTGCTCCTCGCTGTCGGGCTCGCGGTCTTCCGCTCGAGCGAGCGCGCCGTCCTGAAGGAGATCTGATGACCTCGAGCACGCGGCCGGGGCGGGCGACCGTCGAGGAGGGCGACGCCCCCGTCATCCGGGTCGACGACGTCGGCATCCGGTTCCGCCGCAACAAGCGCGGCCGCCGGTCGTTCAAGGACCTCTTCTCCGACAGCAGCCGCCGGTCGCGCCCCGGAGAGTTCTGGGCGCTCCGCGGCGTCAGCTTCACCGTGCAGCGGGGCGAGGCGATCGGGGTCGTCGGGCGGAACGGGCAGGGCAAGTCCACGCTGCTGAAGCTCGTCGCGGAGGTGATCCTCCCCGACACCGGCACCGTCTCGGTCGTCGGCGGGGTGGCCCCGCTGATCGAGATCACGGGCGGGTTCGTCGCCGACCTGACGGTCCGCGACAACGTCTACCTGACAGCCGGCCTGCACGGCATGAGCCGGGCCGAGATCGACGAGCGCTTCGACGAGATCATCGACTTCGCCGAGATCTCCGCCTTCGTCGACACCCCCTACAAGCACCTCTCCAGCGGCATGAAGGTGCGCATCGCCTTCTCCGTCATCTCCCGGCTCGACGAGCCGGTCATCCTGGTCGACGAGGTCCTGGCGGTGGGCGACAAGGCGTTCCGCGAGAAGTGCTACGCACGCATAGAGGAGATGCTCGCCGACGGCCGGACCCTCTTCCTCGTCTCGCACAACGAGCGGGACCTCAAGCGCTTCTGCTCGAGGGGCCTGTACCTCGACGGCGGTCGGCTCGTCCTCGACGGCCCCCTCGACGAGGCGCTGGCCCGGTACGCCTCCGACCACCCTCCCCGCCCGGCGGCGTAGGCTCCAGCGATGCCCGACCAGACCGTGCCCGAGACCCCGCAGCCGCTCCCGCCCGTCCCGTCCGACGTCGTCGCCGAGGCCGACGAGTCCGGTCCGTTCACCGAGTCGCCGTGGCTCAGGCGCCTCGACGCGGTCCTCGCGGTGCAGCGGCCGGTGGCGGTCGCCCACGTGCGACGGCTCCGTCGTCGTCACCCGAAGGCGACGCCCGAGAAGCTCGTGCGGATGCTCGAGCGCGAGTACCTGACCGCCGTCACGGCGGGCGGGGCCGCGGTCGGTGCCAGCGCGGTCGTCCCCGGCATCGGCTGGGGCATCTCCCTGGCGCTCTCCGGCGTCGAGACCGCGGGCTTCCTCGAGGCCAGCGCCCTGTTCTCCCAGTCCGTGACGGAGGTGCACGGCATCGCCCTGACCGACCCCGACCGGGCCCGTGCCCTCGTCATGGCGATGCTGCTCGGGGCACCGGGGGCGTCGCTCGTGCGTCAGTTCGCCGGCGAAGCCCTGGGCACCGCGCCGGCCCGCACGGCGTTCTGGGGCGAGCTCGTGACCCAGAAGCTGCCCAAGACCGCCATCGACGGCCTCATGGGCAAGGTGCGGAAGCAGTTCGTCCGCCGCTTCGCCGCCTCGCAGGGCGCCAGCATCCTCGGCCGCGCCGCACCGTTCGGCATCGGAGCCGTCGTGGGAGGCGCGGGCAACCACGCGCTCGGACGCAAGGTCGTGCAGAGCGCCAGGACGGCCTTCGGCCCGGCACCCGCCGCCTTCCCCCTCGACATCCACAGCTAGCCACCCCGTCCGTCGCCGCCGTCCCTCCCCACGGACCCGTCGCCCACAGGCTGACCGCACGAGTGTCGGCGGGACGACCTACGGTCACGCCATGGACACCACGACCGCCTACCCCGTCCCCCTCGCCGTCGACCGCTCTCGTGGCCCGCGGGTGCAGCGTCTCCTCAACGTGGGCGACGAGCCCCTGCTCGACCTCCGGGTGACGCTGCTCGACACCGGCCTCCTCGTGCCCGTGGCGACCTCGCGGCTCGAGCCCGGCGGCTCGATGAGCGTCAGCGTCATCGGCCCGGAGCTCGAGCGGCGGGGCATCGCCGTCGTCCGCTGGTTCCGCCCCGGCGGAGACGAGTACCTCTGGCGCTTCAGCTTCTGACGGTCGCCGAGGTCAGCGGCCCGAGCGGGCTCGTCGCTCGGCGACGTACTCGGCCGCGGTGAAGGTCTCGATCACGGGCGGCAGGTGCTCCGCGCTCATCCCCGTGACGAAGGTCGCCGGGTCGACGCCCAGCACGACGGCCAGGCGCACGATCGTGTGCAGCACGGGGTTGCCGACCCCTCGCTCGATCTTGCCGTAGTTCGACACGTTCATGCCGGCGAGGTGCGCCACCTCGTCCTGGCTGAGCCCCAGGCGCTGGCGCTCCTGGCGGACTCGATCGCCGAAGAGGTGGGCGGCGGGCGACGAGGGCTCAGGCATGCATCATGAGTACGCGTCCTGCGCACAGAACTCCAGATGCCGTGCCGCCCGGGCATGCATCACCGGTGACTGAATGCCCTAGAGGCCGTCGTCGCCGGTGTCCGACGGATCCGCCTCCTCGACGGCACGCGGGGGCTGGGGGTCCCGCGCGGCGTACTCGTCGCGCCGGGCCACGAGACGGGCGACCGCGGCCTCGAACCGCTGCGTCGCCGCCCCGGGGGCCGTGTCGCCGAAGTGGTGCCGCACCCAGTGCTGCAGGCGCCCCTGCGCCTCCGGGTCCGCCTGGACCCTGTCCAGGACCTCCACCACCTGCGACGCGTCGTCCGCGGTCAACCACTCCGCCGAGCCGAGGTAGCCCCGCTCGTCGACGTCCGCCAGCGGCGACGTGGGGCGGGTGACCACGAGGGGCCGACCGGTCGCCAGGCGGTCGTAGACCATCGCCGAGATGTCGCTGACGGCGACGTCGGCGACCGCGAGCTGCCAGCCGAGCTCCCCCCCGGCGTCGTAGACGTGCTGGGCCGTCGGATCGGCGGCGTTGGCCGCCGCCACGGCGGCGACGATCTCCTCGTGGGCCCGCCGGTAGTCGCGGTCCACGACACCGCTCCGCGGGTGCGGGCGGTAGATGACCCGGTGGCGGCCGCTGGCCAGCAGCGCCGGCACGAGCCGTGTGCCGTGGCTGGCGATGGAGCCGTAGGCCGCGGCCGCCCGGTCGCCCTCCCAGGTCGGCGCGTAGAGCACCACGGTGCGGTCGTCGGGCGAGAAGGGCACGTCGCCCGCCGTGTGGTCGGCCTGGGGTCGGCCGACCGGGACGGCCCTCGCGTCGAGGTCGTAGTCCCAGAGGGCCGCGGCGAGGCGCTCCCGCGCGGCGTCGCCGGCCACGAAGGCGTAGTCGTACGCCTTGAACTGGTTCGTGGTCATGTACATCTTGTCGCTCTCGCCGTGGTTGACGAAGACGTGCCACATGCGCCCGTAGCGCATCATCTGGAAGTTCTTGGCGTTCTGGTTGACGTAGAGCGTGACGGCCAGCGGGTGCGCCTCCACGAAGGCCTCCAGGTCGGCCACCTGGCGGGCGTACACCACCGGGACGGGCGACTCCTCCATCAGCGCGAGCATGGCCCCCGGCGACCGGGAGACGATGGCCACCGGGAAGGTCTCGGCGAGGTGCGCGAGCGGCGCGTACCACTGGCGGATCTGGTACATGTTCACGGACGTGTCCGCGAAGTAGACGGCGACCCTGACGGAGCCGGGCTCCGGCGCGCGACGGACCCGCTCGCGGTCGAGCCGCTCGAGTCGCCGCCGCTGCTGGCGCGAGCGGAACGCCCGACGGGCGAGTCCGCGGGCGAGTGAGAGATCTCGTCTCAGGGGCACGAGGTCGTCCTCCGATCGGTGGCGGTCCGGGCGGGGTGCCGACCGGGCTGATCCAGGCTAGATCACCGGCGGCCGACCCGCCCTCGCCATCCGGGCCACGGCGGCCCACCCGATCGAGCGGCGCCCGCCCGGGCTCGTGCGCCAGCCCTCGGCCCAGCCGCCGAACCACTGGCCGAGACGGACGGGCGTGCGGGCCCAGCGCAGCACCTGGACGATCGTCCACGAGGCCACGTAGACGGGCACGAGCGGCCACGGGAGGTTGCGCTTCGCCAGCCACACCCGGTTGCGGGCGTTCAGGCGGTGGTACTCGGCGTGACGGGCCGGGTCGACGGCGGGGTGGTGGGCGACCAGGTCGCCGTCGTAGCGCACGCGGAGGCCCTGCGCCCAGACGCGCCAGGCGAGCTCGATGCCCTCGTGGGCGTAGAAGTACGGCTCGCCCCAGCCGCCGCAGGCGTCGAAGACGTCGCGGGGCAGGAGCGTGGCGCCCTCCCAGACCGAGAAGACGTCGCCGCTGTCGGTGGGCTCGCCCTTGCGGATGCGCGGGATCCACCGGCGAGGCGACGTCGCCCCTGCGGGGTCGACGACCCGGGGCTGGAGGAGCCCGACGTCGCCCTCGCGGCGCACCACGGCGATCGCGTCGGCGAGGAACGTCGGCGAGGGGAGGGAGGCGTCGTCGTCGAGGAAGAAGATCCAGTCCCCCGAGACCTCCTCGGCGCCGCGGTTGCGGCCGGCGGGGATGCCCACGTTGTCGGGCAGCGCGAGCACGGCGACCCCGTCGGGCACGGGCCCCGGCCCGCCGCCGTTGCCGACGCAGACGACGTCGAGCTCGACGCCCTCCTGCCGGAGGAGCGACGTGAGCCCCGCCGTCAGGTCGGCCGGCCGTCGGCCCTGCGTGAGGCTGACGACCCCGACCCGGGGCAGGCCGGCCGCGCCGGCGCTCAGGACCTGACCCGCTTCGAGGCAATGATCGCGACGAAGTGCCCGACGAGCGCGAGCACCGAGAGCGGCAGCAGCACGGCGACGAGCACACGGTCAGCGCCCAGCGGGTCGCCCACGACCAGCCCGACGACGGCCGCCAGGACGGCCAGCATCGTCAGCTCGACCGAGTGGTAGAGCCGGTGGAACGGCACGAACCTCGCCGCCGAGCGGAGCCGGGCGAGGAGCCGGCCGGAGGGCACCGTGGCGCCGCCCCGCTTGTCGGCCAGGCGGTCGAGGCCCGCGGCCGCCCGGGCGACGTGGACCATGTCGTTGAGCGCCTTGTTCAGCACCACGACGAGAGCGAGCGCGCACCCGAGCGTGGTCCAGAGGTAGTCGGCGGGCGCGTCGAAGGGCCAGCCCGCGGCCCGCACCCCCAGCACGACGGGGATGAGCGCCTCGGTGGAGTAGTGGCCGACCTTGTCGAGGAAGACGCCCGCCGGCGAGCTCGTGCCGCGCCAGCGCGCGACCTCCCCGTCGCAGCAGTCGACCAGCATCTGCAGCTGGCCGAGCACCAGGGCGAGCATCGCGCCGCCGATGCCGGGCACCAGGAGGGCCGCCGCCGTGGCCCAGCCGGTCAGGATCATCAGGCCGGTCACGCCGTTCGCCGTGACGCTCGTCCGCAGCAGCCACCACGTCAGGTACGGCGACACGTCACGCAGGTACAGCGACGCCGTCCAGTGCTCGGCGTTGGCGCGGCTGCGCACCTCGGGGGGCTGGGCGACGCGGCGGAGCTCGTCGATGGAGGTCGGCCTCGTGGGCAGCGAGGTCATGGCGCGGCTACCTCCCGGTGTGAGCGGTGATGTTCTTCGTGAGCGACAGGAAGCCGAAGACGAAGCCGGATCCCCAGCCGAAGTGGATGGAGGGCAAGACTACGAGAAACCACAGCCGCGTGCGGAGGCTCTCGCCGCGCGCGGCGAGCACGGCCGCCGCGACCACGAAGAGCAGGTAGGCCCCCGGGGCCACGAAGCCGAGCAGCGCCCAGGCCCACGGGCTGCCCACGACCGCGCCGACGACGCCGACCAGGCCCACCACGAGGCCGACTCCCGCACCGACGACCATGGCCGGCGGCACGAGGTAGCGCAGCGTGTTCGCCTTCGGGAACCGCCGGGCGAGCTCGCCGCGCCAGAGCCCGGTCGCGACGAACTGCCGGACGAGCTTGCGGAGGCTCGGCCGGGGCCGGTAGGTCACGACGAGCTCCGGCGTGAACCAGACCGTTCCTCCGGTCGCCCGCAGCCGTCGGTTGAGCTCCCAGTCCTGGCCGCGCTTGACGTCCTCGTCGAAGAGGCCGACCTCGAGCAGGCGGGAGCGCACGAAGACGCCGAGGTAGGCGGTCTCGGCCGGCCCCTCCGCGCCTCCGACGTGGTGGGGGGTGCCCCCGAGGCCGACCCGGCTGCCGTACGCGCGCGCCACCGCCCGTTCGAAGGGGGTGCGCCCCTCGGCGAGCATGATGCCGCCCACGTTGTCGGCCCCGCTGCGCTGCAGGGCCGCGACCGCGAGCCGCGTGTACTCGGGGGGCAGGACGGAGTGCGCGTCGACGCGGACGGTGACGGGGTGCACCGAGGCCCGGATGGCGACGTTGAGGCCGGCCGGCGTCGAGCCGACCGGGTTGGGGATGCTCCGGATGCGCGGGTCGGCCGCCGACATCTCGGCGACGACCTCGTCGGTGCGGTCGACGCTCGGCCCGAGGGCGAGCAGCACCTCGAAGGGGCCCTGGTAGTCCTGCGCGACGAGGCTCTCGACGGCGGCGCGGATCTCCGCCTCCTCGTTGAGCACGGGCATCACGTACGAGACACCGGGGAGGGGCGTGTCGGGCAGTGCCATGGTGTCGGGCCTCGGGCTCACGGCGCTGGGCGCACGGTCGGGGACGGGGGATGCCGCCGGCATCCCCGCGAGCTTACCAACAGGCGAGGGCGGGCCCGGGAGCCCCGGGCCCGCCCTCGCGGCGTGCTGTCGCGGCGTGCTGTCGCGGCGTGCGCCGCGCTCGGCCTCAGCTCGTGAGCGTGCCGAGCGTGACGGAGGCGGTGGCCGACTTCCCGTCACGGACGTACGTGAGGTCGGCGGTGCTGCCGCCCGCCAGGAAGCGCACCTGCGCGGTGATGTCCGTGCGGCTGGTGACCGGCACGCCGTTGAACTCCGTGACGACGTCGCCCTTGCGCAGGCCCGCCGCCTCGGCGGCTCCCCCGCTGCTGATCTCCACGATCACCGCTCCGACGCGGTCGGCGCCCTGCACGTTCGCGGCGTCGTCGACGCTCGCCCCGAGGAGGCCGTGCGACGCCGAGCCGTTGGCGATGATCTCGTCGGAGACGCGCTTGACGAGGTTCGACGGCACGGAGAAGCCGACGCCGATGCTGCCCGACGACTCGCCCGAGCTCGCGATCGCGACGTTGAGGCCGATCAGCTCGCCCTGCGCGTCGAGCAGCGCGCCGCCCGAGTTGCCGGGGTTGATCGAGGCGTCGGTCTGGATGACGGGCAGCGAGATGACGCTGCTCGCCTGGTTCTGCGTGCTGCCGTCGCCGTTGTTGAACGAGAACGGGCCCTGGCCGTTGTTGTCGTTCTGCTGGCCCTCGTCGGAGCCGTCGGTCGGGGCGGCCGACGACTGGACCGTGATGCTGCGGTTGAGGGTCGACACGATGCCGTCCGTGACCGTGTTCGAGAGCCCGAGCGGGGCACCGATGGCCACCGCGGTGTCGCCGACGTTGAGCTTCGACGAGTCGGCGAAGGTGATGGGGGTGAGGCCCGTGGCGTCGATCTTGAGGACGGCGAGGTCGACGGTCGGGTCGAGGCCGACCACGGTGGCCGGCAGGATGCGGCCGTCGCTCAGGGTGACCGAGATCGTGCCGGAGGCGCTGGCGCCGTCGAGCGTGACCACGTGCGTGTTCGTGACGAGGTAGCCGTCGTCGGAGACGATGACTCCGGAGCCGGTGCCGCCCGACTGGCCGGCCGTCACGTTGATGGTGACCACCGACTCCGTCGCCTTCGCGGCCACGGCGGTGATCGCCGTCGCGTCGGCGTAGTCGTTGACGGTCAGGTCGCGGGACTGGCCGACGACCGTGGAGCTGCCGCCGCCGGCCACCGCGCCACCGACGACGCCGCCGAGGGCCCCGCCGCCGATCAGGCCGACCGCGAGGGCCGCCGCGACGACGCCCCGGCCACGGCGGGACTTCTTCTCCGTCGGCGCGGGTGCCGCCCAGGTGCCCTGCGGCTGCCCGTCGGCGGTCGGCCACCCGGCCTGCGGGGCCGTCTGCTGGTCGTGCCAGCCGGCCGTCTGCGGGTGGTCGCCGGCCTGGGCGTAGCCGGGCTGCTGGTAGCTGCCGGGCTGCTGGTACGAGGCAGGCTGCTGGTAGCTGCCGGGCTGCTGGTACGACGCGGGCTGCTGATACGACGCAGGCTGCTGGTAGCTGCCGGGCTGCTGGTACGACGCGGGCTGCTGGTAGCTGCCGGGCTGCTGGTACGACCCGGGCTGCTGGTAGGACGGCTGCTGCCCGCCTGCCTGCTGCTGAGACGCCTCCTCCTCGGCCAGCGACCTCGGGGCGCTCCCCGGCAGGGGCGGCGCACCGAAGCTGACCCGTGGCTCGTCGCCCTGCCCACGAGGGGCCTCGGACGGGTCGCGCGGCGTGACCGGCTCCGGGGGGCGGGTGGCGTCGTCGGAGTCGTCGGTGCCTCGGGGGGTGTCGTTCATGGTCGCGGTGCTCCTTCCAAGCCCCGCTAGCCTGGTCCCTCTGCCTGTGGGGAACATATGGCGAGCCTGAGCGGGTCCTGCGGCCACGGTATGCGCCCGCCGCACGTCGGGTCCGCGCCCGTCACCGGACGACGCGGGGCTGGCCGGTGTGGCGGGCGGCGGCTACGGTGTCGGGACCATGACTGCACCAGCCCCCTGGCAGCGCGTCGCCCGCGGCGCCCGGCTGCTCGACGACGACGGCCGGCTCGCCACCACGATCTTCGCCGAGATGTCCGCCCTGGCCGCCGCGACGGGAGCGATCAACCTCGGGCAGGGCTTCCCCGACGAGGACGGTCCGCGCGAGGTGCTCGACGCCGCGCACGCGGCCCTCGACGCCGGCCTGAACCAGTACCCGCCCGGGCGCGGCGTGCCCGTGCTGCTCGAGGCGGTCGCGGAGCACCAGGCACGGTTCTACGGCCTGCAGCTCGACCCCGCCCGCGAGGTCCTCGTGACGGCCGGCGCCACGGAGGCCCTGGCCGCGACCCTGCTCGCCCTCGTCGACGAGGGCGACGAGGTGCTCACCCTCGAGCCCTTCTACGACGCCTACGGCGCGGTCATCGGCCTCACGAAGGCGACCCACCGGACGGTCCCGCTCCGGGGCACGGACTTCCGCGTCGACCACGACGAGCTCCGGGCCGCCTTCTCCGACGCCACGGCGGTCGTCCTCGTGAACGACCCGCACAACCCGACGGGCAGCGTGCTCGACGACGAGACCCGTCAGCTGCTCGTCGACCTGGCGATCCGCCACGACGCCGTGATCGTCACCGACGAGGTCTACGAGCACATGCTCTTCGACGGCCGCCGCCACGTCCCGATCGCGACGCTGCCGGGCGCTGCCGACCGCACGGTCACCATCTCCAGCGCGGGCAAGACGTTCAGCGTCACGGGCTGGAAGATCGGCTGGGCGACCGGCCCGGCCGAGCTGCTGACGCGCATCCTCACCGTCAAGCAGTACCTCACCTACGTCAACGGCTCGGTCTTCCAGCCGGCCGTCGCCGTCGGCCTCGGCCTGCCCGACTCCTACTTCGCGGGCCTCGCCGACAGCCTGCAGCGACGCCGAGACCTCCTCACGGCGGGGCTGACGGCCGCCGGCTTCGGGGTGTCGCCCTCGAGCGGCTCGTACTTCGTGGTGGCCGACTCCCGCCCGCTCGGCTTCGACGACGCGGCGCAGCTCGCCCGTCGGCTGCCCGAGCTCGCCGGGGTCGTCGCCGTGCCCGTGAGCGCCTTCTGCCGGCCGGAGCTCGCCCGCGAGCACTCGTCGCTGCTGCGGTTCGCCTTCTGCAAGACGACCGCGGTGCTGGAGCGCGCCGGCGACCAGCTCGCCCGCCTGCGGACCTAGTCGACCGGGGCGCTCGCGTCTCCCTCGCGGAGGGCGGTCTCCCGGCGCGCGAGCTCGCGACCAGCCTCGCGCAGCCACGGCTCTGGCCGGGCCGACGACTCGGCTGCTCCGCCGGCGAGCTCGCCCAGCTCCACGACAACGTCGAACGAGCCGGTCGCCTCGGCCACGGACCCCGCGACGAGGGCGGTGCGCACCCCGGCCCGGGCGGCCTCCGAGCAGACCCAGGAGACGACCTTGCCCTCGGCGGTCTGGGCGTCGTACCGGCCCTCCCCCGTGACGACCACGTCCGCCGTCTCGACGAAGGAGCGGGCGTCGACGGTCTCGGCGACCGCCTCGGCACCGGACTCGAGCACCGCGCCCCAGAGCAGCAGGCCGAAGCCCGTGCCCCCGGCGGCCCCCGCGCCCGGGGTGGCCGGGTCGACGTCGACCAGCGACGCGAACGAGGCCAGCGCCGCCTCGAGCGCGAGCACGTCGTCGGGGCCCGCGCCCTTCTGCGGCCCGAAGACGGCGGCCGAGCCCCTCGGCCCCAGCAGCGGGCTGCGGACGTCGGTCAGGCCGACGACGCCGTCGACCGGCAGGGCGCGGAGCCCGCTGAGGTCGAGCCGTGACGCCGCGGCGAGGCCGTGGGAGCCGTCGGCGACGGGCTCCCCCAGCGAGTCGAGGAGGCGCGCGCCGAGCTCGGTCAGCATCCCCGCGCCGCCGTCGGTGGAGGCGCTGCCGCCGAGCGCGACGAGCACACGTCGCGCCCCGGCGTCGAGGGCGGCAGCGACGACTCGACCCAGCCCGCGGGTGTGGGCGTCGTACGGCTGGGGATGCGTCAGCAGGCCGAGGCCGCTCGCCGCGGCGAGCTCCACAACGGCCACCGCGCCCGGCAGCAGCAGCCAGGACGCCGTGACGGGCCGCCCGTCGGGCCCGGGGACGGAGAGCTCGTGCCGCACCGCACCCGGCACGGCCGACTCGAACGCGTCGAGGGTGCCCTCTCCCCCGTCGGCGAGCGGCAGGAGGCGCACGACGTCGTCGGGGCGGACCTCCCGCCAGCCCTGCGCGAGGGCGGCGGCGGCGGGCGCCGCGGCGATCGTGCCCTTGAAGGAGTCCGGGGCGACGACGACGGAGAGGGGCGACTGCATGTGCACACAGTGACACGTCCCGGCGCCCGCGGCGAGGGCGGCGTCGGCGACGGTGCCGACGTCGACGACCGAAGGGACCGCGAGGCCTGCCACACCGGCCTCCGGCAGGCCGCGACCCGTGCGGCGGGAACGACGAAAGCCCTGGTCAGGAGACCAGGGCTTTCGTGTGTGTCGCGTTCTCTGTTGCGGGGGCAGGATTTGAACCTACGACCTCTGGGTTATGAGCCCAGCGAGCTACCGAACTGCTCCACCCCGCGGCACAAGAAGAAACGCTACCAGGCGATCTGTGACCTGTCCAATCGGCACGACCACCGGCCCCGAGTCGCCGCCTGCAGGACGACCACCGCCCCTCGACCGGGGTCGAGGGGCGGTGGTCGTCACCGGTGCAGCGGTCGGCGCTACTGGCCGGCGGTCGCGGCCTCGCTCGCGGTCACCGCGGCCTCGAGGGCGGTCTGGAGGCGCTCGTCAGCCTCCGCCGCGGCCACCAGGTCGTTCGACTGGTACGCCGCGCTGCGGTCCTCGAGGGCGGACTGAGCATCCGCGAGGGCCTGGTCGAGCTGCGAGTTGCCGGTCGCGCCCGTGTCGGCGCCGGCACCCGTGTCGGGGGCGTCGCCCGTGCCCGCGTCACCGGTGTCGCCCGTGCTCGTGTCGCCTTCCGGCACTCCCTCGTCGCCCGCCTGGGCACCCGAGTTGCCGCCGAAGAGCGAGTCGAGCGCTCCGTTGAGGGTGTCCTCGAAGGCGATCTTCTCGCCGAACGAGACGAGCACCTTCTGCAGCACGGGATACGACGTCTCGCTGTTCGACTTCACGTAGATCGGCTGCACGTACAGCAGGCCGCCTCCCACCGGCAGCGTGAGCAGGTTGCCCCGCACGACGCTGGTGTCGCCGCGGGTGAGCAGCGCCAGCTGGTTCGCCACGGCCGTGTCGGTGTTGAAGTTGTTCTGCACCTGGCCCGGGCCGGGGACGGTGTCCGTCTTGGGCAGGGTCAGCAGCGAGAGCTTGCCGTAGTCGGGCGAGATCTCGCCGGGCGTCGTGCCCGCGTCGGCGTTCGCGGCCAGGTACCCGGTCAACACGTTCCGCGCGTTCTCCCCCGACTGCTGGGGGATGTACGTCGAGTAGATCGAGAACGCCGGGTCCTGGTCGGGCAGCTGCAGGGTCAGGTAGTACGGCGGCTGCAGCGGCGGGTTCGCCGTGTTGCTCGTCGGCTCGTTCGGGGTCACCCACGCGTCGTCGCTCGAGTAGAACGAGTCGGCGTCGGTCACGTGGTAGGTGCCGAGGATGGCGCGCTGCACCTTGAACATGTCCTGCGGGTAGCGGACGTGCTGCATCAGGTCGACGGACATGTCGCTCAGCGGCTTCGTCGTGGACGGGAAGATCTTCTGCCACGTCTTCAGGATCGGGTCCTCGGTGTCCCACGCGAAGAGGTCGACCGACCCGTCGTAGGCGTCCACGGTCGCCTTGACCGAGTTGCGGATGTAGTTGATCTCGTTCGACGCGTAGACCGGTCGCTCGGTGTAGGTGTCGGCGATCGCGTCCGACAGGGCCTGCGGCTTCGAGTAGGGGTACTCCGGGGTCGTCGTGTAGGCGTCGACGATCCACTTCACCCTCCCGTCGACGACGGCCGGGTACGGCGCGCTGTCGATGGTGAGGTACGGAGCGACCTTCTGCACCCGCTGGGCCGGGTCGCGGTCGTAGAGGATCTGCGACTGGTCGTTGACAGCGTCGGAGAGGAACACCTGCTCCGACTGGAACTTGATCGCGTAGATCAGCTTCTTGAAGGCGCTGTCGAGCTTCGGCCCGCCGTCGCCCTCGAAGGTCGTGGTCTGGTTCGTGCCGTTGTCGTTCGCGCCCGAGGGGTAGTCGAGCTCGATGTCGTCGCCGCCGTCGCCGCCGACGATCGAGTAGTCGGGTGACTCCTGGCCGAAGTAGATGCGCGGCTCGTAGCTGTCCGAGTCGCCGAGGGCGCCCGTGACCGGGATGCCCGACTCGAGGAAGACGGGCTGGCCGTCGGCCGAGCGCTGGTTGCCGTAGGCCGCCACGACGCCGTAGCCGTGCGTGTAGACGAACGTCGTGTTGTACGGGGTCGCCGAGTTGCCGAGCTGGTCCGTGTTGAGCTCGCGCACCGCGATGACGGTGTCCTGCTGCTGGCCGTCGATCGTGTAGCGGTCGACGGAGAGCTGCTCGGGGAAGCTGTAGTACTGGCGGTACTGCTGCAGCTGGGCGAAGGCGTCGGTGACGAGCGCCGGGTCGATGATGCGGATGTTCGCGGTCGTGACCGCGTCGCCGGCGAGCGCGCCCGCCTCGGCGTCGCTCTGCGCGTCGTAGGACTGCTCCTCGACGTCGGCCACCCCGTACGCCTCCCGGGTGGCGTCGATGTTCCGCTCGATGTAGGTCGACTCGACCGTCCGCTCGCTCGGCTCGACCTGGAACCGCTGGACGATCCAGGGGTAGATGCCGCCGACGATGATGCTGATGATGATCAGCGCCGCGGTGCCGATGACGGAGAGGCGCCACTTGCCCACGACCGCGGTGACGATGAAGAGGATCGCCACGACCGCCGCGGCGAGCGCGAGGATCTGCTTGCCGGGGATGCCCGCGGCGACGTCGGTGTAGGTGGCGCCGGTGACGAGCTTGTTCGTGCCGTCGGTGAGCGTCGCGTACTGGTCGAGCCAGAGGCTGAGGCCCTGGAGGGCCAGGTAGAGCGCGGCGGTGACGGCCAGCTGGATGCGCGCCACGCGGGAGATGCGCACGTCACGGCCCGAGAAGCGCAGCGCCCCGTAGAGGTAGCTCGTGGCCAGGGCCGCCAGGCCCGCGATGAGGACGACGGCCGACGCGAAGCCGACGGCGCCCTGGTAGAAGGGCAGCTCGAAGACGTAGAAGCCCACGTCGAGGCCGAACTGCGGGTCGGTCTCGCCGAAGGAGGTGCGGTTCAGCCACTGCAGGGTGACCTGCCAGCGCGTCGAGGTCGCGATGCCCGCGAACAGCCCGAGCACGATCGGCACGCCGAGCACCACGACGCGGCGGAGGGGCTCGATGACCTGCTGGTAGCGGTCGAGCTGCGAGTTGAGCTTCGCGTAGACGGGGCGGAACCGGAACGCCACGTCGATGCTGACCCAGACCGGGACGGCCATGGCGACGAAGCCCACGAGGAACATCACCGCGCCCGCGATCCACTGCGTCGTCAGCACGTTCGCGAACCCGAGCTGGTCGTACCAGAGGTAGTCCGTCAGCAGCGACGAGAAGATGAAGAACGCGATGACGAGGGCGGCGAGGATCGCCACCGTCACGAGGACCGGCGCTCGGGGCGAACGTCGCGGGGTGCGCGACGATGCAGGTGACGTCAAGAGGGTGCTCCTGGCTCAGGGGACGTGGACGGCCATCCTACGTGTCGAGCCTGACCGTTCCACCGTGCCCGCGCCTCCTCGCAGGGAGCTGTGCAGGGGCCCTCAGCCGGCCGTGCAGGTGGGCAGCGAGGCGGTGTCTCCCCCGTCGGCCACGGTCTCGAGCGCCGTCACGGCGTCGTCGAGGGTGGCGACCGCGTAGACGTCGAGGCCGGAGGGCACGTGGCCGACGACCTCGTCGCAGTTGCTGGCCGGCGCGAGGAAGACCGACGCCCCCGCGTCGCGGGCTCCGTACAGCTTCTGGCGGATGCCCCCGATCGGCCCGACGGTGCCCGAGGCCGTGATGGTGCCCGTGCCCGCGACCGTCTCGCCGCCGTTGAGCTCGCCGGGCGTCGTCTTGTCGATGATCCCGAGGGCGAACATCATGCCCGCGCTCGGGCCGCCGACCTTGTCGAGACGGAGCGTCACGTCGAAGGGGAACTCGTAGTCGACGCTCACGCCGACGCCCAGGAGCGGCGTGCCCTGCACCTCCTGCGGGGTGACCTGCTCGATCACCTGCTGACCGTCGCGCTCGACGACGACGTCGGCGGGGCCGTCGGCCCCGTGGTCGGCCACCACGGCGCGGAGGGCGTCGACGTCGCCGTTGGTCGTGAGGTCGACGCCGTCCACGCTGACGACGACGTCGCCCTCGCGGAGCACGCCCGCCGACGGTCCGTCGTCGGAGACCTGGCTGACCGTGACGGTGCTGGGCACCTGGTACCCCTCGTGCACGAGGGCGGCCGCGACGGCGGACTTCTGGGAGTTCTGCATGTCGACGGCGTTCTGCTCGTCGACCTGCTCATTCGAGACGCCGGAGGGGTAGATCGCCTCGACCGGCACGACGGCCCGGCTCGGCGAGAACCAGGCCTGGACGACGTCGAGCCAGCTGGGCCGGTTCGCGACGTCGCCGCGCACGCTGACGGTCAGCAGGTCGAGCGACCCGGCCGTCGGGTACGTCTCGGCGCCCTCGACGGTGATGAGCGGCTCGCTCTCGCCCTCGTAGTCGGCGCTGCCGAGGGTGTCGAAGACGGGGCCCGGCTGCTCGATCAGGTAGGGCGAGGGGAGGAAGGTGAGCGCGAGCCCGGCGACCAGGGCCACGACGAGCAGCCACCACCCGAGGGCGGCACGGCGACGGGGCTGCTCGACGGGTCGAGCCGGGGGCGTGAACATGGCCACGGACGGTCCTTTCGGTGTTCGCCACGGGCGCAGCGGCGGACCGGGAGGCGTCGGCCGGAACCCAGGCTGTTCCTGCGGCCAGCAGCTAGCGTAGTCAGCATGACTGATGAACCGCAGCGCGGCCCGGAGGACGAGTTCCGAGAGATGCTGCGCCAGTTCCTGGCGGGCGGCTCCGACATCGATCCGTCGAAGCTCGCGGGCGCGGCGGGGCTCCCGTCCGACCCGGCCTTCGTCGCCCGGCTGATGAGCCAGCTGCAGGACGCCGTGAGCCGCAGCGGCGACGGCATCGACTGGAGCGTCGCCACCCAGCAGGCGACCGCCGTCGGCACGGCCTCCGCCGTCGCCGCCGACCCGGCCGCCACCGCGGCCCTCGAGCAGGCCTTCACCCTCGCGGCCCTCTGGCTCGACGAGGTCACCTACGTGGCCGAGCTCACCGTCCCCCCGAAGCTCGTCAGCCGCGCCGAGTGGGCGCGCCTCACCATGCCGGTCTGGACGCAGCTGGCCGAGCCGGTCGCCGAGTCCATCGCCGACTCCCTCACCCGCGTGCTCTCCGAGCAGGCCCCCGACGAGATGCAGTCGCTCCTGGCCGGGGCGGGCCAGGTCATGCGCAGCGTGGGCGGCACCCTGTTCGCCCTCCAGCTCGGCCAGGTCGTCGGCCAGCTCTCGACCGAGGTCGTCTCGGGCGGCGACGTCGGCATCCCCCTGCTCGACGACCAGCAGGCCGCGATCGTGCCGCAGAACGTCGACGCCTTCGGCGAGGGCCTCGACATCGAGCCCGACCAGGTGCAGCTGTACCTCGCCGTGCGCGAGCTCGCGCACGCCCGGCTGTTCCGGCACGCACGCTGGCTCCGCCTCCACCTCATCTCGTCCATCCGCGAGTTCGCCCAGGGCATCCGCATCGACACGAGCCGACTCGAGGAGCTCGCGGTCGACTTCGACCCCGAGTCGCCCGAGCAGCTGCAGGACGCCCTCGCGAGCGGAGCGCTGATCCCCCCGAAGACGGACGAGCAGCTGGCCGCCCTGGCCCGCCTCGAGACGACGCTCGCCCTCATCGAGGGCTGGGTCGACGTCGTCACCGCCGAGGCGACCGCGCGCCTGCCGAAGGCCGGCGCGATCGCCGAGACCGTCCGCCGTCGCCGTGCGGCCGGCGGCCCCGCCGAGTCCGCGTTCTCGACGCTCGTCGGCCTCGAGCTCCGCCCCCGACGCCTCCGCGAGGCCGCGGCGATGTGGTCGGCCGTCAGCGCCGCGGTCGGGGCCGAGCAGCGCGACGCGCTCTGGGCCCACCCCGACATCGTCCCGACCGACGCCGACATCGACGACCCCCAGGCGCTCGTGGCGCGGCTGACCGCGTCCGAGCCCGCCTTCGACGACGTCGACCAGGCCATCGCCGACCTCCTGGCCGACACGGGCGACGACCGTCCCCGCGAGTCCACGGACGGCAGCGCGGTCGAGTCCGGGGCCGACGCCGCCGACGCGACCGACGCCGACGTCGAGACCGACCGAGACGACGACGACTCCCCCGACGGCGGTCCCTCCCCCGCTCGCTGACCGCGGGCCCGCCCGGGCGGGCCTGTGGACAACGCGGGGCGGCCGTTCCTGCTGCAGCAAGCTCGGGGCGTGCCCGCTCCCCGCCCCCTCCGCCTGCCCGACCACGTCCCCGTGCTGTGGCGCGACCCCGACACCCTCCAGATCGGGGTCGAGCGGGCCCTGGTGGTGCTCCGCGGGGTGAGCCGACTCGAGGAGGCGGTGGTCGCCGCCCTCGTGGCCGGTCGCGGCGACGGCGGGGTCACCGCGCTCGCCGCTCAGCTCGGCGCCGACGCCGGGTCCGTCGCCGCCGCCGTGCAGCGGCTCGAGCCGGCCCTGCTCGCCGACGGGCCCCGCGCGACAACTCCGCTCGTGCGCCTCGCGGGGTCGGGGCCCCTCGCCGACGCCGTCGGGCGGCTCGCCCAGGCGGAGGGCCTCGGGGTGCTGCGGGTCGACGCCGAGAGCGTCGCGGGCTCCCCCGGTGACCCGCGGAGCGCCTCCTCGGTGCCTGCCGGCCTGGGCCTGGTCGTCTCGGGCCTCGTCTCCGACCCGTGCGTGACGGCTGAGTGGGTCCGCCACGACGTCGTCCACCTGGTCGTGCGCTCGGGCGACCGCTCGGTGCGGGTGGGGCCGGTCGTCGTGCCGGGCGTGACGGCGTGCGTCCGGTGCCTGCACCTGCACGACGGCGAGGCCGACCCGGCGTGGCCCGCCCTCGCCGGTCAGCTCGTGACGGCCCCGCCGACGCCCCTGTCGTCGCTGGTGGTGCACGAGGCGGCCGCGGCGGCGGTGCGGCGACTGCTCGCCGTGGCCGAGCACGGAGCCGGCGACGACGCGGCGGCCGTCGACCGCCTCGACCGGGCGAGCGGCGAGGTCACGCGCTCGTGGACGACGCCGCGTCGCGACTGCGGGTGCGGAGCTCCTCCAGGAACCGGCTCGGTCGACGCTCGCCGCCCCGGCCCTGGCCCGCCGCGCCCCACGACAGCCGGAGGCGCTCCCGGGCCCGCGTGACGCCCACGTAGAGCAGTCGCCGCTCCTCGTCGATCGCCTCGAGCCCCTCCGCGTAGCTGATCGGCACGAGGCCCTCGCTGAGGCCCACGAGGTAGACGCTCCGCCACTCGAGCCCCTTCGCCGAGTGCAGGGTCGCGAGGGTGACGGCGGCCATCGTCGGCTCGTGCTGCCCCTGCTGACGGGCGAAGAGCTCGTCGACGAACTGCCGCAGCGTGGTGTCGGGGGGCGAGGCCTCGGCGAGCCCCATCAGGGCGTTCAGCGACTCCCAGCGGTCACGCACGGCGCCCCGCTGCTCGGGCGCCTCCTGCGTCCACCCCAGCGAGCGCAGCACGTCGCTGACCGTCTTGAACAGCGGCTCGCCCACGATGCTGACGGCCGCTCCCTTGAGCATCATCAGCGCCTCCTTGACCTCGCGCAGCTCGAAGAACCGCGTCGCGCCCTGGACCCGCGTCGAGACGCCCACGTCGGAGAGGGCGCGCTCCAGCGCCGCCGCCTGGACGTTGACGCGGTAGAGCACGGCGATCTCCTCCGGCGCGACGCCCGACGCGATCTCGTCGGCGATCGTCTGGGCCACGCCCCGCGCCTCCGCCATGTCGGTCGGGTACTGCGTCACCGGGGGCACCGGCCCGGCCGTCTCGACCGCGGGGTGCAGGTGGAGGGCGCCGGGCCGGCCGCGCATGAGCTGGTTGGCGGTGTCGACGATCTGGCGCGACGAGCGGTAGTTCTGCTCGAGGCGCACCACCGTCGCGTCGTCGTACCGGGAGCCGAACCCCAGGAGGTAGTCGGCGGAGGCCCCGGCGAACGAGTAGATGGTCTGGCTGGCGTCGCCGACGACGCAGAGGTCGTTGCGGTCGCCGAGCCACAGCTCGAGGAGGTGCTGCTGCAGGGGCGAGACGTCCTGGTACTCGTCGACGACGAAGAAGCGGTACTGCTCGCGGACCTGCTGCGCGACCCGGGGCTCGAGCTCGAGCATGCCGACCGTGGCCAGCAGGACGTCCTCGAAGTCGAGCTGGCGCCGTTCGTCCTTGATGTCCTCGTAGGCGGCGTGCAGGTCGAGCGCCGCCTCGACCGACACCGACTGCGGCAGCGAGCGCGAGGGCACCTTCAGCGCGTACTCGTCCATCGTGAGCCGGGAGACCTTGCGCCACTCGATCTCGCCGGCCATGTCGCGCAGCGAGGCGGTGTCGAGCTTGAGCCGCAGCCGCTCGGCGGCGTGCGCCAGCAGCTTGCCCTTGCCGTCGAGGAGGCGCGGCATCTGCCCGCCCATGGTCTGCGGCCAGAAGTACGACAGCTGCGAGAGGGCGGAGGCGTGGAAGGTGCGCGCCGAGACGCCCCCCGCGCCGAGGTGGCGCAGCCGCCCGCGGAGCTCGGCCGCCGCGCGGGAGGTGAAGGTGAGGGCCATCACGCGGTTGGGGGCGTACACGCCGGTCGCGACGCCGTAGGCGATGCGGTGCGTGATGGCGCGGGTCTTGCCGGTGCCCGCCCCCGCGAGGAGGCAGACCGGCCCGAGCAGCCGACGGGCCGCCTCGCGCTGCTGCTCGTCGAGCCCGGCGATGAGCTCAGCGGCCTCGGTCACTGGTCGAGCTCGCCGCCGAACCAGTCCTCGATGATGGCGCGGGCGATCGACGTGCGGCCCGGCAGGAGGACGTCGCCGAGGCTCGCCGCGAGCTCGTCGCGACTGAACCAGCGCAGGTCGAGGATCTCGGCGCCGTCGGGCTCGAGCACCCCCGGGTCGGCGGCGTCGACGACGGCCCGGAAGCCGAGCATGAGGCTCGCGGGGAAAGGCCAGGGCTGCGACCCGAGGTACTGCGGGTCGACGACCTTCACCCCGCTCTCCTCGAAGACCTCGCGCTGCACGGCCTGCTCGAGGGACTCGCCGGGCTCGACGAACCCCG
This sequence comes from Frigoribacterium sp. CFBP 13707, assembly GCF_014842245.1. Lineage (NCBI taxonomy): Bacteria > Bacillati > Actinomycetota > Actinomycetes > Micrococcales > Microbacteriaceae > Frigoribacterium > Frigoribacterium sp. CFBP 13707. Next base: position 171,557 of record NZ_JACYVL010000001.1, read on the forward strand.
CGAGGAGCGACCACCGGTTGGACTCCCACAGGGCGTTCGAGCCGAGCAGCAGCCGGTCGTCGGCGTCGGTGACGCCGACGATGATCGCAGGGTCGGTGCGCGGGAACACCTCGTGGCCGTCGTCGGGGTCGCGCCGGACCCAGCCGGCCTTGTCGCTGACGAGCTCGCGGCCGGTGCGCGGGGCGAAGCGGTGCGAGTCGTGCCAGTTGGCGAGGGCGACGGCCTCGACGGCCAAGCCCACGTCGCGGGCGCTGAGCGTCGAGCCCGTGGCCCGCGGGCTGCTCCACGCGTCGTCGTCGGGCTCGAGGGCGGCCGCCTGGTCGTCGTCGAGCAGCGCCGCCACGACGGGGGTGCCGACGGGCTCGGCGGCTGCCGGGTCGAGCGACCGGCCGAGGTAGAGGTGGTCGCGAGCCTGGCCGAGGGCGGCGGGCTCGAGCAGGGCCAGCGCCGACGGCGTCGCCATCAGGGTCCGGCCGCGCCAGACGGGCAGCACCCTCGTGTCGGCGGACGACAGCAGCTCGGCGACCACGCCCGGACGCTCGCGGGTGAGGTAGTCACGGTCGACCTGCTGCCGGGACAGCGGGAGGCGGGGCGTGAGCGGCGAGGACATCGGACGACCAATCATCGCGAGTTGACAGCGTGGCGCGCGGAGTGGCACCGGGCGCGGCGGCCTACCCTGAGGGCATGGCCAGATCTCATCTCACTCTAGCCGCGTTGGCCACGGCCGCCGTCGCCGAGCTCGACGTCGTGACCGCGTCGCCGCACGGCTCCTCCCAGGGCGGCGACTACGACTCCGCGGTCGTGGGCAGCAGCGACGGCGAGCAGCTGATCGTGCGGGTGCCGCGCAGCCAGCGCGCCGAGGCCACCCAGTCCGCCGACCTCGTCGCGCTCCGCGCCCTGAGCGCCGGGGTCCGCGGCCGCCTCCCCTTCGCCGTCCCGCAGTACCGGGGCCAGGCGCCGATCGGCCGCACGCGCGGCATCGTCTACGACTTCGTGTCCGGGCGCCACCTCCGCAGCAACGAGGTCACCTCCGGCTCCGGCCTGCCCACCGCCCTGGGCCGCGGCATCGCCGCGATCCACTCGCTCCCCACGAGCTTCGTCACCGACGCCGGGCTCACGAGCCACACGCCCTTCGAGGCGATGCGGTCGTCGGCGGCCCTCGTCGACCGGGCCGCCTCGACGCGGCTGCTCCCCGCCGCGCTGCTGGAGCGGTGGGAGGCGGCGATCCAGGACAGCGTGCTCTGGCAGTTCCAGCCCACGGTCGTCAACGCCTCGCTCGAGGCGTCGTCGGTGCTCGTCGTCGACGACGCCGTCAGCGGGGTGCTCGGCTGGCACGACCTCCAGGTGGGCGACCCGGCACGCGACCTCGCCTGGCTGCTCGGCGCCCCCGGGCGCGAGGCGATCGACTCCGCCTTCGACGCCTACAACGCCGCCCGCGGCACCAGCGACCACCAGCTGCGCCACCGGGCCACGCTGTACCGCGAGCTCGACCTCGCCAAGTGGCTGCTGCACGGCACGAGCACGAAGAGCACCGCGGTCGTCGACGACGCCGTGGGCATGATGACCGACCTCGTCGACCGGCTGCAGGCCAGCTCGCAGGGCGGCATCGGCGCCGGCGGCACGGCCGCCCTCGACCTCGACGGCGTCGAGGAGCTGCTCGCCTCGACGGAGCGCCGGCACTCCTAGGCCGCCCCTAGGTCGCGGCCGACGTCGGACGCCCGGCCTCGACCGCCTCCCAGAGGGCGACCAGCTCGGCCCGGTCGGCCACGTGCCGCGGCTCGACGACCACGTCGTCGGCGACGAAGTAGAAGACCGCGTCGATGCTCTCGGCCGGCACCCCCCGGAAGCTCGCCCAGGCCTCGCGGTACAGGGCGAGCTGCAGCTGCCGGAGCTCGAGGTCGGCGGCGTCGACGGGCGCGGCGCCCGTCTTCCAGTCGACGACCTGCCAGCGCCCGTCGCGCTCGAAGACGGCGTCGATCTTGCAGATGACGGTGCGGCGACCGAGCGGCAGGTGCACCTCGAGCTCAACCTCGACCGGCTCGACGCCCGCCCACGGCGAGCGCTCGAACGTGCGCTGCAGCTCGACGAGGCGCCGCGCGTCGTCGGGGTCGACCAGGCCCGCCGTGCCGCCGACGCGCTCGTCGTCGAGGTCGATCTCGGTGGCCCAGGCGTCGAGGACCTCCGCTCGCCCCGTCGGCCGGTACCGCTCCTCCACCCACTCGTGGAAGAGGGTGCCGAGCCGGGTCGCCCGGTAGGGCCTCTCGGGCAGGGGGCGGCGCAGCGACGCCGCGACCGCGGCCGGGTCGCTGACGTAGTCCTTGAAGCGCGAGGCGGGGATGCGCTGCGGGAGGTCGATCGACCCCGCCCGCTCGCGGATGGCGTCGCGCTCGCGGAGCAGGAGGTCGATGTCGGCCGACCACGGTCCGTCGACGACGTCGGGGCGGTCGGGCTCGACCGCGCGGGCGGCGATCTCACGGCTGACCCGGGCCGCCGCTCCCTCGACGGCGGCCCGTCGCGGGCCGAGCGGGTCGATGGGCCAGGCGAGCTCCCGGGTCGTGTCGGCCAGGGGGTTCTCGTCGTCGTCGGGCAGCTCGGGCAGCGCGCCCGGGGGCAGGACCCCCGCGTCGACCAGCTCGCGCAGGTAGCGGCTCGCCGCCCGGGGCTTGACGGTGGTCGACCAGAACGACCCGCTCAGCAGGACGGCGTCGCGGGCCCGCGTGAGGGCCACGTAGGCGAGGCGCCTCTCCTCGGCGAGGTGCCGCTCGACGAGCTCGGCCCGGAACGCGGCGAGGCCCTGGTCGAACTCCTTCTGGTCGTCGACGCCCCGCCAGGCGAGCTGCGGCAGCTCGGCGGCGTCGCCGCGGAACTCGAACGGCAGCTCGCCGAAGCCGAGCCAGCCGACGCCTTCCCGCGAGGTGCCGGGGAGCTCCCCCTCGACGAGCCGCGGCACGGCCACGACGTCCCACTCGAGGCCCTTGGAGCCGTGGACGGTCAGCAGCTGCACGGTGCCGGGCTCGCCGTCCTCCGAGCGCGGGCCCATGTCGTCGCGTCGCTCGGCCGCCGCGAGCCAGGAGAGGAAGCCCCCGAGGGTCGCCGACTCGTCGGTGGCCACGTAGCCGGCCAGCTCGTCCTCCAGCGCCTGCAGCCAGGCTCCGCCGTGCCCCTGGCCGGTCGCGGCGCCGACCTCGACGTCGAGGAGCATCTCCTGCTGCACCAGGGTCACCAGGTCGACCAGGTCGAGACCGACGCGGCCGCGGAGGAAGGCGAGCTGCGAGCCGAGGCGCCGGAGACGCGCGAGCCCCTCGGGGCTGAACTCGGCGAGCTGGCGGTGGCCGTCGGGAGCTGTCGTCACGAAGTCGAGCGCGTCGACGATCGAGCCGTGCTCGCCCACGGCGACCGAGGCGCGGAAGCCCGCCGCGACGTCGTCGTCGAGCTGCTGCTGGGCGTGGTCGTGGGAGAAGAGCCACGACGACACCGACCGCAGCACGGCGATGTCGTGCAGCCCGACGCGCCACCGCGCGCCCGCCATCAGCCGGATCAGCTCGGAGCCCGCCGCGGGGTCGTGGAGCACGCGCAGGCACGACACCAGGTCGACGACCTCGGGCCGCTGCAGCAGGCCCCCGACGCCGAGCACGTGGTACGGGACGCCGCGGGCGGCGAGCGCCTCGACGAACGCCGGCACGGTCTTCTTCGACCGGAAGAGGATCGCCGCCGTCCGCGGCTCGGCACCCCCGTGCCGGGCCGGGTCGAGCTCCCGCTGGAGCCAGTGGGCCACGCGGTCCGCCTCGGCGGGCAGGGTCTGCTCGAAGACGACCTCGACCCGGCCCTCGGGCGCCGCGGGGCGCGGGCTGAGCTCGGCGACGGCGCCCTGGGCCGCCGCGGCCAGCTCGGCGACGACGGCGTTGGCCGCGTCGAGCACCCGCGAGGCGTTCCGCCAGCTCGTCGACAGGCTGTAGAGAGCGCCCGGCGCGGCCCCGAAGTCGACCGGGAACCGCCCCAGGTTGGCGGCGGAGGCGCCGCGGAAGCCGTAGATCGACTGGTGCGGGTCGCCGACCGCCATCACGCCTGTGCCGCCGAAGAGGCGCGAGAGGAGGGTCGTCTGCACCACGCTGGTGTCCTGGTACTCGTCGAGCAGCACCACCCGGAAGCGTGCGCGCAGCTCGGTCACCACGTCGGGCGCCGTCTCGCAGACCTCGAGCGCGAGCGCGACCTGGTCGGAGTACTCCACGAAGCCGCGGCGCGCCTTCTCGTCCGAGAAGGCCCTCGCCAGCTCGAGCAGCGGAGGGAGGGCGGCGACGGCCGCCACGGCGTCGACCACCGACTTGTACGGCGTGCCCTTCGTCGACGGCAGGCCCGCGAGGTCGAGGAACCGCTCGGCGAGGTCGGCCACGTCGGCCGCGTCGGCGACGTTCTCGCTCAGCGCGTGGCTGAGCCTGAGGACGGCCTCGGTGAGCGAGTCGACGCTGCGGCCGAGCCCGGCGAGGCGGTCGTCGGTGCTGGCGACGACCAGCGAGCGCGCCAGCTGCCAGGACGACGCCTCGCCGAGCACCTGGGCCTCGCTCTCGCGCCCGACCCGGAGGGCGTTGTCGCGGAAGATGCCGTTCGCGAAGGCGTTGTAGGTCGACACGGTCGGGGCGTCGAACGGGTCGACGTCGTCGCCGAGCAGCCCCGCGGCCGAGAGCTGCTGCACGCGGCGCTCGATCCGTTCGCCGAGCTCGCCCGCGGCCTTCCGGGTGAAGGTGAGGCCGAGCACCTCGGAGACCCCGACCAGGCCGTTGGCGAGCAGCCAGACGACGCGGTTCGCCATGGTCTCGGTCTTGCCGCTGCCGGCGCCCGCCACCACGAGGGCCGGCTCGAGGGGCGCCTCGATGACGGCCTGCTGCTCAGCCGTGGGGCGGGGCAGGCCGAGCACCTCGGCGATCTCGACGGCCGAGCGGAGACCCCCTGCGGGGGCGGCCGGGGCGCCCGTCGTCGGGGGCGGGGCGGCGACGCTCACGAGCTGACCTCCCCGACGACGTGGATGCGGCAGGTGCCGCCGTTGCGCCCCTCGCAGTGCTCGTCGAGCCGGGCCACGAACACGCGCCCGGCCATGCCCTCCGCGGCGTCGGTCACCCGGTCGCGGAAGCCCTGGAGGGTCTCGGCGTCGAACGGCGCCTGGGCGGGCTCGCGGTACAGCTTGCCGCGCACCCCCGACGAGACGATGACGAGCTTCGCGCCCCCGGGTGCCGTGCCCTCGGGCACCTCCTCGATCGCCCCGTCGGCGAGCGCGACCTGGTAGCTGCCGAGCTGGGGGTGCTCCGCCACGGCGCGCGGCGAGGTGGGCACGGCTCGACCGGTCTTGAGGTCGACGATGACGGCCGCGCCCTGGGCGGTGCGCTCGACGCGGTCGATCGCCCCGCGGAGCCGGGCCGGGCCGATGTCGAGGGTGAACGACGACTCGGCGGCGAGCAGCTCCGCCCCGGAGGCCTCGAAGTCGCGCAGGTACGACGACAGGCTCTCGGTCATCTGCCGGGCTCGTCTCTTCTCGGCCTCGGCGATCCACGGCGACTCGAACTCGAGCTCGCCCCAGCGCTCCTCGACCGCGGCCCAGAGCGACTCGACGTCGGTCGCCGTGGCGTGCTCCATCACGTCGTGCAGCACCGTGCCGAGGCCCATCGCCGCGCTCGGGGCGGAGCCGCCGAAGCGGTCGACGAACCAGTGCAGGGGGCACTCCTCGAACGAGCCGAGCTGCGACGGCGAGACGGGCACGTGCGTCTCGGGCACCGCGAGGTCGACGAGCGGGGCCGTCGTCGTGGGCTCGGCCAGGCCGTACCACTGCCCGGGGTGGGCCCCCGCGACACCGGCCTCGGCGAGCTGGGCGAGCCCCCGGGCCGCCGCGTCGCCGCGGACGCCCCTCGGCGTCGTCACGAGCGCGTGGCGCAGGTGGCCCACGAGCCCCCGCAGCGACAGCGGGTGACCGCCGGAGGCGCGGGGCACGTCGGCGGGCAGCAGGCGGGAGAAGACGGACGGCCCCTCGGCGTCGTCGGCCGTCCACGATACGACGACCTGGCGGCGCGCCCGCGACACCGTCAGCGCGAACATGCGGAGCTCGTCGCTGAGGACGCCGGCGCGCGCGTCGGTCGGCGCGGCCGGGGCGGGGCCGTCCAGCTCGCCCGCGCGCAGCCGCTCGGCGGCGTCGACGAGCTCGTCGGGCCCGAGGAGGGCGCCCCGCACGCGGAGGTTCGGCCAGACGCCCTCCTGCACCCGGGCCGCGACGACCACGTCGACCTCGACGCCCACGGCGGAGGCGGGGGTGCAGACGAGGACGGAGTCAGCCGAGGCCTGGGGCGACAGGGTGTCCTCCGGCACCTCCGCGTCGAGCAGGGCGTCGAGGAACCCCACGGCGGGCGCCTCGGGCGTGCGCTCGACGTACCGCTTGGCGGCGGTGAAGAGGGCGACGACGCCGTCGAGGTGGCGGTCGGCCTCGGCGGCGACGATGCCGCGCCCGGCCGACCGGGTCGACCACTCGGTCGCGAGGCCGCTGCGCTCCCACAGCCCCCAGAGGACCTCCTCGATGCTCGCGCCCTCGTCGGCCGCCCGCCGGGCGGCGTCGAGGCTGGCTGCGACCCGGCCGGCCCGGGCGGCCGGCCTCGAGTCGATCGTCACGAAGCGCCCGGGGGCGCCGAGGGCCTCCGCCAGCAGGGCGTCGGCCGATCGCGTGCCGCCGCCCGCGAGCTCCTCCGCCCGGAGGGCGAGGCGGAGGCGCCGGAGCGAGAGGGGGTCGAACCCGCCGAGCGGGCCGAGCAGCAGGTCGGCGGCCACGTCGGCCGTGAGCGGGTCACGACCGACCGCCACCGAGGCGGCGAGGAGGAGGTGCCGAGCCCCGTGCTCGTCGCGCACGGCCCGGCCCGCCACCGGGGTCCGTGTGGGCACCTCGGCGAGCTGGAGGCTGCGCGCGACCGAGGTCACCTGCCCGCCGCTGCGGACGACGACCATCATGCGCGCCCAGGGGACGCCGCGCAGGAGGTGGTGCTCGCGGAGCAGCCGGGCCACGCCCGACACCTCGTGAGCAGGGCTGTCGGCCTGCACGGTGACCACCGGCGGCACGTCGCGCCAGGGCCCCTCGTCCGCCGTCGGACCGGCGGCGTCGGCCGCGTGCTGCCGCCCGGCGGCGGCCGTGCCGATGCGGGCCGTGACCCGGCCGACGAGCTCGCGCAGGACGTCGTCGTGCCGGTGCACCCGGGCCAGCCAGAGGGTCTCGACCCGGTCGAGGCCGAGCCGCGGCGCGAGACGGCCGAGCACGTCGGGGCTGCCGCCGCGGAACGCCGTCGTGGCGAGGTCGGGGTCGCCGAGGGCGACGACCGCGACGCCGCGCCGCACCAGGGCGCGGAGGAGGACGACGGTCGACCGGGTGGCCTCCTGGGCGTCGTCGACGAGCACGACGCGGAGGCCGTCGACGGCGGGGGCCGTCTCGCCGCGGTCGAGGGCCGCCACGGCGAAGTCGACGAGCTCGGCCGAGTCGAGGCGGCGGCCGGCCAGGCCGTCGACGACCGCGTGGTACTCGTCGGCGAAGTCGGCGACGGCCCGCCAGGCGGGCCGGTCGAGCCGGTCGCCCAGCAGGCGGAGGTCGTCGCCCGACAGTCCCTGCTCGGTGGTGCGCATCAGGACCTCGCGCAGCTCGGTGCGGAAGCCGCGGAGCGCTCGCACGCGCGGGCCGAGCTCGTCGGGCCAGGCCGGCCCGCCGCCGTCGGCGAGGTGCCCCTCCAGCACGGCACGGACGATGCTGTCCTGGTCGCCGCCGGTGAGCAGCGTCGGCGGCACCTGCCCCGCGAGGCGCGCGGAGTGGCCGACGACGTCGAAGGCGAGGGAGGCGACGGTGCGCGCCAGGGGGCCCGGCGTCGGCACCTCGACGCGCGCGGCCAGGACGTCGCGGAGGCGCGTGGCCGTCGTGCGGGTCGGCGACAGCGCCAGCACGGAGCCGGGGGCCCAGCCCCGCCGCTGCAGGCGATCGACGACGAACTCGACGAGCGTGGTCGTCTTGCCGCTGCCCGGGGCGCCGATGACCGCGGCGGACGCCCCGTCGGCTAGCTCGAGCACGGCGCGCTGGGACGCGTCGAGCTCGACGACGCGCGCTGCGCGCTCGTCGTCGGTCACCGGTCGGAACGCCGTCGCCACCATGGGGTCGACGCTACCGGCCGCCACCGACGGAGCGCGCCGGCCGGGCTGCTTGCGCCCTCAGTGAACGGGCACGCCCGACCCGGCGCCGTCGGATATCGTGACGTCGTGGACATCAGAATCGGCATCGCCAACAGCCCCCGTGAGATCAGCTTCGAGACGTCGCAGAGCGCCTCCGACGTCGAGGCCGTGGTCGCCCAGGCCCTCGACGGCGGCAAGTCGTACGTCACCCTCTCCGACTCGAAGGGCAAGACCTACCTCGTCCCGACCGCGTCGCTCGCGTACGTCGAGGTCGGCTCGGAGGAGAGCCGTCGGGTCGGCTTCGTCGGCTGACCCCGTGGAGCTCCTCTTCGTCTGCCTCGGCGGCGCCCTGATCGGCTTCGTGCTGCACGCCGCCCTGCCCGCGCGCGACACGCGCGGCGTGCTGCTCGTGCCCGGCGTCGCGACGGTGGTCGCCGCCGTGGCGTGGGAGCTCCTCCTGCAGCTGGGCTGGCGGGCCGACGGCGGCTGGATCTGGGTCGTCTCGCTCGCCCTCCCGGCGGTGGCCGGCGCCCTCGTCGCCCGGGGCCTCGTCGCCCGGCGGCGCCGGGCCGATGCCGAGCTCTACCAGCGGGTGGTCGCGGGCGCCTGACCGGTGTGCGCCGGTCGCGGCCGTCCGCAGCCCACGGGCTCCGCTCGGCGGGAGACGGTCAGGCCGTGAGGCCGAGCGCGTCCATCCGGCGCGTGTGCGCGGCGATGAGCTCGGTGAAGACCGGCTCGAGGCGCTCGTCGTCGGCCGAGACGTGCGCGGCGTCGATCGCGGCGCGGGCCACGAGCAGGGTGTCGCCGACCAACCGTCGGCCCCAGAGCGCCAGCCGCGAGGCCAGGGCAGGGTCGTCGCCGATCGCCCGGGAGAGCTCCTCGACGATGACGGCCTGGTCGTCGCCGGCCTCCAGCACGCGGACGATGCGGTCGCGGGGGTCGCCGTCGAGCCCTGCCGCGAGCCGGACGAAGACGTCGTTGAGCAGGCCGGCTCCGACGTACGCGCCGAGCACGGCCTCCGACCAGTCGGTGCCCTCGATGCGTCGGCCGAAGTCGTCGACGGCCGCGACGTGCGGCTCCATCAGCTCGGTCGGGTCGTCGCCGCGACGACGGATCTCGGCCACGAGCCCGCGGTGACGGTCGAGGGTGCTGCCGGCGACGTGGCCCGTGACCTCCCGGGCGCGGACGCTCGGGGCGACGGCGGAGGCCCGGGCCAGCGACTCGAAGAGCGCCAGCTGGAGGTACGCGGCCTGCCCCAGGTAGACGGCGAGGTCGGGCGTGAAGTCGCCGAGCTCGACCCGGTTGACGGCGACCGGACGCGACGCGGGTCGCGGCCACTGGAGGGTCGGGACGCCGCGCTGTGACCTACGGCCCATCCATGACACCACGCCGTCATCCTACGGGGTCCGGAGGGGCGCTCGCCCCGACCGGCTAAACTCCTCGCATCCCCCTATATGAGACAGGGCAACACTTTGACATTCACAGACCTCGCGATCGACCCCGACATGGTCGACGCTCTGGCGTCGAAGGGGATCCTCGAACCTTTCCCCATCCAGACCCAGACGATCCCCCTCGCCCTCAGCGGCCAGGACATCATCGGCCAGGCCAAGACCGGCACCGGCAAGACCTTCGGCTTCGGCCTCCCCATCATCCAGCGCATCGGGCTCGACCCGGCCCCCGGCGTGAAGGTCCTCGTGGTCGTCCCGACCCGTGAGCTGTGCGTCCAGGTGGCCGACGACCTCGAGGTCGCCACCGCCAACCGCGCCACCAAGGTCGTGAGCATCTACGGCGGCAAGGCCTATGAGGGCCAGGTCGAGCAGCTCAAGGCCGGCGCGCAGATCGTGGTGGGCACCCCCGGGCGCCTCCTCGACCTGGCTGGCCAGCGCCTCCTCGACCTGAAGAACGTGCAGGAGGTCGTCCTCGACGAGGCCGACAAGATGCTCGACCTCGGGTTCCTCAGCGACATCGAGAAGATCTTCCAGCAGGTCCCGGCGACGCGCCACACGATGCTGTTCTCGGCGACGATGCCCGGGCCGATCGTGGCGCTCGCCCGTCGCTTCATGACGAAGCCGATCCACATCCGGGCGACCGACCCCGACGAGGGGCTGACGCAGGCGAACATCAAGCACGTCGTCTACCGGGCGCACTCGCTCGACAAGGACGAGGTCATCGCCCGCATCCTCCAGGCCGAGGGCCGCGGCAAGACCGTCGTCTTCACCCGCACGAAGCGCGCCGCCGCCAAGCTCGTCGAGGAGCTCACCGACCGCGGCTTCAACGCCGCCGCCGTGCACGGCGACCTCAACCAGGAGCAGCGCGAGCGCGCCATGGCCGCGTTCAAGGCCGGCAAGAAGGACATCCTGATCGCCACCGACGTCGCCGCCCGCGGCATCGACGTCAACGACGTCACGCACGTCATCAACCACACCGTGCCCGACGACCACGACACCTACCTGCACCGCGCCGGCCGCACCGGCCGCGCGGGCAAGACCGGCATCGCGGTGACCTTCGTCGACTGGGCCGACATGCACAAGTGGGCGCTCATCAACCGCGCGCTCGACATGGGCCAGCCCGAGCCGGTCGAGACGTACTCGTCGAGCCCGCACCTGTTCACCGACCTCGACATCCCGGCCGGCACCAAGGGTCGGCTCGCGTCCGCCCCGAAGGCGGCCGTCGACGGGGGCTCCACCGCTCCCCGCGAGCGTGCCGCCGGGGCGTCGCGCTCCCGCGGTCGCGGCGGCGACTCGGCCCGTGCCTCCGACGGCCAGGGCCGTGACGGCCAGGGGCGCTCCGGCGGCCGGGGCGGCCAGGCCCGTGACGGCCAGGCCCGCACCGAGGCCCCCCGCGAACAGGCTCCCGTCGACGGCGGCTCGGCCTCCACGACGGCCGAGGGCGACGCCCCTCGTCGTCGCAGCCGCGCTCGTCGTCGTCGCCCCGCGGGCGACGGCTCGGCGCCCGCCGCGCAGTAACGCTCCGCACATCGCCGAGAGCCCCCGTCGAGTTCGACGGGGGCTCTCGGTGCACCGGGGGGGAGTGCGGGAGTCGCGGGCCGGGTCAGCCCCGGACGGGCGCCCAGCCGGTGGCCGCCTCGACGATCCGCTCCAGCTGCTCGGGCGCCGTGCTGTTCTCGCCGAGCCGGTTGGGCTTCCCCTCGCCGTGGTAGTCGCTGGAGCCGGTGACGATGAGGTCGTGCCGGCGGGCCAGGGCGCGGAGGCGCTCTGCCCCCGCGTCGGTGTTCTCGCGGTGCGCGATCTCGACGCCCATCAGCCCGGCCTCGACGAGCTCGTCGAACGCCCGCTCGGGGATGTTCGTGCCGCGGCCGCGGGTCGCGGGGTGCGCGATGACGGGCACTCCCCCGGCCTCGCGGACGAGGCGCACGCCGAGCAGGGGGCTCGGCGCCTCGTGCGGCTCGTAGTAGCCCGAGCGCCAGTGCAGGATCCCGGCGAAGGCCGCGCTGCGGTCGGGGGCGAACCCCTTCGCCACGAGGGCGTCCGCGATGTGGGGCCGGCCGAGCGTCGCGCCGCTCGTCGACTGGGCGAGCACGTCGCCCCACGAGATGTCGTAGTCGGCGGCGATGCGCTCGACGATGCGCTCGGCCCGGTGGAGGCGGCTGTCGCGGAGCCTCGCCGTCTCGGCCACCAGGGCCGGGTCGGTCGGGTCGAAGAGGTAGGCGAGCATGTGCACGCTGTCGAGCCCCAGGCGGGTGCTGAGCTCCATGCCGGGGACGAGCGTGAGGCCGGTGCCCGCGACGGCCCGGGTCGCCTCCGACCAGCCGGCCGTGGAGTCGTGGTCGGTGAGGGCCACGGTGCCGAGCCCGGCCCGCACGGCGGCCGCGACGAGCTCGGCGGGGGTCTCGGTGCCGTCGGAGACGCTGCTGTGGGTGTGCAGGTCGATCGGACGGGAGGGCATCCTCCCATCGTAGGCGTCGCCCCCGGGCGTCGCCGTGGAGGGCCCCGTCACCTATGCTCGGCAGGGCCATGATCCGTCGTCTCGTCGCCCTCCTCCTCGTCCTCGCGGTCGCCGCCGCGCTGCTCCTCGCGCTCTGGCCCCAGGTGCTCGACCTGCAGCGCACCTGGCCGACCGCGCAGCTCGTGTCCTTCCGCGGCGCCGCCGCGGTCGTGGCCGCCGGCGCCGCCGTCGTGCTCTTCGTCGTGGCCCTGGTGGCCCGCCCGGTGCGCTCGCTCGCCTCGTCCGTCGCGGTGCTGCTGCTGGTCTTCGGGGCCGTCTCCGCCGGCTTCGTCGGTGCCCGGGGCCTCGGCCGTGACGACTTCGTCGAGGCGCAGCCGACCGACGTCACCGTGCTCGCCTGGAACACCCTGGGCGGGGCCCCGGGCGCCGACCGGATCGCCGCCCTGGCGGTCGAGGAGGGCGCCGAGGTCGTCAGCCTGCCCGAGACCGACGCCGAGACCGCGGCCGCCGTGGCGGCGGCCATGGAGGCGGCGGGCCTGCCCATGAGCGTGCTGACCGTCGCCTACGACGACGTGGCGAGCTCGAAGCCCACGTCGCTGCTCATCTCGACCGCCCTCGGGCAGTACGCGGTCGCCGTCGACGAGGCGGGCGTCGCCGTCGAGACGACTCCCCTGATGCCGTCCGTCGTCGCGACCCCCGTGTCGGGCACCGGCCCGACGATCGTGGCCGCGCACCCGCAGGCACCGACGCGCGACGACGTGCCGGCCTGGCGCGACGGCCTCACCGCCCTCGCCGACGCCTGCCGCACCGGCGACGTCATCATGGCGGGCGACTTCAACGCGACGGTCGACCACATGGCGGGCCTCGGCCGGGCCGGCGGCGCCCTGGGGCGGTGCCGCGACGCCGCGGTCTCGACCGCGAACGGCGGCCTGGGCACCTGGCCCGCCGACGTGGCTCCCCTGCTGGGCACCCCGATCGACCACGTCATGGCCACGCGCCAGTGGTACACCACCGGCTTCAAGGTCGTCACCGACCTCGACGACGCCGGCAGCGACCACCGCCCGGTCGTCGCACAGCTGAGCTCGACGGGCGCCTGAGGGGCTGACGGCGCCGGGCCCGATCGGGGAGAATGGCGGGCATGGCTGACGACACGGCGCCCCGCGCGACCACCAACCGATCCACCACCCCCGGGTCGGACCTCTTCCGCGACTACATCTCGTCGCAGTGGGCCGAGCACCCCGAGGTCCTCCCCGAGCCCCGCGAGGAGGCGCCGTGGGCCGCCGCCCGCCGGGCCCGGCTCTCCGCCCTGCACCCCGGGCAGCGGCTCGTCGTGCCGGCCGGGCAGGCGAAGGTCCGGTCGAACGACTGCGACTACCCCTTCCGCGCCCACTCGGGGTTCTCGCACCTGACCGGCTGGGGCGCCGACACCGTCCCCGGCTCGGTGCTCGTGCTCGAGCCCGTCGGCGACGGCCACGACGCGACCCTGTACTTCCGGGCCAGCGCCGGTCGCGACTCCGACGAGTTCTACGCGAACCCGGAGATCGGCGAGTTCTGGATCGGCCCGCGCCCGACCCTCGCCCAGGTCGGGGCCGACCTCGGCCTCGCCACCCGCGACCTGGCCGACTTCGAGGCCGTCGTCGGGCAGGTCGACGCCGACACGCTGCTCGTGCGCGAGGCCGACCCCGACCTCACGCGCCGCGTCGACGCCGTCCGCGACGAGGCCGACCTCGAGGCCCCCGCCTCCGAGCTGGCCGAGCGCGTCGAGCGCACCGACGACCTCGCCCGCGACCTCAGCGAGCTGCGGCTCGTCAAGGACGAGTGGGAGATCGCCCAGATGCGCCGGGCCGTCGCCGTGACCGGCGCCGGGTTCACCGACGTGATCGCCGACCTCGACGAGATCGTCGCACACCCGCGCGGCGAGCGCCTGGTCGAGGGCACCTTCAACCGCCGGGCCCGCGCCGACGGCAACACGGTCGGCTACGACACGATCGCCGCCTCCGGCGAGCACGCGTGCGTGCTGCACTGGACGCGCAACGACGGCGTCGTGCGCCCCGGCGACCTCATCCTGATCGACGCCGGCATCGAGCTCGAGAGCCTCTACACGGCCGACATCACCCGCACCCTCCCGGTCAGCGGCCGCTTCACCGACGTGCAGCGCCTGGTCTACGAGGCGGTGCTCGAGGCCGCCGACGCGGCGTTCGCGATCGTCCGCCCCGGCATCCGGTTCCGCGAGATCCACCAGGCCGCGATGCGGGTCATCGCCGAGCGGACGGCGGAGTGGGGCTTCCTGCCCGTCACCGCCGAGGAGGCGCTCGAGCCCGACGCCCAGCACCACCGTCGCTACATGGTGCACGGCACGAGCCACCACCTCGGCTTCGACGTGCACGACTGCGCCGCCGCCCGCCGGGAGCTCTACCTCGACGGCGTGCTGGAGCCCGGCATGGTCTTCACGATCGAGCCCGGACTGTACTTCCAGTCCGACGACCTGACCGTCCCGGCGGAGTTCCGCGGCGTCGGCGTGCGCATCGAGGACGACATCGTGGTCACGGCCGACGGCGCCGAGAACCTCTCGGTCGGCATCCCGCGCACGGTCGCCGAGGTCGAGGCCTGGGTCGCGCGCAGCTGACGACGCCCTGACGCTCCGCCCCGCCCACCGGGTCGGAGCACGACGGCCCCGGCCCCGAGAGGGACCGGGGCCGTCATGCGTCGGGGCGCGGCGGAGGCTACTCCTCGCCGTCCCTGTCGCCGTCGCGCGCGGTGCCGGTGCCCGTCGCCGCGCCTCCGGCCGGTCGTCGGCGCGCGGTGACCAGCACGACCGCGACGGCGACGAGCGCCAGCACGACGATGCCCACGGCGATGCCGATGACGACGCCGAGGTTCGCCGGGTCGTCGTCGGCGGCGGCACCGTCGGAGCTGCCCCCGTCGACGGCCGACGCCGACGCGTCGGAGTCGGGCTCGCCGGCCGTCGTGGTCTGCTCCGCGGTCGGGGTGCCGGCCACCTCGGGAGCGTCGGTCGCTCCGGTCGCCTCCCCCGCGCCTCCCGACGCGTCACAGACGGGCCGCTCGGCGGCCCCCGGCGCGGCCGTCGACCCGTCGGCCGGCTCGTAGCGGAACGGCACCGTGTCGGAGACCGTGTGGCCGTCCGCCGAGACGGCCTGGTACGTCAGCGTGTAGTCGCCCGCCCCGCCGAGGGCGACCCCGGTCGAGAGGACGGGGCCCGCCGTCGTCGAGCAGCCGTCCTCGTAGTGCAGGCCGGAGGCGTCGGTCACCTCGAGGACGTTCGACGAGCCCGTGCCCGAGAGGTCGAGCACGACGTCGCTGAAGGTGATCGACGCCGTGTCGATCGACGTCGTCAGGGTGGACCCGGCGGCGGGGTCGCTGGTCAGGACGTAGTCGTGCGCCTGCGCCGCGGCGGGGGCCAGGGCGAGCGCGGCCACCGCGCCGGCGGCGGCCACGAGCGCACCACGGCGGACGAGCCTCGAGGAGGCGCGGGGCGCGGTCGGCGCGGTGGCCCGGGTCATCGTCCGGTCACCGTGCCCTCGGCCGAGGTGCGCGGACGACGCGTGAGCGCGACCACGCTCAGCACCAGGGCGACCGCCCCGAGGGCGAGCCCTCCGATGCCGAGCGCCAGCGCGACGGTGCCGCTGTCGCCGGAGGACGACGTCGTGGTCACGGCCGCCTCGTCGGACGCCGTGTCGGCGCCCGCGTCGTGCGACGAGCCGTGTGCGTCGGCGGGCGGCGCGTCGTTCACGTACAGGACGGGGGCGGGGTGCTCCGGCTCCTCGCCCGACGCGGGCGTCTCGTCGGCCCAGTCGACGACCGTGCCGTCGGAGTAGTGCTGGTGCGCCGGCAGCAGCACCGAGCCGGTGTCGGGCACGGCGCCCGCCGAGATCACGAAGCGCTCGAACTGGCCGGGCGCGACCTGGACGCCGGGGTCGGCCGTCCAGGTCACCGAGGTGGGCGCCTCGGTGACGGTCGCGTCGCCGACCTCCACCGGCGAGGGCAGCGTCGACGTGGTGACCTCGGTCGTCCAGCCGGGCAGCGGCTCGTACGAGACCGAGGTGAACGGGGTGTCGGTCGGGAGGTCGACCACGAGCTGGACGGTGCCGGCCGTCGCCGACTCGTTCGGCACCTTGAAGGTGAGCGTGGCGTACGAGCCGGCGTCGGCCTGGCCGGGGTCGACGCGGACGTGGGCGGAGGCCGACAGCGGGGCGGCGAGGGCCAGCAGCGCGGCCGCTCCGAGCGCGGCGGCTCCGCGGGCGGCGACGGCGCCGCGGCGCGAGGTGCGGGCGGTGCGGGACGAGGTGCGGGTGGTGGTGCGGTGGGTCACGAGGGTGTCCTGTCTCGGTGCGCGGTGCGCGACCGGGTCGTCGAGGTGCACGAGGGGCCCCGCCGCGAGCGGGGGCGTCGTGCGGCTCCGTCGACGGGCGTCGAGGGAGCGCGGGCTCAGGCGACGACGGGCGGACCGCGGCGGGGACGCGCGGTGAGGAAGACCAGGGGCGCGGGGCGCCGGGTGGCGACCTCCGTGACCGGCACGACCCGCGACTCCGGCACGGAGGCCGTGCCCGCGAGCAGGAGCCTCACGACGGTGAGACGACGCGCGGCGAGGCGCACGAGGCGGTCCGCGCACCGGGCCCCGTGGCGGAGGCCGAGGACGGTGAGGAGGGCAGCGAGGCCGTGCGCGAGCCACATCGTCGACGACGACATCGCCATGACGTGGTCGGCGCCGGCCGACGTCGCGACGCGGGAGGCGCCGTCGACGGCGGCCGTGAGCACGAGCGGGCCGTGGTGGCCCCCGGAGGCCGTCGGCCCCTGGCCCGCCGCCGGGGCGCCGACGGTGAAGAGCAGGTGGAAGGCGAGCTGGCTGAGGGCGACGGCCGGCAGGAGGCGCGTGGTCGACACCCGCCCGCGGGCCAGCGCGACGCAGAGGGGCACGCTGAAGGCCAGCGCGAGCACGACGCCGAGCAGCCCGGGTCGTTCGCCGCCGCCGGCGACGTGCGAGAAGGCGGCGACCACGACGGAGAAGCCGGCGGTGAGCCAGCCGCGGAGGAACCGCGTCCATCGGGTCGTCGTCACGTCGGTCTCTCGCTCGGGGGGGGGGGGCGTGCAGAGGCGCGCCGGGGCGGGTGCCCGCGCGGCGCAGGGTCAAGGATACAGAGCCCCGCCGGGAGCGGAGCCGCGGGAGGCCGGAGGAGGATGCCGGCGCCGGGGGCGGGAGGCCGGAGGCCCGGCCCGCCTCAGCGCCCGGCGTCGGGCCGGGAGAGGATCTCGCGGGCGCGGTGGCTGACGCCCGGGTCGACGACGATCTGGTAGCTGCGGGCGAGCACCTGGTGGGTGGAGGTGAAGTCGCGGCGCCGACGGCTCACCGCGAAGCTGGCGAGGCCGTAGAGCATGCCGAAGCCGGCGCCGATCAGGGCGGCGGCCACGACGGTGGTCACGGTCGCCGTCTCGGGCGAGAAGAGCAGCATCACGAGGCCGAAGAACACCCCGAGCCAGAGCCCGGTCACCGCGCCGGCGAGCGCCGCGCGGCCGTAGCTCATGCGACCCGTCACCCGCTCGACGGTCGTGAGCTCGTTGCCGATGATCGCGAGCTGCTTGATCGGGAACTCGGCGTGCGACAGCTTCTCGACGACCGCCTGGGCCTCGGGGTAGCTGTCGTAGGTGCCGAGCACGTCGCCCCGGGGGACGGTCGGCGGACCGGCCGAGCGGCGGGCCAGGGGGCTCTGGTTCGTCATGCCTGGATTACATCACGGGCCCGACCGGCGAGCGGCTAACGTGGACGGGTGAGCGCCACCAGAGTCTTCGTCGCCCGTCTCGCCGGGTGCTCCGTCTTCGACCCCGCCGGCGACAAGGTGGGCAAGGTCCGCGACGTGCTCGTCGTCTACCGCGGCTCGGGCGCGCCCCGCGTCGTCGGCCTGATCGTCGAGGTGCCCGGCAAGCGGCGCGTCTTCGTCAGCATCGGCCGGGTGACGAGCATCGGGTCGGGCCAGATCATCACGAACGGCGTGATCACGCTGCGCCGGTTCGAGCAGCGCGGCGGCGAGACGCGCGTCATCGCCGAGATGCTCGGCCGCAAGGTCACGCTGCTCCGCGACGGCGGCCACGCCACCGTCGAGGACGTCGCGATCGACGAGGTCTCCGAGGGCGACTGGGAGATCGGCCAGCTCTTCCTCCGCAAGCCCAAGGCGACGCCGTCGCCCTTCGGCAAGGGCCCCACCGTCTTCGCCGCGTGGGACGAGGTGTCGGAGGACGCCGAGACCGGCGAGGCCCAGAGCGCCGAGCACCTCATCGCCGCGTACTCCGACCTGCTGCCCGCCGACCTCGCGAACACCCTGCTCGACCTCACGGCCGAGCGGCGCCTCGAGGTGGCCTCCGAGCTCTCCGACGACCGTCTGGCCGACGTACTGGAGGAGCTGCCCGAGAACGAGCAGGTCGAGATCTTCGCGCAGCTCGACGACCAGCGCGCGGCCGGCGTGCTCGACCACATGCAGCCCGACGACGCCGCCGACCTCATGTCGCAGCTCGGCGAGCAGCGCAAGGAGCACCTGCTCGGGCTGATGGAGCCCGACGAGGCCGACGACGTCCGCATGCTGCTGAGCTACGACGCCGACACGGCCGGCGGTCTGATGACCACCGAGCCGGTGATCGTCTCCGCCGACGCGACGGTGGCCGAGGGGCTCGCCCTCATCCGCCGCCACGAGCTCGCCCCCGCGCTCGGCGCGGCGGTCTGCGTCACCCTGCCGCCCTACGAGCCGCCCACCGGCAGGTTCCTCGGCATGGTGCACTTCCAGCGCATGCTCCGCTACCCGCCGAACGAACGGCTCGGCACGCTGCTCGACCAGCAGCTCGAGCCGGTCAGGGTCGACGCGACCGCCCTCGAGGTGACGCGCGTCATGGCGACGTACAACCTCGTCTCCGTGCCCGTCGTCGACGCCGCCCACCGTCTGGTCGGGGTGGTGACCATCGACGACGTCCTCGACCACGTGCTGCCCGACGACTGGCGCAGCCAGGATCCCGACCAGCCCCTGGGCAGGTCGCGCCCCCGCGCCCGACGAGCACCGCTGACCACGACCACGAGGAGGACACCCGGTGGCACGCGATAACCGCAGCACGGTCCGCCTCGACTCCCCCAAGGGCCTCCGCACCCGGGTGCTGCCCGGTCGCCAGCGCGTCAGCCGCGACCGGTTCGGCCGCGCCACCGAGGCGATCGCCCGCGCGATGGGCACGCCGCAGTTCCTGATCGCGCTCACGCTCTTCTGCGTGGCGTGGATGGGCTACAACGTGCTGGCCCCCGAGAGCTGGCGCTTCGACAGCGCCGCGATCGGCTTCACGGCGCTCACCCTCATCCTGTCGCTGCAGGCCTCGTACGCGGCGCCGCTCATCCTGCTCGCGCAGAACCGGCAGGACGACCGCGACCGCGTGCAGTTCGAGCAGGACCGCCAGCGGGCCGAGCGCAACCTCGCCGACACCGAGTACCTCGCCCGCGAGGTGGTCGCGCTCCGCATCGCGATCCGCGACATGGCCAGCAAGGACTTCATCCGCGCCGAGCTGCGCTCGCTGCTCGAGGAGCTCGACCGTCGCGACGCCGACGAGCACGCGGTCGACCGTGCCGGCGACCACGCGGCCGACGCCCGTGGCTGACGCCGCCGGCCTCGTCGAGCGCGTGCACGGCGCGCTCGGCCGGGTGCTCGACCCCGAGATCCGTCGCCCCGTGACGGAGCTCGACATGATCGGCGACGTCGTGGTCGACGAGGGAGGCGCGGCGACGGTCTCCGTGAAGCTCACGATCGTGGGCTGCCCGGCCGCCGACACCATCGAGCGCGACGTCCGCGAGGCGACCGCCTCCGTCGAGGGCGTCACCGCGGTGACGGTCGACGTGACGGTGATGACCGCGACCGAGCGCCACGCCCTCACCGAGAAGCTCCGGGCGGGCCGCGCCGCGAGGGGCATGCAGTTCGGCCCCGAGACCCTCACGCGCGTCTACGCCGTCACGAGCGGCAAGGGCGGCGTCGGCAAGTCGACCCTGACCGCCAACCTCGCCGTCGCCCTCGCCGCGCGCGGCCTGGCGGTCGGCATCGTCGACGCCGACGTCTACGGCTTCAGCATCCCGGGCCTGCTCGGCCTCGTCGACGCGGACGGCGCCTCCGTGAAGCCCACGCGCGTCGACGACATGATCCTGCCTCCCGTGGCCCACGGGGTGAAGGTGATCTCGATCGGCATGTTCGTCGACGACACCTCGACGGCCGTCGCCTGGCGCGGGCCGATGCTGCACCGCACCATCCAGCAGTTCCTCACCGACGTCTTCTTCGGCGACCTCGACGTCCTGCTGCTCGACCTCCCGCCGGGCACCGGCGACGTCGCCATCTCGGTCGGCCAGCTGCTGCCGCACGCCGAGGTGCTCGTCGTGACGACGCCGCAGCCTGCGGCGGCCGACGTCGCCGAGCGCAGCGGCCTCGTGGCCCGGCAGACCGGCCAGCGCCTCCTCGGGGTCGTCGAGAACATGGCGGGCCTGCCCCAGCCCGACGGATCGGTGCTCGAGCTCTTCGGCTCGGGCGGCGGCGCGGAGACGGCCCGGCGCCTGTCGGCCGGTCAGGAGGCCGAGGTGCCGCTGCTCGTCAGCGTGCCCCTCAGCCTCGAGCTGCGGCAGGGCGGCGACGACGGACGGCCGGTGGTGCTGTCGAGCCCCGGTGACCCCGCGGCACGGGCCGTCGACGCCCTGGCGGCTCAGCTGGCCGTGCGCGGCCGGGGGCTCGCGGGCCGCAAGCTCGGCCTCAGCGTCAGCTGACGACGCCCGGACGGCGTGCGCTCACGGAGCCTGGCCGGCGTCAGCTGACCGGGCCCGGACGCACGACAGGGGCGCCCCGCTCGTGCGGGACGCCCCTGCAGGGCGGTGGGTGTCGACGCGCCCCTCGGGGCGGCGCGTCGGCGCCCGGCGCGGGCTAGGACCAGCGCTGGTACGTCTTGGTGGGGATGGCGCGGAAGCCGTCGCGGGCGACCGAGACGACCGACCCGACGATGCCGACGAGGGCGGCGGCGGCGAGGACGATGATTCCGATGAACATGACTACTTCTTTCTCGGCGCGGTTCGTCGCGCGGTTCTGGGGAGGTGCGGGCCGACGACGGCAGGGCCGTCGTCGGGTGCTGACGCAGGCTGGACACCCACGGGCCCGGACCGTTCTTGCGCGGCTCGGGAGCGGGTGGCCCACCTGCGTCGATGCCGGCACTCGGGACCAGGTCGACCGAGTGGGGAGCGCATGGGGTCGCTCCGGACTCTTCTATGATGCGCCCGGAGATGCCTAAGCACAATCACTCTTTGCTACCGGAACAGCGTAGTCTAGCTACATGGACGTCAAGCGCCTCGAACTGCTCCGCGAGCTCGCCGAGCGCGGCAGCATCGCCGCCGTCGCCAAGGCGACCCACCGCACCCCCTCGGCCGTCTCGCAGCAGCTCAAGGTGCTCGAGAAGGAGGCGGGCGTCGCCCTGACCGAGCGGGTGGGCCGCGGCGTCGTGCTGACCGGCTCCGGCCGGGTGCTGGCGCAGACGGCCACCGACGTCGCCGTCGCCCTCGAGCGGGCCCAGGCGGTCTGGACCGACTTCGTCGCGACCCCCCAGGGCGAGGTCACCCTCGCGACCTTCCCCACGGGGGGCCAGATGCTGCTGCCCGGCCTGCTCCGCACCGTCGCCGAGACCCCCGGCCTCGTCGTGGTGGCCACCGACCACGACCCGTCCATCCTCGAGTTCGCCGACCTCGCGGCCGACCACGACGTCGTCGTCGCGCACTCCCCCGACGGGCGCGCCTGGCGAGGCCGCGGCCTCGTGACGGTGCCGCTGCTCACCGAGCCCCTCGACATCGCGCTGCCGGCCGACCACCGGCTCGCGCAGCGCGCCTCCCTCTCGCCCGGCGACCTCGAGGGCGAGGCCTGGATCGGCGTGCCCACCGACTTCCCGTTCGAGTGGGTCTACCGCGAGATCGAGCGCGTCACGGGCAGCCCCGTCCGCGTCACGCAGCGCTTCAGCGACACGAAGGTGACCGAGGCCCTGGTCGGCGCGGGCCTCGGCATCGCCGTCCTGCCCCGGTTCACCGCGAAGGAGGCGCGGGACGACATGGTCCTGCTGCCCCTGGAGAGCATCCGCGCCGTCCGCTACGTCTCGGTGCTGATGCGCCGGGACCGCGCCGAGCGCCCGTCCGTCCGTCGGGTCGTGGACGCCCTGCGCGCGGAGGCGTCACGGGTCGCGGCGCTGCACGGCGGCGTCTAGCGACACCCGGGGCCTAGGTGGCCTCGGAGTCGTACGGCGGCGCCTCGCCGACGGCGAGCGGCACCACCGGGGCCCGGGTGCCGCCGGGCAGGCCCACCGACACCGCCGCCGCGGTCGCGCCGGCCATGGCCGCCGAGACGGGCTTGGTCGAGCTCCCGCCCGCCGGCGGGTCGAGCAGGGCGTCGCGGATGATGCGGCGCGGGTCGTACTGGCGCGGGTCGAGCTTCTGCCACTCGACGTCGTCGAACTCGGGGCCCATCTCGCTGCGCATGCGGTCCTTCGCGCCGTCGGCCATGGTGCGGACCGTGCGGACGAGCTGGGCGAGCTTGGAGGCGTAGTGCGGCAGCCGCTCCGGGCCCAGCAGGAAGACCGCGAGCACCCCGATGACGAGGAGCTTGTCGAAGGTCAGACCGAACATGGACATGCATGCACGATAACGTCATCGCCCCGAGGGCCAGCCCCTAGACTCGTCAGTCGAAGGAGGCGGTGTGTCGCAGATCGAGTCGAGCTGGAAGTTCGCGGAGGAGCTCGTCTCCGAGAGCGACCCCGTCGCCGCCGCACGACAGCACTCCCTCGAGCTCGGGGTCGAGCCCGTCTCCCCCGCCGTCGGCGCGCAGCTCGCCGTCGCCGCCGCGAGCTCGTCGGCGACGAGCATCATCGAGATCGGCACCGGCGTCGGCGTCAGCGGCCTCTGGCTGCTCGAGGGGGCCCCGCGCGCGACCCTGACGTCCATCGACCGCGAGGTCGACCACCAGCAGGCCGCCCGCGACGCCTACCTCTCCGCCGGCGTGCCCGCGGCGCGCTTCCGCCTGATCACGGGGCGGACGGCCGACGTGCTGCCCCGGATGAACGAGAACTCGTACGACATCGTCTTCGTCGACGCCGACCCCGCGGCCGTCATCGAGAACGTCGAGCACGGCCTCCGGCTCGCCCGGCCCGGCGGCCTCGTGCTCGTGGCGCACGCGCTCTGGCACGGCGCCGTGGCGAACCCGGCACGGCGCGACCCCGTGACCACGGGCTTCCGCACGCTGCTCACCGAGGTCTCCACCTCCCCCGCGGTGATCAGCTCGCTGTCGACCGCGGGCGACGGCCTGCTGCAGCTCGTCAAGCGCTGACGCGACCCGCGTCGTCGACCCGGCCCGCGCCTCCCCGGGGTCGGCGGCACCGCCGACGGCTTCACCCTGCGCGTCGCCCGCTCGCCGGGAGCCGGGTCAGGGGCGGGAGGGCTGCCGGGGCCCGGGCGCACGACGACGCCCCGGTGGTCGGGTGACCACCGGGGCGTCGTACGCGGCGCAGCCCTCAGGCTGCAGGACGTCGCTGACTAGGCGTCCACGACGCTGGCGAGGGCGTCGTGCAGCTCTTTGGCTTCGTCGTCGTTGACCGACACCACGAGACGGCCGCCACCTTCGAGCGGAACCCGCACGATGATGAGACGGCCCTCTTTCACAGCTTCCATAGGGCCGTCGCCGGTCCTCGGCTTCATGGCTGCCATCAGATAGTCCCCTTTCGCAAAGATGCAACTGCCATTATCCGTGTTTTCGCGGCCCAGACCTAAACAGCCCTGCCGGAGGCGCGGATCACGGCGGCGTCCAGTCGTAGCCGTCCACCCACCAGCAGAGGTCGAGCCACACCCACTGGCCCACCACGCAGGCGACCACGAGGGCGATCCGGTACGCCCGGGAGCGCGGCAGGGCGAGGGCGCCCACCAGCGGGAAGAGCGGCATCAGCAGGCGGAACGTGCTCGACTGCGGGAAGAACACCGCCAGCAGGTAGAGCGCGTAGGCCACCGACCAGAGGCGCAGGTCGACCCCCAGCCGTCGGCCGGCCGGGCTCAGCAGCAGCACGGCGAGGGCGACCACGGAGATCACCAGCACGGCCACCCCCGCACCGCCCGGCAGCCACCAGTTCGCGCCCTCGATCCACGGGGCGAACGGCACGAGCGGGCCGTAGCCGACGTAGGGCGCGCGCCAGGCCAGCTCGGTCTCGGCGTAGGCGTTCGGCACGCCGGTGACGAGCCCGGCGACGACCGGCCAGGCCACGCCGAGCAGCGCCGTGACGACGGCCGTGACCGAGGCCTCGACCGCCTCCCGGCGGGGGAACGGCTCGCGTCGACGCACCCACCAGCGGTGCACGACGTGCAGGCCCACCGCGAAGGCCAGGGCGAGGGCACCCGGCCGGGTGAACGACAGGACGGCGACGACCGGGAGCATCGCGAGGTAGCGCCGCTCGACGAGCAGCAGCAGCGACGCACAGAGCAGCAGGAGGAAGAGCGGCTCGGCGTACGCGACCTGGAGCAGCGGCGACAGCGGCGCGACGCAGAAGAGCACGACGCCGAAGAGCGCGGTGCCCTCGGGCAGGACGTGGCGCAGCAGCCGGTGCAGCAGGAGGGCGGTGCCGGCCGCGGCGAGCACCGAGACCACGACGGCCGTCGGCGCGAAGCCCGCGCCGGTCAGCTCCGTGAGCCCCCGCACGAGCAGCGGGTAGACGGGCATGAACGCCCACGCGCTCTCGCCCACGTGGCCGTCGGCCGTGACGGGCACCGTCGACGGGTAGCCGACGGCCGAGATGATGTAGTACCAGTGGCCGTCCCAGATGGAGGCGAAGCTCGCGTAGTCGGGGCTCGCCAGCGTCCACGCGTTGGCGCCCTGGCGGGCCGCGAACGAGAGCAGCAGCGCCGTGCTGACGACGCGGGAGAGCGCGAAGACCACCAGGACCTTCGCCCACCAGGGCAGCAGCCGCCAGCGCACGAGCACCTGCCGGGGCGTCGTGGGGAGGCGACCGCGGGGCGCGCGACGGGCCGCGGCGGCCACCGCGGCCGAGCCGTGGGCCCGGCCCGAGGTCGTCAGGCCGTCAGCCACGCCCGCAGTCCGCGCTCGTTGTCGAGGATCTGCTGGACGGGCACGCGCTCGTCGTCGTGGTGGGCGAGGAGGGGGTCGCCCGGGCCGTAGTTCACGGCGGGGACGCCGAGGGCCGAGAACCGCGCGACGTCCGTCCAGCCGAACTTCGGCGTCGCCTCGCCGCCGACCGCGGCGAGGAACTGCTGGGCGAGGGGCGCGTCGAGGCCGGGGCGCGCGCCGGGGGCGAGGTCGACGATCGTCACGTCGAACCCGGCGAAGAGCTCGGTGACGTGGGCGACGGCCTCGTCGGTGCTGCGGCTCGGCGCGAAGCGGTAGTTGACGTGCACCATGCACTCGTCGGGGATGACGTTGCCGGCCACCCCGCCGGTGATGCCGACGGCGTTGAGGCCCTCGCGGTAGACGAGCCCGTCGACCTCGACCTCGCGCGGCTCGTAGGCCGCGAGCAGGTCGAGGACGGGAGCGGCGGCGTGGATGGCGTTCGAGCCGACCCACGACCGGGCGCTGTGCGACCGCCGCCCGAAGGTACGGACCTCCGCCCGGAGGTTGCCGTTGCAGCCGCCCTCGACCTTGCTCGCGGTCGGCTCGCCGAGCACGGCGAAGTCGGCCTCGAGCAGCTCGGGGCGCCGTCGGGCCAGCCGGCCGAGGCCGTTCAGGGCGTCCGAGACCTCTTCGTGGTCGTACCAGACCCAGGTCACGTCGACCGAGGGCTCGGTGAGCTCGACGGCGAGCCGGAGGTGCACGGCGCTGCCGGCCTTCATGTCGACGGTGCCGCGGCCCCAGAGGTGCTCGACGCCGTCGTCGTCGGTCTCGTAGCGCGTGGGCAGGTTGTCGTTGAGGGGCACGGTGTCGATGTGGCCGGCGATCACGACCCGGTGCTCGCGCCCCAGGGTCGTCCTGGCGACGATCGCGTCGCCGTCGCGGGTCAGCTCGAGGTGGTCGAGCCCCTCGAGGGTGGCCCAGATCGCGTCGACGACGGCCTTCTCGTCGCCCGAGACGGACTCGATGTCGCAGAGCTGACGGGTGACGTCCACGGGCGAGACGCTGAGGTCGATCTTCGGCATGACGCCGAGTGTACGGGGCCCGCCCTGCGGCTCGTCCTACGATCGGTGCATGACCAACGACGCCTCCGCGCCCACGCACGCCCACGGCTACGGGCTGGCCACCGTCTCGTCCGACGGCACCACCCTCGACACGTGGTTCCCCGCCCCCTCGCTCGGGCGCCTGCCCGCCGACCGCGACCCTGAGATCGTGCCCGCCGAGATCTCGGCCGCCGCCGGGCCGGACGCCCGCCGGGCCGTCGACCTCGTGCCGGCGACCGTCGAGATCGACCTGAGCGCGCCTCCCGCGTCGACCCCCGACGCGTACCTCCGCCTCCACCTGCTCAGCCACCTGCTCGTCGAGCCGAACACCATCTCGCTCGAGGGGCTCTTCGCGCACCTGCCCATCGTCGTCTGGACGAACGCGGGCCCCGTGCACCCCGACGACTTCTCGCGCCTGCGGGCGACGCTGCAGCGGGCCGGCATCGGCACGACGGGCATCGACAAGTTCCCGCGCATGCTCGACTACGTGATGCCCGACCGCGTGCGCATCGCCGACGCCTCGCGCGTGCGCCTCGGCGCGCACCTCGCCCCGGGCACGACCGTCATGCACGAGGGCTTCGTCAACTTCAACGCGGGCACGCTCGGGGCCTCGATGGTCGAGGGCCGCATCTCGCAGGGCGTCGTCGTCGGCGACGGGTCCGACATCGGAGGCGGCGCCTCCATCATGGGGACGCTCTCGGGCGGCGGCACCCAGCGCGTCACCATCGGCCAGCGCGCGCTGCTCGGCGCGAACGCCGGCATCGGCATCGCCATCGGCGACGACACCGTCGTCGAGGCGGGCCTCTACGTCACGGCCGGCACGAAGGTGGTCGTCGTCGGCGGCACGCCGACGTCGGACGGCCGCCCGCAGACGGTCAAGGCCGTCGAGCTCTCGGGCCGGCCCGGGCTGCTCTTCCGCCGCAACTCGGTCACGGGCGCGGTCGAGGTGCTGGCGCGCAAGGGCCACGGCGTGACCCTCAACTCGCAGCTGCACGCGTAGCACCGGCCGGCGGCTTGGCACCGGGGCGCCGCCGGGCNTTTCCTGGCCGCTGCTGTTCCGGCTCCGCCCTGTCGGTGTCGTGGATGATGTCTCAGGCGCCGCGCGGCAACGTCGGTGAGTCGATCCTTGCTCGCCTGCTCGCCCCGCACCGCGACATTGCTCGCAAGCGCGTGACCATGCTCTACCGCCCGATCGACCCGGCCCGGGCCGCGGCGATCGTCGAGGCCGACAAGCGTGACGCCGAGTTCATCGTCGGCTCGTCCCGCCGGCCGACCGGCCGCTCGCGGAAGGACGCCCTGGCGGCGTTCGCGAACGAGTCGGAGGAGTCCGGCGGCGCGGGACTTGTGAACTTCGGCATGGTCGTCACGGCGACCGTCGAAGACCCGGCAACGATCGAAGACGCGCGCGCCGCGATCGACAGCCTCTCCGCTCAGGCTCGCATCCGGCTGCGGCCGGTATATGGGTCCCAGGACTTCACCTTCGTGGCAGGCCTGCCCCTCGGCGTGGTGCTCCCTCGGCACCTGGCCATCCCGCACGACATCCGCGACCAGCTTTAATGCGCGACCAGCTCTGATGAGCGACCACACGGAAGGGACTACCGATGCCCGCGCTTGACCAGGGGACCCGTCGGGTCACCAGGAAGCGAGCCAAGACGCTCACCCCCGCCGAGGCCGAGGCGAAGTCCGAGTCGAACCTTCGAGAGGCCGGAGACGTTCTACGGCTCGGCCGACGAATTCGTACGAGAGTTTCTGATCGTCACCTACCGCCGCGAGGTCAGCCCCAAGGGAGAATTCCGCTGGGACCCCCAGTGGTGGATGCACCCTGAAGCTGTGGCCAGGCTCGACTCTCTCTGGCGCTCCTGGGAGCACTTCCGAGGCGACCCCGCAACCGGGATGAGCGTCTGGTGGCGCGACCACGCAGATCACCACATGGGCGTCCTCCTGAGCCCCGTCGGACCTTTCGCGAAGTCGTCCGCGACGTCGGAGCCGGGGGATCCCCTGCCGTACACAGCCCCGCCCCCCGGCCTATTCGTCCGTGTAAGCGACCTCAGTGACTAATTCCACGATGGCCACAGAGCGTCTTCCTGAGACGCTGAGGTTCCTGCCTGATACCGGGTTAGCGCTGGCGTTGGCATGTGGCCTCCTCTTGGACCAGCTCGCAGGACACCAGAGACGAGAAACAACGATTCCAAGAGTGGCTTGCTTCCACCGGGCGTTGTAGTCCCTGTCAATAGAGACTTAGCCCCCTGCTTTCGCTGGGTGGCGCACTACTCCGTAGCCATTAAGTGCAACAGTTCCTCCGTGCGCGGTACCCACAAAGTCCGATCCGATTCCGATCGTGATGACTCCTCCCGTGATGAGGCTAAATACTCCCCCCTTTATGCCCTTATTGAGATTTAGAGCTCCAGCAACGCTCAAAATGGAGAGCTTTCTAGGAGCCGCATCCACAGACACTGCTGTGAGCGGACGGGTCCCGTGCGCCTGACTAGCGGCCGTTGTGTAAATGGTCAGGTCAGCAGCAAGCTCGAACGACGCGGCGCCGAGATCTACGGATGCACAACCGCTACTTGCTTGCGTGGCGTTTACAACCGTCTTGGTAGTAATACGTACCGGCGCGCTGGCATCAATGAAAGGAAGGGCACAGGCACTCATGGTGTCGACAAATGCCGGATTGGCACTCTTTAGGGCCGTCACAATCTGCGCTCGGAAGTCCTTCCAAGACATTGTCGAGGTCGGCACAACGACGCTTGGCTTAGTAGGAGCCGCCGGGGTAACGACAGTCGTGTCGTTGACTGTGAGGGTTCCACCAACCAGCGTGGCAAAAGATGTTGACGAATTTGCGATCGAGGCCGTGGTCCTTGAATTGGCATCGCCGTCAACTCGAGCCGTTGTGTCTTGGGCTGTGACGACTCCTACGGATCGCACGTCCCCCTCGACTGCCGAGTATCGAGCCAACGTGACAGAGCCTCCTGCGATTACATTTCCTGCAACTGCGCAGTCCGTGCCCACGCTGACATTTCCGGTGGCGATGATGCTGCCGGAGTATCTGTCACCCGACGCGCAAGTGAAACTGCCCTTGACCCAAACGTCCCCCGCAACGGACTCATAGCCAGAGGAAGTGACACGTGAGTCGGCGGAAAGGACTGCTGCTGGGGCTGTCGTGGTGGAAACAGCCGTACCTAGCGGAGACATCCCGAACGCATTGCCGGCACGGACACTAAAGGTTGACTTCGTTCCAAGTGGTAGCTGCCTTTGGACCCAAGTGAGTACAGGCCCAACGTTTGCCGAAGCACCGAAGCTGTCGACGATGACACCATTCGCGTCCAGGACCTGGTAAATCGTGGCTGTCGGGTCTGACGGCCAGCTGAGGGACACAGAATCCGCAGTGGGCACCGCGGTCAAGGCAGTCACCCTCGACGGCACGGCGCCGGTAGATGCAACGACCGTTACCTTCTCCGATAAAATGTGACCGACACCTTCCGCCGTCACCGCCTTCATCTGGACGTCATATGTACCAGCCGCGGGAAAGACTGTCTGCACCTCGGGAGTTGCCGTCGTCAAGTCCCACTGCCCCACCGGCGTTCCCGTGCCGAAGTTCCACACGTACTCAGTTGCCGTATTTTGGAGGTCCGGATACGAGTCAACAGCGGAAAATTGCACAGGCTGGCCAGCCGTTGCCCCAGGACTTCTCGACATGGTGACCTGTGGTCGTGCCGCCGCCGCTGCTCCAGCCCGGGTAATGGCGTCAGAGCCCGTAAAGACGGCGCCACCTGTGGCCTCTGTCAAGGCGGACATATCTGATTCAGCCGAAGAAGTATCCTGCGCGCTGGGTGCGGATTGGCGCGATTGCCTACCGACAGGGTCCAAAATGCCTGTCTTGAGGTCGGCCTGAAATACGGAAACACCCGCTTCTTTGGCATCAGATATCAGTTCAGGCATATATTCACTCTTTGGCGCCGTGCTTGATACAAAGACAAGGGTTTTAGGTTCCTGCCAACCCCTCAACCAATGGATACCGTTCGTGACCATGTTGCGCACGTCAGTATCAGTGGATGTAACCAGGGTGTATTGCGTCACGTCACTGCGAACACTCAGGAAAAGTTCTTTGTAACCTTCCTTACTTGCATAGCCGGTACCGTATCCAGCGACAGTATTGCCTCGCTCGTCCGTACTTTCCGGATTCATGACAATGTCAAGCTGGAAAATTGCGTTCGCATTCTTGGTAGAAATTGCATCAGCCGCTGCGATAACCGAGTCCACGGCCTGCCCAATGTCGGCGATAAAATCTCCGGCATTTATGACAAAGGAATAAACGTCTGCAGTGCCCAGTTCGGGTGTATCGATACCTGTTAGGCCCATTTGTTGCGCAAGAAGGGCCGTGTCTCGCTGTACATTCTGAATACCAGTGGTGTGTGGCTCAAATGGATCTGTTATGCCATGCGCAAGGTAGTAATCACGAAGGTACTGAACATCTCGGTACGGTTTCCCATCTGGTCCAATGGCCGTGGAATTACAGACAGGGTCTGCACCATTGCAAATGGACACAGCATTATTGAATCCATCCTGCTCCCATATGCCGCGACGATTAAACAAACCGTGATGATACGGATCGTATGTGCCAACATTAGCAATCTTATCGTCTGCATTAAACCATGGATCGCCGTAAATAAACACGCCTCCGATGGAGGCCTTGTCGCTCGGGCTCAACTTGTATGAAGCGATATTCAGCGCTTCTCCGCCCTGCGAGTAACCAGCGAGTATGATTCTCGAGTTGGGGCAGGAAGTTCTATTTGTAGATATTTGCTGCTGAAAAGCGGCCGCTCCCTCCGCTACTGACTTCCTATACTTTTTTCCGATAGGGAGAAGTGCGGTGATGGCCGTGGCAATGGCCGAGAGACTGCCAGAAATGGGGACGGCAGGGTAAACAACCCCCTCTGCTCTCATCGTCAAGCCTTCTTCTTCGACCCGTTGCTTGATTCCCTGATAAAGGCCATCGAGCTTGGTGCCAACACCGCTTGCCGGCGCATTCGCGGGCTCTCCTGAGCCCCTCGCGCCGAGAAAGACCCAGTCTGTACAGTCGGCAGCTTGTGCAGGACCGGCAACCAGGAGCGACGAGAATACGACTGCAGCCACAGCTGCAGCTACCGCTTTGTAGAACTTCAACTATTCCTCGTTCCGCGCCGCTGACCGGCACTATTCGACATAGAAAGCGATGAGCAGGCCCCCGCTTGACGGCACCCGAGTCTCTGCACCGTCAACCGTCTTGAAGGTTGCATTGGGCTCGAACTCTTCGAACCGAGCCCAGGCAGTAAGTCCGTCTTTCTGGGGCATTGACCAGTAGCTCGGACTCGATAAAACAAATCCCTCTGAGGTTAGGTGCCTCTCGAGGTCGGACCGCAGGTTTGGCGAGGACGCAAACAGATATGCCTGCGTCGGTGGCGGCCCAGTTGTGTTGCGCTCCTGCCCGTAGCTGTCAGAAGCCACGATGGTGGAGAAAGATTCGACATCTAGATCATCCGTGACGGTCCTAAGCCGCGACGTCGCGCCCGTGGAGCATCCCGAAAGTACAAGCGAAAGCCCTAGAACTATGACAACCGCTGCTTGCTTTCTACTTTTCCGCACCCATCCCCCAAACTTGGAGCAAGCTTGGCATCAGCTGAGGTCGTCGAGGTACCCCCCAAACGAGAACTCAGCCCAGGGCGGGACTATACGACCCTCGAACGCCGTGCACAGGCATCTCTCTTGGTCGTCGTGGCTCTTCTGAGTCACGTCCGTTGGTGCGATCCCCAGCGTGCGGACCTTCTCCAGGGCCTTGAGCGCGACGGCTGGAGGGTCTTGCTGGGCGACCGCGTTGCGGCACGCCTTGGTCACCGCTCCGGTCATTACCGATCGACCTGGCGGGACATGTTCCGAACCGGCAAACCGCCGATAATATCTATTGTGTCCGATTGGTTGAAGCAGCTGCCGCCAAGTTCGCTAGGCAGACTGACCACGCACACGCACACGCACAGGCACAGGCACAGGCACAGGCACCACTAGACCCCCGACATGACGGCGTCTTGAGTGGTGGAGGGAGACTCAAGCATCGACCGGACACGGTTTCTGTTACCTCGAACCGGAACGTAAATCGTTCTGCCGCTTGAGCGGGTTTCGATAAGAAGCTGATGCGATATCAGGTGCGTGATCACGGCACTCACCAGTGATTTGTACTCAGGCGCCAGTCCTCTCACCAGGGCACTTTCTTTTCGGCCACCTCCTGACTGGATGTAGACCTTTTTCAGAATTGTCAGCAGGACCTTCTGGGCAGGACGTAGACCCGGCATCCCCAAGATCCCACGCGTTGTTTTCGATGAGGGGTCGAAGGCTTCGAAGTCACAACTGGTGAACCGACCGGCCGGTAGGGCGGTAGCCGATGCGGCTCCTAGCACTGTCCCAATCATGCATCGATCGAAGTGAGGGACGGGAAGCTCGCCGTCATACTCAGTCAGGTCCAAGGTGCCAATAATGCACTCGTGAAATGTCAGCGATCCAAAATCGGTATCAGCTTCCGCAAGGGTGAAAACTGGGATCTCGAGCATTGCGAAATCGAGTACACCAAGCTTGGACACTCCAAGCTCCGCGCTCAGGGTTACAAGGTCCAACACGAGCGCATCCGCGCCCCCGCGAGCCTGGAGTCGCTTGGCGGCCGCATTGCATTGCGAACCAGTTAGACCGAGCGCATTGGCTTGTGTAGTGGCCACCTGGACGCCAAGGCGACCGAGTGGCACGAATGCGGTTGCATTGGATTCCAACGTGTCATCTTGACCATGGGCATAACGAACGATGTCGCCAGCCCTGGCCGCGTCAAGGAGCGATCCGTCAATGAAGAATCGGGAGCCGTCAGTCGCATCTTCGATGCCAAGACCCGGAAGGCGCTGGAGCACCTGATATGACCCCTCGTCCGGAGGACTTCCGGCAACCCCCTCGAAGGCCAACGACAGATCAGCCGGCCTAATCGGCCCCTGACCGCTACCTCGACTACGAGCGAGGCTCGCAAGTCTCTCGAGAACTCGACGGATGGTTAGCCCGTCCATCCCATGCTCGATGCGCGCTTCTCGTTCACATATTTTTTCGAGAAGGAACTCCCACCCCCGAGCAGCTTCTGGCACGCCACCGTCGGCCAAGACCGCAAGTGCACCTGCACTCGCCAAGTGCCCGAGCAAGAGCGGATGATTTGGCAGCCAGTCGGGCAATTGACCGTCCCAATCCTGCTGCGAGAGGTACGTCTGCATCTGCTCGTCGGTGAACTCGTCGGTGTAAAGCAGCTCATGCCGACGGTCACGAAGGCCCAGCGACGTGGACATCTCGGCCTCTGAGTCGAAGAAATGACGGCGGCCAGTGATCATCAGACCCGCACTGGCCGGAGTCTCTTCTACGAAGCGACGGACCAGCTCCACAGATCCCCGCCTGATCTCTTTGAGGTCGGGTGTGCGGCCTCGCCAACCGCTGGCTGCAATCTCGTCAAATCCGTCGAGTAGAAGGTGGACCCGCCCTGCGCGCCAGGCGCGAACGAGCTTCGTTGGGGACTCGAAACCAAGCTTGGAAGCATGGCGGCGAATTGCTTCGTCGGTTTCTGTTTGCCCCTGATGATCACGGAGGTTAAGTGAGACAGGGAAGGGTGCCAGAGAGTCCCTGAAGTGTGCCTTCCTCAGACTGTTGTGCACCTCGCGAAGCGACATGCTTTTGCCCGCTCCGAAGTCACCCATTACAACGACAGTTTTGCCGGCCGAGACTTGCTCGACGATGTGCCCGATTGATTGGGTACTGCCAGTAGCCGTTCGCGAACTAGCTGAAATAAACCCTAGAGGGACGTACCGCTCGAGTTCAGTGGTGCTGTTTGTCTCCGGATTTCGTGCGCTGCCAAACGGGTACTGGGAACGCGCCTCAAGGTAGTCGCGAGAATCAATGAGCTGCGATCGCAGCTGAGCAAGGCTGCAGGAAACTATGGGGCCATGCAATGCGTTGATCGCATCGCGCTGCTGAGCGGTGGGATCGTCACGAGTAACAAAGTAGCCCTTGACCGCCTTGAATTTGTGCTGGGCGGCCAAGCGCTCGCACATCTCCTCAAGCTTCTTACCGTCCTTCTCAGCCTTCTCGAGGGTACGGCTGGTGGTCGCTTCGATCGCAACGACTACGTCATCGCCCTCAATCACCGCACCCTTTCTCTTCCAGCCACAAAGGTGGCACCCTGGTGGGGGCGATGTGGGGCGAAAATCATGCGGGCGCTGCGAAGCACCTCTTGTTCGAATGCTTCGTCTTCGGCGCGGCTCTCCGGGGAACGTCCCATGGATAGAAGCTATCGGCGAATACTCCCATTACGTGAAAGCAGTTCGCATTTCGGAGCACAGATGACGCCAGCCAGCTCCAACACGCCGGACCTCGTGTTCGCCTCTTGAGAAGGTGCCACACAAGAACGCCGCCCCGTAAGGCGGCGTTCTTCTTTCAAGACCCAGCGACCCGCTCAGGTCTTTGCTGGTCGTCTGCTCAAGAGTCCGCTGATCACCGCTGTGAGAACAAATCCGGCGAGCAATTTCTTCTGGAAGGCTCTCGCCATCTTCTTCGCTGAGGCCGCCTCTGCGGCCTTCGCGCTTACGGCCGCCGCTTTGGATGCAGTTGCTGCCTTTGCGTCCTTCGCAGCCTTGGCTGACTTCATTGCCAGCCAACCAAAGATGCTGATGAGTAGGAAGACCAGCAGGAACGCGGCTCCCGCTGCCGTATACGACATAGGACCCAACTTTCCAGTAAACCCGCCTTGCTCGAAGCGTGCCACCGCACCGGAACCACCCAAGACAGCGCCGGTCAAAGCAAGGCACTTTCCGACGAAGTCTGTCGTCTTGCCGCAGGTGGTCTCAGACGAGTGCGACACGGCCCGGAGGACAGAGCCCACTGCTACTACGAGACCAGCCACTGCGAGGTAAATGATGAGTGTGCGGTCGAATGCGGCCTGTGCGATCTGCGCCTCAATTTCTTTCCGAAGCGGAACATCCGTACCTGCTGCTGCAAGTCGTGCAGAGAAGTCGTTCTCGAGGCTGGTAACACCGCCTGTCCAATTTTTTTCCCGCCTGGGACGACGTGCAGGGCCGGCGCAATAGCGGCAAGAGCCACGCCTGCACCGCGCCAGAGCTTTAGAGCAGTTGGTCCACTTTCCCCTCTCATCGACCTCGCTCCCCACGCTCGCGCTGGGTCCCCATCGCACGGGTGCCAGCCTTGCGGGCTTTGGCGGCCCCGCGGGTCGTGGTCACAGCCGAGCGTGGGTGCTTGGCGTTGGACACGTCCGCGCCGTACTGGGCCTGCACGGCTGCCGGTGCGACGTTCTGCGCGGCCATCTCAGACGCGTGACTGTCACGGCGATTGGTGCTGTTCCAGGCGTTGAGGCTCGCGCCGCGATTCTCGGAGCCGACAGCGCGCTCCTCGGTGGCCTTCTCGAGCTTCAGCCCGACCCTCGTGTTGCGGTCGATCTTGGCCTCCGAACTGCGGAGGTGATCGAGGTCGGGGGCGTCTCCCTCAGTGCGGTCCTCGAGGCGGTCATTGCTGTCCTGGGTGGCGCGCTCGTGGCGGCCGAGGGCGTCGCGGACGATGCTGGCCTCGGCAGCAGCATCACGGCTCCCGAGGCGGAGGCCATGCCGGCGGGCTTGGGCTTCACCTGGTGCTTGCGGAGCTGACCACTGCGGGCAAGCACACGGGAGGCGTCCGCGAGCGGTCCCGGGATCTCTTCGACACCGAGCAACTGGACACGCTGCTGGCTACGATGACGCTCGAACTCTCGACCACCTGGATACGGAGTCAGCACGCAGCCCCGCCTAACTGAGGCTTACTAGATCCCCATCGGGTAGTGAACCGATGGGCGGCCAGTCCTGGCCGGCGTCAAGGTCACGGCGGCCAGCAGAACAAAGAAGCACCCGGAGGCCGCGGCCTCCGGGTGCTTCTTCTTCGCTTGGCTCATCTGCCGCCGGCATGCGACGACTCGCGCGAGAGCACGACTGGATGCCGCACCCACTGTGTCCGACCAAGAATCTGGGAAGGTCCCCGTCGTCGTGCGGGCGGGAGGCGCGGGCTAGCGGGCAGGCCAGTCGCGCTGGGTCTCGCCCAGGTACAGCTGCTGCGGGCGGCCGATCTTCGTCGTCGGGTCGCCGTTCATCTCGCGCCAGTGAGCGATCCAGCCCGGCAGGCGACCGATGGCGAAGAGCACCGTGAACATGCGGGGCGGGAAGCCCATGGCCTTGTAGATGACCCCGGTGTAGAAGTCGACGTTCGGGTAGAGCTTCCGCTCGACGAAGTAGTCGTCGGCGAGGGCGATCGCCTCGAGCTCCATCGCGATGTCGAGCAGGTCGTCCTTCACGCCGAGCGCCTCGAGCACCTCGGTGGCGCTCTCCTTCACGAGCTTGGCGCGCGGGTCGTAGTTCTTGTAGACCCGGTGGCCGAAGCCCATCAGCTTGACGCCCTCCTCCTTGTTCTTCACGCGCTCGACGAAGCGCTCGACGCCCTGGCCGCTGGCCTTGATCTCGGCGAGCATCGTCAGCACGGCCTCGTTGGCGCCGCCGTGCAGCGGCCCGTAGAGGGCGCTGATGCCGGCCGAGATCGACGAGAACATGTTCGCCTGCGTCGAGCCGACGAGGCGGACGGTCGACGTCGACGCGTTCTGCTCGTGGTCCTCGTGGAGGATGAGGAGGCGCTCGAGGGCCTTCGAGAGGACGGGGTTGACCTGGTACGGCTCGGCCATCGTGCCGAAGTTGAGCTTGAGGAAGTTGTCGACGAAGCTCAGCGAGTTGTCGGGGTAGAGGAACGCCTGGCCCAGGCTCTTCTTGTGCGCGTAGGCCGCGATGACCGGCAGCTTCGCGAGCAGCCGGACGGTCTGCAGCTCGATCTGCAGCGGGTCGGTCACGCTCATCGAGCCCTCGTAGAAGGTGCCGAGGGCGCCCACGGCGCTCGAGAGCACCGACATCGGGTGCGCGTTGTGCGGCAGGGCGTCGAAGAAGCGCCGCAGGTCTTCGTGCAGCAGCGTGTGGCGGCGGATACGAGCGTCGAAGTCGGCCAGCTCGTCGGGGGTGGGCAGCTCGCCGTAGATCAGCAGCCAGGCCGTCTCGAGGTAGGTCGAGTGCTCCGCGACCTGCTCGATCGGATAGCCCCGGTAGCGCAGGATGCCCTGGTCACCGTCGATGTAGGTGATCTTCGAGCGGGCGTTGCTGGTGTTCACGAAGCCCGTGTCGAGCGTCGTGTAGCCGGTCTGCTTGGTGAACGTCGAGATGTCGATCGACGAGGCACCCTCGGTGCTCGGCACGATCGGGAACTCGGCTGTTCCCCCCGGGAACTGCAGCGTGGCCTTCTGGGCGTCGTTGGCAGTAGTCACCCTGTCACCCTAGCGGTCGGGCCGTCGGGCGTCAGGTCGTCGGCGTCAGCTGTCGGGAGTCGGCCGTCGGGCGTCAGGCGGTGAGGCGCTCGACCGCGGCGTCGATGCGCTCGTCGGTCGTCGTCAGGGCCACGCGCACGTGCCGCCCGCCGTCGACGCCGTAGAACGTGCCCGGCGCGACGAGCACGCCCCGCTCGGCCAGCCAGGCGACGCTGGCCTCCGCCGGCTCGTCGCGGGTGGCCCAGAGGTAGAGGCCCGCCTCGCTGCGGTCGATGCGGAAGCCGGCCGCCCGGAGCGCGGGGGCGAGCCGGTCGCGGCGGGAGCGGTAGAGCTCCTTCTGTGCCGCGACGTGGGCCTCGTCGCCGAGCGCTGTGCGCATGGCCTCCTGCACGGGGGCCGGCGGCATCAGCCCGGCGTGCTTGCGCACGGAGAGCAGCTGCTGCACGACGGCGGCGTCGCCGGCCACGAACCCCGCGCGGTACCCCGCGAGGTTCGACTGCTTGCTGAGGCTGTAGACGCTGAGCACGCCCTCGCGGCTCTCGCCGACGACGCGGGGGTCGAGGATGCTCGGCGTGGGGCGGTCCGCCCACTCGCCCTCCCAGCCCAGCTCGGCGTAGCACTCGTCGCCGGCGATCACGGCGCCGAGCTCACGGGCGCGCTCGACCGCGGCGCGGAGCTGCTCGACGTCGAGCACGGCGCCGTCGGGGTTGCCGGGGCTATTCAGCCAGACGAGCCGCGTCGACCGGGGCCACTCGGCCGGGTCGTCGGAGGCGAGCACGTCGGCGCCGACGAGCGCGGCGCCGAGGGCGTAGGTCGGGTAGGCGGCCCGCGGGTGCACGATCGTGTCGCCGCGGCCGAGGCCCAGCCACAGGGCGAGGCCCGCGATGAGCTCCTTCGAGCCGATGGTCGGCAGCACCTCGGCGTCGGTGAGGCCGGGCACGCCCCGGCGACGCTCGTACCACTCCGCGATGGCGGCGCGGAGGGCGGGGGTGCCGGCCACCTGCGGGTACGCATGCGCGTCGGTGGCGGCGACCAGCGCCTCCCTCACGACCTCGGGGGTCGGGTCGACCGGCGAGCCGACGGAGAGGTCGACGATGCCGCCCTCGTGGGCCCGCGCCGTCGCGGCGTGCGCGGCGAGGGAGTCCCAGGGGAAGTCGGGCAGGTCGAGCGCCACGGCCGGGCGCCTACTCGGCGGAGCCCTGGGGCGGCAGCACGGCGATCACGGGGTGGTCCTTCGCGATGACGCCGACCTTGGCCGCGCCGCCGGGCGAGCCGATCTCGTCGAAGAACTCGACGTTGGCCTTGTAGTAGTCGGCCCACTTGTCGGGCAGGTCGTCTTCGTAGTAGATGGCCTCGACGGGGCACACCGGCTCG
Organism: Frigoribacterium sp. CFBP 13707; assembly: GCF_014842245.1. Taxonomy (NCBI): domain Bacteria; kingdom Bacillati; phylum Actinomycetota; class Actinomycetes; order Micrococcales; family Microbacteriaceae; genus Frigoribacterium; species Frigoribacterium sp. CFBP 13707. Next base: position 210,592 of record NZ_JACYVL010000001.1, read on the forward strand.
CAGGCACCGCAGTCGACGCACTCGTCGGGGTGGATGTAGAGCGAGCGTTCGCCCTCGTAGATGCAGTCGACGGGGCATTCGTCGATGCAGGCACGGTCCTTGACATCGACACAGGGGAGGGCGATCACGTACGTCACGTCTGGGGGGTTCCCTTCGCGTCGGGCAGAGGTTCCATCCTATCCCCGAGCGGGCTGGACGCCGGAGGCGCGGGCGGCGTCGGCGCGCCCGTCGCGTCGCGGGGCGGCAGGGTCGGCCACGCGATCACGACCATGGCGATCAGCAGGGGCCCGAACGACCAGACGAGGCCGGCGAGGTTCGCCGGCACGAGCGCGGAGCCGCCGGCCCCGGGCTGGGAGAAGACGCCCGCCGTCAGCAGCAGCCCGAGCGCGGTCATCGTCGTGACCAGGCGGGAGCGGAAGACGAGGCGGAAGCCCACGAGCAGGGCGGCGGCCATCACGAGCGACAGGACGAGGCCGACGGGCGCGTCGACCCCCGCGACCGAGGTCGTGCCCTGGTGGGCGACCGTGCCGATCGCCCCGAAGACCACGCCCGCCGCGAGGGCCAGGGCCAGCGTGCCGAGGCGGCCGCCGAGGGTCATCTCGGCGAGCTCGGAGGTGGTGGCGGCCGCGTCGACCGTGCGCACCGGCTCGGGCACGGCCCGGAACGACTCGGTGTCGGGCAGCGGGTCGACGGCGCCGTGCGGGTACCGCACGCCCGCCCGGCCGCCCGGCAGGTCGACGACCTCGAGCTGCGTGCGGTAGCGGCGCAGCGCGGCCACGCGGCGCGGCGTCGTCGCCCGCACGTCGACCGTCGTCACCGTCGCGTCGGCCGCGAGCGCCTCGGCCTCGGCGCCCGTGGCCTGGTCGGCCCCGGCGACGACGGCGAAGAAGGGCACCTCGGCGAGGCGCGCGACGCGGACGGCCGCGCGGTTGGCGCGCACGTGGTCGGGGTGGTGGTAGCCGCCGTCCTCGTCGTAGCTGACGATCGCGGTGGGCCGCACGCTGTCGACGACGGCCTGCAGGTCGGAGACGATCTCGCCGAACTCGGCGGCGCAGAACGCCTGCGGGTGCAGGTCGGGCGTCGGCCCCGCGACGCCGTCGGAGCGCCACACCATGCCGCTGTCGCGGTACGCCCGCGACGGCAGGCCCGCGGTGCGGGCGGCCGGGTCGCCGAGGAACCGGTGGTCGCGCACGCCCAGCTCGCGGAGGGCCTCCGCGATCTCGCCCTCGCGGTGCACGGCCAGCCCCGCCTCGTCGCCGCGGAGGCGGGCGAGGTCGTCGGGCAGGACCTCGCCGAGCTCGCCGCGCGTGCAGGTCACGACCGTCACCTGGGCGCCGGAGTCGAGCAGGGAGGCGATGGTGCCGCCGGTCGTGATCGTCTCGTCGTCGGGGTGGGCGTGCACGAGCAGCACGTGCTCGCGGGCCGCGGGGCCGCTCGCGGGCGCGGTCGAGGAGGAGGCGCCGGGAGCCGGGCGGGGGTCGGCCGAGGCCGTGCCGGGAGGAGTCATCACTGGACAGGATATGCCGAGCGACACTAGGGTCGGTTCGCGCTGAGGCTGACATTAGTTAGGCAAGCCTCACCATACCGGTTCGTCCGGTCGGACCCGCATCGACGCGACGGCCCCCGTCGCCCCGACGGACCGGCCCGCCGTCCCCCACCCGAAAGCCGCACCTGTGCTCGCGAACTACCTCATCGGACTCCGTGAGGGCCTCGAGGCCGCCCTCGTCGTCGGCATCCTCGTCGCCTACCTCGTCAAGGTCGACCGTCGTGACGTCCTCCCCCGGCTCTGGGCCGGAGTCGCCGCCGCCGTCGTCCTCTCGCTCGGGTTCGGCGCCCTCCTCACCTTCGGCGCCTACGGGCTGACCTTCCAGGCCCAGGAGATCATCGGAGGCGGCCTGTCGGTCGTCGCCGTGGCCTTCGTCACCTGGATGGTGTTCTGGATGGCGCGCACGGCCCGCAGCATGCGCGGCGAGCTGGAGTCCGGCCTCGACCGCGCACTCGCGGGCGGCGCCTGGGCCGTCGTCGTGCTCGGCGTCGTCTCGGTCGGCCGGGAGGGGCTCGAGACGGCCCTGTTCGTCTGGGCGACCGTCCAGTCGACCGGCGGCGGCGACGCCCCGGTGCTCGGCGCCCTCCTCGGCATCCTCACCGCCGTCGCGATCGAGGTGCTCATCTTCCGCGGGGTCGTCCGCGTCGACCTCCGCCGCTTCTTCGCCGTCACCGGCTACCTGCTCGTCGTCGTGGCGGCCGGGGTGCTCGCCTACGGCGTCGGCGACCTCCAGGAGGCCGGCGTGCTGCCCGGCCGCACGGCCCTCGCCTTCGACGTCAGCGCCGCCGTGCCGCCGACCAGCTGGTGGGGCACGCTGCTGCAGGGCCTCGTGAACTTCACCGCGACTCCCAGTTGGCTGCAGGTGGCCGCCTGGCTCGCCTACCTCGCCGTGGTGCTGCCGCTCTTCACCGCCGCCACCCGCGGGCCCCGCCGCGCGCCCCGCGCCTCCGGCACCGCCGACGCCGTCGACCCCGACGCCGCGGCCACCGACCCCTCGACCACCGCCCCCACCACCGCAGGAGCCCCCCGATGACCGCTCGCCCCCTCGCCCTCGGAGCCGGAGCGCTGCTCACCGCCCTCGCCCTCACCGGCTGCGTCGCCAACTCCCCCGGCGGGTCGGCCACGGCCGGCGCCACGACCGTCTCCGTCCAGGGCGACGGCGACCGCTGCGAGGTCTCGGCGACCTCGGTGCCGAGCGGCCCCGTGACCTTCACCATGACCAACGCGGGCAGCGACGAGACCGAGTTCGAGCTGCTCGGCGACGACGGCCTCCGCATCGTCAGCGAGAAGGAGAACATCGGGCCGGGCACGACGGCCTCGATCACCGTCGCCGTGCAGCCGGGCGACTACTACACCGCCTGCATCCCCGGCCTCGTCGGCGAGGGCGTCCGTGCGCCGTTCACCGTCACCGACTCCGGCACGGCCGTGACGCCGGTCGGCACGGAGAAGGAGCAGGTCGACGCGGCCGCCGCCGCGTACGTCGCGTACGTCGACGACCAGGTCGGCCAGCTCGTGCCGGCGACCCAGGCCTTCCTCGACGCGTACCGCGCCGGCGACGACGCGACGGCCCGGTCGCTCTACCCCTCCGCGCGCGCCCACTACGAGCGCATCGAGCCCGTGGCCGAGTCGTTCGGCGACCTCGACCCGAAGATCGACTTCCGCGAGGCGGACGTCGAGCCGGGCACCGAGTGGACGGGCTGGCACCGCATCGAGAAGGACCTCTGGCAGCCGACGGCAGACGACAACGGCGGCGAGGCGTACGTGCCCCTGACGCCCGAGGAGCGAGGACGCTTCGCCGACCTGCTCACCGCCGACACGGCGGACCTGCAGGCCGCCGTCACCGCCCCGGACTTCACCGTCGGCATCGACACGATCAGCAACGGCGCCGTCGGCCTCATGGACGAGGTGGCGACCGGCAAGATCACCGGCGAGGAGGAGATCTGGTCGCACACCGACCTCTACGACTTCCAGGCGAACCTCGAGGGCGCCCGCGTCGCGTACGAGGGCGTCCGCGACATCGTCGCCGAGAAGGACCCTGAGCTCACCGACCGGATCGACGCGAAGCTCGCCGCGCTCGAGGAATTGCTCGCCTCGTACGGCAGCCTGGACGCCGGCTTCCCGGCCTACACGGAGCTCACCACGGCCGACACCAAGTCGCTCAGCGACGCCGTCAACGCGCTCAGCGAGCCCCTCAGCGAGCTCACCGCCGCGCTGGTGAGCTGACGGGCGGCCGGGCGTGACGGACGACGAGCGGCACGACGAGCAGCACGAGGGCACGGCCCCGGGCTCGGGCGAGGCACGCGCCCCCCGCGGCGGCATCTCCCGACGGGGCCTGCTCGGCCTGCTGGGCACGGGCGTGGGCGCGGGGGTCCTCGGCGCCGGGGTCGGGGTCGGGGCCGACCGCGCCGTCCAGGCCCACGCGACGGGCGCCTCCGGCGCGTCCGCCCGCTACCCCTTCGCCGGCCGGCACCAGTCGGGCATCGTCACCGCCGCCCAGGACCGCCTGCACTTCGCCTCGTTCGACATGGCCGGGGGCACGACGCGTGACGACCTCGTCTCGCTGCTCCGCGACTGGAGCGCGGCGGCGGCCCGCCTGACCCAGGGCCTCGACGTGAGCGAGGCCGGCTCCGTCGGCGGGTCGCCGCTCGCTCCCCCGGACGACACCGGGGAGGCGCTGGGCCTGCCCGCGGCCGGGCTCACCGTGACCATCGGGTTCGGCCCGACCCTCTTCACCGACGCGACCGGCGCCGACCGCTACGGCATCGCCTCCCGACGGCCCGCCGCCCTCGTCGACCTGCCGCACTTCTCGGGCGACCAGCTCGTCGAGGCCCTGACCGGCGGCGACCTCTGCGTGCAGGCGTGCAGCGACGACCCGCAGGTCGCGGTGCACGCCATCCGCAACCTCTCGCGCATCGCCTTCGGCCGCGCCTCCCTCCGGTGGTCGCAGCTCGGCTTCGGCCGCACGTCGTCGACGACCCGCGGCCAGAGCACGCCCCGCAACCTGTTCGGCTTCAAGGACGGCACGGCCAACCTCAAGGCCGAGGACACCGCGGCGGTCGAGGAGGGCGTCTGGGCCGCGGGCTCGGACGGCAGCGCGTGGATGGACGGCGGCTCGTACCTCGTCGCCCGCAAGATCCGCATGACGATCGAGACGTGGGACCACGCGTCGCTCGCCGAGCAGCAGACCGTGGTCGGCCGCGACAAGCGCGACGGAGCGCCGCTCTCCGGCGGCGACGAGTTCACCGCGCCCGACTTCTCGGCCGCGGCGACGGACGGCTCGGGGCCCGCCATCGCGCGGGACTCGCACGTCGCCCTCGCCCACCCCGACCAGAACGGCGGAGCGACCCTGCTGCGCCGCGGCTACAACTTCGTCGACGGCAACGACCAGCTCGGGCGGCTCGACGCCGGGCTGTTCTTCCTGTGCTTCCAGCGCGACCCGCGGCGGCAGTTCGTGCCGATCCAGACCGCCCTGGCCAGGAACGACCGGATGAACGAGTACCTCAAGCACGTCGGCTCGGCCATCTTCGCGGTGCCGCCGGGCGCGTCGGAGGGCGGCTGGGTCGGCGAGACCCTGCTCGGCTGAGCGGCGCGGTCGCCCGGGGCGACCGTGACCGCGCCGGCTGCGGCGCTCTTTTCGCCCGGCCGCTGCGCCTAGACGGGCGTGACGACGTAGGTCGCGAGCACCGCGCCGTCGGAGGCCTGCGTCGTGATCGTGAGCACGACGCGGTACGTCGGGCCGGTGAACGTGCCGAGCGCGGTGTCGGCGTCGACGTTCACCCCCGCGGCGGAGTACCCGGCCGCCTCGAGCGCCGCCTGGGCCGTCGCGAAGTCGTCGAGGCTCGCCACGGCGAGCTGGGCGACCCAGCCCGAGCCGTCGGGCCCCGCGCCTCCCCCGCGCACCGTGCCGTCGAGCAGCGGCACCTCGGCCGGGAACGACTCGGGCAGGGTGCCGTCGGTCGAGACGCTGGCGCCGCCGAGGGCCTCGCTGACGGCGTCGCCGACCGCGCCCTCGACCGTGCCGCGCACGCTCTCGACGCCCTGGTCGACGGCGCTGCCCACGACGTTGTCGAGCGAGCTGCAGGCGGTGAGCCCGCCGACGAGCCCGGCAGCGAGCAACAGGCCGGTGGCGGAGCGGACGAGGCGGGTGCGGGCGGGGCGGGCCGGTGTCGAGGTCACGCGACGACCGTAGCGGCCGCGACTGGGCGACGTCGTAGAACGTGCGGCGGGTGCACCCACCGGGCCCCCGGACGACGGGAGGCGCCCCACCGGCCGGTGGGGCGCCTCCTGAGGGCGTTCGGTGAGGAGCGCTACGCGTTCTGCTTCTTCAGGCGAGCGGTGCTGCGCTGGCGGGCGCTGGCGTCGAGCTCGACCTTGCGGATGCGGATCGCGTCGGGGGTGACCTCGACGCACTCGTCGTCACCGGCGAACTCGAGGGCCTCCTCGAGCGAGAGCACCTTGGAGGGCGTCATCGACTCGAAGTTGTCGGCCGTCGACTGACGCATGTTGGTCAGCTTCTTCTCCTTGGTGATGTTGACGTCCATGTCGTCGGCGCGCGAGTTCTCGCCCACGACCATGCCCTCGTAGACCTCTTCGGTCGGCTGCACGAAGAACGACATGCGCTCCTGCAGGTTGATGATCGCGAAGGGGGTGACGACGCCGGAGCGATCGGCGATGATCGAGCCGTTGGTGCGGGTCGAGATCTCGCCGGCCCAGGGGCCGTAGCCGTGGCTGATGCCGTTGGCGATGCCGGTGCCGCGCGTGTCGGTGAGGAACTGCGTGCGGAAGCCGATCAGGCCGCGCGAGGGGACGATGAACTCCATGCGGACCCAGCCCGAGCCGTGGTTCGCCATGTTCTCCATGCGGCCCTTGCGGGCGGCCATCAGCTGCGTGACGGCGCCGAGGTACTCGTCGGGCACGTCGATGGTCATGTGCTCGAAGGGCTCCTGCAGCTTGCCGTTCTCGTCACGACGGGTGACGACCTGCGGCTTGCCGACGGTGAGCTCGAAGCCCTCGCGGCGCATCTGCTCGACGAGGATGGCCAGCGCGAGCTCGCCGCGGCCCTGGACCTCCCACGCGTCGGGGCGTCCGATGTCGACGACCTTGAGCGAGACGTTGCCGACCAGCTCGCGGTCGAGGCGGTCCTTGACCATGCGGGCGGTCAGCTTGTGGCCCTTGACCTTGCCGATGATCGGCGAGGTGTTCGTGCCGATGGTCATCGAGATGGCCGGGTCGTCGACCGTGATGGTCGGCAGCGGGCGGACGTCTTCAGGGTCGGAGAGGGTCTCGCCGATGGTGATCGTGTCGAAGCCGGCGACGGCGACGATGTCGCCGGGGCCCGCGCTCTCGGCCGGGTAGCGGCTGAGGGCCTTCGTCACCAGGAGCTCGGTGATGCGCGCGTTCTGCACGGTGCCGTCGGACTTGACCCAGGCGACGGTCTGGCCCTTCTGCAGGGTGCCGTGAAAGACGCGGAGGAGCGCGAGGCGGCCGAGGAACGGCGAGGCGTCGAGGTTGGTGACGTGCGCCTGCAGCGGGTGCTCGTCGTCGTAGCGCGGCGCCGGCACGTGGGTGAGGATCGCGTCGAAGAGCGGCTCGAGGTCGTCGTTGTCGGGCAGCGAGCCGTCGGCGGGCTTGTTCGTCGACGCGGCGCCGTTGCGGCCCGAGGCGTAGACGACGGGCACGTTGAGGATGGCGTCGAGGTCGAGGTCCTCCACCTCTTCGCTCAGGTCGCTGGCGAGGCCGAGGAGGAGGTCCTGGCTCTCGGCCACGACCTCGTCGATGCGCGCGTCGGGGCGGTCGGTCTTGTTGACCAGCAGGATGACGGGCAGCTTGGCCGCGAGGGCCTTGCGGAGCACGAAGCGCGTCTGGGGCAGCGGGCCCTCTGACGCGTCGACGAGCAGCACGACGCCGTCGACCATCGAGAGGCCGCGCTCGACCTCGCCACCGAAGTCGGCGTGGCCGGGGGTGTCGATGACGTTGATCGTGATCGGGCCGTCGGTCGCGTGGGCACCGTTGTAGAGCACCGAGGTGTTCTTCGCGAGGATCGTGATGCCCTTCTCGCGCTCGAGCTCGTTGCCGTCCATCATGCGGTCTTCGGTGTCGAAGTGCGCGTCGAACGAGTTGGTCTGCTTGAGCATGGCGTCGACGAGGGTCGTCTTGCCGTGGTCGACGTGGGCCACGATCGCCACGTTGCGCAGGTCGCTGCGGATGGCAGTCGCCATGGATGTATTCCTTACGAAAGAGTGAGGGGGGAAGTGGTCGGGACGAAGCCCGGCCCGATCAGTCTACGGCACGTGGTAAAGGGCCCCTCTCGCCGTGCGCGAACACGGCGGGAGGGGCCCTCTCCCGGTGGGGCGGGAGGACCGGCTCAGCGCCCGAAGGCGAAGTTCGCGCCGGGGATCGCCTCGAGGAGCTCCTGGGTGTACTGCTTCGTCGGCGCCGCGAAGATCTCGTCGGTGGTGCCCGACTCGACGATGCGGCCCTTCTGCATGACCGCCACGTTGTCGGCGATGAGCCGGACGACGGCGAGGTCGTGCGTGATGAAGAGGTACGTCAGGCCCAGCTCGGTCTGCAGGTCGGTCAGCAGGTCGAGGATCTGGCCCTGGACGAGCACGTCGAGGGCCGAGACGGCCTCGTCGAGCACGATGACGTCGGGCTTCAGGGCGAGCGCCCGCGCGACGGCGATGCGCTGGCGCTGACCTCCCGAGAGCTCGTTCGGGTAGCGGTTGACCGTCGACGCCGGGAGCGACACCTGCTCGAGCAGCTCGCGCACGCGGGCCTGGCGGCTCGCACGGTCGCCGATGCCGTGGGTCACCAGCGGCTCGGCGATCGTGTTGCCGACGCTGTACATCGGGTCGAGCGAACCGTACGGGTCCTGGAAGACCGGCTGGACCCGGCGACGGAAGTCGAAGAGCGCCTTGCCCTTCAACGCACCGACGCTCTGGCCGTCGATCTCGACGGTGCCCGACGAGATCGACTCGAGCTGCAGCACGAGCTTCGCCACGGTCGACTTGCCGGAGCCCGACTCGCCGACGAGCGCCATCGTCGTGCCGCGCGGGATCGCGAACGACACGTCGTCGACGGCCTTGAGCTCGGTCGTCTTGAAGCCGCCCTGGCGGATCTGGTAGATCTTCGACAGGTTCTGCACCGAGATGTAGCGCTGGTCGGCCTTGCCGACCTCCTCGCGGGCGTGGGCCCGGGCGATCAGCTCGGCGTCGTCCGCGCCCTCGGCCGACACGTCGGCGTCGTGCACGGTGTTCGGCGTGAGGGCCGACTGGATCCGGCGGCTCGCGAGGCTCGGTGCCGCGGCGACCAGGCGCTTCGTGTACGGGTGCTGCGGGTTGGCCAGGATCTCCTTCGAGGGCCCGGACTCGACGACGCGGCCCTTGTACATCACGACCAGCTTCTCGGCACGCTCGGCGGCGAGGCCGAGGTCGTGCGTGATGAAGAGCACGGAGGTGCCGTAGTCGCGGGTCAGGCTCTCGAGGTGGTCGAGGATGCGTCGCTGCACGGTCACGTCGAGGGCCGAGGTCGGCTCGTCGGCGATGAGCAGCTTCGGGCGCGACGACAGGCCGATGCCGATCAGCACGCGCTGGCGCATGCCGCCCGAGAACTGGTGCGGGAACTGCTTGAGGCGCTGGTCGGCGTCACCGAGCCCGGCCTCCTTCAGCACCTCGATCGCCCGCTCGCGGACGGCCTGCTTGCCGGTCGCGACGCCGTTGGCCCGGATGGCCTCCTCGACCTGGAAGCCGATGCTCCAGACCGGGTTGAGGTTCGACATCGGGTCCTGCGGGACGTAGCCGATCTCTCGGCCGCGCAGCGCCTGCATCTCGGCCTTGCTGACCTTCGTGAGGTCACGGCCCTCGAACAGGATCTGGCCGCCCGTGACGGTGCCCGTGCCGGGCAGGAGGTCGATGATCGAGGTGGCGGTGGTCGACTTACCGGAGCCCGACTCGCCGACGATCGCGAGGCTCTCGCCCTGACGGAGGGTCAGGTCGACGCCCCGCACGGCGTCGACGTAGCCCGCCTGCGTCTTGAAGCCGATCTTGAGGCCCTTGATCTCGAGCAGCGGAGCCGCCGAGGTGGAGGCGCCGGACGCGCCCTCGGGGCGGGTGGAGGTGGACGTCATCGACGGGCCCTCGCCTTCGGGTCGAGGGCGTCGCGCACGACGTCGCCCATCATGAGGAACGACAGCACCGTGATCGACAGCGCGGCCGCGGGCCAGAACAGGGTCATCGGAGCCGTGCGGATGGAGACGCTCGCCTGGCTGATGTCGTTGCCCCACGACATGGTGCCGCTGGGCAGGCCGATGCCGAGGAAGCTCAGCGTCGCCTCGGCGACGATGAACGTGCCGAGCGAGACGGTGGCGACGACGATGACCGGGGTGATCGCGTTGGGCACGACGTGGCGGAGCAGGATGCGGAACCGCGAGACGCCGAGCGCGAGGCTCGCCGTCACGTAGTCGCTGCTCTTCGCGCCGAGCACGGAACCGCGCATGATGCGCGCGATCTGGGGCCAGGCGAAGAGCGACAGCACCAGGGCCACCGTGAGGGGGGTGCGGGAGGGCAGCACCGACATGAGGACGATGGCGCCGAGCACCGTGGGGATGGCGAAGAAGATGTCGCCGATGCGCGAGACGACCGCGTCGAGCCAGCCGCCGTAGAAGCCGGCCAGCGAACCCACGATGATGCCGATGATCGTGACGATGACCGTCGCGAGGAGGCCCACCGTGAGGGAGGCGCGGGTGCCGTAGACGACGCGGGCGAAGACGTCGAGGCCCTGACGGGTGAAGCCCATCGGGTGGCCGGCCTCCGGGCCCTCGTTGCTCGACTGCAGGTCGGCGCCGCTGGTCGGGGAGGTGTGGGTGAACAGCCCGGGGAAGACCGCGACGACGACCACGAGCAGGATGAGAGCCGCGGAGATCCAGAACAGCGGGCGGGACTTCATGCTGTCCCACGCGTCGTCCCAGCTGCTGCGGGGCTTCTCGGACTCGTCGACGGCGTCGACGGCCTTGACGGGCGTCTCCTCGAGGTCGGCGACGAAGTGGTCGGCCGACAGGGGCGATGAGGCGTTACTTGGCATAGCGGATCCTCGGGTCGAGAACGGCGTAGAGCAGGTCGACGAGCAGGTTGGCCAGCATGAAGATGATGACCATCACGGCCACGAACGACACGACGGTGGGGCCCTCGCCGAGCTGGATGGCCTTGTAGACGGTGCCGCCGACGCCCTGGATGTTGAAGATGCCCTCGGTGACGATGGCACCGACCATCAGCGATCCGATGTCGACGCCGAGGTAGGTGATGACCGGCACGAGCGAGTTGCGGAGGATGTGCACGCCGACGACGCGGCGACGGGTGAGGCCCTTCGCCGTGGCGGTGCGCACGAAGTCGGCGCTCATGTTCTCCGAGACGGAGGCGCGGGTCAGGCGGACGATGTACGCGAACGACACGGAGGCCAGCACCAGGGCCGGCAGCACCAGCTCGTTCCACGGGGCCTGAGAGCTGACCGTGGTGCGGAAGATGCCGAGGTTGATGGCGAAGACGTACTGCAGCACGAAGCCGACGACGAAGATCGGCACGGAGATGAGCAGCAGGCTCACGACGAGCGCGCTCGTGTCGAAGATCTTGCCCTTGCGGAGACCGGCGACCAGACCGACGATGATGCCGGCGACGGCCTCGAAGACGAGGGCCAGCATCGCGAGGCGGAAGGTGATGGGGAAGGCGCGCGTCAGCTCGGACAGCACGGGACGACCGGAGAAGGTCGTGCCGAGGTCGCCCGTGAACAGTCCGCCGATGTAGAGCAGGTACTGGACGATGAAGGGCTTGTCGAGGTTGTACTGAGCCCTGATCTGCTCGAGGACCTGGGGGCTCGGCTGCTTGTCGCCGAAGAGAGCCGCCACGGGGTCGCCCGGCACGGCGAAGACCATGAAGTAGATGAGGAACGTCGCCCCGAAGAAGACGGGGATCAATTGGAGGAGCCGTCGACCGGTGTACCAGAGCATCAGGCCTCCTCGGTGTCGTGCGTGAGCATAGGTCGCAATCGTGTGGGTGGTGGACGCCCGCGGAGGGGGTCCGCAGCAGATCGCTCTGCTCCGGACCCCCTCGTGGACGGTGAGGCTGGTCGCCTCTCCGCTGCTAGTTCTTGGTGACCTCGTAGTACAGGGGCACCGAGTTCCAGCCGAACTGGACGTTGCTCACCGTGTCGGCGTAGACGCCGGTCACGTTGGAGTACCACAGCGGGACGACGGGGAGGTCCTTGAAGAGGACCTCCTGAGCGTCCTGGAACTTGGCGTTCGCGTCGTCGACGCTCGTGGCCTGGCTGCCCTCCTTGAGGAGGCTGTCGAACTCGTCGCTGGTGTAGCGGCCGTAGTTCGAGCCCGCACCGGACTGGTACAGCGGGGCGAGGAAGTTGTAGAGCGACGGGTAGTCGGCCTGCCATCCGGAACGGAAGGCACCGGTCATCGCGTCGTTCTCTTCTTCGTCGAGCAGGCCCTTGAAGTCGGGGTACGACTTGCCCTCGGCCTTGATGCCGAGCGTGTCGGCGATGCTGTTCGCCGCCGCGTCGACCCAGGCCTGGTGGCCACCGTCAGCGTTGTAGGCGATGGAGAAGACGGTGTCGCCGTAGGGCGCGATCGCGTCGGCTTCCTTCCAGAGCTTCTGGGCCTCGTCCTCGTTGTACGAGAGGACGTCCGAGCCGTCGAGGTCGTCCGAGTAGCCGTCGATGACGGGCGACGTGAAGTCCTTGGCGGGGGTGCGGGTGTCCTGGAAGATCACCTTGGTGATGTCGTCGCGGTTGATCGCCATCGAGATGGCCTGGCGGCGGAGCTTGCCCTCCTCCGTCGTGCCGTCGAAGTGCTCGAGGTACTGGGGGATGGTGAACGACTGGAAGATCGCGGCCGCCTGGTTGACGTTGCGGTCCGGGAAGTCGTCCTTGTAGGTCTCGAAGGCGCTGTCGGGGACGGCGTCGAGGATGTCCAGCACACCCGACTGGGCGTCGGCGTAGGCCGCGTCCTGCGTCGTGTAGAACGTGATGGTCAGGCCGCCGTTCTTGGGCGTGCGCGGGCCGTCGTAGTCCTCGTTGGTGACGAGCTTGATGTCCTGGTTGTGCGTCCAGGCGCCCTCGCCGTCGAGCTTGTACGGGCCGTTGCCGATCGGGTTCTCGCCGAAGGCCGCCGTGTCGGCGTAGAACGCCTCGGGCAGCGGGACGAACGCCGAGTAGCCGAGGCGCAGGGGCCAGTCGGCCTCGGGCGCGCTGAGCTGGACGGTGAACTCGGTGGGGCTGACGACCTCGAGCGCGAGCTCGCTGTCGGCGTCGTAGCTGAAGCCCTCGATGTCGTCGAAGAAGTAGCTGCCGCCCTGGGCGTTGCTGAGCTGCGCCGCCCAGTTCCAGGCCTTCGTGAACGACTCGGCCGTCACGTCGGTGCCGTCGGTGAACGTCAGGCCCTCGCGGATCTTGACGTCCCACTTCTGGTTGTCGTCGGAGGTGATGCTCTCGGCCACGTCGTTGACGGGCTCGCCCTTGGCGTCGTACGAGACGAGGCCCGCGAACACGGAGTCGATGATCTTGCCGCCGCCGACCTCGGTGGTGTTCGAAGGGATCAGCGGGTTCTGCGGCTCGTTGCCGTTCGTCGTGATGACGGCCGACGAGTCGCCCGAGGCGCTGTCGCCCGAGTCGTCGCTGCCGCTGGCGCAGCCCGTGAGGACGAGTGCTGCCGTCCCCACGACGGCGATGGCCCCGAGGCCCGTGCGCGTCTTCTTCAATGTTCCTCCTGATGCAAGAAAGGACGCAGCACAGCCCCCATGAGCCGTGCCGCGTTGGATGCAAGTACCCTAAGCACCGCCCGGAGGCATCACCAAACCTCACGGAGAACGGTTACACGACGGAAACCAACTCGCCGATTCGTTGCGTCGACGCACGGTTCGTTGCGCGTGGGGCCTGCATCTCGCATGGATCTGCTGCGAGGAATCCCCGAGACTGCCGCTATCATCCCTGGCCCCGCACGACAGGTGTGGCCGTCCCGTACGATCAGCCGCGTGAGCGACGTGACGAGGGCCCGGCTGGCGGACGACGGCGGGGTGCCCTCCCGAGGGCGCGTGCGGGCGGAGATCGCGATCGTCCTCGCCCTGTCGCTCGGCGCCTCCGCGGTGTACTCGCTCCTGTCCCTGGCGAACCGGCTGACCCGCGACGTCGCCCTCTCGCAGCAGACCGCGACGCTCAACTCGTCGCTCAGCGACCGGCCGGTCTTCGACCTGCTCTACCAGCTGATGGGCATCGCCGTCGACCTCGTGCCGGTGCTGCTGGTGGCCTTCCTGCTCTGGCGGGAGGCCCGGCCGCACCTCGGCCGTCTCGGGGTCGACTTCTCGCGCGCGGGCCGCGACGTCGCGGGCGGAGCGGGCATCGCCCTCGCGATCGGCGTGCCGGGCATCGGCCTCTACCTCGTCGGGAAGGCCCTCGACCTCACGGTGACCGTGGTGCCCACCGACCTCGCGCAGCACTGGTGGACGGTGCCGGTGCTGCTGCTCTCGGCCCTGCGCGCCGGCGTCACCGAGGAGGTCATCGTCGTCGCCTACCTCTTCGCGCGCCTCCGCGACCTCGGCTGGCGGACCTGGCCCATCATCGTCACGGCGGCCCTGCTCCGGGGCACGTACCACCTGTATCAGGGGTTCGGCGCGTTCGTCGGCAACCTCGTGATGGGGCTGGCCTTCGGCTGGCTGTACGCGCGCACCGGGCGCGTGCTGCCGCTCGTCGTCGCGCACGTGCTGATGGACGCCGCGGTCTTCGTGGGCTACCCGTGGGCCGCCGCGACCTTCCCCTCGTTCTTCGGCCTGCCGAGCTGACGACGGCGCCCCGGCCGCTCCGCTCTCGCGGGGCGGCCGGGGCGCCGTCGGGCGGGGACGGACGCCGCCTAGGCGAACGCCTCCACCGGCGGGCAGGCGCAGAACAGGTTGCGGTCGCCCCAGGCCTGGTCGATGCGGCGCACCGGCGGCCAGTACTTGCCGCGCACGAGCGACCGGACGGGGTAGACGGCCTCGTCGCGGGTGTAGTCACGCGACCACTCCCCCGAGATGACCGACTCCGCCGTGTGCGGCGCGCCGCGCAGCGGGCTCTCCTCCACCGACCAGCGACCGGCGGCGACCTGGTCGGCCTCCGCCTTGATGGCGATCATCGCGTCGACGAAGCGGTCGATCTCGGCGAGGTCCTCGCTCTCGGTCGGCTCGACCATCAGCGTGCCGGCGACCGGGAACGACATCGTCGGCGAGTGGAAGCCGTAGTCGACCAGGCGCTTCGCGACGTCGTCGACCGTCACGCCGGTGGCGTCGCGGAGCGGGCGCAGGTCGAGGATGCACTCGTGCGCCACGAGGCCGTTCTCGCCCGAGTACAGCACCGGGTAGTGCTCGCGCAGGCGGGCGGCGACGTAGTTCGCGGCGAGCACGGCGGCGCCGGTCGCGGCGGTGAGGCCCTCCGTGCCCATCATCCGGACGTAGGTCCAGCTGATCGGCAGGATGCTCGGCGACCCGTAGGGGGCGCTCGAGACGGGGACGCCCCCGTGTGCGAGGCGCTCGCCCGCACCGGCGGCGGAGGCGCCGGTTCGGCGGTCGGCCTGCTGCGCGAGCGGGTGGCCGGGCAGGAACGGCGCGAGGTGCGCCTTCGCCGCGACCGGCCCGACCCCGGGGCCGCCTCCGCCGTGGGGGATGCAGAACGTCTTGTGGAGGTTGAGGTGCGAGACGTCGCCCCCGAACTCGCCGAAGCGCGCGACGCCGAGCAGGGCGTTGAGGTTCGCGCCGTCGACGTAGACCTGGCCGCCGGCCGCGTGGACGGCGTCGGTGACCTCGCGGATGTCGTGCTCGTAGACGCCGTGCGTCGACGGGTACGTGATCATCAGCGCGGCGAGGTCGTCGGCGTGCTCGGCGACCTTGGCCCGCAGGTCGGCGAGGTCGACGTCGCCCTGTTCGTTGCAGGCGACGACGACGACGCGGAGGCCCGCGAGGACGGCGCTGGCGGCGTTCGTGCCGTGCGCGCTCTGCGGGATGAGGCAGACCGTGCGGGCGAGGTCGCCGTTCGCGCGGTGGTACCCGCGGATCGCGAGGAGGCCGGCGAGCTCGCCCTGGCTGCCCGCGTTCGGCTGCAGCGAGACGGTGTCGTAGCCGGTGACCTCCGCGAGCCAGCCCTCGAGCTGACCGATCATCTCGAGGTAGCCCTCGACGTCGGAGGCCGGGGCGAACGGGTGGACCCCGGCGAACTCGGGCCAGGTCACCGCGGCCATCTCGGTCGCGGCGTTGAGCTTCATCGTGCAGCTGCCGAGGGGGATCATTCCGCGGTCGAGCGCGTAGTCCTTGTCGGCGAGGTGCTTGAGGTAGCGCATCATGCTGGTCTCGCTGCGGTGGGTGCGGAAGACCGGGTGCGTCAGGTAGTCGGAGGTGCGGAGGGCCGCCTCGGGCAGGACCTCGACCCGCGCCGCCGCGTCGAGCGGGGGCAGCGTGACGCCGAGCACGTCGGCCACCACCGCGACGTCGTCGCGGGTGGTCGTCTCGTCGAACGAGAAGCGCACGCAGTCGTCGTCGACGGCCCAGAGCAGGTAGCCGCGCTCGTGGGCGCTGGCCACGACCTCCCGGGCCCGGCCGGGCACGAAGACCTGCAGGGTGTCGAAGAACGAGTCGCGCTCGAGCTCGAGGTCGCTGGCCGTGATCGCCGCGGCGAGGTCGACGGCGTGGTCGTGCACGCGCCCGGCGACGTGCCGGAGGCCCCACGGGCCGTGGTAGACCGCGTACATCGAGGCCATCACGGCGAGCAGCACCTGGGCGGTGCAGATGTTCGAGGTCGCCTTCTCGCGGCGGATGTGCTGCTCGCGCGTCTGGAGGCTGAGCCGGTAGGCGGGGTGCCCCTCGGCGTCCTGCGAGACGCCGACGAGGCGCCCGGGCAGCTGACGCTCGAGCCCGGTGCGGACGGCCATGTAGCCCGCGTGCGGCCCCCCGAAGCCCATCGGCACGCCGAAGCGCTGGCTCGTGCCGACGGCGACGTCGGCGCCGAACTCGCCGGGCGCCCGCAGCAGGGTCATCGCGAGCAGGTCGGCGGCGACGACCGCGAGGCCACCGGCCGCGTGCGCGGCCTCGACGACGGGCTCAGGGTCCCACACGGCGCCCGAGGCGCCCGGGTACTGCACGAAGACGCCGAAGGCGGCCGGCAGGTCGGCGGGCGCGGTCGTCGCGAGGTCGAGCTCGACGATCTCGACGCCGACGGCCTCGGCGCGGCCGGCCAGCAGCGCCTTCGTCTGCGGCAGCGCGTCCGCGTCGACGACGAAGACGTCGCTCGGCGCCTTCGACGCGCGGCGGGCGAGCAGCATGCCCTCGACGACGGCCGTGCCCTCGTCGAGCATCGACGCGTTGGCGGTCGTCAGGCCGGTCAGCTCGGAGACCATGGTCTGGAAGTTGATCAGGGCCTCGAGGCGGCCCTGCGAGATCTCGGGCTGGTACGGCGTGTAGGCCGTGTACCAGCTCGGGTTCTCGAGCACGTTGCGGCGGATCACGGCCGGGGTCACGGTGTCGTGGTACCCGAGGCCGATCATGCTGCGGGAGGCGCGGTTGCGGTCGGCGAGCCCGCGGAGCTCGGCCAGCGCCTCCTCCTCGCCGATCGGGGCGGGCAGCACCGAGCCCTCGACGGCGGACGCGTGGATGCTGTCGGGCACCGCGGCGCTCACGAGCGAGGCGACGCTGTCGTGCCCCAGCACGTCGAGCATGGCGCGCTGCTCGGCCGTGGTCGTGCCGACGTGGCGGTCGACGAAGCCGGTCGCGGCGCGGTCGGACCAGTCGCCGAACACGCTGCCCTCGGTCACGGCGCTCATTCGGCGGTCAGGGCGACGTACTCGTCGCGAGAGAGGAGGCCGACCTGGTCGCTCGACGACAGGGTGATCTTGATCAGCCAGCCCTCGCCGAACGGGTCGCTGTTGACGAGGTCGGGGCTGTCGACGACGGCCTGGTTCGCCTCGAGCACGGTGCCGAGCGCGGGGGCGAAGAGCTCGCCGACCGACTTGGTCGACTCGATCTCGCCGACGACCTTGCCGGTCTCGACCTCGGTGCCCTCGGCGGGCAGGTCGACGTAGACGACGTCGCCGAGCTTGTCGGCCGCGTAGTCGGTGATGCCGACGGTGGCGGTGTCGCCGTCGATGAGCAGCCACTCGTGCTCGGAGGTGTACTTCAGGGCGGTGAGGTCGGTCATGGCCGGGCCTTTCGTGGGGGCCGTCGTGCGACGGAGGCGGGGGCTGGGGTCGTGGGGGCGGTGCGGGAGGGCGGTGCGGGAGGCGCGGTGCCGGCCGGGCGGGCCGGCCGCGGGCGAGCGAGCGAGCGGCCGGGCTAGGAGCGCTTGTAGAACGGCAGCGGGACGACCGCCGCCGGGATCGCCGTGCCGCGCACGTCGACGGCGAGGCCGGGGCCCCGCTCGACGACCTCGGGGTCGACGAACGCCATGGCGACGGGGTGACCGAGGGTCGGCGACAGCGCCCCCGAGGTGACCTCGCCGACGACCGTGCCGTCGTCGGTGACCACCGGGTAGCCGGCGCGGGCGGCGCGGCGGCCCTCGAGCGCGAGGCCGACGAGCACGCGGGCGTCGGGCGCGGGCTCGACGCCGGCCTTGCCGACGAACTCCTTCGAGGTGTCGACGACGCGGCCGAGCCCGGCCTGGGCGGGTCGCACGTCGAGGCCGAGCTCGTGCCCGTAGAGCGGCATGCCGGCCTCGAGGCGGAGGGTGTCGCGGCTGGCGAGGCCCGCGGGGACGACGCCGCGGGGCGCGCCGGCCTCGGCGAGCGCCGCCCACAGCTCAGGTGCGGTCTCGGGGTCGAGGTAGAGCTCGAAGCCGTCCTCGCCGGTGTAGCCGGTGCGGGCGATCAGCACGGGGGCGTCGTCGAACGTGCCCTGCAGCACGCGGTAGTAGCGGAGGGTCGACAGCGGCGCGTCGGGCTGGAGGCGGTCGCTCGTGACCAGCTCGTCGAGGACGCCCTCGGCCTCGGGCCCCTGGATCGCGATCAGCGCGGTGTCGTCGCTCTCGTCGTCGACCGTGACGTCGAAGCCGGAGGCGCGGGTCGCGAGGGCGGAGAAGGCCGCGTCGCGGTTCGACGCGTTCGCCACGACGAGGAAGTCGTCGTCGTCGAGCCGGTACACGACCAGGTCGTCGACGATGCCGCCCTCGGCGCTGAGCAGCAGCGAGTACTTCGCGCGGCCGACCGCGATGGTCGAGAGGGTGCCGGCCAGCGCCCGGTCGAGGAAGGCCCCGGCCTCGGGGCCGGCGACGGCGATCTCGGCCATGTGGGAGAGGTCGAAGAGGCCGGCGGCGGTGCGCACGGCGTGGTGCTCGGCGAGGTCGGAGCTGTAGCGGACGGGCATCTGCCAGCCGGCGAAGTCGGTGAAGCTCGCGCCCGCCGCGACGTGGACGTCGTGCAGCGGGCTCAGCCGCTCGTCGGGCTCGTCGGCGGCGAGCGCCTCGGCCTCCGCGCCGTCGACGACCTCGAGGTCGCCGGCGCCCGGGCCGGTCGCGACCCCCTCGGTGCCGTCGTCGCCGGTGACGACGTCACCGACGGCCTCGGCGCCGACGGGGGCCTCGGGCTCGAGCTCGTCGTCGACGAGGTCGGCGTCGGTGGGGCCGGGGGCGGCGGGCAGGTTCGAGGACGCGTCGGACATCGGACTCCTGGAGGGACGGCCCGGCCGCGGGTGTCGCCGGCCGGGAGCGATGCCGTGCAGCACCTGCACGACGGGGTGGGCAGCGGCCAGCGTCGCTGGTCGCGGCTCCCCCTCTGTCATGGGCCTGAGAGCTTCACCGACCGAGGTCGGCTTTCACCGTGGGCGAGGAGGACGTCGGCCGACCTGACGACGGCGCGGTGCCTCCTGCTTTTCAGAGTGGCCAGTCCGTCGCGGTACGCGTACCTGAGAGATTGGCGGGGAGCTTGCTCCTTCGGTGCCCGGTCGGCGCAGCTTCTGCGCACCGGAGCTCTCCCGCGACGTGTTCGTGGCCCGATGTTCGGTTGTGGGGGGCAGCCTACAGGCGGCGTGTGACGAGCAGGTTTCGTGAGGCCGAGCGACTCAGCCGAGCCGGGCGGCCAGCCAGCGCACCGCGCCGGCCTCGTCGACGTAGGCCTCGTCGTCCTCCGCCGCCGCCGCGGCCCGGAGCGTCTCGCGGAACACCGGCCCGGGCGTCAGCCCCGCGTCGATGAGGTGGCGCCCCGTGAGCAGGCCGCGCCCCGGCGTCCGCGGCGTCGCCGCGGAGACCTCGCGCCAGGCGTCGGCGGCCCCCTGACGGGACGCCCCGGCCCGCCCGGCCGCGTCGGCGTCGACCACCCGCGCCCAGTCGTCGAGCCCGGCCGGCGCGAGCCGTCGGCGCAGCCGCCGCACGGCGGGGCCGGAGGGACGCCCCGGCACCGAGACGTGGGTCATGTGCTCGCGGACGACCGGCAGCACCCGCTCCACGACGGCGCGGGGCGCGCCCATCGCGGCGAGGGTGCGCCGGGCGGGGTCGACCCCGGCCTCGGCGTGCCCGAGCGACCGCACGCGCCCGTCGTCGCCGAGCTGCGTGTGCGTGGCCTTGCCGAGGTCGTGCAGCAGGGCCCCGAGCACGGCCACCTCCCGGTCGGCCGGGGCGGTGCCCTCCTGCTCGGCGGCCGTGGCGGCGGCACGGGCCGCCAGCCCGAGGTGCGTCCACACGTCGCCCTCGGGGTGCCAGGCCGGGTCCTGCGGCACGTCGCGCACGGCCGCGAGGTCGGGCCACCGCGCGAGCCAGCCGGTCTGCTCCAGGGCGACCAGCGCCTCCGGCCAGTGGACCGCCCGGCGGGCGAGCTTCCGCCACTCGGCCCAGATCCGCTCGACGGGCAGGTCGGCCGCGGCGGGCAGCAGCTCGCGGCAGAGGGCGGCGGTCTCCGCGGCGACCGCGAAGCCGAGCCGGCCGGCCAGCTGCACGACGCGGAGGCCGCGCAGCGGGTCGTCGCCGAAGTGCTCGGAGACGTGCCTCAGCACGCCGCGCGCGAGGTCGGCCTCGCCGCCGTGCGGGTCGACGAGCTCGTGCGAGACCGGGTCCCAGGCGATGGCGCCGACGGTGAGGTCGCGACGGGCGGCGGCGGCTCGGTCGGCCTCGGCGACGCTCCGACCCGGCACGAGCGGCTCGACCGACACCTCGACCTCCTCGCCGTCGACGACGACCGAGACGACGAGGAAGGCCGCGCCGCGGACGGCGACGGGGCCGAGCGGGGCGAGCGCGGCCCCGAGCACCTCGGTCGACACGTCGCCGTGCGCCTCGAGGTCGAGGTCGCGGGGAGGCTCGGGCGGCAGGCCGCGCCGCTCGGCGAGCAGCGCGTCGCGCACGGTGCCGCCCACCACGAGGGGGCGGAGGCCGAGGTCCGTCAGCACGCCGACGACGGCCGAGGAGGCGCGGGTCGGCACGACGAGGCCCGGTGCGGCCCGGCGGCCGCCCGCGTCGGTCACGCCAGGGGGCCGGTGAAGCGGCCGGGGAACGGCACCGGCACGTCGTCGCGCTCGTCGGCCGCGAGCACCGCGTCGCGCACGTGCGCCATGAGCACGGCGATGTCGGGCGGGAGCTGGGCCTGCGAGGCGCCCCCGTCGTCGACGACCTCGTCGAACACGAGCACGCGCACCCCGGCGAGCAGCTCGGGCGGCGAGGGCACGGCCACGTACGTCGTGCCCGGCAGCAGCAGCCACTCACGCTGCCAGGGCTGCGACGAGAGCGCCGAGAGGTCGCGGCCCGTGCGCGTGACGACGGCGACGAGCGTCGGCCAGCCGAGGTTGTCGGAGGCCACCAGCGGGTCGAGGCTCGCGGGCGTCGGCACCGTGACGCGGAACGGCGTCGCGGGCAGCGCCTCCTCCGCGCTCGAGCGGAAGACGACCGCGGGCGACGGGGGCATCGCGAGGGCGGCGGAGACGACGTCGGTGGGCTGCGGCGTGGCGGAGGTCATGGTGCGCCGATCCTGCCACGGACGACGCCCCGGCCGCGGGGTCGCGGTCGGGGCGTCGGGGAGGTCGAGCCGGGGCGTCAGGCCTGGGCGGGCGTGCCGGGCTGCCCGGGCTCGGGCGAGCCGGCGGCCTGGTGGGCCGCCACCAGCGCGCGGACGTCGCCGGCGAGCTGGGCCACGCCCTCGGGCAGCATCTCGAAGCCCTCGGCGTTGCCGGGGTTCACGACGAGGCCGGTCTGGGCCGGGATGGCCTGCACGAGCTCGGCGGCGGGCAGCACGGCCGTGTACTGCGCCACGCCCTTCACCTGCTCGCCGACCATGTCGACGTGGGTGAAGGCGGCGAGCATCGGCGTGCCCTCGCGGTCGAACAGCACGGGCTGCAGGTCGTTGAGGGACTCCTGGGCGTCGGTCGCGGTGGGCACCACGACCTGCGAGTTGACGAACTCGGCGAGGACGGAGTTCATGTCTCCCTCCCCTGCCTGGCCCTTGCTGATGGCCTGCTCGAGGGCGGTCGGTTCGCGGTTCTCCGTAGCGGTCATCCGTCGATCCTGCCCGGTCGACCTCCGAGTCGGCTCCGTGAGATCGGCGCGTCAGCCGACCCGCGCCTCCGCCCGGCCCGCGACGACCGTCGCGTCGCGGTCGTCGTCGCGGTGCACGCGGGTGACGAGTCCGGCCGCGGCCAGCAGGGCCTCCGTGGCGTCGGCCTGCGCCTCGCTCGTCTCGACCAGGAGGCTGCCGCCGGGGGCGAGCCAGGCCCGCGCCTCCCCCGCGATCCTCCGGTGCAGGTCGAGCCCGTCGGCGCCGCCGTCGAGGGCGAGCACGGACTCGTGGAGGCGCGCCTCGGGCGGCATCGTCGCGATCGCGCCCGTCGGGACGTACGGCGCGTTGGCGACCAGCACGTCGACCCGGCCGAGGAGGCGCGGGGGCAGCGGCCGGAACAGGTCGCCCTCGAGCACGGACGCGCGGTCGCCGAGGGTGCGCCGGGCACGGCCGACCGCGGCGGGGTCGAGGTCGGCCGCCACGAGGTCGAGGCCGGGGCGGCGGTGCAGCAGGGCCGCGGAGACGGCGGCGACGCCGCAGCAGAGCTCGACGACGACGGGGCGGGCGGGGGCGCCGCGGCGGACGGGGGCTCCGGCGCCCGTGCCGTCGAGGAGGGCGTCGGCGACGTCGACGAGCAGCTCCGTGCGGCGACGCGGGACGAACACCCCCGGCACGACGGGGACGCGCAGGCCGTCGAAGGACGCCCAGCCGAGCACCTGCTCGAGGGGCTCGCCGGCGACGCGTCGACGGACCATCGCCTCGCGCTCGCCGCCGGTCGCGGCCTCGACGAGCAGCCGGGCCTCGTCCTCCGCGAAGACGCAGCCGGCGGCGCGCAGGCGGTCGACGACGTGCTGCTCGTCGCCCTGCTCGGCTCGCTGCCCCGCCCGCTGCTCGACCACGCCGCCAGCGTAGGCCCCGGGGTGCGGCGGGTCGCTGTCCTCCCCGGCAGTGGTGCGGCGGGTCGCCCTCCTCCCCGGCGGGCCATCGTGGGCCCGCCCACGAGGACGCGGACCCGCCGCACCCCCTGTTCCTCCTGCACCGAGCCCGCACGGGACGGGCCCCGGATCCGCTGATCCACTCCAGAGTGGATCAGCGGATCCAGACCGCCAGGTCCGGACCTCCCCCGGCACCGTGCCCGGCCAGGAGCCCGGGGACGGTCGGCGGGTCGCCGTCCTCCCCGGCGGGCCGGCGCGGGCCCGCCCACGAGGACAGGGACCCGCCGCATCGGCACGGCACGCGCACACGCACCGCACCAGGCCCACGCCCGGCGGCGGCGCGGCCGGGCCGCGTAGGCTCGCAGCACCGACGGCACGAGGGAGAACATGAAGCCGCTGACCGAGTCCGACATCCGCGAGTCGTTCGTCAACGCCCTGCCGGGCGACCTGGACCGCCTGCCCATCCCCGGTCTGCACGAGATGCTCTGGAGCGAGCGCGAGTTCCTCGGCTGGCGCGACCCGCAGGCCCACCAGCGCGGCTACATCGTGCACTGGGTGGACGACCGCCCGGTGGGCCTCGTCGTGCGCTCCTCCGGCGCCTCGCTCCGCCCCGGCATCGCGGCGATGTGCTCGCTCTGCCACTCCCCCCAGCCGGCCACGCAGGTGCGGCTCTTCACGGCGCCGAAGGCGGGCGAGGCGGGAGCCAACGGCGACACCGTCGGCACCTACATCTGCGAGGACCTCGCGTGCTCGCTGCTGATCCGGGTCGCGCCGCCGCACCTCAACCCGCCCGAGCAGATCGACCGCCGGGCCGCGGGTCTCACCGAGCGCGTCCGAGGATTCACGGCGAACGTCATGAAGACGGCCTGACCACCGCCCTATCGTCGAGGAGGCGCGGTGCCGGTCGGCACCGCGCCCCACGAACCGCAGAGGGAGACCCCGTGTCCGTCGTCAAGATCAACGCCATCCACGTGCCCGAGGGGGCCGGCTCCGAGCTGGAGTCGCGCTTCGCCGCCCGCAAGCACTCGGTCGACGGGGCCCCCGGCTTCGAGGGGTTCCAGCTGCTCCGCCCCGTCGCGGGCGAGTCGCGCTACTTCGTCGTCACGACCTGGGCCGACGAGGAGTCGTTCCGCGCGTGGTCCGAGACGGGCGCGAAGGCGGCCCACTCCGGGCCTCCCGCGGACGGTGCCGAGGCCCCACGCCGGCCCGTCGCCTCGGGCGCCGACCTGCTCGAGTTCGAGGTCGTCGACCTCTAGCCCGCCCCGACCGACCCGCCGAGGCACCACGTCCTCGCACCGGAACCAGGCCGCGGCGTGGTTCCCGTGCGAGGACGTGGTTCGTCGGCACCGTGCGATGCACGAGGGCGCAGGGGCCGGGTGCCTCGACGTCGAACTGCCGTGCCCCGCGTCCCCAGTGGACTCCAGGCTTCCCGCGTACCCTGCTGCCCAGTCGCCGACCCGTCCGGGTCGACCCGAGAGGTGCCGTCACCATGAAGAAGTCCGCCCGCTGGATCACCGCCGCGGCCGTCCCGGTCGCCGTCGTCGCCGCCGGGGTTGTCGTGCCCGCCGTCTCGGCGAACGCCGAGGTCTCGTTGCCCGACAAGTCGGCGTCGCAGATCCTCCAGATGATCGCGGGCAGCTCCGACGCCGCGTTCTCCGGCACCGTCGAGCAGACCAGCGACCTGGGCCTGCCCGAGCTGCCGGGCTCGGCCTCGCGCGGGGGCTCGGGCGACTCCGTCTCGCAGGCCCTCGAGCTGCTGACCGGCAGCCACACCGCCCAGGTCTTCGTCGACGGGCCGTCGAAGCAGCGCGTCCAGGTCGTGGAGGACCTCGCCGAGCGCGACGTCGTGCGCGACGGCGACAGCGTCTGGGCCTGGGACAGCAGCACCAAGGAGGCGACGCACGCCACCCTGCCGGAGCACGAGGCCCGCGAGCTGCCGAGCACGCTGCCCGACGGCACCGCGGTGCCGCAGACGCCCGCCGAGCTGGCCGACGCCCTCGTGGCCGCCGTCGAGCCCAGCACGACCGTGACCACGAGCGACGACGTCTCCGTCGCCGGCCGTGACGCGTACCAGGTCGTCCTCACCCCCGACGACGCCTCGACGCTCGTCGGCAGCGCCACGCTCACCGTCGACGCCGAGACCGGCGTGCCCCTCAAGGTCGTCGTGGCCGCGAAGGGCCAGGCCGACCCGGCCTTCTCGGTGGGCTTCACCGACGTCGACTTCCGGGCCCCCGACTCCGACGTGTTCGACTTCACGGCGCCCGCCGGGGCCGACGTCACCGAGGTGACGCCGCCCGCCGAGGGCACCGGCCACGACGGCCACGGCTCCGACGCCCAGGGCGAGCGCCCGACCGTCGTGGGGTCGGGCTGGAGCACCGTCGTCGGCCTGCCGGCCTCGACGTCGACGGACGCAGCGATGGGCGGCCAGCCGGCTGACCAGGCCGCCGGCGACGCCGCCGCCCTGCTCGACCAGGTGACCACCGCCGTCGACGGGGGCCGCGTGCTGCAGACCTCGCTGGTGAGCGTCTTCCTGGCCGACGACGGCCGGGTGTGGGTGGGCTCCGTCGACGCCGACGCCCTCCGCACCGCCGCCGCCGGCCGGTGACCGACAGCCCGGTGACCGACGCCGCCGCCGCCGAGGCCCCCGCCGACGACGCCCTCGCGATCGAGACGCGGGGGCTCAGCAAGGCCTTCGGCCGGCAGCGCGCCGTGGCCGACGTCGACCTCGCGGTGCCGCGCGGCAGCGTCTACGGGTTCCTCGGGCCGAACGGCTCGGGCAAGACGACCACCATCCGCATGCTGCTCGGCCTCACCTCCGCGACCGACGGCCAGGCGCGGGTGCTCGGCGAGTCGATGCCCGAGCGGTCGCGCGACGTCCTGCCCCGCGTCGGAGCGCTCGTCGAGGGCCCGGCCTTCTACCCCTTCCTCTCGGGTCGGGCGAACCTCGCCCGCCTCGACTCGGGCGACCGGAGCGCGCCGTCGGCGACCAGCCGGGCCCGCGTCGGCGCCGCGCTCGACCGTGTCGGCCTCGGCCACGCCGCCGACAAGAAGGCCCACGCCTACTCGCTCGGCATGAAGCAGCGCCTCGGCCTCGCCGCCGCCCTGCTCATGCCGCGCGACCTGCTCGTGCTCGACGAGCCGAGCAACGGACTCGACCCGCAGGGCACGCGCGAGGTGCGCGGCCTCATCCGCTCCCTGGCCGACGAGGGCACGACGGTGTTCGTCTCGAGCCACCTCCTCGCCGAGGTCGAGCAGATGTGCACCCACATCGGCGTGATGAGCGCCGGTCGCCTGCTCACCCAGGGCACGCTCGACGACCTGCGAGCCCTCGGCGCCCACCGGGTGCGGCTGCTGACCCCCGACCCCGGGCCTGCCCGCGAGGTGCTCTCGCGCCTCGGCCTCGCGCCCGACCCGGTCGGCGCGGCGCCCGGCACCGGGCCGACGCACGTCGAGGCCGAGCTGCCGCAGCCGGGCCCCTCGCCCGAGTCGATCGTCGCCGCCCTCGTGGCCGCCGACGTGCGCGTGCGCGGCTTCGAGGTCGCCGGTGCCAGCCTGGAGGACCGCTTCGTCGACCTGACCGGGGAGGGCTTCGATGTCGCCGGCTGACGCTCCCGCCCGCCCCGCCCGCCGGGGCAGCGGCCTCGCACTGCTCGGCAGCGAGGTCGCCGTGCTCTTCCGACGCGTGCGCACGATCGCGCTGCTCGCGGCCCTCGCGCTCATCCCCGTGCTGCTCGCCGTCGCCGTGCGCGTCACGACCGACGGGTCGGAGGGCGGCGGCGACGGCCCGGCCTTCCTCGGCGACATCACCCAGAACGGCCTCTTCGTGTCGCTGACGGCGCTCACGGTGGCGATCCCGCTCTTCCTGCCGCTCACCGTGGGCGTGGTCGCCGGCGACACCGTCGCCGGCGAGGCGAGCCTCGGCACCCTGCGCTACCTCCTCGTGACGCCCGTGGGGCGGGTGCGCCTGGTGCTCGTCAAGTACGCCGGGGCGGCCCTCTTCTGCCTGGTGGCCACCCTCGTCGTCGTCGTCTTCGGCGCGATCGCCGGCGCGGCGCTCTTCCCCGTCGGGCCGGTCACCCTGCTCTCGGGGCAGAGCATCGGCGTGGGCGACTACGTCGGCCGCCTGCTGCTGATGGCGCTCTACGTGACGATCTCGCTGCTCGGCCTCAGCGCGATCGGCCTCTTCGCGTCGACGCTCACGAGCGTGCCGGTGGGCGCCATGGCCGCGACCATCGTGCTCTCGACCGTGGCCCAGATCGTCGACGCCCTGCCGCAGCTCGACGCCCTCGACCCGTGGCTGTTCACCCACTACTGGCTCGGCTTCGCCGACCTGATGCGCGACCCCGTCTCGTGGGGGAACTTCGCCGACAACGCCCTGCTGCAGGCCGGCTACGTCGCCGTGTTCGGCGCGCTCGCGCTCGGCCGCTTCACCACGAAGGACGTGCTCAGCTGAGCTGAGCCGGTGGGGCACCGCTCAGAGGCCGAGGGCCCCGGTCGGCAGCACGGCGTGGACGCCCCAGGTCTGGTTCGCGACCTGCGTGACGCGGAGGTCGACGACGGCGCTGGCGAAGGCCAGGGCCGTCGCCCGGTCGACGTCGAGCAGCACGGCGAGCCAGGTCACCATCGCGTCGAGCGCGTCGCCGGTCGCGACGTCGAGGTCGGCGTCGAACCCGAAGGTGACGCGCCCGGCCGGGGTCTCGGCGTGGATGCCGTCGAGCGGGCGGTCGTCGACCAGGTCGACCCGCACCTCCGTCGTCATGGGGCACTCCACCGCCGTGCCGCCGACCTCGCCGTCGCCCTGCGCCGCGTGGCCGTCGCCGAGGTAGAGCAGGGCGTCGTCGACCTGCACGGGCAGGTAGAGGACGGAGCCCGCGACGAGCTCGCGGCAGTCGATGTTGCCGCCGGCCGTGGCGCGCGGGGGCGTCGTGGCGTGCTCGCCCGGCTCGGCGGGCGCCACCCCGGTGACGCCGAGGAAGGGCGCCGTGGGGACGGTGAGGCCCCGGCTCTCGGTGGCCGTGCCGGCGTCGGCGTCGATCTCCCACAGCAGCCAGGAGGGCTCGACGTCGGCGAGGCCGAGGCGGGTGGTCACGGGGGTCTCGCGGCCGCCGGCGACCGTCCAGCCCCACTCGCCGGGCCGCAGGTCGACGAAGGTGACGGCGAGCACCTGGCCGGGGCGCGCTCCCCGGACGGCCACGGGGCCGGTGAGGGCGTGGCCGCGGGCGGGCTCGAACAGGCGCGGGCGGAGCTCGCCCGGCGTCGTCTGGCGCTCGAGGTGGCCCGAGGCGTCGAGCGAGCCCACGACGACGGTGTCGCCGGGGTCGACCGTGAGCACGGGCCGGTGGTCGCGCGAGTAGACGTCGTTCGTCGTCTCGCGCGTGGGGTCGAGGCGGTGGGCGGTCACGCGGCGCCCTCCCCCGGGACGGGCGCGAGCGCGGGCGCGGGCGTGGGCGTGGCCCGGGCCGAGGCGGCCACCGCCGTCGCCCCGCCGACCGCGGTCGCACGCGCCGGGACGACGACGGGCGGCGTCGCCCGGAGCTCGTCGACGACCTCCGCCGGGGCCGTCCGGCTGAGGTAGCCGATGCGCGACTCGCGGACGTGCCAGCCCATCAGCTCGGCGGCCCGGTCGGCGTCGCCGGCGTCGATCGCCGAGAGGATGACCCGGTGGTCGGGCCAGAGCCGCTTGCCGCGCGAGAACGTGTCGAGGGCGTAGAGCCACTCGATCTTGCGCGAGAGCTGACGCAGCAGGGTCGCCAGCGTCATGCTGCCGCTCAGCTCGGCCACCCCGATGTGGAACCGCTCGTTGAGCTCGACGAGCCGGTCGAGGTCGCCGACCTCGATCGCGGCGTCGCCGTCGTCGAGCAGCTGCTCGAGGCTGCGTCGCACGCGCTGCCAGTCGTCGGCCGGCTCGTCGCGCGTGAAGAGCTGACGTGCCCGGGCAGCGGCCCGACGCGCGGTCGAGATCTCGAGGGCCTCCCGCACCGCGAAGAGGTCGTCGGCCTCGTCGACGGGGATCTCGGCGACCCGCGACCCGACGTTCGGCCGTGACTCGACGAACCCCTCCGCCTCGAGGCCGCGCAGGGCCTCGCGCACCGGCACGCGCGACACCCCGTAGCGCTCGGCGAGCGCCGCCTCGGTGATGCGCGTGCCGGGCTGGAGGGCCCCGGCGACGATGTCGGCGCGCACGGCGTCGACGATGCTCAGCACGACGCCGCCGCTCGGGCGTGCGGCATGGGGTCAGACGGCCAGGCTGGCACCGGGGATCGCTCCTAGGAGGTGGTGGGTGTACTCGTCGGTCGGCGAGAGGAAGACGTCGTCGACGCTGCCCCGCTCGACGATGCGGCCGCGCCGCATCACCACCACACTATGGGCGATCTGCCGCACCACCGCGAGGTCGTGCGTGATGAAGAGGTAGCTCAGGCCCAGGCGCCCCTGCAGCTCGGCGAGCAGCTCGAGGATCTGCTCCTGCACGAGCACGTCGAGGGCCGAGACGGCCTCGTCGCAGATGAGCAGCTCGGGCTCGAGCGCGAGCGCCCGGGCGATCGCCACCCGCTGTCGCTGGCCGCCCGACAGCTCGCCGGGCCTGCTCTGCGCGACCGAGCGGGGCAGGGCGACCTGGTCGAGCAGCTCGGCCACCCGCGCCCGACGCGAGGCGCGGTCGCCGACGCCGAAGACGCGCAGCGGCTCGTCGACCAGCCGCTCGACGCTGTAGGTCGGGTCGAGCGAGCCGTACGGGTCCTGGAAGACGGGCTGCACCCGTCGTCGCAGGGCCCGCCGCGCGGCTCCCCGGCTGGCGGTGATGCCCTCGCCGTCGATCAGCGCGGTGCCCGAGGTCGCCGGCTCGATGCCGAGCACGATGCGCGAGAGCGTCGTCTTGCCCGAGCCCGACTCGCCGACCACCGCGGTCGTGGTGCCCCGCGGCACCTCGAACGAGATGCCGTCGACGGCGCGGACGGTCTCGCCACGGCGACCCCGCAGGCGGTACTCCTTGACCAGGTCACGGACCACGAGGATGGGGTCGGCCCGCGCCTCCTGCCCCTCCTGGCCCACCGGCTCCTCGGCCCGCAGCGCCACGGCGGCCGCGACGGTCGGGGCGGCCGCCACCAGGCGCTTCGTGTACTCGTGCTGCGGGTCGAGCAGGATCTGCCGCGGCGTGCCCTGCTCGACGACGCGGCCGTCGAGCATGACGACGATGCGGTCGGTGCGGTCGGCCGCGACGCCGAGGTCGTGCGTGATGAAGAGCAGCGACGTGCCGTGGGCGTCGACCAGGGTCTGCAGGTGGTCGAGGATCTGCCGCTGCACCGTGACGTCGAGCGCGCTGGTCGGCTCGTCGGCGATGAGCAGCTCGGGGTCGCGGGCCAGGGCCACCGCGATCAGCACGCGCTGGCGCATGCCGCCCGAGAACTCGTGCGGGTACTGCCCCGACCGGCGCTCGGCGTCGGGGATGCCCGCCTCGGTCATCAGCTCGACGACGCGGCGGGCGACCGTGGCCCGGCCGCGCGCTCCCCCGGCGCGGAGGGCGTCGGCGACCTGCGCGCCGACGGTCATCGACGGGTTGAGGTTGGTCGACGGGTCCTGCGGGACGAGGCCGATGCGCGCCCCGCGCACGGAGCGCATGCGCGCCTCGCCCGCCCCGGTCAGCTCGTCGCCGCCGAGGTGCACGCTGCCCCCGGTGACGTGGCCGGCGCCGGGCAGCAGCTGCAGCACCGCGGCGACGACGGTCGACTTCCCCGAGCCGGACTGGCCGACGATGGCGACCCGTTCGCCGCGGGCGACGTCGAGGTCGACGCCGTGCACGACGTCGCGGTCGCCGAACGCGACCCGCAGACCGCGCACGGTGAGCAGCGGCTCGGCGGGCGAGGCGGGCGAGGCGGGCGAGCCCGCGGCGGCGCTCGGGCCCGCGGCGCCGGTCGGGGTGGTCACGCGGTCAGCGTCCTGCGGCATAGGCCTGTGCTCCTCGGGGGTTGGCGGCGGCGCCCAGCACGCCGGTCGCGGGGTCTCGGGTGACGCTCGACAGCCGGCCGAGCGACCAGTCGCCGGCGCGGGTGACGACGTGGCCCCGGCGCTCGAGCTCGGCGATGACGTCGTCGCCGAGGCGGTCCTCGACGACGACGCCGCCGGGCGTCCAGGTGCGCGGCCAGAACGAGCCGGGGAAGGCGGTGGTGTGGAGAGCGGGAGCGTCGATCGCCTGCTGCGGGGTCCAGCCGCCGACGAGGGTGCGCAGCAGCCAGAGCAGCTGCCACTGGTCCTGCTGGTCGCCGCCGGGCGAGCCCAGCGCCGCGACCGGCTGGCCGTCACGCAGCACGAGCGTCGGCGTCAGCGTGGTGCGGGGGCGGCGGCCGGGCTCGAGCGTCGAGGCCGTGCCCTCCTCCAGCCACGACATCTGCAGGCGGCTGCCGAGGCAGAAGCCGAGCTCGGGGATCGTCGGCGACGACTGCAGCCAGCCCCCCGACGGCGTCGCCGAGACGATGTTGCCCCAGCGGTCGACGACGTCGATGTGGCACGTGTCGCCGCGCGTCTCGCCGGTCGGCGTGACGTCGGGCTCGGCGCCCGGCTGGCGGGCGTCGTCGGCGGGCACCGCCGCGAACGAGCCGACGGTGGGCTCGCCGACGCCGCTGGCCGTGGTCTCGTGGTCGGTGCGCAGCGTCGGCAGCCGACCCGCGACTCCTGCCCCTCCGGGGTCGCCCGGCCGCAGCTCGAGCGAGGCGGCCGACCCGATCAGGGCGCGGCGCTCGGCCGCGTACCCGGGCGACAGCAGCCGGTCGAGCGGCACGTCGCGGTCGCCGTACCAGGCCTCCCGGTCGGCCATCGCGAGCTTCTGCGCCTCGATGATCGTGTGCGCGCCGTCGGCGGTCGACGGGTCGAGCAGCTCGTCGGGCAGCGGCTCGAGCATCGCGAGCACCTGCAGCAGCGCCGGTCCCTGGCCCCACGCGCCGGTCTTGGCGACGACGTGGCCGCGGAACTCGACGGTCGCCGCCTCCTCCGTCGAGGCGCGGAAGGCCGCCAGGTCGGAGGCGCGGATCACGCCCGCGTGGTCGCCCCCGGTCGAGTGCCGGTGCGGGGCCCGCACGAACGCGTCGACCGAGCGCGCCACGAGGCCCTCGGCCCACTCGGTGCGCGCGGCGTCGACGCGGGCGCGACGGGCGGCCTCCCCGGCGGCGGGGCCGGAGCCCTCCTCAGCGACCGGCACCGCGCCTCCCGCGCTCACCAGCCCGTCGAGCACCCGGGCGTACGCCTCGTTGGTCACCAGCGAGCCCGGCTCGGGCGGGGCGCCGTCGACGAGCCAGCGGTCGGCCGACGTGGGCCAGTGCTCGGTGAAGAGGTCGGTGACGGCCGCGATCGTCTCGCTGACGCGGGCGGTGAGCGGGTGGCCGTCGCGGGCGTAGCCGATCGCGTAGGCGAGCACGTCGGCGAGCTCCCACGTGCCGTGGTCGCGGAGCAGCAGCAGCCACGCGTCGACGGCGCCGGGCACGGCGGCGGCGAGGGCGCCCGAGCCGGGCACGAGGTCGAGGCCCTCGGCGCGGTAGTGCTCGACCGTCGCGGCGGCGGGCGCGGGGCCCTGCCCCATCAGCACGACGGGGCGGCCGGGCTCGTCGGCGGTCGCGAAGACCGCCGTCATGTCGCCGCCGGGGCCGTTGAGGTGCGGCTCGACGACGTGCAGCACGAAGGCGCCGGCGACGGCGGCGTCGAAGGCGTTGCCGCCGCGCTCGAGCACCGACTGGGCCGAGGCCGTCGCGAGCCAGTGGGTCGAGGCCGTCATGCCGACGGTGCCCCGCAGGTCGGGCCGGGTGGTGAACGCCGGAGGCGCGGTGTAGGTCACGGGGTCAGTTCCGTTCACGGGAGGTCGGGTCGAGGGCGTCGCGGAGCGCGTCGCCGACGAGGTTGAAGCCGAGGCAGATGACGGCGATGGCGAGGCCCGGCACGACGGCGGCGAACGGGGCGTTCGCGAGGTACTGCTGCGCGTCGGAGAGCATGATGCCCAGACTGGCCGTCGGCGGCTGGATGCCGAGCCCCAGGAACGACAACAGCGCCTCCCCGATCACCGCGACGGGCATGATCACGGTCGCCTGGACGATGATCGCCGAGACGCAGTTCGGCAGCACGTGCGTGAAGATCACGCGGAGCCCGGTGGCGTCCATGGTGCGGGCGCTCAGCACGAAGTCGCTCGAGCGGATGCGCAGGGTCTCGCCGCGGACGACGCGGATCATCGTCGGGATCTGCGCGATGCCCAGGGCCACCACGGCGTTGCCGAGGCTCGGCCCGCTGATGGCGGCGAGCGCCACCGCGATGATGAGGAAGGGGAAGGCGAGCATGACGTCGGTGAGCCGCGAGACGATCGCGTCGAGCCAGCGCCAGTACCCGGCGACGAGGCCGAGCGGGGTGCCGACGACCACCGCGAGCAGCACGCTGAGCACGCCGACGACGAGCGAGACGCGGATGCCGTAGACGGTGCGCGAGAGGATGTCGCGGCCGAGGTCGTCGGTGCCGAGCAGGAACCCGACGGTGCCGGGCAGCTGGAAGGGCGTGTCGAAGTGCACCTCGGCGGGGCCGTAGGGCGCGATCACCGGGGCGAGCACGCCGGCCACGACGACGACGAGCAGCATCACGGCCCCGGTCACGCCGAGCTTGTTGCGCCTCAGCTGGCCCCAGACGCGGCCACGGGCCGAGCCGAGCTCGTGGGTGGTGGGCACGAGGACGGTCATCAGGAGGCTCCTCCGACTCGGATGCGCGGGTTCAGGACGCTGTAGAGCACGTCCACCACGAGGTTGATGAGGATGTAGCCGAGGGTGATGACGAGCACGACGGCCTGCACCACCGGGTAGTCGCGGGTGAAGACCGCGTCGAGGGTGAGCTTGCCGAAGCCCGGCAGCGCGAAGATGCGCTCGGTGACGACGGCGCCCGAGATGAGCCCGCCGAGCTGGAGGCCGACGATCGTCACGACGACGATCATCGAGTTGCGCAGCCCGTAGCGGAGCAGCACGCGGCCGCGGCCGAGGCCCTTCGCCCGGGCGGTGCGGACGTAGTCGGTCGTCATCGTCTCGATCATCGACGCCCGCGTCTGCCGCATGATCACGGCGGCGAGCGACGTGCCGAGGATGAGCGCCGGCAGCGTCAGGTGCACGAGCGCCTGCCACGGGTCGTCGCTGACGGGCACGTAGCCGGAGGCGGGGAAGAGCCCCAGCCCGACGGCCAGCCACAGGATCGCCAGGATCCCGAGCCAGAAGTTCGGCACGCTGAGCCCGACGAGGGCGGCGGCGTTGGCCATCCACTCCGGCCAGCGGCCGCGCCAGCGCTCCGCGACGACGCCCAGGGCGACCCCGACGACGACGGCCACGACGATGGCGTAGAGCGCCAGCCACAGGGTCACCGGCAGGGTCGCCCCGATCAGCTCGGTGACCGGCGTGCCCGTGCGGGTGGACTGCCCGAGGTCGCCGCGGAGGAAGGCGCCGGCGAAGCGCAGGTACTGCACGACGAGCGAGTCGTCGAGCCCGAGGTCGGCGCGGATGGCCGCGACCTGCTCCGGGCTCGCCTCCTCACCCGCGAGGGCGAGGGCCGGGTCGCCCGGCAGCTGCCGCACGCCGAGGAAGACGACGACCGAGGCGAGCACGAGCGTCACGGCCGACTGCCACAGGCGGGTGAGGAGGTAGCGCGTCATGGCTCAGTCGGCCTCGACGAACGCGGCGGTGCTGAGGCGGACGACGCCGTCGGCGTAGGTCGACACCCCGGCGATGTCGTTCGACAGCGCGGTGAGGCTGCGCACGCGGTACAGGTAGATGATCGGGTCGTCCTCCTGCACCTTCTCGACGACCTGGCCGTAGAGCTCGGCGCGCTCGTCGACGTCGGTCGTCGAGGCGGCGTCGCCGAGCAGCTCGTCCACCTCGTCGTCGCTGTAGCCGCTGTAGTTGTTGCCGGCGCCCGTCGACAGGAAGTTGAACATGTTGCCGTTCGGGTCGATGCGGCCCGACCAGCCGAGCTGCAGCGCCTCGAAGTCGCCCTGCGTCTGCACGTCGAGCAGCGTCGAGTACTCGACGGGCGTGATGGTCAGCTCGAAGCCGCCGTCGGCGACCTGGGCCTGCAGCGCCTGGGCGAAGCGGACGGTGTCGGGGTTGTTGCTCACCTGCATGTCGATGGCGAGGGGCGTGTCGACGCCCTCGTCCTCGAGCATCTGCTTCGCGGCCTCGGGGTCGTAGTCGGGGCAGGCGTCGCTCGCGTCGGTCGCGAAGGGGCTGCTCGGCGAGATCGGCGAGCAGGCCGGGTCGTAGAGGCCGCCGAAGACGGTCTTCACGAGCGCTTCGCGGTCGATCGACATCGAGAGCGCCTGGCGCACGACGGCGTTGCTCGCGAGCGGGGTGTCGATCTGCACGGGCTCGGTGCCGATGCCGTCCTGGTTGCCGATGTTGACGGTGAGGCCCTGGTAGCCGAGCGAGCCGACCTCGAGCACCGTCAGCGAGTCGTCCTCCTTGAGCGTGCCGACGTCCTGCGTCGACATCGAGTCGGCGACCTGGACGTCGCCCGACTGCAGGTTCGCGGCGCGGATGCTGGCGTCGGTGATGATGCGGTAGGTGATGGTGTCGAAGTGGGCCGACTCGGCGTCGTAGTAGAGCGGGTCGCGCTCGACGGTGATCGAGGTCTGCGGCACGCGCTCGACGAACTTGTACGGGCCGACGCAGACGGGCGCGTCGCCGAAGGCGTCGCCGGCGGAGGCCAGCGCGGTGGGCGACATGACCATGCCGGCACGGTCGGCGAGGGCGGCCGTCAGCGGGGCGAAGGGCTCGGAGTAGGTGACCTCGACGGTCGAGTCGTCGACCGCGCTGATGCCCGTGATCGGGCCGAGCTCGCTGCGCCGCGACGAGTCGTCCTTGTCGAGGCCGCGCTGCAGGGTCGTGACGACGGCGGCCGCGTCGAGGGGCGTGCCGTCGGCGAAGACGGCGTCGGTGCGCACCGGGAAGGTCACCGTCAGGCCGTCGTCGCTGACCTCGGGCAGCTCGGTCGCGAGCATCGGCACGATCTGGCCCTCCGCGTCGATGTCGTAGAGCTTCTGGCACATCGTCTCCATCACGTAGCGCGTGTAGAGCGACGAGGAGGTGGTGGGGTCGAGCCGGTCGGGCTCGGCCGAGAGGGCCATGACGAGATCGCCGCCCTCGACGATCGTCGAGTCGCCGATGGGCGCGGTCGACACGTCCTCACGGCTGCCGGCGGACGGGGTGTCGGTGGTCTGGACCTGCTGGCACCCGGTCACCGCGAGGGCGAGACCGAGGGCGGCGGCCGGCAGCGCGAGCGCGCGTCGCCGGGGGAACGAGGTGCGAGGCATGTGTGATCCGATGCTCGAGGGTGCGGGAGGGAGTGGATTGAATGCAATCAGCCGCACAGGCTCGATTTCGTATACAACGCGTTACGACCATGTAAAACGTGCCCCGGACGAGGGGGGCGGGAGGCGCGGGTCGCCCCGGGCGGGCCAGGCCGGCCAGGCGCGGGTCGGGTCGGGGCGGGGCGGGCGGATCGGGCGGATCAGGCCGTCCCGCGCACGACCATCTCGGTCGGCAGGGTGATCGTCGCCGGCTTCTCGCCCGCGATGACCTGGAGCAGCAGCCGCACCATCTCGGCGCTGATCCGGTCGAAGGGCTGCCGCATCGTCGTCAGCGGCGGCTCGGTCTGCGCCGCCACGCTCGAGTCGTCGAAGCCGCCGACGGCGACGTCGTCGGGCACGCGCCGCCCGAGGTCGCGCAGGGCGTCGAGGGCGCCCGCGGCCATCCGGTCGTTCGCCGCGAAGACGGCGTCGAGGTCGGGGTGCACCGCGAGCAGCTCGCGCATCGCCGCGTCGCCGCTGGCCCGGCTGTAGTCGCCGTGCGCGACGAGGGTCGGGTCGTACTCGTCGCCGAGCTCGGCCCGGTAGCCGTCGAGGCGGATCAGCCCGCCCGGGGTGTCGGCCGGCCCCGTGATCGTCGCGACGCGGCGCCGCCCCCGCGAGCGCAGGTAGGCGACCATGTCGCGGGCGCCCTGCTCGTCGTCGGCCCCGACGTGCCCGAGCTTCTTCTCGTAGCCGAGCGGGATGCCGCAGGCGATCGCGGGCACGCCCGCCGCGACGACGTCGGCGAGCAGGCGCTGGCCGCTGTGGGCCGAGACGAGCAGCACGCCGTCGACGTGCCCCGCCTGGATGTACGCCACCGCGCGCTCCTGCTCGGCGACCGTGCCGGCCATGATCAGCACGAGCGACTTCTCGGCCGCCGCGAGGGCCGCCGCGGTGCCCTTGAGCAGCGCGGAGAAGTTCGGGTCCTCGAAGAGCTGCTGGTGGTCCTCGGTGAGGAGGAAGGCCACCGAGTCGGTGCGGTTCGTCGCGAGGCTGCGGGCGTGGGGGTTGACGCGGTAGCCGGTCTGCTTGATGGCCCGGTCGACCGCCTCCTTGGCGTCGGGGCTCACCCAGCGGCCACCGTTGAGCACCCGCGAGACGGTGCCGCGCGAGACGCCGGCGGCGGTCGCGACGTCGTCGATCGTCGGTCGCCGGCCCGTCGCGCTGCTCACGCGGGACAGCCTAGGGGCGACCGCCCCGCCCGCCACGCCCCGCCGCCTACTTGACCGCGCCGGCGGCGAGGTCCACGCGCCAGAAGCGCTGCAGCACCAGGAAGATCGCGATCAGCGGGATGACCGAGAGCAGCGCGCCGGTGATGACGAGCGTGTAGAGCGCCGGCGCCGAGGCTCCCTGGTTGAGCAGCCCGTTGAGGCCGACCGTGAGGGGGAAGAGCGAGTCGTCGCCGAGCATGATGTACGGCAGCATGAAGTTGTTCCAGATCGCGACGAACTGGAACAGGAAGATCGTGACGAGCCCGGGCAGCAGCATCGGCACGGCGATCTTCGAGAAGATGCCCATCTCGGTGGCGCCCTCGGTGCGGGCCGCCTCGATGACGTCGGTCGGCACGGCCGCCGCGGCGTAGATGCGGGCCAGGTAGATGCCGTAGGGGCTGATGATCTGGGGCAGCAGCACGCCCCAGAACGTGTTGGTCAGGCCGACGTTCGCGAGCAGGAAGTACTGCGGGATGGCCAGGATCACGCCGGGTACCAGCACGCCCATGAGCAGCACGTTGAAGACGACCTTCTTGCCCGGGAACTCGAACTTCGCCAGCACGTAGCCCGAGAGCGCCGACACGTAGGTCGAGGCGATCGCCCCGATGCCCGCGTAGAGCGCGGTGTTGAGCATCCAGCGCCAGAACAGCCCGTCGCGGTACTGCGTCAGCGCGACGACGTTGTCGATCAGGTGGCCGCTCGGGGCCAGGGTGAAGGTCGAGAACAGCTCGCCGCCGTCCTTGGTCGAGGCCATCACGACCCACAGCACGGGGAAGAGGCAGTAGACGGCGCCCATCAGCAGCAGCACGGTCGAGACGACGCTCGGCCGCTCGGCGTGCAGGCGCGGGGCGGAGGGGTCGCGGCGCGGCCGCGCGGGGGCGACGGGGCGGGCGCCGGAGGCGCGGGTCGGGTCGGCCGGGGAGGCCGCGGCCTCGGGGGCGGTGTCGAGGGTGGTCATGGTCAGTCCTCCTGGCCGAAGGCTCGCTTCTGCACGACCCGGAGGAAGAAGAAGGAGACGATGAAGGTGGCGAGGGCGATGACGACCGAGGTCGCCGCCGCGGAGTAGATGTCGTCGCGGGTGAACGCGTCGCGGTAGACGAGCATCAGCGGCGACCAGCTGGTCGAGAGGCTGTTCGTCAGCGGGCGGAGGGTGGTCGGCTCGGCGAAGACCTGCAGCGTCGCGACCATCGAGAACAGGCCCGTCATGACGAGCGCCGGGGCGACCATCGGGATCTTGATGCGCAGGGCGATCTGGACCTCGCTCGCGCCGTCGAGGCGGGCGGCCTCGTAGACGTCGCTCGGCACGGCCCGGAGCGACGTGTAGATGACGATCATGTTGAAGCCGACGCCGCCCCAGAGGGCGATGTTGGCGATCGCGAACAGGACGGTGCCGGAGCCGAGCACGCTGTCGACGTCCCAGCCGAGGCGGTCGAACACCCAGTAGAACGGGCTCACCGCGGGCAGGTACAGGAACCCCCAGAGCAGCGAGCTGATCACGGCGGGCACGGCGTAGGGCAGGAAGATCGAGACGCGCGAGAAGGTCACCGCGCGGGTGCGACGGGAGTCGAGCAGCAGGGCGAAGAGCAGCGCGAGGCCGAGCATGCACGGGATGAGCACGACGCCGTAGAGCAGCACGCGCCCGACGCTGGCGCCGAACTCGGGGTCGGTCAGCGTGCCGACGTAGTTCTCGAGGCCGGCGAAGGCCGTGGTCTGGCCGCCCGAGCCGAGGCCGAGCCCGATCACCTGCTTCTTCTGGAAGCTGAGGAAGACCGTGTAGACGATCGGCGCGGCCATGAAGAGGACGAACAGCACGATGCCGGGGGCGAGCATCGCGTAGGGCGTGATCACCCGGCTGCGGACGCTGCCGGGTCGTCGACCGGTCGCCGGTCGGGTGGGGGTGAGCGTGTCGGCCATGCCGGTCCTGGTTCCTCGTGGGGGCGGTGCGGGTGCGGGGCGGGAGGGGCGGCCGGGGCCGCCCCTCCCGGGTGGACGGCTACTTGACCGAGAAGCCGCTCTTGGTCAGGTCGTCGAGCGTGATCTCCTGCATGGCGTCGACGGCGTCCTCGAACGCGGACTGCGTCCGGGCGTCGGCGGCCTTCGCGAACTCGTCGTTGTAGGCGCTGAAGGCGACGTTGACGTTCGGCCCGTAGGTGAAGGGCTGCACGGCGTCGGAGGACGCCGCGGCGATGTCGTAGAAGTCGGCCTGCTGGCTGAAGAACTCCGGCGGGGTCGTCAGCGCGTCGGACGCCGCGTCGGTGGCGGCCGGGTAGACGCCGGAGATGTCGGCGAGCGCGGCGACGGCCTCGGGGTCGGTGTTCAGCCACGTCGCGAACTCGACCGCCGCCTCCTTCTTGGTCGACTGGGTCGTGACGGCCGTGGTCGAGCCGCCCCAGTTGCCGTCGGTCGGCTCCGAGGCGTCCCACTGCGGCACGGGCGCGGCCGTCCACTTGCCGGCCGTGTCGGGCGCGTTGCCGCTCAGCACGCCGGGGGCCCAGACCGAGCTGATCCAGCCGACCTGCGAGCCGTCGTTGAGGCCGGCGTTCCACTCGGGCGTGTACATCGGCGCGTTGTCGATCGCGCCGCTCTCGACGAGGCCGCCCCAGTACGACGCGACCTTCTCGGTCGGGTCCTCCGCGATGTCGACGCTCCAGCTCTCGCCGTCGTTGGACCACCAGGAGGCGCCCGCCTGCTGGGCGAGGCCGGCGAACCAGCCGGCGTCGTTCGCCGAGAAGGTGCCGAGGTACTTGGTCGGGTCGGCCGCGTGCAGCGCCTCGGCGACCTGCGCGTACTCGTCCCACGTGGTCGGCACGGAGAGGCCGTACTGCGCGAGGACGTCCTCGCGGTAGTACGCCATCATCGGGCCGGAGTCCTGCGGGATGGCGTAGACGCCGTCGCCGCCGAGGGTGACCGACGACCAGGTGCCGGCCGAGAAGTCGCCCTCGAGGTCGCCGGCGCCCTGCTCGCTGATGTCGGCGAGCGCGTCGGAGGCGACGAGCGTCGGGATCTTCTGGTACTCGGCCTGGATGAGGTCGGGCGCGCCGCTGCCGGCCTTGATGGCCGTGAGCAACTTGGTGATGGCGGGGTCACCGCCGTCCTGCTTGTTGACCGTGACCTGGATGTCGGGGTTCTGGTCGTTCCAGATGTCGACGACCTTGTCGAGGTTCGGGGCCCAGGCCCAGTAGGTGAGCTCGACGGGGCCGCCGTCGGCGGAGTCCCCGCCGGAGGCGGAGCAGCCGGCGGTGAGCAGAAGTGCGGCCGTGGCGAGGGTGGCGACGCCGAGACGGCGGGATGAGCTGCGCATTCGTCCTCCTTGAGGAAAGCAAGAGCTGGGGTGGGGCGGCGCAGCCGTGCTTCGGAGAACCACGTCGCTGTGCCTGTGAGCGGTTACAGTTATGCACAGCCGAAATGGCTTGTCAACTGTGCATCAGATGCGGATCACGCACTATTTCGGCGGGGTGGCCGTGTGCTAGAACTGGGAGCGCACACAGTCAAAGGAGATCACCGCATGTCACTCGAGCTCGAGACCCCGCCCGCCGCGCAGCCCGGTGAGCAGACCGGCGCCTCGCGCGTCCCCGGCCGTGCGGAGATCCGCTACGGCGGCGATTACAACCCCGAGCAGTGGCCCCGCGAGACCTGGCTCGAGGACATCGCGCTCATGGAGCAGTCGGGTGTCAACCTGGTCAGCGTCGGCATCTTCTCGTGGGCGCTGCTCGAGCCCCGCGAGGGCGAGTACGACTTCACCTTCCTCGACGACATCATCGGCCTGCTCCACGAGGCGGGCATCGACGTCGACCTCGCCACGCCCACGACGGTGCCGCCGGCCTGGTTCTGGGCCGCCTACCCCGAGTCGCACCCCGTAACCCGCGAGGGCACCGTCCTCGGCCGCGGCTCGCGCGGCATGGTCAGCCCGAGCTCGCCCGAGTACCGCCGCGCGGCCACGGCGATCACCGAGCAGCTCGCGAAGCGCTACGGCCAGCACCCGGCCGTCGTCATGTGGCACGTCCACAACGAGTACGGCGCCCCGATCAGCGAGGACTACGGCCCGCACTCGGTCGTCGCCTTCCGCCGGTGGCTGCAGGGGCGCTACGGCACCCTCGACGCCCTCAACGCGGCCTGGGGCACGCTCTTCTGGGGCCAGGTCTACGGCGAGTGGGAGCACATCGACGCCCCGCGCGTCTCGGCCACCGTCGTCAACCAGACGCAGCGCCTCGACTTCGCCCGCTTCACCTCCGACGCCCTGCTCTCGCTCTACGTCGCCGAGCGCGACGTGATCAAGGCGCACTCGCCGGGCCGCCCCGTCACGACCAACTTCATGTCGAGCAACTGCCCGTCGATCGACTACTGGGCCTGGGCCCGCGAGGTCGACGTCGTGGCGAACGACCACTACCTCGTCGCCGAGCGCCCCGACAACCACGTGCTGCTCGCGCTCGACGCCGACCTCACCCGCAGCTTCGCGCAGGGCCGGCCGTGGATGCTCATGGAGCACTCCACCTCCGCCGTGAACTGGCAGCCCCGGAACATCGCCAAGCGCCCGGGCGAGCTGGCCCGCAACAGCCTGTCGCACCTGGGCCGCGGGGCCGACGCGGTGATGTTCTTCCAGTTCCGCGCCTCCCGCTACGGCGCGGAGAAGTTCCACTCGGCGATGCTCCCCCACGCGGGCGCCTCGAGCCGCGTCTGGCAGGAGGTCGTCCGCCTCGGCGGCGACCTCGGCAAGCTGGCGAGCGTCCGCGACAGCCGGGTGGAGGCGCGGGTCGCGATCCTCTGGGACATCGAGTCGTTCTGGGCCCACGACCTCGAGTGGCGCCCCTCCGTCGAGCTCGACCACCGCGAGCGCGTCGTCGCGTACTACACGGCGCTCTGGCAGCTCGGCGTCACCGTCGACTTCCGCCACCCGCACGACGACCTGTCGGGCTACGACCTCGTGCTCGCCCCGTCGCTCTACCTGGTCGACGACCGCTCGACGGAGAACCTGACCGGCTTCGTCCGCGACGGCGGCACCTTCCTGGCGTCGTACTTCTCCGGCGTGGTCGACGAGAACGACGCGGTGCACGAGGGCGGCGCCCCCGGCGCGCTCCGCGAGGTGCTCGGCCTCTCGGTGCCCGAGTTCCTGCCCCTGCACGCCGACGAGCTCGCCTCGCTCGACGACGGCTCGACGGGCGCCGGCTGGTCGGACGACGTCGTGCTCGAGGGCGCGACCGCCGTCGCGAGCTACACGACCGGCCCCGCGGCCGGCGGCGCCGCCGTGACCCGCAACGCCCTCGGCGAGGGCTCGGCCTGGTACGTCTCGACCCGCGTCGAGGGCGGCGACCTCGAGCGTCTCGTGCAGCAGGTGCTGGCCGACGCCGGCGTCGCCGAGCGCGAGGGCCGCGTCCCGGGCGTCGAGGTCGTCGAGCGCCGCTCGGACGACGCGCTGTTCACCTTCTGGCTGAACCACACCGACGCCGAGGTCGCCGTCGTCGCCCCGACCGGCACCGAGCTGCTCACCGGCGAGGCCGTCGACGGCACGGTGACGATCGCCGCCGGCGGCGTCGCCGTGGTCCGCAGCGACCGCCGCTGACACCCGGCCCGGGTCGCCGCCCACCGGGCGCGGCCCGGGCCCCCTGACCGCACCACCAGCACCGCCGCCGCACCGCCAGCACCGCCAGCACCGCCAGCACCGCCGCACCGCCACCGCACCGCCCGCAGATCGTCAAGGAGGACGACCATGGCTCGACCCGCACCCCACCCCGCCCCCGGCGGCCGACGGAGGGCGCGGCTCGCCCTCACCGGCGGCGTCGCCGTCGCGGTCGTCGCCCTCGGCGGCGGCCTCCTGCCGACGAGCGGGGCCCTGGCCGCGTCGCCGACGGCGGTCGTGAGCGACCCCGGCTTCGAGCAGGGCGCCTCCGGCTGGGTCAGCAAGGGCTCGGGCACGACGTCGCTCGAGGCGGGCGGGCACGACTCCCCCACGCGCCTGACGCACTGGCTGCCCGCCGCCGGCGAGGCGGTCACCACGCAGAAGGTCAAGAAGGTCACGCCGGGCTGGTGGACGTTCAGCGCCTGGGTGAAGAGCGGCGGCGGGCTCGACGCGAGCGCGCTCGAGCTCGCCGGCTGCGGGCAGGGGTCGAGCCGGGCCGTCGCGGCGTCGACCGCGGTGCCCTCGACCGAGGCGGACGACGGCTGGGTGCGCCTCGCGGTCTCGGCCGAGGTCTCGCACAGCCAGTGCACGCTGACCTTCCGCACGACGGGCGCCGCGGGCGCCTGGGCGAGCATCGACGACGTGCAGTTCACGCCCGGCCGCGTCACCCGCGACGTGCGCGGGGCCGACGTGTCGGGCCTGCTGCGCAACGAGGACGAGGGGGCGGTGTACCTCGACGCGGCCGGTCAGCCGACCGACGCGATCCAGCAGCTCGCCGACCACGGCGCGACGATGGGCCGCCTCAAGGTCTGGGTCGACCCGAGCGACGGCTACAACGACCTCGACGACGTCGTGGCGAGCGCGAAGCGGATCGACGCGGCCGGCATGCAGCTGCTCGTCGACTTCCACTACTCCGACCGCTGGACGGACCCGGGCGCGCAGACGATGCCGAGGGCGTGGCAGGGCTTCACGGCCCCGCAGGTCGCCCAGGCGATCCACGACCACACCCGGGCGGTGCTCGACGCGCTGGCCGCCGAGGGCATCACCGCCGACGCCGTCCAGGTCGGCAACGAGATCAACCCCGGCATGGTCTGGCCGCTCGGCCAGACCTGGGACGTCGACCCGACCGACGGCGTGACGGGCGCCCAGTGGGAGAACCTCGCGAGCTTCCTCACCGCGGGGGCCACGGCCGTCCGCGAGGTGTCGCCCGAGACGAAGGTCGTGCTGCACCTGACCAACATCAACGCCGGCGTCGACGGCCTCACCTGGTGGTTCGACGAGGTCAGCGCGC
Organism: Frigoribacterium sp. CFBP 13707; assembly: GCF_014842245.1. Lineage (NCBI taxonomy): Bacteria > Bacillati > Actinomycetota > Actinomycetes > Micrococcales > Microbacteriaceae > Frigoribacterium > Frigoribacterium sp. CFBP 13707. The sequence goes on from NZ_JACYVL010000001.1 coordinate 255,013, forward strand.
GCGGGGTGCCGTTCGACCTGATCGGCCTCTCGTACTACTCGTACTGGCACGGCAGCCTCGCCGACCTGCAGGGCGCCGTCAGCACCCTGTCGGAGCGCTACGACCGCGACGTGCTGATCGTCGAGACCTCCTACCCGTGGACCCTCGCCGACGACCCCGACCACGTGTGGGAGAACGTCGTCGCGCAGGCCTCGATGCTGACCCCCGGCTACCCGGCGACCCCCGAGGGCCAGGCGGCGAACTTCCGCGCCGTGCAGGACGTCGTGGCCGCCGCCCCGGGCGGCCGCGGCATCGGCGTCGTCGCGTGGGAGCCCACCTGGACGGCCGTCGACGGCGCCGGCTGGGACCCTGACGACCCGACCTCCGGCAACGCGTGGGAGAACCAGGCCATGTGGGACCACGACGGCCGCCCGCTGCCCGCGCTCGACGAGTACGCGGCCGACTAGGCCACAGGGCCGGGCGCAGCCCCGGGGAGGCGCGGTGCCGGTCGGTCGGCACCGCGCCTCCTGCCTGTCCCGGGAGCGCGCGCTCGGCCCCGCCGGGGGCGTCGTGGAGGCGACCCGCACCTCCTGGGGGCATGATCGTGGGTGGACCCCCGACCGGATTGGACACGCCTCCGTGAGCACCAGCGACGAAGTCGACCTGATCATCGACGCGTGGGCGCGCGTGCGCCCCGACATCGACTTCGCGGCGCTCGACGTCTTCTCGCGGCTGCGGCGCGTGTCGCGGCGCCTCGACCGCGTGCGCTCCGAGGCGTTCAGCCACTCCGGCCTCGAGATCTGGGAGTTCGACGTGCTCTCGACGCTCCGCCGCGCGGGCGAGCCGTTCGAGCTCAGCCCGAAGGAGCTGGTCGCCGCGACCATGGTCACGAGCGGCACGATGACGAACCGCCTCGACCGCCTGGTCGAGCGTCGGCTCGTCGAGCGCCGGGCCGACCCGCGCGACGGCCGCGCCGCCCGCATCTGCATCACCCCGGCCGGCATCGAGCGCGTCGACGCGGCCATGCTCGACCTGCTCGCCGCGGAGGAGTCGCCGCTCAGCTCGCTCGACCGCGCCCAGCAGGCGCAGCTCGCCGACCTCCTCCGGGTGCTCGGCGCCGAGTTCCCCAGCTAGGCCCCGCTCGCGGCGACCTGCCGGGCGGCGCTCAGAACGCCGTGCTCGGCAGGTCCTTCTCGCCGTCGGCGATCGCCTGCACGATGCGGGCCGCGACCGCGTCGGGGTCGAGCGCCGCGCCGAACGCCGGGGCGCTGCCCGCGATCGGGTGCTCGGAGAGGGCGGTGCCGGTGTGGCCCGGCCGCGCGTCGACCAGGCGGACGCCGCGGCGCCGGAACTCCCGGGAGGCGGCGCCCACGTACGCGGCGAGGCCCGCCTTGGCCGCGGAGTACGCGGCCATGCCCGCGGTCGGCGACTCGGCCACGACGCCGCTGATCGTCACCACGAAGGGGTCGCGGCCCTCCGCGGCCGACGCGGCCAGCGCCTCCGCGCCGTCGCGCAGCAGTCGGATCGGCGCGAGCAGGTTCGTGTCGACCAGCTCGGCGAGGGTGTCGTCGGCGACGGCGTCGGCCGGCCCGAAGGCGACGACCCCGGCCGCGACCACGATGCCGTCGAGGCGCCCGTGGGCCTGGAGGGCCGCGGCGACCAGCGAGGCCGCCCCGGTCGGCTCGCGGAGGTCGGCGACGTAGGCGCCCGGGCCCTGGAGGCTGCCGCCGGCCCGGCCGGCGCGCACCACGACGGCCCCCCGCTCGGTGAGCTGGGCGGCGAGGCGCGAGCCCAGCCCGCCCGAGGCTCCGGTCACCAGGACGACGGCACCACGCAGTTCGGTCATGCGGCGGAGCGTACCCGCGGCGGCTGGGCCCGCCGCCGGGCCGCCGATGAACCGCGTTCCGTGCGGTGAACCGCAGTGGAGTGCGGTTCATCGCACGGAACGCGGTTCACGCCGAGGGGCGACGTCGGCGCGGGACGACGAGGGGCGTGCCGGTGACCGGGTCGGGCACGACGACGCACGGCAGGTCGAAGACCCGCTCGACGAGCTCGGCGGTGAGCACGTCGGCCGGGGCTCCCGTCGCGACCACCTCGCCGTCGCGCATCACGATCAAGTCGGTCGCGTACCGGGCCGCCTGGGCGAGGTCGTGCAGCACCGCCACCACGGTGGTGCCCCGCTCGTGCAGCCGGGCGAACAGGTCGAGCAGGTCGTACTGGTGGGCGACGTCGAGGAAGGTCGTCGGCTCGTCGAGCAGCAGCACCGAGGTCTGTTGCGCCAGCGCGGTCGCCACCCAGACGCGCTGCCGCTGCCCGCCCGACAGCTCGTCGACCGGCACGTCGACGAGGTCGACGAGGTCGGTCTCGGCGAGCGCGCCGTCGACGGCCTCGCGGTCGGCCTCCGACCACTGGCGGAAGAGGCCCTGGTGCGGGTAGCGCCCGCGCGCCACCAGCTCGCCGACGGTGATGCCCTCGGGGGCCGTCGACGACTGGGGCAGCAGGCCCACGGTGCGCGCCGCCTCCTTCGCGGGCACGCCGGCCAGCTCGCGGCCGTCGAGCAGCACGCTGCCCGACCGGGGCTTCAGGAGGCGCGCGAAGGCCCGCAGGAGGGTCGACTTGCCGCAGGCGTTCGGCCCGACGATCACGGTGAACGAGCCGTCGCGGACGCTGGCGTCGATCGACCGCGACACGGTGCGCCGGTCGTAGGCGAGGTGCGCGGCGCGGGCGGCCAGGCGAGGCGTGCCGGGCTGCCCGGGCGTGGCGGGCGGCTGGGGCGTGGTCACGACGACCTCCGGGATTCTCCGACGAGCAGCGAGACGAGGTAGGCGCCGCCGATCACGAGGGTGACGAGGCCGACGGGCACGGGCGAGGTGGTGACGTGCTGGGCGACGACGTCGGCGACGAGCAGCAGCAGGGCCCCGGCGAGCGCCGCCGCGCCGAGCGGCACGCCCGCCGAGCGCACGAGGCGCCGGGCGAGCTGGGGCGCCGCGAGGGCGACGAACACGATCGGCCCTGTGCTCGCCGTGACGACCGCGGTCAGCGCGACCCCGACGACGACGAGCGCGAGGCGGGCCGGCTCGGTGCGCAGGCCGTGCGAGCGCGCGGCGTCGTCGCCGAGCTCGAGCTGGCGCAGCGGTCGCGAGAGCACGGCGACCGCGACGCCGAGCAGCGCGAGCAGCGCCGCCGCGGGCACGAGCTCCGACCAGCTGACGAGCGCGAGGGTGCCGGCGCCCCAGAACGACGCCGTCAGCGCGACCTCGGCCTGGGCACGCAGCAGCAGCCAGCTGTTGACCGAGTGCAGCACGGCGGTGACGCCGATGCCGACGATGATGAGCCGCAGCCCCTGCACGCCGCCGCGCCAGGCCAGCAGGTAGACCACGAGGGCCGTGCCGAGCCCGCCGACGAGCGCCCCGGCGGCGGTGCCGACGGTCGAGGTCGCGCCTGAGACGATCACGACGATCGCGCCGGTGTAGGCGCCGGTCGAGAAGCCGATGACGTCGGGCGAGCCGAGCGGGTTGCGCGTCAACGACTGGAAGACCGCCCCGGAGGCGCCCAGCGCGGCCCCGAAGACGAGTGCGGCCAGGACCCGCGGCAGCCGCCAGCCCAGCACGATCGTCGAGGCGGGGCCGTCGGCGCCGCCGAGGGCGCGCAGCACCTCGAGCGGGCTGAGCGGGTAGTCGCCGAGGCCGAGCGCGACGAGTCCGACGACGAGGGCGACGAGGGCGATCGCGGCGGTCGCCGTGACCCGGCGGCGGCGGAGGGCCGAGCGCGGCCGCGGGGCACGGGCGGGCGACGTCCCCGGCTTCGTCGACCCCGTGCCGGACCCCGTGCTCGTGCCCCTGCCCCTGCCCGTGCCCGTGCCCGTGCCCGCGCCCGCGCCCGCGGTCACCGCGCTCCTCCCGCCGTGCGGCGACGGGCCACGAGCACGAGCACCGGCGCCCCGAGGGCGGCGGTGACGAGGCCCGCGGCGAGCTCGCCCGGCGGGGCGGCGACGCGGCCGAGCACGTCGGCGAGCAGCAGCAGCACCGGGCCGAGCACGGCGCTGAGGCCGATCGTCCACGGCTGGCTCGCTCCCACGACGCCGCGGGCGGCGTGCGCGACCATGAGGCCCAGGAAGGCGACCGGGCCGACCACCGCGGTGGCGCCTCCGGCCAGCAGCGTGACGACGACGAGCGCGGCGACGCGCACCAGCGGCACCGAGACGCCGACCGACGAGGCGTGGTCGTCGCCGAGGGCGACCGCGTCGAGGGGCCGCGCGGCGACGAGCGCGACGACGACGCCCGCGACGACGAACGGCGCCACGGTCACGACCGGCGCCCAGCCGCGGTCGGCGAGGCTGCCGACCTCCCAGGCGCGGACCGCGTCGAAGCGCCGGGGGTCGGCGAGCACGATGGCCGAGGTCAGGCCGCTCAGCACGGCGCCGAACGCGATGCCCGCCAGCGTCAGACGCGCGGGGCTGCCGCCCGAGCGGCCGGCGCCGCCGATCAGCGAGACGGCGACGGTCGCGACCGCGGCGCCCAGCAGGGAAGGCCACACCCACCCGCTGGCCGCCGTGACCCCGGCGAACCCCACGGCGAGGGCGACGGCGAAGGCGCTGCCGGAGGTGACCCCGAGGAGGCCCGGGTCGGCCAGCGGGTTCCGGGTCACCGCCTGCGCGACGGCGCCGGCGACCCCGAGCCCGGCGCCCGCGACGATCGCCGCGACCGTGCGGGGCAGCCGCAGGTCGACGACGGCGGTCGCGTCGCCCGCGTCGGGGGCCGCCGTCGAGCCGGTCGGGCTCCAGCCCGTGAGCAGCTGCACGACGACGTCGGGCGGCACCGGCCGTGCGCCGACGGCGAGGCTGAGGAGCACGGCCACGACGAGCAGGCCCAGGCCGGCGAGCAGCCAAGCGAGCCGCGTGCGGGTGCGGCGCACCACCCGGGTCGCCCGGACGTCGCCGGGCCGGGTGCTGATGGCCATGCTGAGGAGCTTAGGCTAGCCTTCCCTGAGTTCGACCCCGAGCGTCGCGCCCCCACCGCAGCGGGCCCGCCGGAGCGACTCCCCCGCACCCTGCACCGCACCCCGTCTCCCCTGCCCCGCCCCCGACTCCGAGGACCCCATGCGCACCCCCCTGAAGCTCGCCGCCCTCCTGGCCGCCGCCGCCGTCGCCCTGACCGGCTGCGCGGCCGGCAGCGCCTCCGACGACGCGACCGCCACCTCCTCCGCCGCCCCGGCCGCCGACTCCTTCCCCGTCAGCGTCGACACGAAGTTCGGCGAGGTGACCGTCGACCAGCAGCCCGAGCGCGTCGTCGCGCTCGGCTGGGGCGACGCCGAGACGGCGCTCGCGCTCGGCGTGCAGCCGGTCGGCGCCTCCGACTGGCTGGCGTTCGGCGACGACGTCGACGGCGTGGGCCCGTGGGCCCAGGGCCTCTACGACCAGTCGCCGGAGATCATCGGCACGCTCGACCCCTCCTACGAGGCGATCGCCGCGCTGCAGCCCGACCTCATCCTCGACACGAAGTCGTCGGGCGACCAGGACCGCTACGACCGTCTGTCGGGCATCGCCCCGACGATCGGCGTGCCCGAGGGCGGCGACAGCTACCTGACCACCTTCGAGCAGCAGATGGACCTCGTCTCGACGGCCCTCGGGCAGTCCGCGAAGGGCGACGAGCTCGTCGCGCAGAGCGAGGCCGAGGTCGAGGCCGCCGCCGAGGCGCACCCCGAGTGGAAGGGCCTCACCGTGACGGCCGCCACCAAGACCAGCGAGGGCTGGGGCGCGTACGTCGCGGGCTCGGAGCGCGTCAGCCTGCTCGAGTCGCTCGGCTTCGAGCAGAACCCGGAGGTCGCTGCCCTCGACGCGAACTCAGGCGGCTTCTCGGTGAGCATCTCGTCGGAGAACCTCGACGTGATCGACGCCGACGTGATCGTCGCCTTCCCGATCTACATCGACACCGCGCAGATCACCGACGACCCGCAGTGGCAGGCCCTGCCGGCGGTCGAGGCCGGGCACGACGTCGTCATCGACGGCGACGTCTCGTCGGCGTACTCGCTCGGCACCTCGCTGTCGCGCAGCTATGCCCTCGACGCCCTCGTGCCGCTGCTCGAGACGGCGACGAAGAGCTGACCGGGAGCGACCCCGTGAGCCCGACCGACGCCTCCCCCGCCCGCTCCCCGCGCCCGGTGCGCGCGCAGCACGTCTTCGTCGTCGAGCGCACCGAGCGCCTGACGCCGCACCTCGTGCGCGTGCACCTCGGCGGCGACGCCTTCGACGGCTTCGTCGAGGCCGGCGCCGCGCAGCTCGCCGAGAGCGACCGCTACGTCAAGCTGCTGCTCGCCCGGCCCGGGCTCGGGCTGCAGCCGCCGTTCGACCTCGACCGGCTGCGCGGCGAGCTGGCCCCCGACGACCTGCCCGTGCGCCGCACGTACACGGTGCGCTCGGTCGACCACGACGCCCGCACGATCGCCGTCGACTTCGTCGTGCACGGCGACGAGGGCGTGGCCGGCCCGTGGGCCCTCGCGGCCCGGCCCGGCGACCGGCTGCAGATGTCGAGCCCGGGCGGCGGCTGGTCGCCCTCCTCCGACCCCGCGGTGCCGAACCTGCTGCTCGCCGACGACTCCGCCGTGCCCGCCGTCGCGTCGGCCCTCGAGGCGATGGGCCCCGACGCCCGGGGCCTCGCGCTGGTCGAGGTCGCGGGCCCCGACGACGAGGTCGCCCTGGCCCCGCCCGCCGGGCTAGAGCTGCGCTGGCTGCACCGCGGCGAGGGCGCACCCGGCAGCGCGCTCCTCGCCGCCCTCGGGGCCCTCGAGCCGCCGGTCGGCCCGGTCACCGTCTTCGCCCACGGCGAGCGCGGGGCCGTGAAGGAGGCGCGGGTCGTGCTCCACGACCGCTGGGGCCTCGATCGGGCGTCGCTGTCGATCAGCGCCTACTGGGCGCTCGGTCGCGTCGAGGACGCCTTCCAGGCCGAGAAGCGCGAGCCGGTCGGCGCGATCTTCGCCGACTGACGCCGTCGCGTCACCGAGGTGACGCTTCATGGGGCCCCTCCTTCGACGAGGGCCCGGGACGGGTCACCTCGACGGCCCCGGTAGCCTGTCCCGGTGAGGTTCTGCAGCAGGTGGGTCGTGCGTGGCCAGTGGCACGAGGTCTGCCTCTACGAGGACTTCTTCCTGTACCGCACCCGCCCGGCCGACAGCACCGCGCCTCCGGAGGAGCACCGCGTCGAGAACGGCGACATCGCCGACATCGGGGTCGACCGCGAGGGGCCGCTCTGGGGCATCACGCTCACGGTGACGAGCGGGGAGTCGCGCACGGTGCCGTGCCCGGCGACGATCGCCGCGCCGCTGCTGCTGCGCTGGCACGACCGCGACTGACCACCGGGCCTACGCGGCGCCGACCAGCAGCTCGCCGGGCTCGGCCCCCTCGGCACCGAACTCGATGCGCCGGTTCGCGACCTTCTCGCTGAAGAACCGGTCGTGGCTGACGACGACGACCGCCCCGGGGAAGTGCACGAGGGCCCGCTCCATCACCTGCGTGCTGGCCATGTCGAGGTGGTTCGTCGGCTCGTCGAGCAGCAGCACGGAGGCGCCGGAGAGCAGGCACTGCGCCATCGCCACGCGGGCGCGCTGACCGCCGGAGAGCGCGCCGATGCGCTGCTGGAGGTCGGCCTCGGAGAACTGGAACATGGCCAGGAAGCGCGCGACCGACTTCCGGGTGGCCTTCAGGGCCAGGCTGTCGGGCATCGCGTTGACCGAGTGCGTCACCGTGTCGGCGTCGTCGAGCTCGGCGAGCACCTGGTTGTACGAGACGACCTTCGCGCCGCCGGCCCAGTCGACACGGCCGCGGTCGGCCGCCTCGGTGCCCTCGAGCACCCGCAGCAGCGTGCTCTTGCCGCTGCCGTTCGAGCCCACGACGACGATGCGGTTCCCGCGGCGCACCTCGAAGCCGAGGTCGTCGAAGAGCGTCTTCTCGCCGTACGCCTTGCCGAGCCCCTCGACGCGGCAGAGCACGTCCTTCACGTGCAGCCCGCCGTAGATCTCGGTGATGATCTGGTCGACGGGCCGAGGGGTGCGCTGCTTCTTGATCTTGGCGAGGTCCTTCGTGAGGCCGCCCGCGCCTCCCTGCTTCTGCGCCTTCGCGGCCTTGACGGCCTCGCGACGGTCGCTGATGCCCTCGGCCTCGAAGGCGAGCAGCTCGTTCTCGTGCGCGAACTGCTGCTCGAGGGTCTTCAGCCGGAACTGCTTCTGCACGACGTACTCGGCGAAGGCGCCGGGGTACTCGTGCAGGTGGAAGTTCTCGACCTCGACGATGCGGGTGACGACCGCGTCGAGGAACTGCCGGTCGTGCGAGACGACGATCGCGGCGCCGCGGAAGTCGCGGAACCACTGCTCGAGCCACTCGACGCCGGCCACGTCGAGGAAGTTCGTCGGCTCGTCGAGCAGCAGCACGTCGGGCGCCTCGAGGACGATCTTCGCGAGGGCCGCGCGGTTGCGCCAGCCGCCGCTCAGCGCGTCGATCGGGCTGGTGCGGTGCGCCGCGTCGAAGCCGAGCACGGTGAGGGCGGTGTCGACGTGACGGCGGTACTCCCAGCCGTCGAGCCGGTCCATCTCGGCGAAGAGCTCGGACTGCCGCTCGATCAGGCGCGTGAGCTCGTCGCCCTGGTCGGGGTCGACGGCGACCACCGCGATCGCGGCGTCGATCTCGGCGAGCTCGGCCTCCATGGCGCGGACGTCGTCGAAGAGCCCCTCGAGCACCTCGGTGACGGTGGCGGTGCCGTCGAGCTCGCTGAACTGCGAGAAGTAGCCGAGCCGCAGGCCGTCGTCGACGGTGACCGTGCCCTCGTCGGGCTGCACCTGGTCGAGGGCGAGCTTCAGCAGGGTCGACTTGCCCGAGCCGTTGCGCCCGATCAGGCCGACGCGGTCGCCGGGCTCGAGGCGGAAGAAGGCCTCACGCAGCACCGGCCGCTGCTCGTAGCGCACGGTGACGTCGTTCAGGCGGATGAGGCTCATGCCCACCAGTCTCGCAGCCTGCGTCGGAACACTGGACCGGGCCGGGGCGTTGCACCCCCCGGAGCCGTGCGCACCACTCCGGGTGCGTCCCCGCTCCGAACTGGAGGCACCATGACCACCGAAGACCACGACCACGCACCCACCCCCGACGCCCTCGCCCGCCTGACGCCCGAGCAGCGCCGCGTCACCCAGGGCGGCGGCACGGAGCCCGCGTTCCGCAACGAGTTCTGGGACTCCCACGAGGCGGGCATCTACGTCGACGTGGTCAGCGGCCAGCCGCTCTTCGCCTCCGTCGACAAGTTCGACAGCCGCACCGGCTGGCCGAGCTTCACCCGGCCGATCGACGCCGAGAACGTCGTCGAGCGCCGCGAGGGCATGTTCTTCGCGCGCCGCACCGAGGTCAGCTCGGCGGGCGCCGGCAGCCACCTCGGCCACGTCTTCGCCGACGGCCCCACCGCGACGGGCGGCCTCCGCTACTGCATCAACTCGGCGGCCCTCCGCTTCGTCCCCCTCACCGCACTCGAGACCGAAGGATACGGTTCGTACATGACGCTCTTCTCCCCTGAGTCCACCCCCGCCCCCAGCGGAACGACCGAGACCGCGATCCTCGCGGGCGGCTGCTTCTGGGGCGCGCAGCAGCTGCTCCGTCGCCGACCGGGCATCGTCTCGACCCGCGTCGGCTACTCCGGCGGCCACGTCGCGAACGCGACGTACCGCAACCACGGCGGCCACGCCGAGGCCGTCGAGATCGTGTTCGACCCGGGCGTGACCTCGTACCGCGAGGTGCTCGAGTTCTTCTTCCAGATCCACGACCCGTCGACGAAGGACCGCCAGGGCAACGACATCGGCGACTCGTACCGCTCGGCGATCTTCTACACCTCCGACGAGCAGCGCGAGACCGCCCTCGACACCATCGCCGACGTCGACGCGTCGGGTCTCTGGCCCGGCAAGGTCGTCACCGAGGTCACCGCCGCCGGCGACTTCTGGGAGGCCGAGGAGGAGCACCAGGACTACCTCGAGAAGCTCCCCAACGGCTACACCTGCCACTTCGTGCGACCCGGCTGGGTGCTGCCGAAGCGCGAGCAGGCCGTCAGCGCGAGCTGAGCCCGGGCCCCGCGGTGCGGGGCCGCAGGTCTGCGGGGGGCGCGGTGCCGGTCATGCCGGCACCGCGCCTCCCGTGCGCGTGCGCGGCGACCGCCGCCGCACCTGGTAAGCAGGGGGCATGCCCCTCGACGTCGCCGCCCTCCGCTCCGCCTTCCCCTCGCTCGGCTCGGGCATCGCCCACTTCGACGGCCCGGGGGGCACCCAGACGCCGCTCGACGTCGGCGAGGCCATCGCCCGCGCCATGACCGGTCCCACGTCGATCCGCGGCACGAGCACCCTCGGCGAGCGCAACAGCGAGGCCACGGTCCAGGCCTTCCGTGCCGCCTACGGCGACCTGCTCGGCGTGCCGGCCCGCGGCGTCGTCCACGGCCGGAGCGCGACGCAGCTCACCTACGACTTCTCGCGCCACCTGTCAGCCGGCTGGGGCCCGGGCGACGAGGTCGTCGTCTGCCGGCTCGACCACGACTCGAACGTGCGCCCCTGGGTGCAGGCCGCCGAGGCCGTCGGCGCGACCGTCCGCTGGATCGAGTTCGACCCCGCCACCGGCGAGCTCGACCACGCCTCGGCCGCCGTCGCGATCACCGACCGCACCCGCGTCGTGGCCCTGACCGCCGCCTCCAACCTGCTCGGCACGCAGCCCGCCGTCCGGGCGATCGCCGACCGCGCGCACGCCGCGGGCGCGCTCGTCTGGGTCGACGCCGTGCACTTCGCGGCGCACGAGGTCGTCGACCGCGAGGCCCTCGGCGCGGACTTCGTCGTCTGCTCGCCCTACAAGTTCTACGGGCCGCACTGCGGCGTGCTCGGCGCCGACCCGGAGCTGCTGGAGGGCCTCCGGCCCGCGAAGCTCCTGGCGTCGACCGACGTGGTGCCCGAGCGGTTCGAGTTCGGCACCCTGCCCTACGAGCAACTGGCCGGGGCCACGGCCGCCGTCGACTTCCTCGCCGGGATCGCCCCGGGCGACGCGACGACCCGCCGCGAGGCGATCGTGGCGTCGATGCGGGCCTGCCACGAGCACGAGGGCGAGCTGCGCGCCCGGCTGGAGGCGCGCCTCCTCGCCGTCCCCGGCCTGACCCTGCACTCGCGGGCGGCGCGGCGCACGCCGACCCTCTACGTGACGATCGACGGGCACCGCATGCGCGAGCTGTCGGCGCACCTCGCGACGCGCGACGTGCTCGCGCCGTCGGGGCACTTCTACGCGATCGAGGCCTGGCGCGCGATGGGTCTCGACGACGAGACCACCGGGCTGCGGATCGGGCTCGCGGCCTACACGGACGACAGCGACGTCGACCGGCTGGTCGCCGGCATCGAGGAGTTCGTCGCCGCCTGACGCTGCCTGCGCGGCCGTGGGTGCCCGAGCCGCACGGCGGGCCGGTGCCTCGGCCGTCCGGCGGGCGTGTTCGACACCGACGAGCCGTCGTGCACGCCCGGCCGCGTCGAACTCGCCCGCGCGGCGAGAGTCGACACGCGGGACGCGAGACGGCCGTCAGCGCGAGGCGACTCCCCCGGGCGGTCGACGGGTCGGGGCCGCGGCGGCGCGGCGCTTGTCGACGACGGCGGTCACGGCCGAGCCGAGCAGCAGGACGAGGATGCCCAGGGTGACGACGACGGCCCCCAGGACGATGAGCGCGATGATGAACGTTTCCACCCCCCGATCCTGACGGAGTCGCGGGCGCCGCGGCAAGGACCCGCGGCGGATGCCCAGGCCGACCGGCCCCTCAGGACCCGCAGGCCGAGGTGGCCGACAGGCTGAGACCCTCCGCCGTCCCGCGGATGGTCGCGCCGGCGACGCCCGACGCCCCGCTCCCCTGCGTCGCCCAGATATCGAGGCCGAGCGCCCGGTCGACTGGGCGCAGGCCCTGGTCGGTCCAGCTCGCCGTGACGGCGTCGAAGGGAACCTGGGCGTCGTCGACGTGGAGGAACACCGGCGCGACGACCCAGCCCCGCACGCGGACCCGCAGCGAGCCCTCGCACTGCTCGCGGCCGTCGACGGCGACGACCGCCTCAACGCCGGTGAGCGCGACCGAGGCGTCCAGGAACGCCCGCACCGCCGCCTCCTCCTCCGTCAGGTCGACGGCCTGCAGCTCGGCCTCGGTCAGCGGCGCCGGAGGGGCGTCGGGCGTGATCCGCGGGACGGAGGGCGGCGGAGGCGACCCGAGCGGGAGGCCCAGCCAGCCGTCCACGTCGCGGTCGACGTCGGCCACGCCCGGCGGGGAGACGGTGAAGCCGGTGCGGTCGCGGGTGCCGGCGTCGGCCTTCTCGTCGGTGGTCGCGGCGAGCTCCTCGGCGATCGACACGACCTCACGGGTCTCGACCCTGAGCGTCGGGCCGACGGGCCCGGCCACGGGGTCGGCGACGGAGAGGCTCAGCGACGTGAGACGACCCGCCGCCAGCTGGGCGTCGAGCCGGTCGAGCAGAGCCGGCCCCGGGCTAGTCCGCCCCACCCCCAGGTACGCGGAACCGCGGGTCAGGCTGGTGCGCAGCCCGTCCACCAGCGGCCGCACCGCGTCGACCGTGGCGCGGAGGCTCGCGGAGGCGGCGACCGTGACCTGGGCGGAGGACCGGTCGACGACGACCGACTCGACCTCCGGCACGCGTCGGAGCTCGTCAGCGAGGGTGACGGAGGCGGCGTCCAGGACGTCGAAGGTGGCGGCCGAGGTGCCCTCGCCCGCGGGCAGGTGCAGGTCGAGCACGAGCGCCGCCCGCGTCACGCCGCCGAACGCGGCGCCGTCGAGGTCGTCGGCGAGGTCGATGTCCGGCCCGTCGGCCGTCACGGCGACCCGGGCGATCCAGTGGTGGGGGTCGTCCTTGGCGTCGACCTGCGAGAGGTCGGTCTCGACGCCGGCGACGCCGTCCACTGCTCGGAGACGGTCGGCGAGGGCCGCGAGTGACTCCTCCGAGCCCTCCGGCGGCGGCACGAGCAGCAGCGAGCAGGCGCTCAGCGAGGCTGCGACGAGGGCCAGGCCGACGACCCCGGCGAGGGCGCGGCGAGCACGACGAAGGCGGGGCAGCGGCATCACCTCAGCCTAGGAAGACGCGGGCCGCCCCTCGTCGCCCGGGAGGAGGACGGGCGTCCCCCTCCCGGTGGAGCGTCGGGCTCAGCCCCGCCAGAACTCCCGCACGGCATCGAGCACCTCGTCCGCCTGGCGCCGCCCGGCCTCAGCCGCGGGGCCGCGGGTCGCGCCCGAGAGGGAGTTCGCGCCGAACGCCGCGAGCGCCGCGTCGTCGGCCTGGATCACCATGACCTCGCGACCGGCCGCCTGACGCGCCGCCACGACGCCCGGCAGGGTCGGCCCGAGCGGCGACTGCGCCAGCTCGGGCCCGCACGACAGCACGAGAACGCGTTCGGCGGCGTCGGCGACGTCGGCGTTGGTGCCGGAGCGCACGCCGCCGTCCATCGTCGGCCGGCCGTCGACCTCGACGGTCGGCCAGACGAGCGGCACCGAGCAGCTGGCCGCGACGGCCACGTGCAGGGGGACGCCGGAGTCGCGGGTCAGCACCCGGAACTCGCCGTCGGTCGCGTCGACGGTGCAGACCGCCAGGTCGCCCGCGGGCCACGGGGTGTCGGCACCGAGTCGCTCGCGCATGGTCGTCACCAGCTCGGGCTCGTCGCCGGTGACGGGCACCTGCCGGGCGAGCGCGCCCAGGCGGGCCCGCGCCTCCTCGGGGCTGGCGGCGCCGGCCACGGCCTGGCCGACGCGGTCCAGGAAGTCGCCGCCGTCGAGGGCGGCCTCGGGGGTCGCGCCGGCCGGCAGCAGCTGCTCGCGGTAGGCGTCGGCGACGCCGCCCAGGCGGAGCGTCGTGCCGACGACCGAGCCGGCGGACGTGCCGACGACGAGGTCGGCGTCGGCGAGGGGCACGCCGGCCTCGAGCAGGCGGGCGAGCACGCCGACCTCCCACGCGATGCCGGTGATGCCGCCGCCGCCGAGGACGAGGGCGGTGCGGGGGGACGAGGGTGCGGTGTCGGTCACGGGGCTCCTCCAGACGATGACGGGGACGCCGTCACGCTACGACCCCCGGCCGAGGAGCGCTCCCAGCGACCGCGACCGGGCGACCCCGAGACGGCCCCGGGTGCACCGGAGGGGGCCGGGCCACCCGAGGCCCGACCCCCTCCGGGCCTGTCAGCGCCCTGCGGGGCGCTGCTGACGAACCCCCCGAAGGGCCGTCAGACCGTCACCTCGTCCCGCAGGTCGGAGGCGAGGGCGACCGTGCGGGACTGCGCCGGGCGACCCAGCGCCCGGAACTCCCAGCCCTTCGCACGGTAGTCGTCGGCGTCGAGGGCGTGGCGCCCGTCGACGACGCGTCGGTGGCGCACGAGCTGCGCCAGGTCGTCGGGGTCGGCGTCGCGGAAGACCTGCCACTCGGTGAGGAGGGCCACGGCGTCGGCGTCGACGACGCAGGCCATCATGCTCGACGCGTAGGTGAGGTCCGGGTAGAGGCGGTGCGCGTTCTCGTTCGCCTCGGGGTCGTAGACCGTGACGGTCGCCCCCTCGAGGTAGAGCATGCGCGCCACGTCGAGCGCCGGGGCGTCGCGGACGTCGTCCGAGTTGGGCTTGAACGCGGCGCCGAGGCAGGCGATGCGCTTGCCGGCGAGGTCGCCGCCGACCATCTCGCGGATGAGGTCGACCGTGCGCACGCGGCGACGGTTGTTGATGCTGTCGACCTCCTTGAGGAAGGAGACCGCCTGGCCCACGCCGAGCTCGTCGGCGCGGTGCGCGAAGGCACGGATGTCCTTCGGCAGGCAGCCGCCGCCGAAGCCGAGGCCCGGCTTGAGGAAGCGGCCGCCGATGCGGGAGTCGTACGAGAGCGACTGCGCGAGCAGGTTGACGTCGGCGCCGGTGGTCTCGCAGACCTCGGCCATCGCGTTGATGAACGAGATCTTCGTGGCGAGGAACGAGTTCGCGGCGACCTTGACGAGCTCGGAGGTCGCGAGGTCGGCGACGACCAGGGGCGTGCCCTCCTCGAGCACGGGCGCGAACGCCGCGGAGAGCTGGCGCTCGGCCCACTCCGACTGCACGCCGAAGACGAGGCGGTCGGGGTGCATGGTGTCCTGCACGGCGAAGCCCTCGCGGAGGAACTCGGGGTTCCAGGCGAGCTCGAGCTCGGCGCCGAGCGGCGAGAGCGACTGCACGAGCTCGGTGAGGCGGCTCGCGGTGCCGATCGGCACCGTCGACTTGCCGACGAGGAGCGCCTTGCGGGTGATGCGCTTGGCGAGCTCGCCGAAGGCCGAGTCGACGTAGCGCATGTCGGCGGCCATCGAGCCGGGCGTCTGCGGGGTGCCGACGCAGATGAAGTGCACGTCGCCGAACTCGGCGGCGGCGTCGAAGTCGGTCGTGAAGGTGAGGCGGCCGCTGTCGAGCGCCTCGCGGAGCTTCTCGGGCAGGCCGGGCTCGTAGAACGGCACGGTTCCGGCGGCGAGGGCCTCGACCTTGGCGACGTCGACGTCGACGCCCATGACCTCGTAGCCGAGGACGGCCATGCAGATGGCGTGGGTGGCGCCGAGGTAGCCGGTGCCGACGACGGTCAGGCGGGGCTTCTCGACGATGGGCAGCGGGGCGGAGCGGGTGATCGGGTCGGACAAGGGGTGCCTCCAGGCGGGTGTGGGTGAGCGGACCGTGCCGAGCGGTTCAGGTGCCCGGCAGGGTCACAGGAGGACGCCGTCGCCGGGCGTTCAGGGCGCCCGGCGGGGCGCGGTGCTGCGTTTCGGGCGCAGCGGGGGTGCATCGCGGGTGCGGTGCGGGTGGAGCACGGTGATCCGTGGTGCAGGTGATCGGGCGTGGCGGGTGATCTGGTGGTGCGGGCGGTGCGGGTGGTCAGGCGGTGCGGGTGATCGGGTGGTGCGGTCGGTGGCCCGTGGGGGCGGGGAGGGGCCGGGGCCCCGGAGGCGCGGGCAGGGTCAGCGCGCGCACTCCACGTTCCAGTCGCCCTCGCCGGCGCCGGAGACGGTGTTGTCGCACATCACGCGGTTGCCGAGCTCGGGGGTGAGCGAGAAGCCGAAGCCGGGCCCGTCGACCGCAGCCGTGTTGCCGCTGAAGACGTTGTCGGTGCCCCAGCCCTCGAGGAGCTCGTGGGTCTGGAAGCCGTCCATCGACGACGCGGTGCCGGTGTTGCCCTCGATGGTCCAGCCGTTGCCCTTGACGTCGACCCAGGAGTCGCCCTCGGTCAGCGAGGCGCCGTCGAAGCTGTTGCCGCGGACGACGCCGCCCGTGGTCCCCTCCTTGATGTCGATGTTCTCGGCCGTCGTGTCGGAGATGGTGTTGCCCTCGATGACGTTGCGGTCGGAGGTGTCGGGGTCGCCGCCGGTGATCTCGCCCCAGTTGTTCTTCGAGGAGCCGATGTAGATGCCCTCGCCGAACTTCTCCTTGCGGTTGCCGGTGTCGCTGATCGTGTTCGACGACACGACGTTGTCGGTGCTGCCGTCGCGGAGGTGGACGGCCTCGTCGCCGATGTGGTTCACGGTGAGGCCGGTGATCGTGCTGCCCACGGTGCCGTCGGCCATCAGGCCCTTCTGGCCGTTCGTGATCGTGAACCCCTCGAGGTGCCAGTACTCGGCGCCGTCGAGGTGCATCACGTAGCCCTTCTCGACGTCGTCGCCGTCGAGCACGGCGTCGGCCGAGCCGCAGAGGGCGATCGGCTGGTCGGCCGTGCCCGACTCCGACGCGACGAAGTTGCCGACGTAGGTGCCCGGCTCCAGCTGGATCACGTCGCCGGGGGCGGCGTCGGTGAGGGCCGAGGTGAGCTCGTCCGCCGAGGCGACCGAGACGGTCGCGTCCTGGCAGACGTCGCTCGCCGTGGCCGGAGCGGCCGGGGCGCGGGTGGCGCTCGGGGTGGGCGACGCCTCCTCGAGGGGCGCCGAGGTGGCGCCGGCGGACGGAGCCCGTGACGCGCCTCCCTCGTCGTCACGACCGACGCCGATCGCCGTCACCGCGACTCCTCCCACGATCACGCCGGCCAGCACGAGGCCGGTCGCGGTCAGGGCGGGGTGCTTGCGGAACAGGTCGATCATGCGGTGCTTCCTCGAGGGGTGGAGGGCGGGCCGACCTCGTCGCGCGAGGCCTCCCCGCGGGTGAAGGTCGACAGCGGCGCGAGGTTCGCGTAGGGGTGGACGAACCCGCGGCGGTTGCGGCCGACGCTGGTGATTGCCGTGACGAGCAGGATGAGGCCGAGGCTCAGCCACATGATGGTCAGCGGCTGGAAGATCGACCGCAGGATCACGCTGAGCGGCTTGGTGCTGCGCCAGTCGCTGTCGTCGTTGTCGGCACGGACGGCGCCCTCGGTGCGGGCGGTGTCGATGGCGCTCGGGCCGCGGCCCGACACGACGTTGTCGCTGATGCTCGACCGGCCGGTGTCGCCGATGAGGGTGATGGCGTGGTTGCCGACGTCCTCGACGGTGTTGCGCGAGATCGTCGCGCCGGCGTCGCGGAGGTAGATGCCGATGTCGCCGCCGGAGATCGTGTTGCCCTTGATCGTGCCGCCGGTGCCGGCGTCGCGGAGCGCGATGCCCTGCAGCGCCGACTCCTCGATGGTGTTGTCGGTCAGGGCGACCTTCTCGGCGCCCTGGCCCACGACGATGCCGACCTCGTTGCCCGTCAGCGTGTTGCCGTCGACCTCGATGTCGGTGCCGCCGATGACCTCGACGCCGTAGCGGGCGTTGTCGCTCGACTTGCTGTTCGACAGCGAGTTGTTGCCGTAGACGCCGGTGGGCATGCCCGTCGCGCTCGGGCCCTCGGCGAGGGCGCGGCCGTTCATGGTGATGCCGTTGTGGCCGTTGCCGGTCGCCGTGAGGCGTTCGAGAACGATGCCCGAGGAGGCGCGGTTCACGTCGAACCCGTCGAGCGCGTTCCCGGTCGAGGTGGTGTTCTCGACCTCGCTGTTCGACACGTTGCGGTGGAAGACCATGCCGTCGACGAGGCTGTCCTTGATGGCACTGTCGCGGACCACGACGCCGTCGGCGCTGGTGACGAACAGCCCGAAGGCGTTGCCGTCGAAGGTGACGTCGCGGACCATGGCCGAGACGTAGCTGTAGCCGCTGAGGTCGGGGTCCATGTCGAGCACGCTGGCCTCGTCGGTCGGCAGCAGCTCGGTGCCGAAGACCTCCGTGCTGGCGTCCTCCTCCGCGGCGGCCGCGGCGGCCGCCTCGTCGCTCGCGCTGGCGTTGGTGCCCTTGCGGGCCAGGGTGTCGGTGCCCTTGTCGGGGATGTCGGTGCCCGTCATCGAGACGCCGCCCGTCATGCCGCTCCAGAAGCCGAGGTCGGTGAAGAACGCCTTGCTGAGCTCGGCGCGGCCGCCGACGACGCGGATGTAGGCGCGGCCGTCGGAGGTGTCGGTGTCGACGGCCCCGGCGTCCGGGTCCCAGCTGCTGATGCGCGTGGGCTCGTCGTAGGTGCCGGCCACGACGAGGGAGCCGCCGAGGGTGACGATCGACGTGAACGCCTCCGAGTTCGACTGGAGGTGCAGCGTCAGGCCGTCCTTGTCGCTGAGGTCGAGCGTGGCGCCGTCCTCGACGACGATGTTCTCGCTGAGGAGCCAGCTGCCGTCGGGCTCGCGGCGGAAGGTGCGGGGCGCCAGCTCCTCCAGGTCGCTGAGCGTGTACGGCGCGTCACGGGCGACGAGCACCAGCGTGTAGAGGTTGCCGGTGGCGAGGCGGTACGGCTTGTAGTGCGCGACGCCGCTCCAGTCGGCGGCGTTCGCGATGGCCCGCACCTCGATGAGGCGGCGGTCCTCGGTGGCGGAGACCTGCGCCTCCGCCTCCGGGTCGCCCTCGTACGACTCGACGCCGCTGGCGTCCAGGCGCTCGGAGGTCGGCTCGGACGAGCTCGACGAGCTCGGCTCGGGCGACGCGGCGGAGGCGGTGCCCGCCCCGGTGAGGGCGATGCCGCCCGCCACGACGGCGGTGACGAGGACGGCGGAGGCGCAGCTCAGCACGGTGCGGCGGCGGAGGACGGTCATGCGGTCACCTCCTGGGCGACGGGAGCGGTCTGGGCGGCGACGGGCTGGGCGGGGACGTGCTGCGCGGGGACGGGCTGCGCCGTGGCCGGCTGGACGTCCGCGGTCGACGCCGCGACGGGCACGCCGACCGGCGGCGAGACCGGGGCGGGCGGCAGCGCGCCGTGGCGGCCGGCCGGGGTGACGGCCTCGTCGGCCGGGACTCCCTCGTCGGCCGGGACTCCCTCGTCGGCCGGGCCGGCGGCGTAGGCCGCCTCGCTGACGAGCGACGACGCGGTCTGGCCGTCGCCGCCGATGCGGTCGGCGTGGCGGGTCAGCCAGCCCTGCTTGTTCATCGTGATCAGAGCGAAGACCTTGATCGGCAGCGAGATGAAGATGACCACGAAGGCGACGACGGGGAGGATGAAGATGTCACCGGGGTTGCGCTTCAGGTGCGAGAACCCCCGCACGCCGCGGCTGAGCAGCACCCAGGCGAGCGTCGCGCCGATGCCGAGCGCGGTGCCGTCGATGCGACTGAAGGCGAGGTAGCCGACAGTGAGGCCCATGGTGACGGGCGTCAGGATGATCTGCATGACCGTCACCTTGGTGACGAAGGGCACCTTCCAGAGCCAGCCCTTCGCGATCGCCGTGAAGTAGGTGCGGTACGAGTTGCGGCTCCAGCGGACGCGCTGCTTGACGAAGGCGCTGAACGTGTCGGGGAACATCGACAGGGCCTTGGCCGACGACTGGTGCACGGTCTTGTAGCCGCTGGCGAGGACGAGCCAGGTGAGGCGCCCGTCGTCGCCCGAGATGCAGCGGCGGCCGAGGAAGAACTCGTTCTCGAGGTTCTCGAGCACGGGCATCACGGCGGAGCGGCGGTAGACGGCGGTGCGGCCGGAGATGATCGCGACGGCGCCGGCGGCGCCCATGGCGGGCACGTAGTTGTAGTACCGCAGGTTGACCAGCCAGTCGGCCACGCGCCTCCACACGCTCGTGCGGCGCTGGTACACGTTCTGCTGCGTGCTGACGCCGCCCACGAGCGGGTCGGCGAACGGCTTCTGCGCGTTCTCGAGCAGGCCCGGCGTCCACGACGTGTCGGAGTCGGTGAGGAAGAGGATCTCGCCCTGGGCCCGGCGGATGCCGGCGCCGAGCGCCGATCGCTTGCCGACGTGGTGGAAGAGCACCGGGGTCACGCGCGGGTCGCCGAGGGCGATGATGCGGTCGTACGCCTCGGTGTCGATCAGGTCGAGGACGATGATGATCTCGTCCGGCCCCTGCTCGCGCCACGTCTGGAGGCAGCGCATCAGGATGTCGGGGTCCTCGTGGTACGACGGCACGACGAGCGAGGTCGTCGAGCGGAAGTCGCTCTCGATCGGCTTCGCGCGGGCCGACAGGATGACCCGGTAGAGCCAGAGCAGCCAGACGATCGTGCCGGCGATGGCGATGGGGAAGTAGGGCTGGACGGTGGTGAAGACGTCGACGACGGACTGCCAGTTCAGGGCGATCTGGAAGTCGGTCGACAGAGCTGTGCCAAGGCGCATGGGTGGCGGGTCCTCGATCGGGGTTCGGGTAGGCGCACCGGTGGCCGACAGCCTCGATGAGGCGTGCCGCGGTCGGCGACCCCCGGGAGGGGCCGCCGACCGGTGAACGACCTCTCGCGAGGTGCGTGTGGTGACCGTGTCGGGATCGGAGGGAGTTCGGGCTCCCCCCGCACGGAGCGTCGAGGTTCGGGCCTCGACGCTGGGGTACCGGCGTCTGGTGCTCAAAGTAGGGACAGCGCTGTGACCACGTCAAGACTGTGCTGTGAGCCGGGCCGCGAACCATCCGCGGATGACCCGCGACCCCCGAACGGGTGATCCCTCCCCCTTCGGGGTACACGACCCTCACGTGAGGGGAGGATACCCGGGAGTATCGGCCGGATGGGGGGCACGGCGGGGTACGGATCCGGTCCCCCACGGGCCGTCGATCGGGAGCGGCGTGTACCCCGGCGGTCGTCCCCCGGTCCAGCTCCCGGATCGGCCCTCGTCAGCCGCGGGCGGTCGCCTCAGAGAGGCCCGACGCCGGGCTCCGACCCATCCGGGTGCCTAGTTGTTGAAGCGGAACTCCACCACGTCGCCGTCCTGCATGACGTACTCCTTGCCCTCGATGCGGGCCTTGCCGGCCGAGCGCGCCTCCGCGATGGAGCCGGTCTCGACGAGGTCCTCGAACGAGATGACCTCGGCCTTGATGAAGCCCTTCTCGAAGTCGGTGTGGATCACGCCGGCCGCCTGCGGGGCCTTCCAGCCCTTGCCGATGGTCCAGGCGCGGGTCTCCTTCGGGCCTGCCGTGAGGTAGGTCTGCAGGCCGAGGGTCTCGAAGCCGATGCGGGCCAGCTGGTCGAGGCCCGACTCCTCCTGGCCGGTCGACGCGAGCAGCTCGGCCGCGTCGTCCGGGTCGAGGTCGATCAGCTCGGACTCGATCTTGGCGTCGAGGAAGACGGCCTCGGCCGGCGCGACGAGGGCGGCCAGCTCGGCCTTCTTGGCGTCGTCGGTCAGGATCGACTCGTCGACGTTGAAGACGTAGATGAAGGGCTTCGCGGTGAGCAGCCCGAGCTCGCGGATCGGCTCGAGGTCGATGCCCGACGCCGACAGGGCCTCGCCGCGCTGCAGGGCGTCGCGGGCGGCGACGGCGGTCTCGTGCGTGACCGGCTCGACGCGCTTGAGGCGGAGCTCCTTCTCGTAGCGCACGATCGCCTTCTCGACGGTCTCGAGGTCGGCGAGGATCAGCTCGGTGTTGATCGTGCCCATGTCGCCCTCGGGGTCGACCCGGCCGTCGACGTGCACGACGTCCTCGTCGACGAAGCCGCGCACGACCTCGGCGATGGCGTCGGCCTCGCGGATGTTGGCGAGGAACTTGTTGCCGAGCCCCTCGCCCTCGCTCGCGCCCTTCACGATGCCGGCGATGTCGACGAACGACACCGGCGCGGGCAGCGTCTTCTCGCTGCCGAAGATGTCGGCGAGCACCCGGAGGCGCGGGTCGGGCAGGTTGACGATGCCGACGTTCGGCTCGATGGTCGCGAACGGGTAGTTCGCCGCCAGCACCTGGTTCTTGGTCAGGGCGTTGAACAGGGTGGACTTGCCGACGTTGGGCAGTCCGACGATCGCGATAGTGAGAGCCACGGTCAGCCATCGTACCGGCGCGGGGCCCGACGCACCGCCCGGAGCCGGGGAGGCGCGGGCCGGGCCGGCGACGTCGGGGGTGCGTGAGAGCATGGCCCGGTGCCCATCGACTTCACCGCGATCGACTTCGAGACCGCCAACGCGAGCAGCGCGTCGGCCTGTTCCGTCGGCCTCGTCAAGGTGCGCGACGGCGTCGTCGTCGACAAGGTCGGCTGGCTGATCAAGCCGCCCGCCGGCCACGACGCCTTCCTCGAGTGGAACACCCGCATCCACGGGATCGTCGCCGACGACGTCATCGGCGCCTTCGAGTGGGAGGAGCAGTTCGACCTCATCGCCGACTTCGCCGGCATCGACGTCTTCGTCGCCCACAACGCCGGGTTCGACATGGGCGTCATCCGCGCCGCCTGCCACGCCACGGGCATCCACCCGCCCGACTGGGCCTACCTCTGCAGCCTCCAGGTGGCGCGCAAGACGTACGCCCTCGACTCCTACCGGCTCCCGATGGCGGCCGCCGCCGCGGGCTTCACGGGCTTCTCGCACCACGACGCCCTCGCCGACGCCGAGGCCTGCGCGGCCATCGTGACCCACGCGGCCGCGGTGCACGGCGCCGACGACCTCCGGCAGCTCGCCGAGGCCTCGCGCGTGACCATGAAGCGCCTCACACCGCTGTCGGGGGCTGCTGCGACACTGCGGGCATGACCTCACCGATCGCCGTCGTGGCCCTCGTCGTCCTCTCCCTCGCCGTCGGCGTCGTGCTGGGCGTGCTGGCGACACGGGCACGGTCGGTCGAGTCGACGGCCCGTCTCTCGGCCGACCTCGCCGGCGCCCGCGCCACCGTCGAGGGGCACCGCGAGCGCCTCGCCGACCTCGACGAACTGCACCGCCGCCAGTCCGCCGACCAGGAGGCGCGCCTCCGTGAGTTCCAGGACCGCCTGCGAGACGTCCGCATCGCCGAGGCCGAGCGCACCCGCTCCGAGGGCCAGGTCATGACCGCGCTCAGCCCGGTCGCGCAGAGCCTCGCGGCCGTCCAGGCCAAGGTCGCCGAGCTCGAAGAGCAGCGGGCGCACCAGTACGGCACCCTGAGCGAGCAGCTGCGCAGCGCCGTCGAGTCGGAGGAGCGACTCCGGAGCACGGCGGAGTCGCTGGCCAGCGCCCTGCGCTCCAACAGCACCCGAGGCGTCTGGGGCGAGACCCAGCTGCGCAACGTGGTGCAGGCGGCCGGCCTGATCGAGCGGGTCGACTTCGACCTGCAGTCGAGCATCAGCTCGGACGCCGGTCAGGGCCGCCCCGACATGGTGGTGCACCTGCCCGGCGGCAAGTCCATCGCCG
The DNA here is from genome assembly GCF_014842245.1 of Frigoribacterium sp. CFBP 13707. NCBI lineage: Bacteria > Bacillati > Actinomycetota > Actinomycetes > Micrococcales > Microbacteriaceae > Frigoribacterium > Frigoribacterium sp. CFBP 13707. The sequence continues at coordinate 278,487 of NZ_JACYVL010000001.1, forward strand.
TCGACGCCAAGGTGCCCTTCTCCGCCTACCTCGAGGCGAGCACCATCCCGGCCACCGCCTCCGGCGAGGAGGCGGCCCGCCGCGACCTGCTCGTCAAGCAGCACGTGAAGGCCCTCCGGGCGCACGTCGACGCCCTCTCGGCGAAGACCTACTGGGCGGGGCTCGACTCCTCCCCCGAGCTGGTCATCGCCTTCATCCCCAGCGAGTCGCTCGTGTCGTCGGCCCTCGAGGCCGACCCCGCCCTGATGGACTACGCCTTCCAGAAGCGGGTCGCGCTCGCCTCACCCGTCACGCTGTGGTCGGTGCTCAAGACGGTGGCCTTCAGCTGGCAGCAAGACGTCGTGACCACGGAGGCGAAGGCCCTCTTCGACCTCAGCCGGGAGCTGCACGGCCGCCTCGCCACGATGGCCGGCCACGTCGACAAGCTCGGCCGGTCCCTGCGCGGGTCGGTCGTCGACTACAACCGCTTCGTGGGGTCGCTCGAGCGCACCGTCCTGCCGTCGGCCCGGCGCCTCAGCGTGCTCGACGAGTCGACGGTGCTGGCGGCCCCCGCAGTTGTCGAGGAGGTGCCCCGCGACCTCACCGCGCCCGAGCTGACGGCGGCGCTCGACGAGGCCGAGCAGCGCGACGGGCAGCGCCAGGACGAGCACCAGCACGACAGCCTCTGATCCCCCGCGAGCGGCGGCGCGGGGCAGACGGAGGGGCCGGGGCGAACACGTCGCCCCGGCCCCTCCGTCTGTCACTCGGTGACTAGGCGTTCTCGCCGTACCACTTCGAGACCAGGTGGTCGGCCTCGACGCGACGGATCGTGCCGGAGTGCGAGCGGAGCACGATGCTCGAGGTGCGGATCATGCCCTGCTTGCGCTTGACGCCCGCGACGAGCGCGCCGTCGGTGACGCCCGTGGCGACGAAGTAGGCGTTGTCGCCCTTGACCAGGTCGTCCTGGTCGAGCACGCGCGTGAGGTCGTGACCGGCGTCGATGGCCTTCTGGCGCTCCGCGTCGTCCTTCGGGGCGAGGCGGGTGAGGATGAGGCCGCCGAGCGCCTTCACGGCGCACGCCGTGATGATGCCCTCGGGGGTGCCGCCGATGCCGACGCACATGTCGATGCGCGAGTCGGGGCGGGCCGCGTTGATGCCGCCGGCCACGTCGCCGTCGAGCAGCAGGCGCGTGCCGGCGCCGGCGGCGTGGATCTGCTGGATGAGGTCCGCGTGGCGCGGGCGGTCGAGGACGGCCACCTGGACGTCCTCCACGGCGAGGCCCTTGGCCTCGGCCAGGGCACGGATGTTGTCGCCGATCGGGCGGTCGAGGTCGATCACGCCGATGCCCTCCGGGCCGGTGACGATCTTGTCCATGTAGAACACGGCGCTGGGGTCGAACATGCTGCCACGGTCGCTGACCGCGATCACCGAGAGGGCGTTCATGCGGCCGGCGGCGGTGAGGCTCGTGCCGTCGATCGGGTCGACCGCGATGTCGCAGGCGGGGCCGAAGCCGTTGCCGACGTGCTCGCCGTTGAAGAGCATCGGGGCTTCGTCTTTCTCGCCCTCGCCGATGACGACGACGCCGTCGAAGGCGACGGTGCCGAGGAACTTGCGCATCGCGTCGACCGCGGCGCCGTCGGCGGCGTTCTTGTCGCCCTTGCCGATGAAGGGGGCGGAGCGGATCGCCGCCGCCTCGGTGGCCCTCACCAGCTCCATGCCGAGGTTGCGGTCAGGGTGCGAGTAGAGGTTCCCGGAGGACGAATCAGCCATTCCTCGAGTATACTCGCCACGCCTTCCCCTCACGGCTGTCATGCGATATGTTCTCACCCGGCATGAGGCATGCATGCCCGACCGGAAGGCCTCCCTTGACCCCTCTCTCCTCTCCCCTCACCCGCGGGGTGACGGCAGCCGCCGTCGCCGCTGCGCTGATCGCGGCGGCCACCGTCCCCGCGGTCCCCGCCCGCGCCTCCTCACCGCCTCCCCCCGAGCCCGGGGGGCCGTCCACGACGGCCCTGCCGAGCGAGCGCTCCGAGGTCTCCGCCGACGGGCTCCGGCTCAGCGTGGCGGTCTCGTCGGACGGCCTCGGGCGCTTCAGCGACGACGACCGGCCCGGCGGCGACAGCGGTCCGCGCAACGGCGTGGTCCGCACGGCCGACGCCGTCGTCTACGCCGTCACCGTCGGCACCTCGGAGGGGTCAGCCACGGGCGGGGTGCGCCTCACGGCCGCCGAGGGCACCAGCTGGGCCGGGGTCCCCGACGAGTGCTCGGCCGGCTCGGCCGTCGTCGGCGACGTGCTGAGCTGCGAGCTCGGCACGCTGACCGGCGGTGCCCGGACGGTCAGCGCCGTTGCGTCGGTCTCGACGGCGCTGCCGCACGCGGCCGTGCTCGAGGCCGGGGTCGAGGCCCACGCCGTCGGGCTGGAGCCGGTCGAGGTCACGGCGCCCGCCGTCACCGTCTCCGCCGCCCCGCGCTTCGACGTGTCGATGTCGCGCACCGTGCCGGCGTTCTCGCCGTCGCTCGGCGCCGACGGCACGACGCCCGGCTTCTCGATCGTCTACCCGCTGCAGGTGCACTGGGAGTCGCTCGTCGAGGGCGGCGGACTGCTGGGCTACGAGCAGCTCGCCGACGGCATCACGCTCGTCGACGACGTGTCGCGCATGTACGGCTCGTCGCCGAGCCCCGCCGTGCTCCACTCGGTCGACGGCGCCCCGGCCTGCGGTGTGAACACCGGCCAGATCGCCGCCGCGCCGGGCGGCGTCGGCGGCGGAGAACGGGCGGTCGTCGACTCCGGCACCGTGACCTGCGAGCAGGCCGCCCCGGGCGAACCCGTCTCGATCACCGTCAGGGGCACCGACACGAGCCTCGCCTCGGTGCCGACCCGCAGCGTGTCGGGCGGGCAGATCGCCGGCGGCGTCGTGCCCTACGTCGTCTCGGCCTACGTCAGCCTCTGGGTCCCGGCCCCGCCGCTCGGCCAGTCCTTCACGGCCCGCAACACCTACCGCGACGTCGCCGCGACCTCCATCAGCGGTCGGGCCAACTACGACGGTGAGCCCGAGCCCGACCACGACAACTCCGTCGACCGGAACGTCAGCCAGAACGCCGGCGTCGGGGGCGTGACCCGCTACTACGGCTGGGACGCCGAGCGCTCCGCGTCGTTCCCGTTGTCGGGCAAGAACGACCTCCCCTACGTCACCCCCGCCCAGTCGATCCTCAGCAGCACGAGCCTCAACAACCGCGGCGTGGGCCCGTGGGGCGACACGGTCGTCTGCTCCGTCTTCGACAACACCGTGCAGACGCTGCGCGAGAACGCCCCGGGGTCGTGGGCGGCCAGCAACAGCGTGGGCACGACCGGCCGGCCGGAGTTCGCGGCCTTCGCCGGCGGCGACCAGGAGGCGGCCCGCAGCGCGACCTGCGACGACGACGACCTGGAGTGGCACGCCGACCCGCTCGACGTCGAGGGCGGCGCGGCGGCCGTCGGCGCCGTCCGCTGGTCGTACGACCACCCGGCCACGACGACCATCGGCTTCAACGTGCACCTGACGGTCGCCCCGCGGCTCGAGAACGACACCCGCGTGCGGACCTTCTCCAGCATGCGCACGTCGACCGACGGCGAGTGGACCCACGACCGTGCCGACGCGGAGAGCGCGAACGGGCCGTGGTCGGACTTCCTCACGACGACCAGCAACACCGCCCGCATCACGAGCGCGGTCGTCGACCCCGGCCACGACGCCGGCGACACCCCCGACCAGAGCGCCTTCGTCACGGCGGGCGGCACGGTCCGCTACGCCCTGTACCCGTCGGTGACGAACGCCAGCGACGACCGGGTGGCCGAGGTGGTGACGGTGCGGGACGTCCTCCCCGCCGGCGCCGAGTTCGTCCCCGGGTCGAGCTCGCCGGAGCCGGTGGTCGACGAGGTCGAGATCGACGGCGAGGCCCGCCAGCGGCTGACCTGGCGCTTCGACCCGGTGGAGGTCAACGCGACGATCGCGCCCCTCGTGTTCGACGCTCGCTTCACGAGCACGCGCGCGGGGGTCGAGGCCCTGAACCGCGCGACGATCGAGTCGAGCCGTGACGTGTCGGCGCCGTCCTTCCGCACCTCCGACCGGGCCCTCCAGGTGCTCGCCGGCAGCGGCTTCGACACGGAGGAGACCGTCGACCACCCGGTGCACGTCGTCGGCGACGAGGTGGTCTTCACGCTCTCGTACCGCAACGTCGGCTCCGAGGCGCTGCCCTCGAGCTCGTTGATCAGCACGCTGCCCCACCCCGGCGACGGCACCACCACCGCAGCGACGCAGCCTCGGCTCGTCGCCCCGGTGGCGGCGGACGGCGACACCGAGACCGTGAGCTACACCGGCGCCCCCTCGGCCGACGTCCACACCGACCCCGCCCACGGGTCGAACCAGCCGGGAGGCGCCACCACCTGGTGCCTCGAGGCGGAGCTCGGCCGGGCCGGCTGCCCCACGGGGCTCGACGACGTCACGGCCGTGCGCGTGCACCGTGACGGCCCCGTCGAACGCGGCGGCTCGGTGGAGCACGAGCTCGTCCTGACCGGAGCCGACGACTCCGCCGACTCCGACGTCTGGGCGTCGACCTTCGCCCTCCGGGTCGCCGGCATCGACTGGGCCACGACCTCGAACCGGGCCAGCACCCGGGTCGCCGCGGGCACGCTCGGCCACCGCGTCTGGACGGACGTCGACGCGGACGGCGTCCGCGGCGACGACGAGCCGGGTCGGCCCGGCCACCCGGTGCTGGTCACCGGCAGGGACGACCGCGGCGACCTCGTCTCGCGGGCCGTCGAGACCGACGCGCTCGGTCGCTGGTCGACGACCGGCCTGCGCCCCGGCGACTACCGCGTCGACGTGGGCGCGGTGCCCGGCGGGTGGACGACCCTCCGGGCCGGCGACGACCCCGAGCGCGACTCCGACGTCGACGCCGACGGGCGGGCCGTGGTGACGGTGAGCCGCGTGCTCGACGCCAGCGGTGCGCTCACGGGCGTCTCGCGACACGACCACGTCGACGCGGGGGCGCTGGCCGACCCGGTCGAGCCGCCCGTCGTGGAGCCCCCGGTCGTCGAGCCCCCCGTGGTCGACCCGCCCGTGGTCGACCCGCCGACCGACGAGGGCGGCGCCTCGACCTCCCCCGGGGCCGACCCGGAGGAGCACCTGACGGCCGGGGCGCAGGAGCCCCGACCCGCCGTCCTGGCGTTCACCGGAGCACCCCTCGTGCTCGGCCTGACGGCGCTGGCCGCCCTGCTCGCCCTCGCCGCCGGGGGCGTCGTCCTCCTCGCCCGTCGACGCTGCGCGGAGCGGGACGACAGCACGCCGAGCTCAGTCTGAGGCGACCCGGCGGAGGGTCGGCACCCCCGGGTGTCGACCCTCCGCCGGCGCCTCCCGGGCCTGGGCCGACGCCGGGCCCGCTGACTAGGCTGGGCCGAGCAGAGCCGCACCCGCACCACCGAAGGAGAAGCCATGCCCGTCGCCACCCCCGAGCAGTACGCCGAGATGCTCGACCGAGCGAAGAAGAAGGGGTTCGCTTACCCCGCCGTCAACGTGTCGTCGTCGCAGACGATCAACGCGGTGCTCCAGGGCCTCACCGAGGCGGGCAGCGACGGCATCATCCAGGTGACGACCGGCGGTGCCGACTACTTCGCCGGCCACACCGTCAAGAACCGCGCCGCCGGGGCGATCGCCTTCGCGAAGTTCGCGACCGAGGTCGCCAAGAACTACCCGATCACGGTCGCGCTGCACACCGACCACTGCCCGAAGGACGCCCTCGACGGCTTCGTCCTGCCGCTGATCGCCGCCTCCGAGGAGGAGGTGAAGGCCGGCCGCAATCCGCTCTTCCAGTCGCACATGTGGGACGGCTCGGCCGTCCCCCTCGACGAGAACATCTCCATCGCGGAGGAGATGCTGAAGCGCACGGCCGCCATCAACGCCATCCTCGAGGTCGAGATCGGCGTCGTCGGCGGCGAGGAGGACGGCGTGCAGCACGAGGGCACGAACGACGCCCTCTACACGACCGTGGGCGACGTGACCCGCGTCGTCGAGGCGCTCGGCCTGGGCGAGAAGGGCCGCTACATCGCCGCCCTCACCTTCGGCAACGTCCACGGCGTCTACAAGCCCGGCAACGTCAAGCTCCGCCCCGAGCTGCTCGGCGAGATCCAGCAGGGCATCCAGGAGCGCTTCGGCACCGCCGAGAAGCCCCTCGAGCTCGTCTTCCACGGTGGCTCGGGCTCGTCCGACGCCGAGATCTCCGAGGCCGTCTCGAACGGCGTCGTCAAGATGAACCTCGACACCGACACGCAGTACGCCTTCAGCCGGTCGATCGCCGACACCGTGCTCAAGAACTACGACGGGTTCATCAAGGCCGACGGCGAGGTCGGCAACAAGAAGCAGTACGACCCCCGCGCCTGGGGCAAGGTCGCCGAGTCCGCCATGGCGGCGCGAGTCGTCGAGGCCACGCGGCAGCTGGGGTCGTTCGGCCAGTCGGGGAGCTGACCCGCGACTCCCCCGTGACGTCACGACGCCCCGTCGGCTCAGGCCGGCGGGGCGTCGTCACGTGCGTGCCCCGGGTCGACCGGGGCGGCGGGATCAGGGCCGGCTGCCCGCGTCCATGACCGACTGCACGAAGGCCGCGTCGCCGAGCACCACCGAGAAGACGGCGATGACCTGCACGGCGGTCACGAGCACGCCCGCGGCGAGAGGCACGAAGAACGAGAGACGGCCGGCGCGCAGTCGGCGCAGGGACCACCAGAGCATCACGACGAAGACGACCAGCGAGGTCACCGCGATCACGGCGCCCGCCGTCTGCAGGCCCGCCTGCGACGTGAACGTGTCGACGTCGTAGCCGCTGCGCCGGAGCAGGTCGAGCAGGGTCGCCGAGAAGTTCGGCACCAGCACGACGTTGCCCACCACGTTGTAGACGGCGAGGCCGATCAGCGCGAGGGTCGCGATGCGGTCCACCCGGCGCCCCGTGCTCAGGGCAGCAGGAGTCGCGGGGCCCGCCGTCGAGGCGGTCTGCGTCACCGGGGCTGCGCCCGGCCGGGCGTCCACGGCCCGCGACTCAGCGGCCTTCGCCGCCAGCTCTGCCTCCCGCGCTGCGGCCGCGTCGGCCACGGGGCTGACCCAGCCCTCGGGCGCGTACTCGCCGTACCGCGGGCGGGGACGGGCGTCGCGGGGAGCCGACGACTCGTCGGTCATCGGGTCCGTCCGCCGAGGGCCCGGCTGTCGACGGCGCCGGTGGAGTCGGTGCGGAGCTCCTTGGGCAGCGAGAACATGAGGTCTTCGTGGGCCGTGACGACCTCGGAGACGTCGAGGTAGCCCGCGTCGGCCAGGTCGTCGAGGACCTCCTTGACGAGCACCTCGGGCACCGAGGCGCCGGAGGTGACGCCGACGGTCTCGACGCCGTCGAGCCACTCCTGCTTGATCTCGCTCGAGTAGTCGACGCGGTACGCGGCCTTGGCCCCGTGCTCGAGGGCGACCTCGACGAGGCGCACGCTGTTCGAGCTGTTGGCCGAGCCCACGACGATGACGAGGTCGGCCTCGACCGAGACCTTCTTGATGGCGACCTGACGGTTCTGCGTGGCGTAGCAGATGTCGTCGCTCGGGGGGTTCTGGATGGAGGGGAAGCGCTCGCGAAGGCGACGCACGGTCTCCATGGTCTCGTCGACGCTGAGGGTCGTCTGCGACAGCCAGACGAGGTTCTCGGGGTCGTCGACGACGAGGTCGTCGACCTCGTCGGGGTTCTGCACGAGGGTGGTCCGGTCGGCGGCGTGGCCCATCGTGCCCTCGACCTCCTCGTGGCCGGCGTGGCCGATGAGGATGATGTGGCGGCCCTGCGACCCGAAGCGGACCGCCTCGCGGTGCACCTTCGTGACGAGGGGGCACGTGGCATCGATGGCCTGCAGGCCGCGGTCGGCCGCGCCCTGCACCACCGCCGGCGAGACGCCGTGGGCGCTGAAGACGACGTGCGACCCCTCGGGGACCTCTTCGACCTCGTCGATGAAGATCGCGCCCTGGCTCTCGAGCGTCGAGACGACGTGGACGTTGTGGACGATCTGCTTGCGGACGTAGACCGGCGAGCCGTAGTGCTCGAGGGCCTTCTCGACGGCGATCACGGCGCGGTCGACGCCGGCGCAGTAGCCGCGGGGAGCGGCCAGCAGCACGCGCTTGCGTCCGGCGACGGGGGTGTCCCGTAGCCTGTTGCGCACGGCGGGCACGCGGGGGGTCGGGAGGTCGACGGCGAGCGCGCCGTTCGTGATGTGGGCCACCAGGAGAGTGTAAGGCGCTCGACTGCCGACCCACTGGGAGCGGGGCACGCCCCGCGCCGCCGACCGAGCACCGACCACCACCCACGACCACCGGGAGCAGCATGACCATCGTCACCCCGCCGCCGACCGCCGAGGCCCCCTGGCCGGTGGGGCTGCTCGCCGCCAAGGTGCGCGACTGGATCGACCGCCTCGGCACGGCGTGGGTCGAGGGCGAGATCACGCAGTGGAACGTCTCGGGGGGCAACGTCTACGGCAAGCTCAAGGACCTCGAGCAGGACGCCACGATCTCGTTCTCGATCTGGTCGAGCGTGAAGTCTCGGGTGCCGGCCGACCTCAAGCAGGGCGACCGCGTCATCGCCGCGGTCAAGCCGAACTACTGGGTCAAGGGCGGCTCGCTCACCATGCAGGTGTTCGACATGCGCCACGTCGGGCTCGGCGACCTGCTCGAACGGCTCGAGCGGCTGCGCCGCCAGCTCACGGCCGAGGGGCTCTTCGGCGCCGACCGCAAGCGCCCGCTGCCCTTCCTGCCGCAGTGCATCGGCCTGGTGACCGGTCGCGACAGCGACGCCGAGAAGGACGTCCTGCGCAACGCGCAGCTGCGCTGGCCGTCGGTCGCCTTCCGGGTCGTGCACGCCGCGGTGCAGGGCGACCGGATGGTGGGCGAGGTGACCGCGGCCGTGCAGCAGCTCGACGCCGACCCCGAGGTCGACGTGATCATCGTCGCGCGGGGCGGCGGCGACTTCCAGAACCTGCTCGGCTTCAGCGACGAGGGCCTGGTGCGCGCCGTGGCGGCGTGCACGACGCCGGTGGTCAGCGCCATCGGGCACGAGGCCGACCGGCCGCTGCTCGACGACGTCGCCGACCTCCGTGCCTCGACGCCGACCGACGCCGCGAAGCGCGTCGTGCCCGACGTGTCGGAGGAGCTCCAGCGCGTGCAGCAGGCCCGCACCCGCATCGGCCAGCGGCTCACCTCCCTGGTCTGGACCGAGATCGACCGGCTCGAGCAGCTCCGCAGCCGCCCGGTGCTCGCGTCGCCCCAGACCCTCGTCGACGTCCGCGCCGACGAGGTCGTGCGGGCCGTGGCCCGCGGCGAGGAGCTGCTCGCCCGGGCCGTCGAGCGCGCCCACACGCGCGTGTCCGAGCTGACCGCGCAGCTGCGGGCCCTCTCGCCCCAGGGCACCCTGAGGCGCGGCTACTCGATCGTGCAGCTGCCGGGCGGCGGCGTGCTGCGCGAGCCCCACGACGCACCGGCCGGGGTCGAGCTCGTCGTCACCCTCGAGGGAGGCGCGGTGGGGGCCGTCAGCACCGGCGCCTCCTCCCCAGGCCCGTCGCCCTCCCCCGCCGGCGCGGGCCAGGGCCCCGCCGTCAGCTCTGCTCGGTAGCATGGTGCCCGTGACCACGACCCCCTCCGACTCCCCCGCGGCCAGCGCCGACTCCGCTCCCGACGTCTCGTCGCTGAGCTACGAGCAGGCCCGCGACGAGCTCGTCCGCGTCGTCGCCGAGCTGGAGCAGGGCGGGTCGACGCTCGAGCGGTCGCTGGCCCTGTGGGAGAGGGGCGAGGCCCTGGCCCGCCGCTGCGAGGAGTGGCTGATGGGCGCCCGCGAGCGCCTCGAGGCCGCTCGCCGCCAGGTGACCGCCGAATGAGCGGCGAGGGCAGGGGCCGACGCCCGAAGGAGCCCCGCGTCGTCGCCGAGCTCGGCCGCCCCGAGACGCCCGACGAGACGGCCCGGCGCAAGGCGGAGAACACCCGCAAGCACTACGCCAACCAGACGGCGAAGAACCTCACGCTCTCGATCCTCGCGTCGCTCGGCATCGTGCTGTTCCTCGTGCTCGTGGTCGTCCGCCCCGGCGGCACCGTCAACCGCCAGGTGATCGACTACCGCAGCGTCGCCGAGCAGTCGGAGGCCAGCGTCGACGTGCCGCTCGCCTCCCCCGCCCTGCCCGACGGCTGGTCGTCGAACCGTGCCGAGATCGACACGGGCACGGCCGACGGCGTCTCGACCTGGTACGTCGGCCTGATCACCCCGGCCGACCAGTTCATCGCCCTCGAGCAGGGCATCGACGCCAACGACACCTGGGTCAGCGCCGCCGTGCAGACGGCCGTGCCGAACGGCACCACGACGATCGGCGGGCTCGACTGGCTGGTCTACGACCAGCGCGACGCCGACGACCCCGGCAACTACGCCTACAGCCTGACGACCACCGTCGACCGCAGCTCGTACGTGCTGCACGGCACGGCCGACGACACCGAGTTCGAGACCCTGGCGACCGCCCTCGCCGAGCAGATCGCCGACGAGACGAGCACCCGATCGTGACCTCCCCCGAGACCGCCGCCACGCCCTCCGCCCCCGAGCACCTGACCCCCGGCCAGGCCTGGCAGCGCATGGCCGACGGCAACGACCGCTTCGTCGCGAACAGCCCCGAGCACCCCCACCAGGACAGCGACCGGCGGTCGCTGCTGGCCGGCGGCCAGGAGCCCGTCGCCGCCCTCTTCGGCTGCGCCGACTCGCGCCTCGCGGCCGAGATCATCTTCGACGTCGGCCTCGGCGACCTCTTCGTCGTGCGGAACGCCGGCCAGGTCGTCGGCGACACCGTCATCGCCTCCCTCGAGTACGCGGTCTCGGTGCTCAACGTGCCGCTCATCGTCGTGCTGGGGCACGACAGCTGCGGCGCGGTCGCGACGGCCATCGAGTCGATGACCTCCACCGCGCCTCCCGGGTCGCGGTTCCTCGGCGACCTCGTCGACATGATCGTGCCCTCGGTGCGCCGCGCCACGATCGACCTCGAGCCCGGGGCCGTGCTCGACCCCCGCTCGGTCGGCAAGCTGCACATCGAGGCCTCCGTCGAGACGCTGGTCGGCCGCTCGGCCCTGGTCGCGACGGCGATCGCCGAGGGGCGGCTGGCCGTCGTCGGGGCGAACTACGACCTCGCGAACGGCCGCGTCGACCGCTCGGTCGTCATCGGCCGCCTCTGAGACCACCCCCGGCGAGCCGGGGTCGAGAGCGCCCCACGAGGGCCACAGGAAGGGACCACGACGTCGTGACCACATCCGAGTACCGCATCGAGCACGACACGATGGGAGAGGTGCGGGTGCCCGCATCGGCGCTGTACCGCGCCCAGACCCAGCGTGCCGTCGAGAACTTCCCGATCTCGGGGGCCGGCCTCGAGCCGGCGCAGATCGTGGCGCTGGCGCGCATCAAGCGCGCGGCCGCGATCGTGAACGGCGAGATGGGCATCGTCGCCCCGGCCGTCGCCGACGCGATCGTCGCGGCCGCCGACGCCGTGATCGGCGGCGAGCACCACGACCAGTTCCCGGTCGACGTCTACCAGACGGGCAGCGGCACCTCGTCGAACATGAACATGAACGAGGTCCTGGCGACGCTGGCCGGCACCGTCGACGGCACCCCGGTGCACCCGAACGACCACGTCAACGCCTCGCAGTCGTCGAACGACGTCTTCCCGACCTCGGTGCACGTCGCCGTCACGGGCGCCCTGCTCGAGCAGCTCGTGCCCTCGCTCGAGCACCTCGCCGAGTCGCTCGAGCGCAAGGCCGTCGAGTGGGCAGACGTCGTCAAGGCGGGCCGCACCCACCTGATGGACGCGACGCCGGTCACCCTCGGCCAGGAGTTCGGCGGCTACGCCCGCCAGATCCGGCTCGGGGTCGAGCGCGTGCGCGCCACGCTGCCCCGCGTCGCCGAGGTGCCGCTCGGCGGCACCGCGACCGGCACGGGCATCAACACGCCCGTCGGCTTCCCCCAGCGGGTCATCGCCGCCCTCGCGGCCGACAGCGGGCTGCCCGTCACCGAGGCCCTCGACCACTTCGAGGCCCAGGGCGCGCGCGACGCGCTCGTCGAGGCCTCGGGCGCCCTCCGCGTCGTCGCGGTGAGCCTGACCAAGATCAACAACGACATCCGCTGGATGGGCTCCGGGCCGAACGCCGGGCTCGGCGAGCTGCACGTCCCCGACCTGCAGCCGGGCTCGTCGATCATGCCGGGCAAGGTCAACCCGGTCATCCCCGAGGCCGTGCTCATGGTCTCGGCGCGCGTGATCGGCAACGACGCGACGATCGCCTGGGCCGGCGCCTCGGGGGCCTTCGAGCTCAACGTCGCCATCCCCGTGATGGGGACGGCGCTGCTCGAGTCCATCCGCCTGCTCTCGAACGGGGTGCGCGCCCTCGCCGACAAGACCGTCGACGGGCTCGAGGCCAACGTCGAGCACGCCCGGGCCCTGGCGGAGTCGTCGCCCGCGATCGTCACGCCCCTCAACCGCGTGATCGGCTACGAGGCCGCCGCGAAGGTCGCCAAGCACGCCGTGGCGCAGAAGCTCACCGTGCGCGAGGCCGTCGTCGACCTCGGCTTCGTCGAGCGCGGCGAGGTGACGGAGGAGCAGCTCGACTCCGCCCTCGACGTGCTGAGCATGACCCACCCGGGCTAGCTCGCCCCGCGGCCGTCGACGGGCCCGGCCCGGGCACCGTCGGCACCCCGGGCCGCGCTCCGAGGTGATCGGGGCCGTCACACGGTGGAGGCGCCGGTCGCCTCCACCGTGACGGTCGCCCACCACGCGGCGAGCAGCACGGGCCCGAGCGGGACGCCCCGCGCGAGGCTCGTGCCGCCCGTCGCACTGCCGAGCCGGGCCTCGCCCGGACCCCGGTCTCTGCGCGCCCGCCGGGCCGCGACGGCGACCGCGCAGGCTGCCGCGACGCTGCCCGTCGCGAGCACCGCTCCCCCGGCGATCTCCGCAGCGGTGCCCGTGAGCGCCGTCGACGTCGCCAGGGCGGCGCCGAGCTTGACGTCGCCCATGCCGAGGCCGCCCCACCACGAGACCGCTCCCCCGGCGACGAGCACGGCGACGCCCACCGCCAGCCCCTGCAACACCGACGGCCAGGAGCCCGCGCCCGTCGCGGCGTGGAGCGCCAGGCCCCCGAGCGTGGCCGCGGCGAGCGGGGCCACGAGCCGGTCGGGCAGCCGACGGGAGACCAGGTCGGTGACCACGAGCCCGGGCGTGACCAGCAGCGCGACGGCGACGACGACCGCGAGGGCCGGGGGCGGCGAGGACGTCAGCACCACGGCCGCCAGGAGCGCGGCAGGCACGGCGGCGGCCACGACCAAGCTCCAGCGCCGGCGCACCGCACGAGGCCCGGCCACCGGTGGAGGGGCGAGAGCGGCGGGAGGGGGGTCCGGAGGCGTCGTCATGCGCCGAGGGTGCCGTGCGGCGGACTCCGTCGGGCGCGCCGGGGTCGCCGATCGGGGACCGCGGCCCCCGTGACCGGACTGGGGAGGACCAGGCGGCCCGCGCCTCCCTCGTGCCCTCCGGCCCCGGCGGCGGCGGCGACGCGGCGGGTCGCCGTCGGCCCCGGCGGGCGGGCGCCCACCCGCCGGGGAGGACACCGACCCGCCGCACCCCGCAGGAGGCGGTGCGGCGGCCCGGCTCAGCTCAGCTCGTTCGACTCCAGCAGCTCGGTGACGAGCGCCGCGATGGCGCTCCGCTCCGACCGCGTCAGCGTGACGTGCCCGAACAGCGGGTGCCCCTTGAGCGTCTCGATCACCGAGGCGACGCCGTCGTGGCGGCCGACCCGCAGGTTGTCGCGCTGCGCGACGTCATGGGTCAGCACGACCCGCGAGTTCTGCCCGATGCGACTCAGCACCGTGAGCAGCACGTTCCGCTCGAGCGACTGGGCCTCGTCGACGATCACGAACGCGTCGTGCAGCGAACGCCCGCGGATGTGCGTCAGCGGCAGCACCTCGAGCAGGCCACGCTCGACGATCTCGTCGAGGACGTTCTGCGAGACCAGCGCGCCGAGGGTGTCGAAGACGGCCTGGCCCCAGGGGTTCATCTTCTCGCCGGCGTCGCCGGGCAGGAAGCCGAGGTCCTGCCCGCCGACCGCGTACAGCGGCCGGAACACCATGATCTTCTTGTGCTGCTGCTTCTCGAGCACCGCCTCCAGCCCGGCGCAGAGCGCGAGCGCCGACTTGCCGGTGCCCGCGCTGCCGCCGAGCGAGACGATGCCCACCTCGGGGTCGAGCAGCAGGTCGATCGCGAGCCGCTGCTCCGCCGAGCGCCCGTGCAGGCCGAACACGTCCCGGTCGCCGCGCACCAGCCGCGCCTCGCCCCGGGCCGTCACGCGGCCGAGGGCCGAGCCGCGGTCGGAGTGCACGACGACGCCGGTGTTGACCGGCACGTCGCCGAGCGCGCGCGAGCTGAGCCGCTCCGTCTCCCAGAAGGTCGCCATCTGCTCGCTCGAGACGTCGAGCGCCATCTGGCCGGTGTACCCGCTGTCGACGACCTGCTCGGCGCGGTACTCCTCCGCGGCGAGGCCGATCGACGCCGCCTTGACGCGCAGGGGCAGGTCCTTCGAGACGACGGTGACGGCGAGGCCCTCGGCGGCGAGGTTGCTGGCCACGGCGAGGATGCGCGAGTCGTTGTCGCCGAGCTGGAGCCCGGAGGGCAGCACCGACATGTTCGAGTGGTTCAGCTCGACCCGGAACGACCCGCCGTCGCCGACCGCGACGGGGAAGTCGAGGCGGTCGTGCTGCACGCGCAGGTCGTCGAGCAGCCGCAGCGCCTGCCGCGCGAAGTAGCCGAGCTCGGGGTCGTGCCGCTTGCCCTCGAGCTCGCTGACCACCACGACGGGCAGGACGACGTCGTGCTCAGCGAAGCGGAAGACCGCCTGCGGGTCGGAGAGGAGGACGGAGGTGTCGAGCACGTACGTGCGCTGGGCGACCGACGTGCCGCGCGCCTCCCCGGCGCGGCTCTCGGCAGCTCTTCCGCGCCCGCGGTCGGTGCTCTGATCGGTCCGGGTCTCGGTGCGGGGCTCGTTCAGCGAGGTCACGACGACTCCATCTCCGGGTGCCTGGGCACCCGTTCCCTTGCGGCGGAGACGGCCGGAGTGCGACGCGAGGACGAACTTTCGTGGCCGCCTCGACCGGGCGACTTGCCCGGTGATGCGAACCTACGTCGAGCCCGGCGGCCGTGTCGACGGCGACGCGCCGCGTCGTGTGACGATCAGGTGAACGACCCTCACGCTGTGGTCGAGACCTGGACGACGGCTGCGAGGGCGGGCCCCGAGGAGTCGCGGTGCCGGTCGCCCGCGCCGGTCGCCGCTAGTAGGTGACGGCGCTCCCGAACGACGTCAGCGCCGCCCGCAGCATGTCGAACGACTCGTCGTCGTTCGACACGTGGGTGCTGAGCCGCACCGTCGTGTCCCGCACCGTCGCGGTGACGCCGTGGTTGATGAACGCGGCGGTGAGGGTCGTCAGCTGCGCCGGCTCGGGCTGGAGCACGACGATGCCGGCCCGCTCGGCCTCGTCGCGCGACGACATGACGGGCACCGCGGCCTCGTCGGCGAGGTCGATCAGCCGGGAGGCGCGCTCGGCGACCGCCGCCGCGATGGCCGGCACCCCGACCGCCGTGACGGCCTCGGCGGCTGTGGCGAGCCGGGCCTGCGCGATGGGGTCGGGGTTCGCGACCTGGAACGCGGCCGCGCCGGCCCGGACGGGCACCGGCTGGTCGTACCGGCCGCCGAGCACGAGCTCGGAGCCCGCCACGCCCGTGAAGACCGGGGTGAGCTCCGTCGCGGCGCGCTCGCTGAGCGCGAGGAACCCCGTGCCCCAGCCGGCGCGGAGCCACTTCTGGCCGCCGGCCATGACGACGTCGGCGAGCGACCACGGCAGGTCGGCGACGCCGAGGCCCTGGATGGCGTCGACGATCAGCAGGCGGTCGCCGATGACCTGGCGGATGCCCTCGAGGTCGGCGAGGTACCCCGTGCGGTAGTCGACGGCGCTCACGGCGACGGCCGTGGTCGACGACGTGAGGTGCTCCTGCACGAGGGCGGGCGTCACGGCGCCGTAGGTCGGGTCCATCCAGACCGGGTCGAGCACCCGCAGGGCCGAGGAGGCGCGGGTCACCGCGAGAGGCAGGCTCGGGTACTCGCGGGCCGAGAGGACGATCTGCCCGGTGAGGCCGAACATCGTGTGCAGCAGGCCCTCGCTGGTGTTGGGCTGGAAGACGACCTGGTCGGCGGGGAACCCGACGAGCGCCGAGACCGCCCGGCGCACGCGGCCGGCCTGCTCGTCGAGGGCGATCTCGGAGCCGTGCCGCGAGCGGGCCTGCAGGTCGACGAGGCCGCGCTGCTCCTCCGCGACCGGGGTCGAGATGGGGCCGTACTTGGCGAAGTCGAAGTAGCCGGGCTCGTCGGCGAAGCCGGCGGCGAACTCGTCGATGGTGGTCACGGTCGGCTCCTCGGGTGGGGGTCAGCCTCCTACGGTAGTGCGCGACGCGCTGGCGCGTCGCCCTCGGGCCCCCGTGCTGTCCGGGAGGAGGCGCGGGTCAGCGCCGGGAGGACAGCCCGGTCATCAGCTCCCGTACCGCCGGTGCCGGAGCGCGAAGTCGCGCACCGCCCGGAGGAAGTCGACCTCGCGGAGGTCGGGGTAGAAGGCCTCGACGAAGTAGAACTCGCTGTGGGCGCTCTGCCAGAGCATGAAGTCGCTGAGCCGCTGCTCGCCAGACGTGCGGATGACGAGGTCTGGGTCGGGCTGCCCGCCGGTGTAGAGGTGCTGCGCGATGAGCTCGGGCGTGAGCACCTCGGCGAGCGCGTCGAGGGTGCCGCCCGCGGCGTCGTGCTCGCGGACGATGCTGCGCATGGCGTCGGCGATCTCGCGACGCCCGCCGTACCCGACGGCGAGGTTGACGTGCAGCCCGCCGCGGTCGGCGGTGCTCGTCTGGGCCCGCGAGAGCGACTCGCGGAGCGACGGCGGCAGGTCGTCGGTCGACCCCACGTGCTGCACCCGCCAGTCGCGCTGCCGCGACAGCTCGTCGGCGACGTCGCCGATGATGCCGAACAGCTCGGTGAGCTCGTCGGAGGCGCGGTTGCCGAGGTTGTCCGCCGACAGGAGGTAGAGGGTCACCACCCGGATGCCCAGGTCGTCGCACCAGGTGAGGAACTCGCTGATCTTGGCGGCGCCCGCCCGGTGGCCGTGAGCCGCCGTCTCGAGCATGCGGAGCTTGGCCCACCGCCGGTTGCCGTCGACGATCATGGCGACGTGGTGCGGCAGCTCCGCGCCCTCGAGCTCGCGGCGGAGCCGACGCTGGTAGAGGCCGTAGAGCACGCCGCCGGCCAGGGGGGTGCGCCGACGGTTCTTCACGTGCCTACGTTAACGCACGCTCGGCGGGAGATTCCCAGCGCCTCGTCCCCCGCCTCCCCGGCCCCTCGCCTACGCTCGGGGGCATGAGCACGACCCCCGCGCGCGACGGCGTGGCCGAGGACGGCGGCGCCGACCTCCCGAACCTGCCCCTCCTCGACGACGCCCTCGACTACGCGTCCATCGAACGCAAGCCGACCTGGCGCGGCTGGATCCACGCCGCGACCTTCCCGGTGGCGATCGCCACGGGCGTGGTGCTCGTCGTGCTCGCCGACGGCACCGCCGCGACGTGGGCCTCGGCCGTCTTCATGACGACCTCGCTGCTGCTCTTCGGCATCTCGGCGACGTACCACCGGTTCCCGTGGAGCCCCGGCGCCAAGATGTTCCTCAAGCGGCTCGACCACTCGAACATCTTCCTGCTCATCGCCGGCACCTACACGCCCATCGCGGCCATCGCGCTGCCGCCCGGCAAGTCGCAGCTGCTGCTCGTGCTCGTGTGGACGGCGGCGGCCTTCGGCATCGCCTTCCGGGTCTTCTTCATCCACGCGCCGCGCTGGCTGTACGTGCCGCTCTACGTGCTGATGGGCGTCGGCGCGCTGGGGTTCCTGCCCGACCTCGTCGCGGCCAGCGTGCCGATGACGGTGCTCGTGCTGGTCGGCGGGCTGCTCTACATCGTCGGCGCGACCTTCTACGGACTGAAGCGCCCGAACCCGGCTCCGGGCCACTTCGGCTTCCACGAGCTGTTCCACGCCTGCACGGTGGCGGCGTACCTCTGCCACTGGAGCGGGATCCTCGTGCTGGCGCTGAACGCGCCGTCGTTCGGCTAGGCCCTGGGCCCGCCCTCGCGGTACGGCTCGTCGTCGCCCTGGCCGGGCCGCGCCTCCTCGTCCAGGCCCGCCGCGGCCTGGCTCGCCTCGGCCCGCTCGGCCTCGATGCGCTCGCGGACCTCGCCGCGGTAGCGCGTGCGGCGCACCCGACGCGTCATGTCGACGATGATCAGCACGGTGGCGATCGCCACGAACGCGATCGCGACGAAGCCCCAGACGCCGGGCGTGACGGCCTCGTCGGGCACGGTCGAGGCCGGCAGCGTCGGCGACGGGGTGGAGGGCTGCGCGAGGAGGCGCACGGTCGCCCCGAGGGCGAGGTCGCCGAGGGCGGTCACGAGCGCTCCGTCCCGACGAGGCCGGTGTCGGGGTCGACGACGCCGGCGAAGAGGTCGGTCTCGGGGAGGGTCGACTCGACGGTCGACTCGACCAGCTGGAAGTCCTCCGTCGGCCAGGCCCGCACCTGGAGGTCGTTCGGCCAGAAGAAGAACGCGCTGTCGAGCGGCACCTGGCTCGCGTGGGCACGGAGGGCGGCGTCGCGCACGGGGAAGAAGTCGGAGACCGGTACCTTCGTGGTCGCGAGGTCGGGGCGGTCGCTGAAGCGCTCGAGCATCTCGCCGAGGCGCTCGATCAGCGGCGACTCCGGATCGCTCTCGCGGAGGTGGCTGATCATCGCCTCGATGCGGCCCGTGCTGAACATCCGGTCGTAGTAGACCTTCTCGATCGACCACGGCTCGCCCGTCGCCGGGTAGCGCGCGGGGTCGGCGGCGGCGCGGAAGGCCTCCATCGAGATCTCGTGGGTGCGGATGTGGTCGGGGTGCGGGTAGCCGCCGTTCTCGTCGTAGGTGATGAGCACCTGCGGGCGGAAGCGACGGATGACGGCGACGAGGGGCTCGGCGCTCGTCTCGATCGGGATCGTCGCGAACGAGTTCACGGCGACCGGCTCGCCCTCGGCCGGCAGCCCGGAGTCGGCGTAGCCGAGCCAGACGTGGTCGACGCCCATCGCCTCCTGGGCGGCGCGCATCTCGTGGACGCGCAGGCCGGCGATGTCGCGCTCGGCGTGGTGCCGGGCCTCCAGCTGCTCGTTGAGGATGGAGCCCTGCTCACCACCGGTGCAGCTGACGACGAGGACCTCGACGCCGAGGCTGCGGTAGTGGGCGTACGTCGCCGAGCCCTTGCTGGACTCGTCGTCGGGATGGGCGTGGACGGCCAAGAGGCGCAGGGTCACGGGTTCCTCGCAATTCGTGCAGGGCAGACGTTGCTACCCTGTGACCAGGATAATCGGACGGAGTCCCGAGTGGCGTCCACGCCCCCCGCAGCATCTCCGGCGCCCTCGACGCCGGCCCCCGACACGGCTCGCTCGTCGCACCTCGACGACCGCTACGGCCGGTCTCCGGGCACGCGCCGCCGGCGCACGGTGGTCGCCGTCTCGGTCGCGGTCGCCTTCGTCGTGGTCTTCGCCGCCTGGGTCGTCTTCGCCGCCTTCGACGGCGACGGGTCGAAGCTCGAGAGCACCGACGTCGGCTACACGGTGCTCGACGACCGCTCGGTCGACGTGCAGTACACCGTCAGCGTGCAGCCGGGCACCGAGGTGAGCTGCGCCGTCCAGGCGCAGAACCAGAAGTTCGCGATCGTCGGCTGGAAGGTCGTCCACCTGCCCGCCGCGGCGCAGCACTCGACCACGTACACCACCTCGCTGGCCACCAGCGAGCGGGCGGTGACGGGGTTGATCTACGAGTGCTGGCTTCCGTAGACTGCATCGGATCACCGGAGACCGGCCACTCGGCCGGTCTCCTTCTTTCGAGGGGCGTGCCTCGTCCGCCCCGCGGCTCCCCGCACGCGCGACGTGAGCACCCGTGACCGGACCACCCGCGCGGGCGACCGCGCGGCCGGCCGCCACACGAACGGAGACACCATGAACGACGCCAACGACGCCACGACCTGGCTGACGCCCGACGCGCGCGACCGCCTCCAGGCCGAGCTCGCCACCCTGAGCGGCGAGGGCCGCAAGGAGATCACCGCCCGCATCGAGGCGGCGCGTGAAGAGGGCGACCTGAAGGAGAACGGCGGCTACCACGCCGCGAAGGACGAGCAGGGCAAGATGGAGGCGCGCATCCGGGTGCTCACCAACCTGCTGAAGAACGCCACGGTCGGCGAGTCCACCGCCGCCGCCGGCATCGTCGGCCCCGGCACCGTCGTCACCGCGACGATCGCCGGCGACCCCAGCACGTTCCTGCTCGGCAACCGCGAGATCATCGCCGCCGACAGCGACCTCTCGGTCTACAGCGAGACCAGCCCGCTGGGCCAGGCCATCAACGGCCTGAAGGTGGGCGACTCGACGAGCTACACGGCCCCCAACGGCAAGGAGATCGCGGTCTCCGTCACCGCGGTCGAGACCTACACGCCGTAGCCCCCGGCGCTGACGACGACGGCCCCCGCTCCTCGGANTGGACGTGCTCGGGGCCGCGTGTCTCGACGCTGAGCTCGAGCTCCACCTCGCTGATCTGCAGCCCGCGGCCGTGCCGGGTGTGCAGCACCTCGACGACGTTCGCGTTCGCGTCCGAGAGGATCTCCGACACCCGGGTCAGCTGCCCGGGCCGGTCGGGCAGGCCGACCCGCAGCTTGAGGTAGCGCTCGGCGGCCGCGAGGCCTCGCCCGATCACGCGCTCCATCATCAGGGGGTCGATGTTGCCCCCGCTGAGGACGATGACGGTCGTGCCGAGGTCGCGCACCTGCTCGGTGAGCACCGCGGCCACGCCGACGGCGCCCGCCGCCTCGACGACGAGCTTCGCGCGCTCGAGCATGACGAGCATCGCCCGGGCGGTGTCGTCGTCGCTGACCGTGACGACCTCGTCGACGGTCTCGCGGACGATCTCGAAGTTCAGCACGCCCGGCTTCGCGACCGCGATGCCGTCGGCGATCGTCGGCAGGGCCTCGATGTCGGTGCGGACGCCGCGCTTCATCGACACCGCGTAGGGGGCCGCGTTGACCGCCTGCACGCCGATGATGCGGACGTCGCGGCCCGTGCGGGCGGCGTTCTGCTTGAGGGCGCTCGCGACGCCCGAGATGAGCCCGCCGCCGCCGATCGGCACGATGACCGTGTCGACGTCGGGCACCTGGTCGAGGATCTCGAGGCCGACGGTGCCCTGCCCGGCGACGACGTCGGGGTGGTCGAAGGGCGGGATGAAGACGGCGCCGGTGGTGGCCGCGAACTCCTTGGCGGCCATCAGCGACTGCTCGACGGCGTGGCCGCTGAGCACCACGTCGGCGCCGTAGTCGCGGGTGGCCTGCAGCTTGGGCAGGGCGACCCCGACCGGCATGAAGATGGTCGCGGCGATGCCGAGCTCCCGCGCCGCGAAGGCCACGCCCTGGGCGTGGTTGCCGGCCGAGGCGGCCACGACCCCCCGCGCCTTCTCGTCGTCGGAGAGCTGCGTGAGGCGGTTGTAGGCGCCCCGGATCTTGTACGAGCCCGTGCGCTGCAGGTTCTCGCACTTGAGGTACACCGGCGAGCCCAGCACGTCGGCCAGGAACCGCGAGCTCTCCATCGGCGTGACGCGGGCGACCGTCGAGACGCGGACCCGCGCCTCCTCGATCTCGGCCAGGGTGGGCCCGGCGATGGTGAGGTCAGGCATCAGCGGCCTTTCGGGACGGAACGGAGCGAGCGGAGGCGGCGGCCGGGTCGGCCGCGGAGGGGGAGGTGGCCGAGGGGGACGTGGCCGAGGGGCCGACCACGGGGCCGCCCTTGGTGTTCGGGGCGGAGGCGCCGGCCGACGGGCCCGGGGGCACGCGACCCGGCGGAGCGGGCACCGACCGGGGCCCGTCGCGCCAGCTGCCGCCCGCGACGTACGACACCATGACGTTCAGCACCGCGACGACGGGCACCGCGAAGAGCGCGCCGGGGATGCCCGCGAGGAGGGCGCCCGCCGCGACCGCGAAGACCACGGCCAGCGGGTGCACCTTGACGGCGCCGCCCATGACGAACGGCTGCAGCACGTGGCCCTCGATCTGCTGCACGATGATCACGACCGCGAGCATCGCCAGCGCCACCACCCAGCCGTTGTAGACCAGCGCGATGACGACGGCGACGGTGCCGGTGGCGACCGCGCCGACCACGGGGACGAACGAGCCGAGGAAGACCGCGATGGCGATCGGCGCGACGAGCGGCAGGCCCAGGAAGAACGCGCCCAGGCCGATGCCCACGGCGTCGACCGCGGCGACGAGGATCTGCACCTTGACGAAGTTGGTCAGCGTCGTCCAGCCGGCGCGGCCGGCGCCGTCGACGGCCGTGCGGGCGCGTCGCGGGAAGAGACGGACGAACCAGCGCCAGATGTCGCCGCCGCCGGCCAGCACGAAGATCGTCGAGAAGAGCACGAGCACGAGCCCGGCGCCGACGTGGCCGGCCGTCGTGCCGACGGAGAGGGCGCCGCGCAGGAGCGGCTGGCTGTCCTGCTGCAGGGCGGTCACGGCGTCGGTCACGTAGCCGTTCAGCTGCGCCTCGGTGAGGTGCAGGGGCGAGTCGAGCAGCACGCCCTTCAGCTCGACGTACGAAGCCACCGACCGGTCGCGCAGCTGGGGCCAGCCGTCGATGATCTGCAGCACGACGAGGTAGAGCAGCCCGGCCACGACGACGACGAAGCCGACGAGGCTGACGACGACGGCGAGCCACTTCGGCCAGCCGTGCCGCTGCAGCCACGACGAGAGGGGCACGAGCAGCGCCGCGATGAGCAGGGCCACCATGAACGGCACGACGATGATGCGCAGCTGGATGACCAGCCAGACGAAGACGGCGATGACGCCGACGATCGCGAGGACGCGCCACGACCACGCGCCGGCGACGACGACGCCGCGGGGCAGCGCACCGTCGAGGTCGCCCTCCGTGCGGCGCTCGGGAGCGACCTCCGGGCCCGTGACGGGGGCCGACGGGAGCGCCGCGGCGCCGGGCACGGGCTCGGCGGGCACGGGCGTCGCGACGCCGCTGCCCGGGGGGCGTCGGAGGAGCCGTCGGAGGCGGTTCATGCGCTCAGTGTAGGTGTCGCGGCCGACCGTGACGCCCGCGCCACATGCCCCTTCCGGCATGCTGACCCCGTCTCGGGCCCGGCTGCGTCGGCACCGCGACACGAGGAGGTGCGGGCCGGGTCGGCCGTGTCGGCGGCCGTCGGTAGGGTCGCCCCGTGACCCGCGACGCCCTCTCCCCCGCCCAGGCCCGCCGCACGGCCCTCGCCGCGCAGGGCCTCGGCCGGCCCGTCGCCGAGGCGGCAGGCCCCCGGGCCGTCGGTGCCCGCCAGCTCCACGGCGTCGTCGACCGCCTCGGACTGCTGCAGATCGACTCGGTGAACGTCTTCGAGCGCAGCCACCACCTCCCCGTCTTCGCCCGCCTCGGCCACTACGACCGCGACCGGCTCGACGAGCTGCTGTTCGCCCCGCGCGGGCGGTACGTCGAGTACTGGGCGCACGAGGCCGCGCTGCTGCCCGTCGAGACCTGGCCGCTGATGCGCTGGCGCATGGACGACCACCGCGCCCGGGCAGAGGCCGATCCGGGGTCGTGGCTGTCGGCCAACGCCCGGACGGCCGCCTGGCTGCTCGACGAGCTGCGCGGCGAGGGCCCGCTGCCCGCGAGCCTCGTCGAGCACGACGCGAACCGGCGCACGGGGCCGTGGTGGGGCTGGAGCGACGTCAAGCGCGGGCTCGAGGCGCTCTTCCGCGTGGGGGCGCTCGTCAGCGCCGGGCGACGACGGTTCGAGCGGGTGTACGCGCTGCCCGAGCAGGTGCTGCCCGCCGAGCTCCTCGCCGTCGAGGTGGGGCGGGAGGAGGCCCACCGTCGGCTGCTCGCCCACGCGGCCCGCGCCTCCGGCGTGGCGACCACCGCCGACCTCGCCGACCACTGGCGCATGAAGACGGCCGACGTCGTGCCCGCCCTGCACGACCTGGCCGACCAGGGCGTCGTGACGCCGGTGACGGTCCCGGGCTGGCCGCGAGGCGGCTGGCTGCACCGCGACGCGGCCTTCCCCCGGCGGATCGCCGCCGACGCCCTGCTCTCACCGTTCGACCCCGTGGTCTGGACGCGGCCCCGGGCGGAGCGCCTGTTCGGGTTCCGCTACCGCATCGAGATCTACACCCCGCAGGAGAAGAGGGTGCACGGCTACTACGTGCTGCCGGTGCTGCAGGGCGACCAGCTCGTCGCCCGCGTCGACCTGAAGAGCGACCGGCAGGCCCGGGTGCTGAGGGTCCAGGCCTCGTGGCGGGAGCGCGACCTGCCCGTCGACGTCGACCGGCTCGCGGCGCTGCTGGGCCGGGCGGCCCGCTGGCAGGGGCTCGAGCGGGTGGAGGTCGTCGACCGGGGCGACCTCGCGGCGGCGCTGCGGGGCGCCGTCGGGCCGGGCGACGTCAGCTAGGGGTCAGAACTGGACGCGCGGCGGCTCGGCGATGGTCGAGGGCTGCTCGACCTCGAAGAAGTCGCGCTGCGAGACGCCCAGGCGCGGGGCGAAGAGCCGCGCCGGGAAGCCGGCGGCCTTTGCGTTCAGCTCGCGGACGCCGCCGTTGTAGGAGCGACGGGCGGCCTGGAGGCCGTCCTCGGTCTCGACGAGCTCGGACTGCAGCTGCAGGAACGACTGGCTCGCCTGCAGCTGCGGGAACGACTCGGAGACCGTGAAGGCCCCGCGGAGCGCGGTCTGCAGGTGCCCCTCGGCGGTCGACGCGGCCGCCGGGGTGCTCGCCTCGAGGGTCTCGACCCGAGCCCGCTCGACGGTCTCGAGCGCCTTGGTCTCGTGCGATGCGTAGCCCCTGACCTGCTCGACGATCGTCGGCACCAGCTCGGCCCGGCGGCGCATCTGGACGACGATGCCGTCCCACGCCTCGTCGACCCGGGTGCGGAGCGCCACGAGCGAGTGGTACGACGCCCAGGCCCAGATGCCCGCGAGGAGCAGGAGGAGGACGACGACGCCGACGGCGACGAGGATGCCGGTAAGGCCGGGTTGCATGACGGGTGACTCCTCCAGGTGCGTGGCGACCCGCGGCCGAGCGGGGGGCTCGGAGACGTCGTCGGGTCGGGGCTCGGTCCGGAGAACACTATAAATGCGCCCGACGGGGCCTCCACGTCGACTGGGCGTTCTCGGAGCGAACTCACGACATGCGTCGTCGACCGGCGAGGAGGAGCACACGGTCCTCCTCCGCGCAGCGGATTGACTTGTCCCCCGCGGCCGTGCTGAATGGGTCTCAGTGATCGACCTCCTGCCCTCCGCCGCCCCGCGACGCCCGGCCCCGACCGGCCGCCCCGCGGGCCTCCGGCACGCCCCGGCGCAGGGCAGGGCCCGGGCGTCCGTCACCGTGGTCCTCGCGACCGTCCTGGGCCTCGCGCTGCTGCTCGCCGGGCCGTCCGCACCCGGCTGGGCGGCGGCGAGCCCGACCCCGTCGCCGGCGCCGCCCTCCCTCGGCGCCCCGCCCACGACTCCCCCGCCCACCGCCGAGCCCGTCGCGCCGACCATCGGCCCGGTGAGCGACAGCGCGACGGGCACGGTCCTCGTCAGCGGCACCGCGACCCCCGGCGCGCGCGTCAAGGTCTCGGTCAGCGGCTCGGGCACGTTCCGCACCCTCTGCGACGCGGTGACGGCCGACGCCGAGGGGGCCTGGTCGTGCTCCGGGCCGGTGCCCACCGGCGCGGGCTGGACGGCGACGGCCCGTGACCTCGACCAGCCGAGCACGCCCGACGTCGACTCGGGCCCGTTCTCGGTGCTGACCCCGCCGACCGTCCGCGGCGGCCTCCTCGTGGGCGGCAAGCTCTCCGGCACGGCCGCGCCCGGCGCCACGGTGACCGTCACGGCCGGCGGCGGCGCCCGCGCCACGGCGACCGCCGGCGGCGACGGGTCGTGGACGACGACGCTGCCCGCCTCCTCCTTCCCCTCCGGCTCGTACACGGTGACCGCGACGCAGTCGTCGCCCTCCGTGCCCGACGTGCCCAGCTCCGGCGCCTCGAGCGCCGTCTCGGTGCGGGTCGACCGCGACGCGCCCGCCGCTCCGCGCCTCACCTCGCCGACGGCCGGGCAGCGGATCGCCGCGCAGCCCGTGACGGTCACCGGGAGCGGCGAGGCCGGAGCCCTCGCGACCGTCTACGTCGACAGCTCGCCCGTCTGCCAGGTCGTCGTCGGCGACGGCCCGTGGTCGTGCAGCACCGCCGGCTCCGACCTCCCCCTCGGCTCGCACGTCGTCCAGGCCGCCCTCGTCGACCCGGCGGGCAACTACGGGCCCCCCTCGGCCGGCGTCACGGTGACCGTGGTCGACCCCGCCTCCGCCGTCGCGCCTCCCGTCGTGGGCCCGACGCCGCGACCCGGTGCCACGCCCGCCCCCACCGCCTCCCCGTCGCCGGCAGGCCCGTCGACGTCGGCCGCGCCGGTCGCCCCCGGGTCGCCCGGCGGCGACGGCGGATCTCCGACCGACGACGCCGCAGGAGGCGCGGGGGGCGCCCCCGGCACCGGTGACGGCCCCCGGGGCACCTGGGCCACCGCCACCTCGTTCGGGGAGCACCTGCCGACGCTCGGCCAGACCCTCGCCGGCCCGGCCTGGGCGCTCGCCGGCGGGCTGGCGCTGCTGTTCCTCCTGCTCGTGGCCGCGCCGGCCCGCCTCGCGGCCGCGTCGCTGCGCGGGCGGCAGCGACGGCGCCGCGCCTCGCTGACCGGCCGCAACCGCGGCGTCGAGCTGCCCACGTCGTTCAGCGCGGCCACGGTCAGCCCGTGGCTGCCGGTCGCCCTGGCCCTCGTGGCGGGCGCCGCCGTCACGGCCGTCGCCGCCGGGGTCGACGACGAGCTGCAGTACGCCCGCCTGGCGCTGGGGATCGTGATCGGGCTCGTCGTGATCAACGGGCTGGGCGTGGCGCTGCCCGCCCTGCTCGTCGCGCGGGCCCGGGGGCTGGCCCTCCGCGTGCGGATGTCACCGCGCCTCCTGCTGGCGGCCGTCGTGGCGTGCGCGGCCACGCGGGCCCTCTCGCTCGACCCGCCGCTCGTGCTGGGGGTGCTGCTCACGGGCGCCCTCGTCGCCGTGCCGTCGTCGTCCGGGCGACACCGCGGCGCGGAGGCCGCGCGCGAGCCCGACTCCCGTGACGTCGGCGTCGCGGCGGCCGCGCAGCTCGGGGCCCTCGTCGTGCTCGGCGGGGCGGCGTGGGTGCTCCACGGCGTCGTGCCCGGGGCCGCGGCCGGGGCCGGGGCCGGCGCTGAGCTCGCCCGCGAGACGCTGGCGACCGTGTGCCTGGCCGGGCTCGGCTCGCTCGTCGTCTCGCTCGTGCCGCTCGGCGGCCTGCCGGGGCGACGAGTCTGGGCCTGGTCGCGCGGCGCCTACGTCGGGCTCGTCGTGGTCGGCGTGAGCGTCGCCGCGGTGGTCTTCGTCGGGGCGCCGACGGCGGCGTTCCCGGTCGTGCCGCTCGTGGCGGCCAGCGCGGTCGCGGCGCTCGGGGCGGTCGCGGCCTGGCTCTGGCTGCGCGTGGTCGAGCCCGCGGGCCGCGAGGCCTGAGCCGCGCCCGTCGCCCGCGTCGGCCGCGTCGCCCTGACGGCGTGACCGTGCCCCCGCAGGGATTCGAACCCTGACTTGGACGATTTTAAGTCGCCTGCCTCTGACCAGTTGGGCTACGAGGGCCTCCCCCGAGCCTACGAGACGGCGGCGGCGGCCGTCGCACGGACACGACGACGCCCGCCGTGCTGACGAGCAGCAGGGCGGGCGTCGTGGTCGGCCGCTCGAGGCGGCCGGTGCCGTGACTACTCGGCGGCGGGCACCTTGTCGGTGCCGCCGACGTCGGTCGACGCTCCGGTGCCGCGGGCCGAGCCGCCGGCCGTGGCCCCGACCTTCTCGCCCTCGGCGGGCGCGCTGCCGTCGGCGTCGACCGGGTTCGCGTAGGCGGGGCCGGGCTCGCCGGCGGCCTTGCCGATCTCGGGCGCGGGCGCCGCGGCGGGCTCGTCGGCGGCCGGCTTCGGGCGCGACGCGAACGCCTCGAACGCGGCACGGGGGCGCTCACGGTCGTCGAGCGAGACGATGTCGCGGCCGAGCCAGAAGTTGTTCCACCAGCCGGTGACGACGCGGAACTTGCGCTCGAAGGAGGGCATCGCCATGCCGTGGTAGCCGCGGTGCGCGGCCCAGGCCGGGAAGCCCTTCAGCACGAACTTGCCGCTCTGGAAGACGCCGGTGCCGAGGCCCAGGCCCGCGACGGCGCCGAGGTTCTCGTGCACGTAGTCGACGGGCTCCTCGCCGCGGAGCACGGCGGTGATGTTCTTGGCGAGCTGCTTGCCCATGCGGACGGCGTGCTGGGCGTTCGGCACGCAGAAGCCGCCGACGCCCTTGCCCGTGAGGTCGGGCGTCGCCGCGACGTCGCCGCAGGCCCAGGCGCCGGGCACGACGGTCTCGCCGTCGACGACGCGGAGGTCGGCCTGCACGGTGATGCGGCCGCGCTGCTCGAGGGGGAAGTCGGTGGAGCGCACCATCGGGTTGGCCATGACCCCGGCCGTCCAGACGATGAGGTCCGACTCGAACGACTCGCCGGTCGACAGCTCGATCTTGCCGCCGACGGCCGACTGCAGCTGCGTGTCGAGGTGCACCGTGGCGGCGCGCTCGGCGAGGTTCTTCAGCACCCAGTGGCTCGTCTCGAGCGACACCTCGGGCATGATGCGGCCCATCGCCTCGACGAGGTGGAAGTGCGTGTCGTCGATGGTGAGGGTCGGGTACTTCTTCAGCAGGTCGCTGGCGAAGCTGCGCAGCTCGGCGAAGATCTCGATGCCGGCGAAGCCGCCGCCCACGACCGTGACCGTCAGCAGGCGGTCGCGCAGCGGGCCGGCGGGCAGGTCGGCCGCCTTCGCGAAGTTGGTGAGGAGCTTGTCGCGGATCGCCGCGGCCTCCTCGATGGTCTTGAGGCCGATGGCCTCGTCGGCCACGCCCGGGATGGGGAAGGTGCGCGACACGGCGCCGGCCGTCATGACGATCTGGTCGTACTGCATCGTCCACGCGTCGCCGACGGACGGGGTGATCGTCGCGGTCTTCGTGGCGTGGTCGACCGCGGTCACCTTGGCGGTGACGACCCTCGTCTTCTTGAGGTGGCGGCGGAGCGAGACCACGGCGTGACGGGGCTCGATCGAGCCGGCCGCGACCTCGGGGAGGAAGGGCTGGTACGTCATGTAGGGCAGCGGGTCGACGACCGTCACCGACGCCTCCCCCTGACGGAGGTGCTTCTCGAGCTTCCAGGCGGTGTAGAAGCCGGCGTAGCCGCCGCCGACGATCAGGATTTCAGGCACGGTGAAGGCTCTCCTCGTTGTGGGGTGTCGGAGGAGACTTTACTCCTGCCGACGGCCCCGCCCGTACTGCCGGGCGGCGCCGACCCCGACGAGCACCAGGGCCCCGCCGAAGACCGCGAAGACGATGAGCGGGACGCCCGTCGACCGCATCGTCTCGACCGTGGGCAGCAGGGCCGACAGCCGCTCGCCGTCGGGGGTCTCCGGGGTGGGCACCGGCGCCGGCTCGACGGGCACGGCCGACGAGCTGCCGTCGGGCACGACCTCGTCGGCGCGGCGGTGCACGCGGATCCACTCCGAGAGGTCGCCCATCGGGTTCGCCTCGACGTGCGGCACGTCGCGGGTGACGGCCGCCGCCGCGTCGACGAGCCCGTAGCCGTAGAGGGGGTCGGGCTGGGTCGCGCCGCGCGGCTCGGCCGTCGCGACCACGCGGTTGATGACGTCGTCGGCGTCGAGCTCGGGGTGGGCGGCCCGCACGAGGGCGACGATCCCCGCGACGAGGGGCGTGGCCCCGCTCGAGCCGTTCCAGCTGTAGTGGACGTCGTCGGGGCCGACCCCGACGAGCTTCTCGCTCGGCGCCGCGACCCCGATGGTGATGCCCTGGCTCGACGCGTCGAAGCTCGCCGTGCCCGAGCGGTCGACGCCCGCCACGGTCAGCACGCCGGGCATGGTCGCGGGCGCGCCCACCTCGGTCGTGCCGCTGCCGCGGTTGCCGGCGGCGGCCACCACGACCACGTCGTGCTCCATCGCGTAGAGGAACGCGTCGTCCCAGCTGGTCGGCCAGTCGAGCGTGTTGCGGGTGAGCGACATGTTGATGACGTCGGCCCCGTGGTCGACCGACCAGCGGACCGCGTCGGCGATCTGGGTGTCGGAGTCGACGGCGCCGGTGCCGAAGCCGACCGAGACCGACAGCAGGCTCGCCTCGGGCGCGACGCCGACGACGCCGTCGCCGCTGCCGGTGCCTCGGCCCGCGAGCATGGAGCCGACGAGGGTGCCGTGCGCCGGGTCGTCCGTCCCGACCGGGGTCTGACCGTCGGGGCTGCCCTGGCCGCTGACGTCCGTGCCGCCGACGACGGCGCCCTGGAGCTCGCGCACCGACCCGTCGACGCCGGTGTCGATGACCGCCACCGTGACTCCTGCGCCCCGGGTGGTCTGCCAGGCCTGCTCGATGCCGTAGTCGGCGAGCCAGTACTGCTGGTCGCGGATCGCGTCGGCACGCGCCGAGGCCGCGGGCAGCACGACGAGGGCGGCCGCGGCGACGACGGCCGCGACGCTGACACCCCCTCGCCGCCGCACGGCGGTCAGGCTGCGCCGTCGGAGGCGGTGGTCGCCGGGGCTGACTCGTCGAGCCAGTCGGGGCAGCGGCAGACGTCGGGGCTCCACGACGCACGCTCGAGCGCGAGGTCGCCGATCGGGTTGACCCCGGGGCCCGCCGCGAGGGCGTGGCCGACGAGGGCGTGCAGGCACTTGACGCGCTCGGGCATGCCCCCCGCCGTGACGTGCGCGATCTCGGCGACGTGCTCGATGCCCTCGCGGTCGGCGAGGTAGGCGTCGTGGGCGGCGTGGTACTGCTCGCGCACCTGCTCGTCGCCAGCCAGCAGCTCGGTCATCTCGGTCATCACGCCGGTGGCCTCGAGGGTCGAGACCGCCGCCGTCGCCCCCGGGTGGCACAGGTAGTAGAGCGTCGGGAAGGGCGTGCCGTCGCCGAGGCGCGGCTTCGTCGCGACGACGGTGGGCGCCCCGCAGACGCAGCGCGCGGGGATGCCCACGACGTCGCGGGCGGGGCGGCCCAGCTGCGCCGTGACGATGCGCACGTCGTCGTCGGTGACCGGGTCGAAGGGAGGGGTCGTCACGGGGTGCCGCCTGTCGAGGTGGAGGACGGCACGGTCGCGCCGCCGAGGTCGGGCGCGACCAGCTCGGTCGCGGGGGCGTCGCTGAGGCCGGCGTCGAGCACGGACGACGTCATGGCCGCCACCCAGTCGACCTGGGGGGTCTGCAGCGAGTCGCTGATCGGGGCGGGCTGCGAGGGCTCGGCGCCGGCCGACTCGCCCATGACGAGGTAGCTGTACTCGCCCGGGTAGACGTAGAGCAGGCGGTCGCGGGCCTGGGCCTCGATGTAGGCCGGGTCGCTCCAGCGCGCGACGTCGCCCTGCAGGTCGTCGACGTCGGCCTGCTGGTCGCGGACCTCCTGCTCGAGGGCGGCGATCTGCTGCTGCTGCTGGATGAGCGTGCGGAGCGACGGCGCGAGGATGACGACGAAGAGCACGAGGATGACGAGCATCACCAGGCTGAAGCCCGACGAGCGGATGTTGCGGAGCCAGGCGCCCGCGGCCGAGTCGGCGGCCGGGAGGCTCACCGGCACGCGGCGGTTCGGGGTCTCACGAGGCATGTGTCGAGGGTAGACGACGCACCCGGGCGCCGGGTCACGGAACGCCGAGAGGCCCGCCCCCGGGCGGGGACGGGCCTCTCGGCGGGGCGCTGGCTAGGCCTGGAAGCGCGGGAACGCCGAGTAGCCGGCGTAGACCGCGGCGTCGCCGAGCTCCTCCTCGATGCGGAGCAGCTGGTTGTACTTCGCCACGCGCTCGCTGCGGGCCGGGGCGCCGGTCTTGATCTGGCCGGCGTCGGTCGCGACGGCGAGGTCGGCGATCGTGGTGTCTTCCGTCTCGCCGGAGCGGTGCGACAGCACGGTGGTGTAGCCGCTGCGCTGGGCGAGCGAGACCGCGTCGAGCGACTCGGTCAGGGTGCCGATCTGGTTCACCTTGACGAGGATCGAGTTCGCGGCGCCGGTCTGGATGCCCTTGGCGAGGCGGGTCGGGTTGGTGACGAAGAGGTCGTCGCCGACGATCTGCGTCTTGCGGCCGATCTCGCTCGTGAGGTGCGCCCAGCCCTCCCAGTCGTCCTCGTCGAGGGGGTCCTCGATGGAGACGAGCGGGTACGAGGCGACGAGGTCGGCGTAGTACGAGGCGAGGAAGGCCGAGTCGCGCGACTGCCCCTCGAACGTGTACGAGCCGTCGGAGAAGAACTCGCTCGAGGCGACGTCGAGGCCCAGCGCGATGTCTTTCCCGGGGGTGAAGCCGGCCGTGGTGATGGCCTCGACCAGCAGGTCGAGCGCGGCGCGGTTGCTCTCGAGGTTCGGCGCGAAGCCGCCCTCGTCGCCGAGGCCGGTCGAGAGGCCGGCGGCCTTCAGCTGGCTCTTCAGCGCGTGGTAGGTCTCGGCGCCCCAGCGGACGGCCTCGCCGAAGGTCGACGCGCCGATCGGCAGGATCATGAACTCCTGGATGTCGACGTTGCTGTCGGCGTGCGAGCCGCCGTTGATGACGTTCATCATCGGCACGGGCAGCGTGTGGGCGTTCGGGCCGCCGAGGTAGCGGAAGAGCGGCAGGTCGGCCGAGTCGGCGGCGGCGCGGGCCACGGCCAGCGAGACGCCGAGGATGGCGTTGGCGCCGAGGCGCGACTTGTTCTCGGTGCCGTCGAGCTCGATCATCGCCGCGTCGATCAGGCGCTGGTCGGTGGCGTCGAGGCCCTCGACCTCCGGGCCGATCTCGTCGATGACGGCCGCGACGGCCTTGAGCACGCCCTTGCCGAGGTAGCGGCTGTCGTCGCCGTCGCGGAGCTCGTAGGCCTCGAAGGCCCCGGTGGATGCGCCCGAGGGGACGGCCGCGCGCGACACGGTCCCGTCGTCGAGCAGGACCTCGACCTCGACGGTCGGGTTGCCCCGCGAGTCGAGGATTTCGCGGGCGCCTACGGCGTCGATTGCTGCCACGGAGAACTCCTTAGTGTGTCGTCAGGTCGTCGGGGCCTGGGCCCCGCCGCCTAGCCTAGCCGCGCCTCCGACCGGCGACGCGGGTGTTCAGCGGACGTTCGCCCGCCGTCGGTCAGCCGATCGGGCGGATCTGCAGCTCGTCGACGGACTCGCCCCCGCGCACGGAGGCGAACCGCCCGAAGCCGGCGGCCGCGAGCGCGGCGAGCTGGCCCCTGGCGTTCTTCGCGCGGCGCTCGAGCCGCACCCGGCCCTCGCCGCCGGCGAGCAGCGCCCGCTGCAGGGCGACCAGCTCGGCCGGCGGCACCGTCTTGTCGTGCAGCACGGCCAGGCCGTCGTCGTCGGCCCCGTCGAGCTCGACGAGGTCGACGATGCGCTCGAAGCCGAGCGAGAAGCCCGCGGCCGGCACGTCGGTGCCGAGGAACCGGCCGATCATCCCGTCGTAGCGACCGCCGCCGCCCAGCGAGTAGCTGAAGTCGGGGTGCGCCACCTCGAAGATGGTGCCGGTGTAGTAGCCCATGCCCCGCACCAGCGTCGGGTCGAGCACGAGGGTCGCGCCCGGCAGCGCGTCGCGGAGGGCCACGAGGTCGGCTGCGGCCTCGGCGTCGAGCCAGGCGGGAGGCGCGGAGCCGGTGATCGAGTCGAAGGTCGCCTCGCCGAGCTGGTGCAGCTGCGCCGCGAGGTCGTCGCCGCCGACGCCGAGCTCGCGCAGCTGCGTCGCCACGCCCTCGACGCCGATCTTGTCGAGCTTGTCGATCTCGATCAGCGCCCGGTCGGTCAGCTCGGGGGCGACGCCCCAGTGGGCGAGCACGCCGAGCAGCACGCGGCGGTCGTTGACGCGGATGGTCGTGCCCCGGAGCCCGAGGGCGTCGAGCACGTCGGTCGTGGCCGAGATCAGCTCGACCTCGGCTTGCTGCCCGGGCTCGCCGAGGATGTCGATGTCGCACTGGACGAACTGGCGGTAGCGGCCCTTCTGCGGCCGCTCGGCCCGCCAGACGGGAGCGATCTGCACCGAGCGGAAGACGGTCGGCAGCTCGGCCCGGTGCGACGCGTAGAACCGGGCCAGGGGCACGGTGAGGTCGAAGCGCAGCCCGAGGTCGGCGAGCTCGAGCGGCGACCCCACGCCGCGGACGGCGTCGAGGTCGAGCCCGCGGCGCAGCACCGCGAAGACCTGCTTCTCGTTGTCGCCGCCGAGGCCGGACCAGAGGAACTCGGCGCCCTCGACGACCGGGGTCTCGATCTCGTCGAAGCCCCGCGAGCGGTAGACGTCGCGCACGGTGGCCAGCACGCGTTCGCGGCGGCGCTTCTCGGCGGGCAGGAAGTCTCGCATCCCGCGCGGCGGGGTCACGTGTGAGGGCATCGCACCATCATCCCAGAGGGCAGCCCCGGGAGGCGCGCGGTCGAGCCCCGCAGGATTGCGCGTCATGTGACATGTCGGCTATGGTCGACGCAGGTCGTCGGCGCGAATCGGGTTGCGCACCGGCGACCGACCCCGGCGCCCTCCCTTCCCTGCGGTGAGGGCTCCACGACGGGCCAGGCGCCTCGCGCCTGGCCCGTTCATCAGCATCAGGCGGGGCGGGGCTCTGCCCGGGGCCGGCCGCGGCGTGTCCGACCGTCACGCGACCGCTCCGGGCTCGACCCCGGCGCGCGGTCACGGCGTGGAGGCGAGCTGCGGCGCGCGGGCCACGAGGTCGTCGACGACGCGGGTGGCCGCGGTCGTGAGCGGGCGCACCTCCGCCGTGACGAGGGCGTCGTGCTGCAGGCCTCGGAGGGCGTCGACGGCGACCCGCGCCTCCGGCCCGGCCACCGCCTCCGGCACGCCCTGCGCCACCAGCCAGCGCGCGACGAAGTCGTGCCAGCGGGCGACCTCGCCCCGAGCCGGGCCCTGCTCGCCGGCGACGACCTCGAGCAGGGCCGCCTCGGTCTCGAGGCGCAGCAGGTCGCGGCCGCGCTCGCTGGTCGAGTCGGCCCAGGCGTCGAGCAGGTGCGACCGGAGCGACCGACCGTCCAGGGCGGTCGGGTCGACCGCCAGCGCGGCGTCGTGCCGCGCGACGACTCCGCGCACGATCTCGGCGACGAGCTCGGCGCGGTTGCCGAAGTGGTAGACGAAGACGTACGTGCTCACGCCGAGCGCCTCCGCGAGGGTGCGGAACGACACCGTGGCGATCGACCGGCTGCGGAGGTGCTCGATGATCTGCGCGAGCAGCTCGGGCTTGCGGGTCGGGTCGGGTCTGCGAGGCACGGGAGCCCCTCCTCTGCGAGGGCGAGCAGCCCGGCCCTGCGCCGGGCCGTCGGCCCGGTCGCACGATAACAGACGGCCACCGCGACCCCCGGGCGCCCCCGACGACACCGGCGGGCGGACACGCCGGGGTCGACGAGCAGCGTCGACGACCACCGGCGACCGCCGACCACATGACACATCAGGGTTCCGTCTTTGACATGTCAGCACTCCACCCGGTACATTCGACGCAGTGCCGCACGACGCGTCGCGGGTGATCCCCCTCGACGCAGTGCGACGCCGACGTGCCCCTCGCCCGCGCAGCTGGTCCTCGACCGCCGTGCGGCCGGGCACGTGGGGGCGCCCGCCGTTCGGGTCGGTCGGGTGCCCTGTGCCGGGGTGTCCGCCGTTCGGGTCGGTCGGACCCCCGGCCCTCTCCCCCGGGCGTCTGCCCCGCGCCCTGTCCGTCCACGACGGCGACATCGTGGCGGGGGGCCCGTCCGCGCCCGGCCGGGGACGCGCTACGGCCGCGGAGCCTCGCCCGACCGCAGCTGCTGCTCCCGCTCGCGGACGGCTCGCCGGAGCGCCCGCTCGGCGTCGAGCCCCTCCGCGGTCGCCGCGTCGACGCGGGCGAGGAGCTCGCGCCCCCAGGAGAGCTCGACGTCGGGCTCGTCGTCGACGAGGGCGGCGGGCGGCGTGACCTGACCGGCCGACCGGCGCCGCGACTCCACCTTCTGTGCCCTCGCGAGGGCGGGCAGGCCGAGGGGCACGCCGTCGTAGGCGCTGCGGCGGTCGGCTTTCTCCCGGGCCTTGGCGGCGGACCAGAGACGGACGATGTCGTCGACGTCGGCGGCCTCGTCGCCGGCGAAGACGTGGGGGTGCCGACGCACGGTCTTCGCGGCGACGTCACGGACGACGTCGGCCAGGTCGAAGCCCTCCCCCGGCGCCCTCGCCGCGATCGCAGCGTGGAGCACCACCTGGTACAGCACGTCGCCGAGCTCTTCGCGGCGATCGGCCGGGGTGCCCGACTCGATGGCCTCGACGAGCTCCGACGACTCCTCGACCAGGTAGGTGACGAGGCTGTCGGGGGTCTGGGCGCGGTTCCACTCGCAGCCGCCCTCGTCGGCCAGCAGCGCCTCGACCACGCGGACGAGCGCCGCGAGCTCGGCGCCCGCGCGGCCGTCGACGCCGTCCGTCACGGTCGGCTCAGCTCGCCGCGGCGGAGCTGTCGGCGGACGGGCGCGGCGCCTCGGCGCCGTAGATCGACGACATGAGCTGCTCGACCCAGGTGATCAGCTCGCCGTCGGGCAGGGCCTCGCCGTGCTTCCGCGGCAGCGGGACGCTCACGGAGCGCGTCTGGCCGAACCAGCGCGACCCCGGGTACATGCGCTGCAGGCGCACCTGCATGCTGTCGGGCAGGTCGAGGCCGGCGACCCGGAGGTTGCTGCCCATGACGACGACCTCGCTGAGCCCCGCCTTCTGGGCGGCACGGCGGAGGCGCGACACCTCGATGAGCGCGAGCACGGACGCCGGCGGGGCGCCGTAGCGGTCGGTGAGCTCCTCGAGGACGGCGTCGATCTGCTCGTCGGTCGAGGTGGGCGAGCTGGCGGTCGAGAGCTTCTGGTACGCCTCGAGCCGGAGGCGCTCGCTCTCGACGTACTCCTCGGGGATGTGGGCGTCGACGGGCAGCTCGAGCCGCAGCTCGGTCTGGCCCTCGGCGACCTCGCCGCGGAAGGCGCCGACGGCCTCGCCGATCATGCGGAGGTAGAGGTCGAAGCCGACGCCGGCGATGTGCCCGGACTGCTCGCCGCCCAGCAGGTTGCCCGCCCCGCGGATCTCCAGGTCTTTCAGGGCCACCTGCATGCCCGCGCCGAGCTCGTTGTTGGCCGCGATGGTCTCGAGGCGGTCCTGGGCGGTCTCGCTGAGCGGCTTCTCGGCGTCGTAGAGGAAGTACGCGTAGCCGCGCTCGCGGCCCCGGCCGACGCGGCCGCGCAGCTGGTGCAGCTGGCTGAGGCCGTACTTGTCGGCCCGGTCGATGATGAGGGTGTTCGCGTTGGCGATGTCGAGCCCGGTCTCGATGATGGTGGTCGAGACGAGCACGTCGAACTTGCGCTCCCAGAAGTCGACCATGACCTGCTCGAGGGTCGACTCGGCCATCTGCCCGTGCGCGACGGCGACCCGGGCCTCCGGCACGAGCTCCGCGATCTGCGCGGCGACGCGGTTGATGCTCGAGACGCGGTTGTGGACGTAGAAGACCTGGCCCTCGCGGAGCAGCTCGCGGCGGATGGCGGCGGCCTTCTGCCGCTCGCTCTCGGGGCCGACGAAGGTGAGGATGGGGTGGCGGTCCTCCGGCGGGGTCGCCAGGGTCGACATCTCACGGATGCCGGTGACGGCCATCTCGAGCGACCGCGGGATCGGCGTCGCCGACATCGCGAGGATGTCGACGTTCGTCTTGAGCTTCTTCAGCGCGTCCTTGTGCTCGACGCCGAACCGCTGCTCCTCGTCGATGATGACGAGCCCCACGTCTTTGTAGACGATGCTCTCGCTGAGGAGGCGGTGGGTGCCGATGACCATGTCGACGGTGCCGTCGCCGAGGCCCGCGATCGTCTCGCGGCTCTCCTTCGCGGACTGGAAGCGGCTGAGGCTGCGCAGGTGCACGGGGAAGCCTGCGAACCGGTCGGCGAAGGTGTCGAAGTGCTGCTTGACGAGCAGCGTCGTCGGCACGAGCATGACGACCTGCTTGCCGTCCTGGATCGCCTTGAAGGCGGCGCGCACGGCGACCTCGGTCTTGCCGTAGCCGACGTCGCCGGAGAGCAGGCGGTCCATCGGGATGGGCCGCTCCATGTCGGCCTTGATCTCGTCGATGGTCGTCAGCTGGTCGGGCGTCTCGGCGAAGGGGAAGGCCTCCTCCAGCTCGCGCTGCCACGGGGTGTCGGGCGGGAACGCGTGGCCCTTGGACGCCATGCGCGCGGAGTACAGCTTCACGAGCTCGACCGCGATGTCGCGGACGGCGCGACGGGCCTTGCTCTTGGCGCTGGCCCAGTCGCTGCCGCCCATCTTGCTGAGCGTGGGGGCCTCGCCGCCGACGTAGCGGCTGAGCAGGTCGAGCTGGTCGGTGGGCACGTAGAGCTTGTCGCCCGGGTAGCCGCGCTTCGACGGCGCGTACTCGAGCACGAGGTACTCGCGGCTGTTCTTCACGGCGTTCTTGCCGCCGGTGCTGACCTCGCGGCTGGTGAGCTCGAGGAACTTGCCGATGCCGTGCGTCTGGTGCACGACGACGTCGCCGGGCTTGAGCTGCAGCGGGTCGACGACGGCCTTGCGGCGGCTGGCGAGCTTCTTCACCTGCCGGGAGTCGTAGTTCGCCGAGCGGCCGTAGAAGTCGCTCTCGCCGAGCACGGCGACCTTGGCCTCGGCC
Source organism: Frigoribacterium sp. CFBP 13707 (assembly GCF_014842245.1). NCBI lineage: Bacteria > Bacillati > Actinomycetota > Actinomycetes > Micrococcales > Microbacteriaceae > Frigoribacterium > Frigoribacterium sp. CFBP 13707. Next base: position 317,347 of record NZ_JACYVL010000001.1, read on the forward strand.
AGCTCGAAGCCGGCCTCGACCCCGCCGGCGACGAGCAGGGCGACGCCCGGCTCGAGCTCGTCGGGCAGGTCGTCGAGCAGGCGAGCGGCCACGGCGCGCTCGCCGAGCACGTCGCGGGCCCGCTCGACGAGGCCGACGCCCCGCGAGGTCACCACGACGCTCCACCCGTCGCGGAGGCGCTGCACCACATGGTCGACGGCGCCCTCGGCGTGGCCGCTGAAGCTCGGCACGCTCTCGGCCTCGACGCGCACGTAGTCGCCGGCCGACGCGGCGGCGTCCTCGTCGCTGAGCACCTCGCCGGTGTCGAAGGAGCTCATCGTGAACCAGGTGCGGTCGCCCGCCGACTCGCGGAGCTGGCGGAGGGTGATGAAGTCGCCCGCGTCGAGGTCGATGGGCGCCTCGGCGCCGGCGGTCGCGGCGTTCCACGCCGCGGAGAGGAACTCGCGGTTCGTCTCGGCGAGGCTCTGGGCACGGGAGTTCACGCGCTCGGGCGACAGCACGGCGACGGAGGCGCCCGCCGGCAGGTAGTGCGTGAGCGGCACGAGGCCGTGGACGAGGGCGGGGGCGAGGGACTCCATGCCCTCGACGGGGATGCCCTCGGAGATCTTGGCGAGCATCTGCGCGAGGCTCGGGAACTCGTGCTGCATCTCGCGCGCCCGCTGCCGCACGTCGTCGGTGAGCAGCATCTCGCGGCTCGGCGGCAGCTCGACGCCGGCCACGTCGCCGTCGAGGCTCCGCTGGTCGGCGACCGAGAAGCGCCGGATCTGGTCGACCTCGTCGCCGAAGAAGTCGACGCGGACGGGGTGCTCGGCGGTGGGCGGGAAGACGTCGAGGATGCCGCCGCGGACGGCGAACTCGCCCCGACGGGTGACCATGTCGACCCGGGCGTAGGCGAGGCCGACGAGCGACTGCGAGATGGCGGTCAGGTCGTGCCCACGGGAGCCCACGGTCAGCTCGACCTGGTCGATGTCGGCGAGGTTGTCGGCCAGGGGCTGCAGGGCGGCACGGACGCCGGCCACGACGACGATCGGCCGCACGGCGTCGGGCGCCGCGTCGGCCTCGGCCGACCAGGCGGCGAGGCGCCGGAGCGCGTGGATGCGCTTGCCGACGGTCTCGGCACCGGGGCTGAGGCGCTCGTGCGGCAGGGTCTCCCACGCGGGGAACTCGATGACCTCGGCGTCTGGCAGGTAGCTCGCGAGGGAGCCGCGCACGGCCTCCGACTCGCGGCCGGTCGCCGTGACGACCAGCATCGCCTGAGGACCCTCGCGGCGGGCCAGGAGGCCGGCGACGAGGGGGACGCGCAGACCGTCGACCAGGCTGTAGTCGGTGCTGCGACCGGCCCGGTCGAGGGCAGCGGAGAACGTGGAGGCGCGCGACAGCGCCGAGATCAAGCCCGCGAGTATCACCCGGCAAGGCTACTCGGCACGACCGACAGACAGCCCGCGGGTTCGCTGAGGGCTCAGCCCCGGACCGACCACCCGGGCTGGGGAGGGAGCTAGCTCTTCGCCGTGTGGAACTTGAGCTGCGCGGCCGTGAGCCCGTCGGCGGCGATCATCTCGACTGCGTCGGCCGCGTCGGCCACGAGGATCGGGAGGGTCTGCCGCTCGGTGGGCGTGAAGTCGCGCAGCACGAAGTCGGCGGCCGGCTGGCGGCCCGGGGGGCGGCCGATGCCGACCCTGACCCGGAGGAACTCGTTCGACCCCGTCGCCGCGATGATGTCGCGCAGGCCGTTGTGGCCGCCGTGGCCGCCGCCCTGCTTGATCTTGAGGGTGTCGAAGTCGATGTCGAGCTCGTCGTGCACGACGATCAGCCGCGACACGTCGAGGTCGTAGTACTTGAGGAGGGCCGCGACGGGGCCGCCCGAGAGGTTCATGAAGCTGCCGGGCGCCGCGAGCACGAAGCGGGGGCCGCCCGGTGCCGGGCGACCCTCCGCGACGAGCGAGTTCGTCTTGTGCTTCTTGAACCCCGCCGACAGGCGGTGGGCCAGCTCGGCCAGCACCATCTGCCCGACGTTGTGCCTGTTGCCGGCGTAGCCGGGCCCGGGGTTGCCGAGCCCGACCACGAGCCACTGGTCGCTCAGGGGGTCCTCCTCAGTGATGCAGCGGCGGGCGTCAGACGGTGGTGCGGGTGTTACTCGGAGCGCTCTTCGTCCTCGATCGAGGGCACGTCGCCCTCGGCCTCGGCGGCCTCGCCCGACTCGTCGTCGACGGCGTCGGTGGTGAGGTCGAGCTGCGGCACGGAGACGGCCAGCACGAGCACCTCGGGGTCGGTGACCAGCGTCGCGCCCTTGGGGAGCGCGAGGTCGGAGGCGTGCACCTGCGAGCCCTCCTCGAGGCCCTCGATCGAGACGACGACCGACTGCGGGATGTCGGTGGCCGACACCTCGAGCGAGACGACGTTGAGCTCGACGACGTGGATCGTGCCGGGAGCCGACTCGCCCTCGACGTGCACGGGCACGTCGACGCTGACCTTCTCGCCCTGGCGGACGACGATGAGGTCGATGTGCTCGATGATCTGCTTCACCGGGTCGCGCTGGATGTCCTTGACGAGGGCGAGCTGCTTCGTGCCCTCGATGTCGAGCGTGATGAGCGCGTTCGAGCGACGCGTGATGAGCATCGTCTCGTGGCCGGGGAGGGTGACGTGCTGGGGGTCGGTGCCGTGGCCGTAGATGACCGCGGGGATCGCGTCGGCGGCGCGGATCTTGCGGGCCGCTCCCTTGCCGAAGCTGGTGCGCAGGGTGGCGGACAGGGTGTTGTCGTCGGACATGGTGGTCTCCGTTTCTGCAGGCCCTCGGGCCTGGGGGTGTGTGGTCGGTGTCAACTCGAACGCGCGTCGCGTGAGGAGGGACCCACAGCCGTGGAGCGACCACCCAGAGGGCGGTCTCGGGACTGAGTGCCTGCCTACCTCGTCGATCACGGATGCCGGGGCATCCCTCGCCGAAGTTCAGCTGCCCAGGTTACACGCGGCCCGGGCGTGTCGCCAACCGGTCGAGGACCTCGGCCACGATCTCGTCGGGGCCGGCCTGCACGTCGACGCTGGTGCCGGGCTCGTCGTCGGCGAGCGGCTCGAGCGCGGCGAACTGCGACTCCATCAGCCCGGGCGGCATGAAGTGGCCCTTCCGGGCCTTCTGGCGCTCGGCCACGAGCTCGCGGACCCCGGTGAGGTGGACGAAGCGGAGGCGGTCGTCGCCCGAGCGGAGGACGTCGCGGTACGAGCGCTTCAGCGCCGAGCACGCGACCACCACGCCGTCGTCGCCGGCCTCGCGGATGCGCCGGGCGACGATCTCGAGCCAGGGCCGACGGTCGTCGTCGTCGAGTGGGTGGCCGGCCGACATCTTGTCGCGGTTGGCCTTCGGGTGCAGGTCGTCGGCGTCGACGAACGGCACGCCGGCGCGCTCGGCCAGCAGCTCGCCGACGGTCGACTTGCCCGACCCGCTCACGCCCATCACGACGACGGGGGGCAGGGTGGTGGTGGTCATGCGGTGTCCTTCCGAGACGGGCGGGTCCCGACCAGCGTAGGCGCGCCTCCCCCCGTCCGCCGGGGGTGCCTGACGGTCCCTGTCAACCGGTCGGCGGCGAGGCATAGTCTGCGGTCCACCGACCTTGAGGAGGCACCGTGACCGAACACGGAGACACGAGCGAGCAGACCGCGCAGGCGAACATCGGAGTGGTCGGCCTGGCCGTCATGGGCTCCAACCTGGCGCGCAACCTGGCCAGCCGCGAGGGCAACACCGTCGCGGTCTACAACCGCTCCCCCGAGCGCACCGACACCCTGATGAGCGAGCACGGCGACGCCGGCTTCGTCGCGTCCAAGTCGATCGAGGACTTCGCGGCGTCGCTGCAGAAGCCGCGCACCGCGATCATCATGGTGCAGGCCGGGAAGGGCACCGACGCCGTCATCGACCAGCTCGCCGACCTCTTCGAGGAGGGCGACATCATCGTCGACGGCGGCAACGCGAACTTCCAGGACACGCGGAGGCGCGAGGCCGCCCTCAAGGAGCGCGGCCTGAACTTCGTGGGCGCCGGCATCTCGGGCGGCGAGGAGGGCGCGCTGAAGGGCCCGTCGATCATGCCCGGCGGCTCGAAGGAGGCGTACGAGACCCTCGGCCCCATCCTCGCCTCGATCGCCGCGGTCGCCGAGGGCGAGCCCTGCGTCACCCACGTCGGCAGCGACGGCGCCGGCCACTTCGTCAAGATGATCCACAACGGCATCGAGTACGCCGACATGCAGCTCATCGCCGAGTCGTACGACCTGCTGCGCCGCGTCGGGGGCCACGAGCCGGCCGCCATCGCCGACGTCTTCGAGGAGTGGAACCGCGGCGAGCTCGAGTCGTACCTCATCGAGATCACCGCCGAGGTGCTGCGCCAGACCGACGCGAAGACCGACGCCCCGCTGGTCGACTCCATCGTCGACCAGGCGGGCTCGAAGGGCACCGGCGTCTGGACGGTGCAGAACTCGGTCGGGCTGGGCGTGCCCGTCGGCGGCATCGCCGAGGCCGTCTTCGCCCGCGCCGTGTCGTCGAAGCCCGACCAGCGCGCCGCCGTGCAGGCGACGCTGCAGGGCCGACCCGAGGTGCAGGAGGCGGGCGACGGCTTCGAGGACGACGTGCAGAAGGCGCTCTACGCGTCGAAGATCGTCGCCTACGCGCAGGGCTTCGACGCGATCATCGCGGGCGCCCTGGAGTACGGCTGGGACATCGACAAGGGCGCGATCGCGAAGATCTGGCGCGGCGGCTGCATCATCCGCGCGCAGTTCCTGAACCGCATCGTCGACGCCTACGAGAAGGACGCGACCATCGCGACCCTGCTCGAGGACGACTACTTCGCCGCTGCCGTGCGCGACGGCGAGGACGCCTGGCGCCGCATCGTCGCCAAGGCGGCGCTGTCGGGGATCCCCGTGCCCGGGTTCGCGTCGGCGCTGTCGTACTACGACTCGCTCGCGTCGGAGCGCCTCCCCGCCGCCCTCATCCAGGGGCAGCGCGACTTCTTCGGCGCGCACACCTACGAGCGGGTCGGCGAGGAGGGCGTGTTCCACACCCTGTGGTCGGGCGACCGCTCGGAGATCGAGACGGAGCCGTCGACGCACTGACGCGCGGCAGGCCGGAGACGCCGAACGGCCGTGGCTGGGTCCAACCCGGTCACGGCCGTTCTGTGGCGCAGGTCCCGGGGTGCCCGGGGGCGCCGTCGGCTGCGCCTCCTGGTTCGACGGAGCCGCTACGCGGCTCCGTCGAACATCGACGTGACCGACCCGTTGTCGAAGACCTCGTGGATGGCCCGCGCGATGAGCGGGGCGATCGGCAGGATCTCGAGCTTGTCGAACTTCTGGTGCTCGGTCAGGGGCAGGGTGTCGGTGACGACGACCGAGTCGATGAACTCGCTGGCGAGGATCTCGGGGGCCGGGTCGCTGAACACGGCGTGGGTCGCGGCGACCACGACGCCGATCGCGCCGGCGGCCTTGAGGGCCTCGGCGGCCTTGACGATGGTGCGGCCCGTGTCGATCAGGTCGTCGACGAGCAGGCAGACGCGGCCCTCGACCTCGCCGACGATCTCGTGAACCGTGACCTGGTTCGGCACCAGCGGGTCGCGGCGCTTGTGGATGATGGCGAGGGGGGCGTCGAGCTTCTCGCTCCAGATGTCGGCGACGCGCACGCGGCCCATGTCGGGCGACACGACCGTGAGCGTCGAGTTGTCGAGCTTCGCGCGGAAGTGCTCGAGCAGCACCGGCATGGCGAAGAGGTGGTCGACGGGGCCGTCGAAGAAGCCCTGGATCTGCGGGGCGTGCAGGTCGACGCTCATGATGCGGTGGGCGCCGGCGGCCTTGAACAGGTCGGCGACGAGGCGGGCCGAGATCGGCTCGCGGCCGCGGCCCTTCTTGTCTTGCCGGGCGTACGGGTAGAAGGGGGCGACGACCGTGATGCGCTTGGCCGAGGCGCGCTTGAGGGCGTCGACCATGATGAGCTGCTCCATGAGCCACTCGTTGATCGGGGCCGAGTGCGACTGGATGACGAACGCGTCGGCGCCGCGGACGCTCTCGTCGAAGCGGGCGTAGAGCTCGCCGTTGGCGAAGGTGCGGGCGTCGGTCGGGATGAGCTCCGAGCCGAGCTCCGCCGCGATCTGGTTCGCCAGCTCGGGGTGCGCACGACCCGAGACCAGGACGAGTCGGTTCTCCCCGGTGATCTTGATTCCGGACACGTCACTCGCTCTCCGGCCCCGAGGGGCCAACCCGACCGGCTCGCTAGTCGGTCGTTCGTTCGGCGCGAGCGGCGGCCTCGGCAGCCGCGGTGCCGGGGCGGTTCGCCTCGACCCATCCGCTCGCATTGCGCTGAGGAGCGATGCTCAGGGCCAGGGCACCTGCCGGCACGTCCTTCCGGACGACCGTTCCCGCACCTGAGTACGCTCCGTCGCCAATCCTAACGGGGGCGACGAACACGTTGTGCGACCCCGTCCTCACGTTCGAGCCGACCTCGGTGCGGTGCTTCGAGACGCCGTCGTAGTTGGCCGTGATCGTGCCGGCGCCGATGTTCGAGTCGGTGCCGACCTCGGTGTCGCCGATGTAGCTGAGGTGCGGCACCTTCGAGCCCGCGCCGATCTCGGCGTTCTTGGTCTCGACGAAGGTGCCGATCTTGCCGCCCTCGCCGAGCGTCGTGCCGGGCCGCAGGTACGAGAAGGGGCCGACGGAGGCGCGGGCCCCGATCACGGCGAGGGTCGCGTCGGTGCGCTTCACGACCGCGCCCTCGCCCACCTCCGTGTCGACGAGGGTCGTGTCGGGCCCGACGACGGCGCCGGCGGCCACGTAGGTCGCGCCCTTCAGCTGGGTGCCGGGCAGCAGCTCGACGTCGGGGCTGAGGGCGACGTCGCGGTCGATCCAGGTGGTCTGCGGGTCGACGATGCTGACGCCCTCGCGCTGCCAGTGCTCGACGATGCGGTCGTTGAGGCGGCGGGCGGCCACGGCGAGCTGCACGCGGTCGTTGATGCCCTCGAGGCGCCAGGTCTCGTCGACCGCGCGGGCGGCGACCTTCTCGCCGGCGCCGGTGAGCAGGCCGACGACGTCGGTGACGTACTTCTCGTTCTGGGCGTTGGCCGAGCCGACGCGGGGCAGCTGCGCGCGGAGGGCCGCGACCGTGAAGGCGTAGGTGCCGGAGTTGATCTCGCGGAGGGCCCGCTCGGCCTCGGTGGCGTCCTTGTGCTCGACGATCCGCTCGACGTCGCCCGAGGCGAGGCGCACGACGCGGCCGTAGCCGGTGGCGTCGGGGAGGACGGCCGACAGCAGCGTCGCGGCCGCCGCCTCCTCACGGTGCTGCTCGAGGAGGCCTCGCAGGGTGCCGTGGTCGAGGAAGGGGACGTCGGCGCTCACGACGACGACGTCGCCGTCGAAGTCGGCGGGCAGCGCCTCGACGGCCTGCTCGACGGCGCGGCCGGTGCCGGGCACGTCGTCCTGGTCGACGATCAGGGCGGTCGGCGTCGTCTCGACGATGCTCGTGACGACGAGGTCGCGCTCGTGCCGTACGACGGCGACGAGGTGCTCGGGCTCGAGCGCGGCCGCCGACTCGAGGACGTGCTGGATCAGCGGGAGGCCGGCCAGGCGGTGCAGCACCTTCGGGGTCGCGGACTTCATGCGCGTGCCCTGCCCAGCGGCGAGGACGACGACGGCGAGGGTGCGTGCGGGCATGGTGCTCCTTGGTGAGGTGGGCGCGGCGTTCACCGCCGATCCTCCCACGCGGGGGCGGCGATCAGCGGGAGCGGACGACGGCGACCGAGCCGGAGACCGCGACGGCGTCCTCGACGAGCGCGACGACGAGGTCGGGCAGGCCGGTCTTCTCGACGACGGCCCTCCGGGCGAGGTAGAAGAGCCAGCTGCCCGCGAGGGCGCCGAGCGCCCCGGCCACGGCTCCGGCGACGCGGTGGCCGTCGCCCGCGGTGGTGCTGATCGCGGCGCCGACGACGGCGCCGGAGGTGGCCCGGCCGAACAGCGGGCCCGCGCCCACGCGGCTGGGCGTGGCGGGCAGCTTGTCGCCGACGAGCTCGCCCGCTCCGGCGGCGACGGCCACGCCGCGGCCGACGGGGCTGCGGAACAGGGCCCAACGCTGCCAGCTGCCCCGCGACTCCGCGCTGTCGTGGTGGAGGGCGAGCACGGCGAGTGGCGTGGCGGAGCGGGAGCCGCTGAGGGCGCCGAGCAGGGCGGCCTTCACGAGCGGGCGGAGGGTGGCGGACGTCGACATGGGCGGCTCCTCGTCGTCGGGGCGCGGCGCTGACGCGGCCGGCCGGTGGACCTGGAGGCTACCGACGGAGCCGCACGGCGTCCGCCCCGCCCGGCCGACTCACGGCTCCGCCACCAGGATTCGAACCTGGACCTAACAGCTCCAAAGGCTGTCGTGCTGCCGTTACACCATGGCGGACCGCGCTCGCGCGCGAGGTCAAGTGTGACAGCGCGGTGCAGGCAGGGCAAAGCGGACCGGGTGCCATGATGAGGGGATGTCCGAGCCCGAGCGCACCGAGGGGCGCGACCAGCCCGTGGGGCCCGAGCCCCGCGACGAGGTCGACCGCATCGTCGACGCCTGGGGCCACGAGCGCCCCGACCTCGACTTCGCCCCGCTGCACGTGCTCTCGCGCGTCGACCGGCTCGCCAAGCACCTCGAGCGGGCCCGACGCGACGCCTTCGTCGCCAGCGACCTGGAGCAGTGGGAGTTCGACGTGCTCTCCGCCCTGCGCCGCGCGGGCGCCCCGCACCAGCTCAGCCCGAAGACCCTCCTGCAGCAGACGCTCGTCTCGAGCGGCGCCATGACCAACCGCATCGACCGGCTCGTCGCCCGCGACCTCGTCGAGCGGCGCACCGACCCGCACGACGGGCGCGGGATCCTCGTCACGCTCACCCCGTCGGGCGGCCGCGCGGTCGACGACGCCATCGAGCGGCTCGTCGAGGCCGAACGGGCCCTGCTCAGCGACCTCGACGACCACGACCGCCGCCGCCTCGCCGGGCTGCTGCGCACCCTGAGCCTCACGCTCGGCGGCTAGGCCGCCCGCGCGCGGCCCGAGTGGCTCGCTAGGCGAGCAGCTCGCTGAGCTCGAGCCAGCGGGCCTCGAGCTCGGCGGTCTTCGCGTCGAGCGCCGTGAGCTTCGCCTGCAGCGCCGCGAGGCCGTCGAAGTCGGACTGGTCGAAGGTCGCGAACTGCTCGAGCAGGCCGGCGCGGTCGCCGCCCGCCTTCGCCAGCTTGCGATCGATGGAGCCGAGCTCCTTCTCCGCGTTGCGCTTCTCGGCGCCCGAGAGGCCCGACGCCGCGGCGGCCGCCGCGACCGAGCCGTGGGCTCCCTGGACCGCCGTCGGGCGGTCGGTGGCGCCTCCCTGGGCGTCGGTCACCTGCTTGCGGAGCGCCAGGTACTGGTCGACGCCGCCGGGCAGGTGCCGGAAGGCCCCGTCGAGCACGGCGTACTGCTGGTCGGTGACGCGCTCGAGCAGGTACCGGTCGTGCGAGACGACGAGCAGGGTGCCGGGCCAGCCGTCGAGGAGGTCCTCCATCGCCGCGAGCATGTCGGTGTCGAGGTCGTTGGTGGGCTCGTCGAGGATGAGCACGTTCGGCTCGTCCAGCAGGATGAGCAAGAACTGGAGGCGGCGCTTCTGCCCGCCCGAGAGGTCCTTGATGGGCGTCTGCAGCTGCGCGCTCGTGAAGCCGAGGCGCTCGAGCAGCTGGCCCGGCGTCATCTCCTTGCCGGCCGTCACGTAGGAGGTGCGCTGCCGGCCGATCAGGTCGTTCACCTTCTCGTTCGCGACGGCGTGCAGGTCGGCGAGCTGCTGGTCGAGGATGGCGAACTTGACCGTCTTGCCCTGCTTGACCCGCCCCTCCGTCGGGGCCACGACCCCGGTGACGACCTTCAGCAGGGTGGACTTGCCGGCGCCGTTGACGCCGAGGATGCCCGTGCGCTCGCCGGGAGCGATGCGCCACTCGACGTCGTGCAGCACGCGCTTGTCGCCGAACGAGACGCCGACCTCGACGAGGTCGACGACGTCCTTGCCGAGCCGCGCGGTCGCCATCTGCGACAGCTCGACCGAGTTGCGGGCGGGCGGCTCGTCGGCGATGAGCTCGTTGGCGGCGTCGATGCGGAACTTCGGCTTCGTCGAGCGGGCGGGGGCGCCGCGGCGCAGCCACGCCAGCTCCTTCCGCATGAGGTTCTGGCGCTTCGACTCGCTCGCCGCGGCCGAGCGGTCGCGCTCGACGCGCTGCAGCACGTAGGCCGCGTAGCCGCCCTCGAAGGGCTCGACGACGCCGTCGTGCACCTCCCAGGTGTCGGTCGAGACCTCGTCGAGGAACCACCGGTCGTGGGTCACGACGACGAGCGCGCCCGACGAGGGCGACCAGCGACGACGGAGGTGCTCGGCCAGCCAGGCCACGCCCTCGACGTCGAGGTGGTTGGTGGGCTCGTCGAGGAAGAGGACGTCCCAGTCGCCGACGAGCAGGGTGGCGAGCGCGACACGGCGACGCTGGCCGCCGGAGAGGTCGCCGAGGGTGGCCTCCCACGGGATGTCGCTGGCGAGGCCGGAGATGACGTCGCGGATGCGGGCGTCGCCCGCCCACTCGTGCTCTTCCCGGTCGCCGACGATCATCGCGCCGACGGTCTCGTGCTCGGGCAGCACGTCGCGCTGGTCGAGCATGCCGATGGTGAGGCCGCGGCGGGTCGTCACGCGGCCGTCGTCGGGCTCGAGCCGGCCGGCGAGCACCGACATGAGCGTCGACTTGCCGTCGCCGTTGCGCCCGACGACGCCGATCCGGGAGCCCTCGTCGATGCCGAGGGTGACGCCGTCGAGGACGACCTTGGTCGGGAACTCGAGCCGGAGGTTCTCTGCTCCAAGTAGATGTGCCACCTGAGAAGAGTAGTGCGGCTCACCTGGACCCTCGGTCGCAGGCTCCCTCGGCGCTGGCGTCGCGCGCTGCTCCGCGACGCCTCAGCTCCAGCGCGCCAGTAGATGTGCCACCTCAGAAGCGTAGACGGCGCGGACTGCAGGTCGGACCGCGCACGGGTCAGCCGAGCGAGGCGACCCACTCGTCGGTGCCGTCGGTGAACTCCTGGCGCTTCCAGATCGGCACGCGCTCCTTGACGAGGTCGACGAGGTCGGAGCACGCGACGAAGGCGGCGGCCCGGTGCGCCGACGCGACCGCGCAGGCCAGCGCGAGGTCGCCGACGTCGAGGTCGCCCACCCGGTGCTGCACGGCGATCGTCACCTCGGGGTGCCGCGCGGCGATCTGCTCGGCGACATCGGCCATGACGTCGCCCGCCGACGGGTGCGCCTCGTAGTGCAGGGCCGTCACGCCCCGGCCGTCGTCGTGGTCGCGCACCACCCCGGCGAAGGCCACCACCGCCCCGGAGGCGCGGCTCGAGACCATCACGGAGCACTCGGTGGCCGACAGCTCGGTCGAGACCACCTCGGCGAGCACGACCCGCCCGCTCGGGCCGCCCGGCACGGGGACGTCGTCGTCGGGGCCGGCCGTCTCGGAGAGCGGGCCGTCGTCGTCAGTCATGTGCGCCTCCGGAGATCTGGTCGAGGGCGTGGTCGACGATCTCGTCGAGCACGGCGAGGCCGTCGCGCACTCCCCCGCGCGAGCCGGGGAGGTTGACGACGAAGGTGCGGCCCGCCACGCCCGCGAGACCGCGGGAGAGGACGGCCGTGGGGGTGGCGGCGAGGCCGCGGCGGCGCAGCTCCTCCGCGACGCCCGGCACCTCGAGGTCGAGCAGGGGGCGGGTCTGCTCGGGCGTGCGGTCGGTCGGCGTCAGCCCGGTGCCGCCGGTCGTGACGACGAGGTCGGGGCCGTCGGCGAGCGCCGCGGCGAGCGCCGCGCCCACGGGCGGGCCGTCGGCCACGACGACGGGCTCGGCGACGTCCCAGCCGCGGGCCTCGGCCCAGGCCCGGATCACGGGCCCGGTGAGGTCGTCGGCCCGGCCGGCGGCGGCCCGGGTGGAGGCCACGACGACCGCGACGCGGCGCACCGGCAGGGTGGTCACCGCGACCAGCGCCCCGAGGTGCCGCCCGACTTCTCGAGCACCTTCACGTCGCCGATCACGGCGAGGTGGTCGACGGCCTTGATCATGTCGAAGAGGGTCAGGGCCGCGACGGTGGCCGCGGTCAGCGCCTCCATCTCGACCCCCGTCACGCCGCGGGTCGCCACGCGGGCGACGACCGTGACGCGGTCGCGGCCGACCTCGAAGTCGACCGAGATCGCGCCGAGCGGCAGCGGGTGGCAGAGCGGGATGAGCGCGGGCGTCTGCTTCGCGGCCATGATGCCGGCGATGCGGGCGGTGCCGAGGGCCTCGCCCTTCGGCAGGGTGCCGTCGCTGAGCTGGGCGACGACGTCGGGCCGCGTCGTGATCACGGCCTGGGCGGAGGCCTCGCGCGTCGTCTCGGGCTTCTCGGTCACGTCGACCATGTGCGCGGTGCCGTCGGCCCGCACGTGGGTGAGGCCGCCGGGCGCCACGGGCGAGGAGGAGGCCGGGCGGAGGCGGTAGTGGTCGTCGGTCATCGCGGGCCCCTCAGTCGTCGAGGGCCCAGACTACGACCTCGTCGCCCGGCTGCACCCGGTCGACCCCGACCGGGAGGTGCACCAGCAGCGAGGCCGCCGCGTGGGCGGAGAGCAGGTGCGAGCCCGGGCCGCCGACGAACCGGACCCGGCCGTCGTCGTCGAGCCGGCCCCGGCGCAGCTGGTGCTTGCCGACGGGCGACTCGGCCGCCTCGGCCATCGGGGCCGACCACGCCCGACGCGGGGTGCCCGCCGACGTCTCGGCCTGAAGCACGGGGCGGAGGAACGCCTCGAACGACACCAGCGCACTGACCGGGTTGCCGGGGAAGCAGACGACCGGCAGGGCGGCCGCCCGGCCCTCGAGCCGGAGACGCCCGAGGCCCTGCGGCCCGCCCGGCTGCATCGCGACCGACGAGAACACGACCCCGGCGGCCTCGAAGGCGTCGCGCACGACCTCGTAGGCCCCGGCGCTGACCCCGCCGGTGGTGACGACGAGGTCGACGTCGTCGGCCGCGGCGGCGACCACGGCGAGCAGCGCGCGGGCGTCGTCGGAGACGCGGCGCACCCGCACGTCGACGCCGACGTCACTGAGGGCCACGGCGAGGCTCGCGCCGTTCGCGTCGTGGATCGTGCCCGGCGCGAGCGCCGAGCCGGGCTCGGCGAGCTCCTCCCCCGTCGAGACGAGCAGCACCCGCGGGCGACGCAGCACCTCCACCGTGGCGAGGCCCGCGGCGGCGACGACCCCCCAGCGGGCGGGCGTCAGCACCGTGCCCGCCTCGTGCAGGACGGCGCCGGCGGCCACGTCGCTGCCGGCCGCCCGCACGAACGTGCCGGGGGCGACGTCGCCGGGCAGCACGACGCGGGCCGCCGTGCCGGGCTCGGGGAAGGCCGCGGGCAGGGCCCGCTCGACGGGCACCACCGCGACGGCGCCCTCGGGCACGGGCGCCCCCGTCATGATCGGCGCGGCCGTGCCGGGCAGGAGTCGCGGGCCCGTCCGCCCCGCGGGGATCGGCTCGACGACGACGAGGTCGACCGGCCCCGCGCCCCCCAGGTCGGCAGCGCCCACGGCGAAGCCGTCCATCTGCGAGTTCGCGAAGGGCGGCAGGTCGATCGGCGCGGCGAGGGGCGCGGCGAGCACGCGGCGGCGGTACCGCTCGGGCTCCGCCGCGAGGAGGGCGGGATCGACGCGGAGGACCTCGGGGGAACGGTCGGCGAGGGCGTCCCTCACCAGGGCCTCGACGTCGTGGCGGTGCTGCTCGACGGTGCGCACTCGGCTCCTCTCGCGGTGGTCGCCAGTAGCGTAGCGAGCGTGACCGACACGACCGACGCGCACCGCGACTCCTCGACCTCCTCCTCCCCCGCCGGCTCCGCCGCGCCCGGCGCCGCGGGCCTGCCCCGCGTCGACGTCGCCGTGATCGGCGGCTCGGGCCTCTACTCGCTGTTCGCCCCCGGCACAGCCACGAGCCACGTCGTCGAGACGCCGTACGGGCCCACCTCGAGCGAGGTCACGGTCGGGCAGCTCGGCGGCAAGACGGTCGCCTTCCTCACGCGGCACGGCAAGGGCCACTCGGTGCCGCCGCACCGCATCGACTTCCGCGCGAACGTCTGGGCGCTCGCGTCGCTCGGCGCGAAGGCCGTCGTCTCGTCGTCGGCCGTGGGCGGGGTCAGCCCGGAGTACCCGCCGGGCACGATGGTCGTCACCGACCAGTTCATCGACCGCACCTGGGGCCGCCCCGACACGTTCTTCGACGTCGCGGGCTCGGTGCAGCACCTCGTCGCGGCCGACCCGTTCGACCCGGTGCTGCGCGCCGCGGCCGTCGCCGCCCTCGAGCAGCAGGGCGAGCCGTTCGCCGCGACCGGCACCTGCGTCGTCATCCAGGGCCCGCGCTTCTCGACGCGGGCGGAGTCCCTGTGGTTCCGCGCCGCGGGCGCGCACACGATCAACATGACGATGTACCCGGAGGTGCCGCTCACGATGGAGCTCGGCATGGGCGCCGTCAACCTGTCGTTCGTCACCGACAGCGACGCCGGCATCTCGCCCGAGGAGGGCACCGACGACGACGCCGTCAGCCACGGCCTCGTGATGGAGCGCCTCGCCGCGGCCCAGCCCCGCATCGTGGCCGCCATCGAGTCCATCGTCGCGGCGCTGCCGGCCGACTACGAGCCGCGCGAGCTGATCCCGGCGGCGGCCGTGGCCGAGGTCCTCGCACGGCCCGTCGCGGCGGCACGGTCGTGAGCGACGCGACCCGCGACCCGTCGGCCCCCGGCCGGCTGCTCGTCACGGGCGGGGCCGGGTTCATCGGCTCGGCGATCGTGGCGCAGGCGCTCGACCGGGGCTGGACGGTGCGCGTGCTCGACTCGCTGCGCCCCGACGTGCACGGCGGGCCCCCGTCGCTCGACCCGCGCGTCGAGTTCGTGCAGGCCGACGTGCGCGACGCCGCCGCCGTCGACGCCGCGCTCGTCGGGGTCGACGCCGTCTGCCACCAGGCCGCGAAGGTGGGGCTCGGCGTCGACTTCCAGGACGCCCCCGACTACGTCGACAGCAACGAGCACGGCACGGCCGTGCTGCTCGCGGCGATGGACAGGGCCGGCGTCGGCCGTCTCGTCGTCGCCTCGTCGATGGTCGTCTACGGCGAGGGCAGCTACCGCACGTCGACCGGCGAGACGGAGCGCCCGGCGCCCCGCCGCGTCGCCGACCTCGACGCGGGCGTCTTCGACCCGCGCGACGAGCACGGCGAGCTGCTGCAGCCGCAGCTCATCTCGGAGGAGGCGCCGCTCGACCCGCGCAACGTCTACGCGATCACGAAGCTGACGCAGGAGCACCTCGCCACCTCGTGGGCGCGCAGCACCGGCGGGCGTGCGGCGGCCCTGCGCTACCACAACGTCTACGGGCCCGGCATGCCGCAGAACACGCCGTACGCCGGCGTCGCCTCGCTCTTCCGCTCGTCGCTCGAGCGGGGCGAGGCGCCGCGCGTCTACGAGGACGGCGCCCAGCGCCGCGACTTCGTGCACGTGCGCGACGTCGCGTCGGCGAACCTCGCGGCGCTCGACTGGACGGCCGGGCAGGAGCCCGAGACCTCCCGCGCCTTCAACGTCGGCAGCGGCACCGTGCACACCATCGGCGAGATGGCCGAGGCGCTGGCCCGCGAGGCCGGCGGCCCCGCCCCGGTCGTCACCGGGCAGTACCGCGCGGGCGACGTGCGGCACGTCACGGCGTCGTCGGAGCGGCTGCGCGACGAGCTCGGCTGGAGCCCGAGCGTGTCGTTCGAGGAGGGCATGCGCGAGTTCGCGACCGCGCCCCTGCGGGCGGCCGTCGCGCGCTGACCACCGGGCGCCGTCGCGCGACGCGACGGGCGGCGGTGGGCGGCGCGGTCGGCGGCGCCCCGCCGCCGCCGACAGCGCTGGGCGGACAGGCGCGCACCCCGTTCGGGGCGGCACCGGCCGTTCCCAAGGCGGGCTCTCTACAGTCGGGAGGATGAGCTCTCCCCTGGTCGACGTCGTGCTGCCCTGCCTCGACGAGGAGGGAGCGCTGCCCTGGGTGCTCACGCGCATCCCCGAGGGCTGGCGCGCGATCGTCGTCGACAACGGCTCGACCGACCGCTCCGCCGCCGTCGCACGCGAGCACGGCGCCCTCGTCGTCGAGGAGTCGCGGCGCGGCTTCGGCGCGGCCGCCCACGCCGGCCTCGAGGCCGCCACCGCCCCGTGGGTCGCCTTCTGCGACGCGGACGCCTCGATGGACCCGGGCGACCTGGTCGCCCTCGCCGCCCCGGTCCTCGCCGGCGACGCCGAGCTGGTGCTCGGCCGCCGACGCCCGACCACGCGCGGCGCCTGGCCGCTGCACGCCCGCCTCGCGAACCTGGTGCTCGCCCGCCTGATGCGCCGCGCCTCCGGCGTCGCCCTGCACGACCTGGGGCCCATGCGCGTCGCCTCCCGCGAGGGCCTGCTCGGCCTCGGCCTCGTCGACCGTCGCAGCGGCTACCCGCTCGAGATGGTGCTGCGTGGCTCGCAGGCCGGCTGGCGCATCGTCGAGCTCGACGCCCCCTACGCCCCGCGGGTCGGCCGCAGCAAGGTCACGGGCACGATCCGCGGCACCTGGGTCGCCGTGAAGGACATGTCGCGACTGCTGCGCGAGGTGGGCCGGTGACCACCCTGGTGCTGATCTGCAAGGAGACCCTCCCCGGCCGGGTCAAGACGCGGCTGCACCCGCCCCTGAGCCTCGAGCAGGCGGCCGAGCTGGCCGCCGCGGCGATCCAGGACACCCTCGACGTGCTCCGCGCGCTGCCCGCCACGCGACGCGTCCTGCTCTTCGACGGCAACCGGACGCCGCCCGGCTCCGAAGACCTCGATGTGATCCCCCAGACCAGCGGTGACCTCGACGAACGGCTCGGGGCGCTCTTCGACGCCGTCGACGGCCCGACCGTGCTCGTCGGCATGGACACTCCGCAGATGACCGCCGTCGACCTCGCGCCCGTGCTCGACTCGTGGCGCGACGGTCCCGGCGACGAGGTCGACGCCTGGTTCGGCCCCGCCAACGACGGCGGCTTCTGGGCCCTCGGCCTCGCCCGACCGACCGGCGACCTGCTCCGCGGCGTCCCGATGTCGCGCGCCGACACCGGTGAGCACCAGCTCCGCCGCCTCGCCGAGGCCGGCCTGCGCGTGCGCACCCTGCCCGAGCTCGCCGACGTCGACACCATCGACGACGCGCGCCTGGCGGCCGCCGCCGGCCCCGAGACCCGCTTCGCCCGCCTGCTGCACCGCTTCGAGGAGCCCCGCTCGTGACCATCGCCTCCGACCCCCGCCCCACCTTCGGATCAGGAGGCGCGGAGCCCTACGCCCGCGCCCTCCGCCGTGAGGGCCTGCTGCAGCTCGTCCGCTCCCCCGGCAGCACCCGCGAACGGGGCGGTCGCCCCGGGGACGCCGCCCGGGGCACCGCCCAGGCCGCCTTCGACGTCGCCCGCTGGAGCGCCGACGCCGACGCGGCCGACCTCACCACGATCGACGACGCGCGCTCGGTGCTCGACATCGGCTGCGGCCCCGCCCGGATGGTGCGCGCCGCCGTCGACCGCGGCCTCGACGCCCTCGGGGTCGACGTCTCCGTCACCGCGGTCGCGATGGCCGTGGACGCGGGCCTGCCCGTCGTCGCCGGTTCCGTCTTCGACGCGGGCCTGCCCGGCGAGGGGTCGTGGCACGTCGCCCTGCTGCTCGACGGCAACATCGGCATCGGGGGCGACCCGACCGCGCTCGTGCGCCGCGCCTCCTCGGTGCTGTCGACCGACGGCTCGGTCGTCGTCGAGACCGCTCCCGACGCGCGCGCCGACGTCGTGTACGACGCCCAGGTCGTCGACGAGCAGGGCCGCGCGAGCGCGACCTTCCCGTGGGCCGAGGTCGGCCGTGAGGCCCTCGGGCGCCACGCCGCCGCCGCGGGCCTGCGGGTGGCTCAGACCTGGTCGGCCTCGGGCCGGACCTTCTGTCGCCTGGTCACCGCGAGGTAGACGGCGATCGTCGCGGCGGCGAGCAGGGCGAGCACGAGCCAGAGCAGCCCCAGCCGAGCGCCGTAGTCGAACGGCAGCACCGTGTCGTTCTTGGTGCCCTTCGCCTTCGCGATGATCTCGGGCACGACGACGATCGACAGCACGGCTCCGACGATGACGGTCGTCTGGACGATCGCCAGCACGGCCGGGCGCACCCGGCGACCGGCCCGCCGCACGACGAGCGAGACGGCGACGACGAGCGGCGCGAGCACGGCGTCGTGGACGATCACCGAGCCGATCAGCCAGACCAGCAGCCCGCCGTACCGGGTCGGGTTCACCGTGTCGGTGAGCACGTACCCGCCGAGGCCGATCAGCGCGACGCCGACGACGAGCAGCACGGCCCGGGCGACGCGGACGCCGCGACCGGTCGAGGCCGGCACGCTCGGGGCGGCGCTCGACGCGGTCATCGGACGACCTCGATCCGGCTGAGCCACTTGGTCTGCAGCACGCCGGGGCGGCCGGGGGCGATGACGCGGGCCGGGTAGCCGTGCTCGATGTCGAGGCGGCTCCCGTTCAGCTCGAGGGCGACCAGCGTGGTCGGGTCGGTGGCGTACTCGGGGCCCATCAGCATGATGCGGTACCCGCCCTTCTCCTCGAGGCTCGTGAACTTCAGGCGGGCGTCGGCCGGGGCGCCGACGGCGCCCATCAGGTCGACGAGGCGCACGCCGCGCCAGGCCGCCGTCTGGCTCCAGCCCTCGACGCAGGCGATCGGCAGGCGCTCGTCGCCCTGCCGCATCGCCTCGAGGTCGGCGGCGCTGAACGACAGCTCGCGGTCGCCGTTCGCGACGGTGAGGCGCCAGGCCGGGTCCATCGCGGTCTCGAGGACGCGCGCCGCCGCGGCCGTGCGGTTGATCGGCAGGTCGTTCGGGCCGAGGCCCGCCTGCCGCGGCCCGAAGGCGTTGAGCGGCGCGAGCGCGGCGAACGACTGCCCGGCGGTCAGCACCACGGCCCCGCCGGTGGCGACGCCGACGCCGGTGAAGAAGGCCCGGCGGGAGACGACGGAGGCGCGGGGCGCGTCGTGCTCGTCACGCGCGCCGTCGATCCACCGGGTCACGCGACCGACGAGGCCCGTGGGCTGCGGGGCGGCCGCGGCCTGCCCGCGCCGCGGCTCGGGGGCCGCCTGCCGGGCGCGCAGCTCGCGGGCCGCCGTGAACTCGGCGCGGGCCGGGTCGAGCTCGCGCGACGGCTCGACGAACCGGCCCTCGGCGTCGTAGCTGTCGCGGGCCCGCCAGTAGCGCGTGATGAGCGGCAGCTTCACCGCGATGTGCACCGCGAGCGACCCGATGATCACGAACGACAGGGCGAAGTGCACCTGCTTGAACGGGAACGGCCACGGGTACCACTGGTACGTGTTGAGCAGCCCCGTGACGAGCTGGAGGATCGAGCTCGCGACGAAGAGGGCGATGGAGGCGCGCTCGAGCAGCTGCACCGGGTGCCGCACCAGCGGCGTCTGGAACAGCTGCGGGAAGACCGCGTAGAGCTTGCCGAGCAGCAGCGGGACGCACGCGATGCCGGCCGTGATGTGCACGCCCTGGCTCACCTGGTACAGCCACACGGGCGAGGTCGGGAAGCGCATCCAGGCGGCGGGCTCCTGGAGGAAGTGGCTGTAGAGGCCGGTCAGCAGGCAGACGACGAAGGCCAGCCCGAGCAGCCGCCCGAGCACCGTCGCCGTGCGGGCCGTGCGCGTCGGCGACGAGGCCGCCGTGCGGAGCGTGTCGAGCAGTCGTCTCATGGGGGCCGTCTCTGCGAGGTGCGGGAACGACCTCCCAGGGCGGAGTCGTCCAGACTGGTCGCGTGCGTACTCTATTCGCGGCCGTGGCCGTCACCGGATTGGCGGCGACCGTGGCGTGGGGCGTGCTGGAGCTGGGCTTCCTCGAGAAGGACCTCCGCGACTCCTACGTGCTCTGGACGGCCGCGTGCTGGGCCCTCTTCGCGCTCGCCGTCGTGCTGCTGCGACGGGTGCCCCTGCGGGCCGTCACCGCCCTCGTGCTCGCCGGCACGGCGCTGCTCGGCGGCGCCGCCCTCGTGGGCCCGCCGAACACCAGCACCGACCCGGCCCGCTACGCCTGGGACGGCATCGTGCAGGGCGCCGGCACCTCGCCGTACACGTACACGCCCGACTCGGGCGAGCTGCGCGACCTGCGGCCGGAGTGGATCTTCCCGCCCGCCGCCGACTTCACCCGCGACGACGGCACGATCGGCCAGCGCTGCAGCCAGCCCGACCGGCAGATCCACCGCGCCTACGACACCGAGACCGGCGACGTGGTCTGCACCGCGATCAACCGGCCCGAGGTGCCGACGATCTACCCGCCGACCGCCGAGCTGTGGTTCTGGGCGGTGCGCTCGGTGGTGCCCGCCGACGTGGAGTTCCTGCCCTTCCAGCTCGCCGGGGCGCTGCTCGTGCTCGGCACGACGGCCGCCCTGCTCGTCGCCCTGCGGCGCCGCGGGCTCGACCCGCGGTGGGCGGCGCTCTGGGGCTGGTGCCCGCTCGTGCTCGGCGAGGGCGTGACGAACTCGCACGTCGACCTGCTCGGCGCCGTGCTCGTCGTCGTCGCCTCGCTGTTCGTCGCCCGCGGCGCGGGCTGGCGCGGCGGCGTCGCGCTGGGCGCCGCGATCGCGACGAAGCTCATCCCGGTCATCGCCGCGCCCGCCCTGCTGCGCCGCCAGCCGGTGCGGGTGATCGTCGCCTCGATCGTCACCTTCGCGGTGCTCTACGTGCCGTACGTCGTGTCGACGGGCATCGGCGTGCTCGGCTACCTGCCCGGCTACCTCACCGAGGAGGGCTACGAGGACGGCTCGCGCTTCGTCTTCGCCTCGGCGTACCTCCCCGACTCCGTCGCGACTCCCGTGGTCGCCCTCGTGCTGCTCGTCACGGGCGTCGTCGTCTGGGTGAGGACACCGCCCGGCGACCCGTGGCTCGGCCAGCTGGTGATGATCGGCGTGACCCTCGTCGCCGTCAGCCCCCGCTACCCCTGGTACGCCCTGCTGCTCGTGCCGTTCGTCGCGATGACCGGGCGGTGGGAGTGGCTCACGATCCCGCTCGCGCTGCTCGTGCGGCAGCTCGAGCCGGGCCAGGCGCTCCAGAGGTCGTCGCTCGCGGCGGCCGTGCTGGTCATCCTGCTCGGGACGATCCTCCGCGCCGGGGCCGGCTGGCTCGACCGGCTGGCGGACCTGGCGGAGGCGGGGGCCCGGCGCCTGCGCCACCCGCGCTGGCCGTGGGGCCGTGGCGGGCGTGCCGCCCTCGGGGGCGTCGCGGGCGCCCGGGGCGTCGGAAGCGTCGGGGGCGTCGGGGGCGTCGGGGACAGCTCCGCCGGGGCGGCGAGGTCGACCCGGGCCGCTGGGCCGCCGGGGGCGTCGGCCTAGGATCGTCGCATGCCGACCCGGTCACGCCCACCGCGCCTCCTCGCCGCCGCCCTCGTCGGGCTGGGCGTGCTGGCCGCCTCCGCGGGGTGCTCCGCCAGCGACCTCGGTCAGGGCGACGACACGACCGCGGGCACGACCGCCCCGGGCCGGGCGACGCCCGCGCTGTCGGGCGAGGTGACCGTGCTCGCCGCGGCCTCGCTGACGGAGACCGTCGACCGCCTCGCCGCCGAGTTCGAGGCGGCGAACCCCGGCACGACCGTGACGGTCAGCTACGGCGGCAGCTCGGCGCTCGCGCAGCAGATCGTCTCCGGCTCGCCCGTCGACGCCTTCCTCAGCGCGAGCAGCGCGACGATGCAGACCGTCGTCGACGCGGGGCTCGTCGAGGGCGAGCCGACCACGTTCGCGCGGAACGCCCTCGAGATCGCCGTGCCGGCCGGCGACCCGGGCGACGTCGACTCCCTCGCCGACCTCGCCGACCCCGACGTCTCGGTCGCGCTCTGCGCCGTCGAGGTGCCCTGCGGCGCGCTCGCCCGCCAGCTGCTCGACGCCGAGGGCGTCGACGTCGTGCCCGCCACCCTCGAGCCCGACGTGAAGAGCGCGCTGACCAAGGTCGAACTGGGCGAGGTCGACGCCGCGCTCGTCTACGAGACCGACGTCGCGGCCGCCGGCGACCGCGTGCAGGGCGTCGAGGTCGGCGGCGCCGACGCCCCGACGACGGCGTACCTCGGGGCACGCCTGCGCGACGCTCCCGACCCGACCGTGGCCGACGCCTTCCTCGCGTACGTGCTCTCCGACCCCGGGCAGGACGCCCTCGCCGATGCCGGCTTCCGGGTCGGCTGAGGCCGGGGCGGCCTCCGGGGCCGGCTCCGGGGCAGGGCCGGCCTCCGAGGCGGGGCGCGGCGCGGTCGCGACGCGGCCCGGGGCCCGTGACCGCCGCCTCCCGGTGCTCGTGCTCGTGCCCGCGCTCGTCGGCCTCGCGCTGCTCGTGCTGCCCGCCGTCGCCCTGCTGGTGCGGGCGCCGTGGGCGACGCTGGCGCCGCGACTCCTCAGCGAGGGCGTGCTCGACGCCCTGCGGGTCTCGCTGACCAGCGCCCTGCTGGCCACCGCCCTCAGCCTCGTGCTCGGCGTGCCGCTGGCCTGGCTGCTGACGACGAGCGACGGCTGGGCGGCGCCGTGGCGTCGCCTGCTGCGCGCCGTCGTGACCGTGCCGCTCGTGCTGCCGCCCGTGGTCGGCGGCGTCGCGCTGCTCTACCTGCTCGGGCGCCAGGGGCTGATCGGGCGGCCCCTCGACGCCGCCTTCGGCGTCACCGTGCCGTTCACCCTGGGCGCCGTCGTGATCGCGCAGACCTTCGTCGCGATGCCCTTCCTCGTGCTGAGCGTCGAGGGGGCCCTGCGCGGGGTCGACCGGGGGCTCGAGGCCGCCGCCGCGTCGCTCGGCGCGTCGCGCTGGTACGCCTTCCGGCGCGTGACGGTGCCGCTCGTGGCACCGGGAGTCGCGGCGGGCGCCGTGCTCTGCTTCGCCCGCGCCCTCGGCGAGTTCGGCGCGACGATCACCTTCGCCGGCACCTTCCCCGGGCGCACCCAGACCCTGCCGACGAGCGTCTACCTCGCCCAGCAGAGCGACCCCGAGAGCGCCGTCGCGATCTCGCTGCTGCTGCTCGCGGTCGGCGTCGGGGTGCTGCTGCTGCTGCGCGACCGGTGGCTGACGACGGGGGCGCGGTGAGCGGGGGCGCCGGGGCCGCCGAGCTCGGGGCCGGGGCCGGGCTCTCGGCGCGGCTGCACGTCGCGCGCGGGGCGTTCCGGCTCGCCCTCGACCTCGACGTCGCGCCCGGCGAGGTGGTCGCCCTGCTCGGGCCCAACGGCGCCGGCAAGTCGACCGTGCTCGGGGCTCTGGCCGGGCTGCTGCCGGCCGACGGGTCGGCGGTCGTGCTCGACGGGCGGCCGCTGGAGGGCGGCTCGACGGCCGGTGGCGCGAAGGCGGACGGCCGGGCGGCGCAAGGCCCGGCGGCGCGGCGGCCGGCGGCGCAGGGCCCGGCGCGCAGCGTCCCCGCGCGCGACCGCGACGTCGGCACCGTCTTCCAGGACTACCGCCTCTTCCCGCACCTCACCGCCCTCGAGAACGTCGCCTTCGGCCTCCGCGCGCGGGGCGTGCCGGCGACCCGGGCCCGGGCGCGCGCCCGCGACGAGCTCGCCCGCGTGGGGCTCGCCGACCAGGCCGGGCGTCGCCCCGGCGAGCTGTCGGGCGGCCAGTCCCAGCGCGTGGCGGTGGCGCGGGCGCTGGCGGCCGACCCGCGACTCCTGCTGCTCGACGAGCCGCTCGCCGCACTCGACGCCGGGGCGCGGGCCGAGCTCCGGGCGGCCCTCGCCGAGCTGCTGCGCGGGGTCGCCGTGCCGACGGTGCTCGTGACCCACGACCCGGTCGACGCGGTGGCCCTCGCGCACCGGGTCGTCGTGCTCGAGCGGGGAGCCGCCGTGCAGCACGGCAGCCCGACCGCCGTGCTGCTCGACCCGCACACCCCCTACGTCGCGTCGCTGACCGGCGCCACGGTGTGGTCGCCCGCGGCGGTCCACGAGGGGCCGGGCACGCTGACCGCCGAGCTGCCGGGCGGGGTCGTGCTGACGTCGACGCGCCCGCGGGCCGCGACGGGGCCGCCCCGGGTCGCCTTCCCGGCCGAGGCGCTGGTGCTCTCCGCCCCCGGCCGCGGCGGGGCCGGCCGGGTGGCCGCCCCGGGGGACCTCCCTGCAGGAGGCGCGGCGCCCGCCGCCCTCGCCGCCCGCGTCGTCCGCACCGAGCAGCGTCTCTCGCGGCTGGCCGTGCTGGTGGCCACCGACCGGGGCGGTCACCTCGCCACCGCGGAGGTGCCCCTCGGCGACGCCGACCCCGCCGTGCTGCACGCGGGCGCCCCGGTGACGGTGACGGTCGACCCGGGCCTCGTCACGATCCGCTGACCGACGGGCGTTCCCCGCTGCACCGGGGGCCAGCACCGGCGAGGACACGGACCCGCCGACTCGCCGGGACGACCCCCGACGGCCCCGGGCCGAGCCGGCGGGAGCGCGACCGGGCCGGTCCGCGCCGCGGTCACCGCGCCTCCGGCCTGCGGCGTCCGCGTGGTTCGCCTACAGTCGTCGCATGACGGTCTCGCTCGGGTTGCCAGCCCTCCCCCGGCGCTCCGGCGAGGTCGGAGCCGGCAGCGCCGACGCCGGCCTCCCCGCGCGCCCCTCCGCCGACCGGGCCCCCGGCCTGCTCGACCGCTTCGGGCGCGTCGCCAGCGACCTCCGGGTGTCGCTGACCGACAAGTGCAACCTGCGCTGCACCTACTGCATGCCGGCCGAGGGGCTGCCCTGGCTGCCGAAGGACCAGGCCCTCAGCGCCGACGAGATCGTGCGCCTCGTCGCGATCGGCGTGCGCGACCTCGGCGTGCGGCAGGTGCGCTTCACCGGCGGCGAGCCGCTGCTGCGGGCCGACCTCGTCGACATCGTCCGTCGCGTCGCGGCGCTCGAGCCCCGGCCCGACGTGTCGCTCACGACCAACGCGATCGGCCTGGCGCAGCGGGCCCAGGCGCTCCGCGACGCGGGCCTCGACCGCGTGAACGTCTCCCTCGACTCGCTGCACGCCCAGACCTTCACGCAGCTCACCCGACGCCCCTTCCTCGACAAGGTGCTCGCGGGCGTCGACGCCGCGGCCGCCGCGGGCCTCACCCCGGTCAAGATCAACGCGGTGCTGCTGCCGGGCGTCAACGACCACGAGGCCGCCGACCTGCTGGCCTGGGCGCTCGCCGGCGGCCACGAGCTGCGGTTCATCGAGCAGATGCCCCTCGACGCCGACCACACCTGGGAGCGCGACTCCTTCGTCACCTCCCTCGACATCCGCACGCGCCTCGCCGAGCGCTTCGTGCTCAGCCCCCACGCCGCACCGCGCGACGGCGCGCCCGCCGAGCGCTTCGACGTGGTGGGCCACGGCGCCGACGCCGGGCTGGCCGGCACCGTGGGCATCATCGCCTCGGTCAGCGACCCCTTCTGCGGCGACTGCCGCCGCACCCGGCTCACCGCCGAGGGCGGCGTGCGGAGCTGCCTGTTCGGCGACGCCGAGACCGGGCTCCGCGACCCGATGCGGGCCGGGGCCGACGACCGCGAGCTCGCCGACCTCTGGCGCGGGGCGATGTGGACGAAGCCCGCCTCGCACGGCATCGACCGACCCGACTTCGTGCAGCCCGCGCGGTCGATGAGCGCCATCGGAGGCTGACGTGACCCGAGCGACCCTGAGGTTCTTCGCGGCGGCCCGCGCGGCCGTCGGCCTCGACGAGCAGGTCGTCGAGCTGCCCGACGACGAGCGCGCGACCGTCGGGCGGCTGCTCGCCGAGGTGCGGCCGGTCGAGGGCACGTCGGCCGCCGACTGGCGCGACGTGCTGCTGCGCTGCTCGTTCCTCGTCGACGGGCTCACGACCCGCGACCGCGAGCAGCTCGTGGCGGACGGCGACGTCGTCGACGTCATGCCGCCGTTCGCCGGCGGCTGAGCCGGGCGTACGGCGGCGCGGGCTGAGCCGACCGGGCGGGCGGCGCGGGGCGCGGAGTCGGGCGGCGGCTCAGTCGAGCGCGCGGCGGCGCAGAACGAGAGCATCTCGGTCGCCAGCACCGCAGGGCCGGGGCTCCGACCCTCGTTCTCACCGGATCACTCTCAAATTTGAGAAAATGCGCCGCCACCGGTCAGCGGGCGGGGACGTGGCGCGTCAGCTGCGGCCGGGGACGGGCCGCCTCAGCGACGGGCCGCGGCGTCGGCGCGCAGCTGCCAGCCGAACATGCCGCCGTCGAGCACGGCCACGTCGAAGCCCTCCCCGGCGAGCAGGTCGGCGGCCGCCCGTGCCCGGGGCCCCCGTGCGCAGTAGACGATCACGGGCACCGCGGGGTCGAGCTCGGGCCGCTGCCGCGTCCGCACGCCGAGGCCGGGCGCCGTGACGTCGCCCGGCAGGTGCGCGAAGTCGTGCTCGTCGGGCTCCCGCACGTCGAGCAGGGTGAACTCCGCCACGCCCTCCTCCCGCGCCGTGAGCAGCTCGGCGAGGTCGT
This sequence comes from Frigoribacterium sp. CFBP 13707, assembly GCF_014842245.1. Lineage (NCBI taxonomy): Bacteria > Bacillati > Actinomycetota > Actinomycetes > Micrococcales > Microbacteriaceae > Frigoribacterium > Frigoribacterium sp. CFBP 13707. The sequence goes on from NZ_JACYVL010000001.1 coordinate 343,804, forward strand.
CGGCGCTCACGTCGGGCCCGACGGCCCGGGCCTCCGGGGCGGCGACAGGAGCAGCCGGGGAGGCGGTGGTCACGACCGGGCCCGCCGACGCGCTCGGCTCGACCCGCGACTCCTCGGGGTCGGCCCACTGCCGGGACGCGGCCGCGCGCTCCCGCTCGGCCGCCCGGTGCGGAGCCCGCCGCAGCCGGCTCTCGCGCCACGAGCCGCCGAGGGCGTCGAGGGTGACCACGCGGCCGAGGAGGGGCTCGCCGACGCCCGTCAGCAGCTTGACCGCCTCGGAGGCCATGACGCCGCCCACGGTGCCGCAGAGCGGGCCGAGGACGCCGACGTCGGCGCAGGACTCGTCCCAGCCGGAGGCCGGCGGCGCCGGGTGCAGGTCGCGGTAGTCGACGGCGCGGCCGTCGGGGGCGGCGTCCCAGAAGACGGAGACCTGGCCGTCGAAGCGGGAGACGGACCCCCAGACGACGGGCAGCCCCCGGGCCGCGGCCTCGTCGGCGACGAGGTAGCAGGTGTCGAACGAGTCGCTGCCGTCGACGACGAGGTCGTACCCGTCGAGGAGCGACGCGGTCACCGCCGTGAGCCGCACGGGGTGCACGACGACCTCGACCTCCGGGGCCGCGGCACGGACGCGCTCGGCCGCGACGTGGGCCTTCGGCCGGCCGACGTCGCTCGGCGAGAAGAGCACCTGACGTTGTAGGTTCGAGCGGTCGACGACGTCGTCGTCGACCATTCCCAGCGTCCCCACACCGGAGGCTGCGAGATATTGGACGACCGGTGCGCCCAGCCCACCGGCACCCACGACCAGCACCCGCGCTGCCCGCAGCCGGCCCTGGGCGTCGAGACCGAAGCCCGGCAGGCGGACGCTGCGCGACCAGCGCACGTCGTCCTCCGGGGCGGTGGCCGACCCCTCCGGGCCGGCGACGGCCCGCGCGGCGGACACCCTGACAGACGACACGAGAGGGGGCAGTGACGACATGGCGGACCTCCTGAGACCAGCCGCGGGCGACGCGGCCGCGCCCACTGTATCCCCGACCACCGGCACCGCCGACGGCACGGCCCCCGGCACCGCCGACGGCCGTGCCGACCGCCCGGCCGGGCGCCCTCGCGGGGCCGTCGCGCGCCTCCTGCACGCCCGTCACGCCGACGCCGTCCTCATCGGCCTGCTCGCGACCGTGGTGTCGGGGGCCTTCCTCGGGGTGCCCTCGGTCTGGTACGACGAGGCCGCGACCGTCGTCTCGGCCACCCGCACCTGGGGCCAGCTCTGGACGATGATCCACACCGTCGACCTCGTGCACGCCACGTACTACGCCTTCATGCACCTCTGGTTCGACGTCTTCCCGTACTCGCCGACGTCGCTGCGCGTGCCGAGCGCCCTCGCGACGGGCGCCGCGGCCGGGTTCACGGTGGCCCTCACGCGCATCCTCGTGGACCGCCGCACCGCCGTCGTGGCCGGCCTGCTGTTCTGCCTGCTGCCCCGCGTCACCTGGATGGGCGGCGAGGGCCGCTCGTACGCCCTGTCGGCGATGTTCGCCGTCGCCCTGACCCTCGTGCTCGTCGTGGCCGCCCGCCGCACCTCGGAGGACGGCGTGGCCCGCACCCGCCGCTCGGTGGCGCTCTGGTGGGTCGCCTACGGGGTGCTCGCGGTCGTCGCCGCCGCGTTCTTCCTCTACCTCGCGCTGCTCGTCGTCGGCCACGCCGTGACGATGATCGTCCGGGTCGTGCGCGACCACCGTGACCAGCGCGACCAGGTGGGGCGCGTCGACGAGTGGGCCCGCACGGGCTCGGTCGTCGTCGTGCCGGCCGGCGCCGCCGCGGAGTCGGCCACGGGGCCGCTCCGCACCGCGACCCAGCTCGGCGGCGTCGTGCGCGACTCGGTCCGCTCGTCGCGCCGCGCCTTCGTCGGCTGGTTCGGCGGCGCCGTCGTGGCCGGCCTCGCCTGCCTCCCGCTCGCCTGGTTCATCTCGGGGCAGAACGGGCAGGTCAGCTGGATCGAGCGGCCGAACTTCGACACCCTGCGCGGCGTGCTGGTGACCCAGTGGTTCATCGGCAACGAGAACTTCGCCGTCTTCGCGATCCTCGCGATGGCGTCGACCCTCGTCGTGCTGGCGCTGCGCCTCGCCCCGGCCGCGCGCGGCTTCGCCGAGGTCGTGCTGCCCTGGCTCATCGTGCCGACGGTCGGGCTCGTCGGCGTCTCTCTGGTCGTCGACCCGCTGTACTCGCCGCGGTACCTGACCTTCGGCACCCCGGCCGTCGCCATGACGATGGCCGTCGCCGTGGCCGCGATCCCCTGGCGGCGCGTGATCGCCCTCGTGCTGCTCGTGGCCGTCGTGCTCACGACCCCCAGCTGGCTCGAGCAGCGCGAGCCCGAGGCCAAGGACTCCGCGGCCTGGGACCAGGTCGCGGCCCTCGTCGCCCGCGAGCGCGCGGAGGAGCCCGCCGGCACCGCGGAGGGACTCGTCTTCGGCCCCGTGCGGCGTCACCCCCACGCCACGTCGCGGATCATCCAGGACACCTACCCGGCCGCGTTCGAGGGCATGTCCGACTTCACCCTCGAGACGCCCGGCGCCGAGACCGAGGGCCTGTGGGAGACCCAGCACGACCTCGGCGACGTGCTCGACCGCACGGCCGACCTCGACGTCGTCTGGCTGATCACGAGCGACAAGCAGGACTGGCGCCCCCGCGTCACCGACGAGCTCGGCAGCGTCGGGTTCCACCTCGACGAGGAGTGGTCGCTGACCCGCACGAACGTGCTGCGCTACACGCGCTGAGCGGAGGCGGGCGCCGCCCGAGGCGGCCCTGGTGGCGGGCGCCGCTGCGGGCCGACGCCGCCCCTGCTCCTGCTCCTGCTCCTGCTCCTGCTCCTGCTCCTGCTCCCAGCCTCTCTCCCTCCCAATGTGAGAGTGATCGGCCCGCGCGCGGCCTGAACGGCCCGGTCTCAGGTCTGGGGAGCACGGATCTCTCTCGCATCGCGGGTCGAGGGGTCGCGGGTCGGGGAGTCGCGAGTCGAGGAGTCGCGGAGCGCGGGTCGTCCGGTTCCGATCTCGGCGGCGGAGAAACGGCCAGCGCCAGCCGACGCGGCTCTCAAATTCGAGAGTGATCAGCCCGCAGGCGACCGGGGCAGCCCTGGTCTCGGGGCTCGGCAGAACGGATCTCTCTCGGATTGCGGTCTCGGAGGTGCGCGTCGAGGAGTCGCGGGTCGAGCCGACAGGTCCCGGTCCAGGTCCCGCTCCGGTCGGGCGAGAACGGTCGGCTCCGGCCGGCGCGGCTCTCAGGCCCGCCTCAGTCGGCGACGACGCGGGCGCCGTGCACCGGCCCCGTCGCCCTCAGCACCGTGAGCCGTGCCGCGCTGAGCGCGATCTGCAGCTCGAGGGCGCTGTCGAGGTCGGCGGTGAGGAACGCCACGGTCGGCCCCGAGCCGGAGACGATGCCCGCCAGCGCCCCGTTGCTCTCGCCGAGCTCGAGCACCGCGGAGAGACCCGGCTCGAGGTGCAGCGCGGGCGCCTGGAGGTCGTTGTGCATGCTGTCGGCGAGCATGCCGGCGTCGCCGGCGCGCAGCGCCTGCAGCACCCCGGCGTCGACGACGGGCTGCCGCACCGGCGCGATGTCGCTCTGGTGGCGGCGGCGGTGCTCGTCGAGCTCGCGGTAGACGGTGGGGGTCGAGAGGCCGAAGTCGGCGAGGGCGAGCACCCACTGGAACTGCCCCTTGGCGAGGGCGGGGCTCAGCTCGTCGCCGCGACCGGTGCCGACGGCGGTGCCCCCGGCGAAGGCGAAGGGCACGTCGGCCCCGAGCTCGGCCGCGAGCCGCAGCAGCTCGTCGCGCCCCACGCCGGTCTGCCACAGGGTGTCGCACGCGAGCAGGGTCGCCGCCGCGTCGGCCGAGCCGCCGCCCATGCCGCCGGCGACCGGCACGGCCTTGTCGATGGTGAGGTCGACGCCGCCGGCCCAGCCCGTCGTGGCGGCGAGGAGGCGGGCGGCCTTGATGGCCAGGTTGCTCTCGTCGGTGGGCACGCCGGAGACGTCGACGCCCGGGCCCGCCGAGACGCGCACGGTGAAGTCGTCGGAGTGCCGCGCCCGCACGTCCTCGTAGAGCGAGACGGCCTGGTAGGCGGTCGCCAGCTCGTGGTAGCCGTCGCCCTGCAGGTCGCCGACGGCCAGGAAGACGTTGATCTTGCCGGGGGCACGCGTGTGGACCACGGTCGGGGCGGCCACGGTCGTCATGACTCCCAACCTAGTCAGTTCTGCCGGTCGCTCACGACGCGGAAGGCCTTCGTGAGCTCCTGCTTGACGGGTTCGACCCGCTCGGGCAGGCGGAGCCTGCTGAGGGTCAGGCTGACGGAGCACTTGCCGCCCACCGGCGGAGCCACGGTGAGCAGGAGCGACTCGTCGCTCGGCAGCCGCCAGCGCGCCGTGGGGTGCTTCGCCGAGCGGCTCGTCGAGTCGGGCGGGCCGCCCGCGAAGGCGGCGAAGCGCTCGACCGCGAGGTCGAGCAGCTCGAGCTGGCCGCCGCGCAGGCTGCGGCTGACCGACACCGAGAACGTGCCGTCGGCCTGCTGACCGGGGAGGCGCATCCCCCTGGCCTGCTCGTACCGCACGGTGATGCTCTGAGCCCACCAGCCCGGCACCTCGTGCTCGTCGACCAGCCAGCGCGCGATCTGCGTGTGCGACCGCGTCGTGGAGTCCGCCGCGTCGAGGAGGGCGAACCACTGCTCGGCGCTGCGGCCGGTGCCGGCGCCGAGCCGGGCGTCGCTCATGGTCTGCTCGTGGCCGCTGACGCCGCGCGGGGGCACGCCTCCCGCGGCGGCTGAGGCTGCGGCGGCAGCGGTCGCGCCGTCGGCAGACCGGCGACCCGACGACGCGCGACGACGCGGCGTCGAGGGGTCGTCGTGGGTGCTCACGGGGTCAGTCTGCCTCGGGAGCGCCCTCGGCGACCGGGGCGGCGCCTCCCCCACGTCCGCTCGCGCGCACGATGCGGAGGAAGTCGTCGACGGTCAGCTGCTCGCCGCGCTCGGTCGGCTCGAGCCCGGCGGCGACCAGCGCCTCGGAGGCGGCCGCCGACGACCCGAAGACGCCCGAGAGCGACTGGCGGAGCATCTTGCGTCGCTGTTGGAAGGCGCCGTCGACCAGCTCGAAGACGGCGAGGCGCTCCTGCTCGGTGCCGCGGGGCTCGCGCCGGTCGAACGCGACGAGGATGCTGTCGACGTTCGGCACGGGCCAGAACACCTGGCGGCTGACCTGGCCGGCCGTCGAGAACTCGCCGTACCAGGCCGCCTTGATGCTCGGGGCGCCGTAGATCTTCGAGCCGGGCTCGGCGGCGAGGCGAAGGCCGACCTCGGCCTGGACCATGACGAGCCCGCGCTCGAGCGACGGGAAGTGCTCGAGGAAGTGCAGCAGCACGGGCACGCTGATGTTGTAGGGCAGGTTCGCGACGAGGTGCGACGGCTCGGAGGGCAGCGCGACGACGCGCATCGCGTCGTCGACGATCACCCGCAGGTCGGCGGCCGGCTGCAGCAGCTGGACGGTCTTCGGCAGCTGCTCGGCGAGGCGCTTGTCGATCTCGACGGCGACGACGTCGGCCCCCGCCTCGAGCAGGCCGAGGGTGAGCGAGCCGAGGCCCGGGCCGATCTCGACGACCGACATGCCGGCCGAGACGCCGGAGGCCGCGACGATGCGCCGCACCGTGTTGGCGTCGTGGACGAAGTTCTGGCCGAGCTTCTTCGTCGGCTGGATGCCGAGCAGGTCGGCGAGGTCGCGGATCTCGGCGGGGCCCAGCAGGGTCGAGCGCGACATCAGCCCTCGACCGTCACGGGCTCGTCCGTCCACGAGCCGTAGACCAGCTCGGTGTTCGACGAGATCTGGGCGGCGAGCATCGACACGTCGGTGCCGATCGTCTCGGCCATCGACCGCAGCGTGTGCGGGATGAGGTACGGCGCGTTCGGCCGGCCGCGGAACGGCGTCGGCGTGAGGTACGGCGCGTCGGTCTCGACCATGACGAGGCTGCGGGGCAGCTGCACCAGCGCGTCGCGGAGGGGCTGCGCGTTCTTGAACGTGACGGTGCCCGCGAACGAGGCGTACCAGCCGTTCTCGGCGAGGATGCTCGCGAGCTCGGGGCCGCCGCTGAAGCAGTGGAAGACGGTCTTGTCGGGGGCGCCGACCTCGAGCAGCAGGTCGACGACCTCGTCGTGGGCGTCGCGGTCGTGGATCTGCAGGGCCAGGCCGTGCTTCTTCGCGATCTCGACGTGGGCGACGAACGACTCGATCTGGGCGTCGCGGCCCTCCTCGCCGGTGCGGAAGAAGTCGAGCCCGGTCTCGCCGATCGCCCGCACGCGGGGGCGCGAGGCGAGCTCGTCGATCTCGGCGAGGGCGTCGGCCAGCTCGCCGCGGGCGGCGAGGGCGGGCGCCTCGTTGGGGTGCAGCGCGACGGCGGCGAGCACGCGCGGCTCGCGGGCGGCGATCGCGGCCGACCAGCGCGACGTCTCGAGGTCGGTGCCGACCTGCACGACCCCGCGGACGCCGACGCTCGACGCCCGGTCGAGGTGCTCGCGGTAGTCGAGCGAGTTCTCGCCGTCGGCGATCTCGAGGTGCGTGTGGTTGTCGTACACGGGCACGACGAGGGCCTGCGGACTCGGCGGGTACGTCAGGTCGCGCGTCTGCCCGCCGGACTCGGTGGAGGCGCGGTGGCGGACGTGCGCGGGAGCGACGCCCCCGGGGGCGGCCGCGTCGCGGTCGGCGTCGCTCACGCCGCCGGCTCCGGCTGCTCGATGCGCGGGAAGAGCCCGGCGGCGAGCGGCACGACGGCCGGCGCGCTCGACCACTCGGCGGCCCGGTCGACCGGCTGGCTGGTCAGCGTGCCCTGGCCGATGGACTCCCACAGCGTGTGCGTCGCGGTCGGGATGAAGGGCGAGAGCAGCACGGTGAGCGTGCCGAGGCCGCGGAGGGCGGTGCTGAGAACCGTCGCGAGGCGCTCACGCTGGTCGTCGTGCTTGGCGAGGGCCCAGGGCTCCTGCTCGGTGATGTAGCCGTTGAGAGCGTCGACGAGCTCCCAGATGGACGCCAGCGCCTCGTTGATCGCGAAGCGCTCGATCGCGGCGTCGGCCGCGGCCGTCACGCGCAGCTCGGTCTCGCGGATCGCGAGGTCGGCGTCGGTCAGCTCGCCGGCGACGGGGACGACCCCGTCGAAGTAGCGGGTGATCATCGCGACGACGCGGGAGGCCAGGTTGCCGAAGCCGTTCGCGAGCTCGGCCTGGTAGCGGGCCGCGATGTCCTCCCAGCTGAAGTTGCCGTCCTGGCCGAACGTGATGGCGCGCATGAAGTAGTAGCGGAACGCGTCGGCGCCGAAGACGTCGGTGATCTGCTGCGGGGCGATGCCGGTCAGCTTCGACTTCGACATCTTCTCGCCGCCGACGAGCAGCCAGCCGTGGCCGAAGACCGCCTTCGGCACCGGGAGGCCCGCGGCCATGAGCATGGCGGGCCAGATGACGGCGTGGAACCGGGCGATGTCCTTGCCGACGAGCTGCACGGCCGGCCAGCGTCGACGGAACTGCTCGTCGTCGACGCCGTAGCCGATGGCCGTGACGTAGTTGAGGAGGGCGTCGAACCAGACGTAGACGACGTGCTCCTCGTCCCACGGGACCTTGACGCCCCAGTCGAAGCTCTGGCGCGAGATGGAGAGGTCGCGGAGGCCCTGCCGCACGAACTGCACGATCTCGTTGCGCACGGTCTCGGGCTGCACGAAGTCGGGCTGCTGCTCGTAGAGGTCGAGCAGGCGCTGCTCGAAGTCGCTCATGCGGAAGAAGTAGTTGTTCTCCTTCAGCAGCTCGACGGGCTTCGAGTGGATCGCGCAGACCTGCTCGCCCTCGAACGGCCCGGTGCCCTCGACGAGGTCGCCGGGCTGCTTGTACTCCTCGCAGCCGACGCAGTACGAGCCCTCGAACTCGCCCTGGTAGATGAAGCCGTCGTCGTACAGCTTCTGCAGGAACTTCTGCACGCCCGCCTCGTGGCGCTCGTCGGTCGTGCGGATGAAGTCGTCGTTGCTGATGTCGACGGTCTCGAGCAGCGGCTTCCAGGACTCGGTGACGAGCTTGTCGGCCCACTGCTGCGGGGTCACGTCGTGGCTGGTCGCGGTGCGCAGGATCTTCTGGCCGTGCTCGTCGGTGCCGGTCAGCAGCCACGTGTCGTCGCCGCGCTGGCGGTGCCAGCGCGCGAGCACGTCGGCCGCGACCTCGGTGTAGGCGTGGCCGATGTGCGGCACGTCGTTGACGTAGAAGATGGGCGTTGCGATGAAGAAGGAGTCGCCGGCGGGCATGGCCACCATCTTAGGTGCGGCCACCGCCCCCGTGACGCGGCCCGCGCCTCCCCCCGGGGGCCTCCTCAGGGCAGGTGCCGGGCCTCGGCGGCGCGCTCTCCTCGCCTCGCCGGCTGCGGCGGGTCGTCGTCCTCGTGGGCGGGTCCGCGGCGACCCGCCCACCAGGACACGGACCCGCCGCACGTGCGCTCGACGGCGTCCCTCCCCAGGACTCGGGAGCGCCGGTCCCTCCGCAGCCCCACGGAAGGGCCCCCGGGAGTCGCGGGTCGTCTCCGAGGATCACCTCCGTGGACCCCTCAGACCTGGTCATCGCGACCTCCCGCCAACTCGCCCGTCGCGGCGTCGACCGCAACGCGCAGAGCCGACTCACCCGGAGGGGCGTGCTCGTCCGGGTCGCCCCGGGGGCCTACCTCGAGGGAGACGTCTGGCAGGCCCTGGACGCGAGGGGGCGCTTCGTCGCGCGGGCACGTGCCGTGGTCGCCACGCGCCCCCGAGAACTCGTGGTGAGCCACCGCTCGGCGGCCGTCCTCTTCGGGCTGCCCGTGGTCGGCGGGCTCCCCGACCGGCTCGACGCGCTCCGCACCGAGGTGTCGGGCGGCCGGTCGGAGGCCAGCATCCGGGCGCACCGCTCGACGCTGCCCTGCGACCCCGTGCCCATCGGCGACTTCTGGCTGACGCCCCTGGCACGGACGCTCGTCGACGTCGCCCTCGCGCACTCCTTGATCGTCTCCGTGCCGATGATCGACCACGCCCTCCTCCACGGGATGGTCGAGCTCGACCAGCTGTCGGACGAGCTGGAGCGGCGCCCCCGCCATCCTGGCGCGCGGCGGGCGAGATCCGCGCTGGGGCTGGGCACCCCGCTGTCGCAGTCGCCGCTCGAGTCGCTCGTCCAGGTCAGGTGCTTCGAGGGCGGCTGGCGTCGCCCCGAGCAGCAGGTGCGCCTCCGGCTGCTGACGGGTCGCCGGGCCGAGGTCGACTGCCTGTGGCGCGAGCTGCCGGGGTCGACCGGGCCCGGCCTGGTGCTCGAGGCGGACGGCCGGTACAAGTACGGGCCGGACGCCGAGCTCATGACCGGAGACGAGCACTGGGACGAGAAGGTCCGGGAGGACGATCTCCGGGAGCAGGGGTACGACTTCCGCCGCCCGACCTGGGACCGGGTCTGGAACAGGGCCGCGTTCGAGGCGATGATGCGCGGGAGCACCGTGCCGCGGGACTGGTGAGCCGCGGTGAACGCTCGCTGTCGGCCATGGTCGGCGGGTCGACGTCCTCCCCGGCGGTGCAGCACGAACCGTGCGGCGGGTTCGTGTCCCTGTGGGCGGGCGGGCGCTCGCCCGCCCGGGAGGACACGAACCCGCCGCACTAGACAGGCCGGGCCGGCCGGGCGGGGGGGCTGCGCCCCGGGGGCAGGTCAGGAGGGGCGGGGGGCCCGGGCGGCGAGGGCGGCCTGGTAGAGGTCGCGGCGGGAGAGGCCGGTGGCGGCGGCCACGTCGGCGGAGGCCTCCTTGAGGCGGGCGCCGTCGGCGACGAGCGCCTGCACCTGCGCGAGCCCGGCGGCGAGGTCGAACTCGCGCTCGGGGGCACCCTCGACCACGACGCAGATCTCGCCGCGCACGCCGTCGGCCGCCCAGGCGGCGAGGTCGGCGGCCGACCCGCGCCGCACCTCCTCGTGCATCTTCGTCAGCTCGCGGCAGACGACGACGCGGCGGTCGGCGCCGAGGGCGGTCGCGACGTCGCCGAGCGAGTCGGCGAGACGGTGGGGCGACTCGAAGAACACCATCGTGCGGCGCTCGTCGACGAGGGCGCCGAGCACCCGCAGCCGGTCACCCTGCTTGCGCGGCAGGAACCCCTCGAAGCTGAAGCGGTCGGTGGGCAGGCCCGACACGGCGAGCGCCATCAGCACCGCCGAGGGGCCGGGCAGCGCGGTGACCGTGACGCCGGCGGCGGCGGCGGCCTCGACGAGCGGGAACCCGGGGTCGCTGATGGCGGGCATCCCGGCGTCGGTCAGCACCAGGACGTCGGAGGCGCGGGCCAGCTCCACGAGCTCGCCCGCCTTCTCGCGCTCGTTGTGCTCGTGCAGGGCGATGAGCCGCGGGCGGTTCTCGACGCCGAGGGCGCGCATGAGGTGGATGGCCGTGCGGGTGTCCTCCGCGGCGATCACCTCGGCGTTGCGGAGGGCCTCGACGAGACGCGTCGAGGCGTCGCCGAGGTTGCCGATGGGGGTCGCGGCGAGAACGATCACCCGGTCATTCTCCCCCGGCGCGACGGAGCCGCTCGACGCGCCGAATACGATGGCCCGATGACGACCCCGGGCGAGCGCGAGTTCGACGCGCTCCTCGAGGCCGAGGGCGCGCCTCCCCGGGGCCCTGACGGCCTCGCGCAGGGCTCCGCCCCGGGCCTGGGCGAGGCCGGCGAGACCGCCCCGCCGCCGGCGCACGCCCCGCGCCTCACCCGCGTCGACGCCTGGTGGGGCCGGCTGCTCTCGACCCCCGGCCGTCGCACCGCCTGGCGCTGGGGCGGCCCGATCGGCGTCACCGTGCTCGCGGCCCTGCTGCGGCTCTGGCACCTCGGGGTGCCCGGCACGCTCGTCTTCGACGAGACCTACTACGTCAAGGACGCGTGGACCCTCCACGAGCTCGGCTACGAGGGCTCGTGGCCGACCGACTACGACGCCTCGTTCGCGGCGGGCGGGGCCGACGGGTTCCTGACCAGCCCCTCCTTCGTCGCGCACCCCCCGCTCGGCAAGTGGCTCATCTCGCTCGGCATGGCCGCCCTCGGCCCCGGCGTCCCGGCGGGCTGGCGGCTCAGCACGGCGATCGCGGGCGTGCTCGCGGTGGCCCTCGTCGCCGTCATCGGCACGGTGCTGCTGCGCTCGACGCTCGTCGGCACGATCGCCGGCTTCCTGATGGCGATCGACGGCCACGCGATCGTGATGTCGCGGGTCTCGCTGCTCGACAACTTCGTCATGCTGTTCGGGCTGCTGGCCTTCGGCGCCGTCCTGCTCGACCGGCGACAGAGCGCCGGCCGTCTCGAGGCCTGGCTGGCGAGGAGGCGCGGTGCCGGTCGGGACACCGCCTGGGGCCCTGCCCTGTGGTCGCGCCCCTGGCTCGTCACCGCGGGGCTGATGTGCGGCCTCGCGACGGCCGTCAAGTGGAACGGCCTCTACTTCCTGGCCGTGTTCGCCGTCTACACCGTCGTCGTCGACGTGCTGGCCCGACGCCGGGCCGGCGTCGAGTTCTGGCTGTCGGGCACCCTCTTCAAGCAGGCGCCGGTGAGCTTCCTCCTCACGGTGCCGATCGCCGTCGTGGCGTACCTGGTGAGCTGGACGGGCTGGTTCGTCACCGGCGGCGGGTACTACCGCGACTGGGTGCAGGAAACCGGCGAGCGCTGGACGGGCGGACTGGCCTGGGTGCCTGACGTCGTGCAGAACTTCTGGCACTACGAGGCCGGTGTCTACGCCTTCAACGTCGGACTGCAGACGCCGCACGACTACCAGGCGAACCCGTTCACCTGGCTGCTGATGCTCCGGCCGACGAGCATGTACTACCAGGGCACCGACCTCGGGCAGGCCGGCTGCGACGTCGCCCGCTGCGGCGAGGCGATCACCTCGATCGCGAACCCGCTGATCTGGTACGCCGCGGTCGCGGCCTGCCTCTACCTGCTCTGGCGGGTGGTGCGGCACCGCGAGTGGCGGCACGGGGCGATCCTCGTCGGCATCGCGGCGGGCTACCTGCCGTGGCTGGCGTTCTCCGGCCGCACGGTGTTCCAGTTCTACACGATCGCCTTCGAGCCCTACCTCCTGCTCGGCCTCGCCGCGGTGATCGGACTGCTGTTGGGGCGCCGCACCGACGACCTCGACCGTCGCCGCCGCGGCCTCTCGATCACGGCGGGCTTCCTCGTGCTGGCCGTCGCCGTGTCGGTCTGGTGGTACCCGATGTGGACGGCCCAGCAGATGGACTGGGAGTGGATCCGCCTGCACTACTGGATCCCGTCGTGGAAGTAGGCGGCGCCTCCCCCGCCCCCGAGACCTGGTCGAAGCCACCGGCCGGGCCGAGCCCCTCCGGCCGGGCCGCCCGCCGTCGCCTGGCCGCCGCCCGCTGCGAGGCCTGCGGCCACACGTGGACGGCACACCCGGGGGCGCACGAGCCGGTGGTCACGCGCTGCCTCGAGTGCGCCGCGCAGGGCGACGGTGACGCGGCCGACCCCGACGCCGATGTCGAGGCCGACGCCGCCGCGGACGTCGAGCCGTGTCGCCGCAGGGTCCCGCGCCGAGTCCTCCGCCGCGCGTCGACGCGGAGCCTCGAGAGCTCGGCGCCCTGGCACGTCAAGGCCGCCCACCGGGTCAAGCAGGTCCTGGGCGAGGCCATCGAGGCCGTCGTCGACGCGCTCACGAACCCGTTCTGACCCGTCGCCCGTCCCTCCCCACCCGCCGGAGGCGCGGGTCGACTGTGAAGTTCTGTGACCTCCCAGCCGGGGCCGTCAGGGGCAGCGGCTAGCGTGGCCCCATGGCAGATCGTGAGTACGGCTTCCGCACGCGGGCTATCCACGCGGGCAACATCCCCGACGCGGCGACGGGCGCGCGCGCCCTCCCCATCTACCAGTCGAGCGCCTTCGTCTTCGACGACACCGACGACGCCGCGGCTCGCTTCGCCCTGCAGAAGTACGGCAACATCTACAGCCGCCTGGCGAACCCGACCACCGCCTCCTTCGAGGAGCGCATCGCCAGCCTGGAGGGCGGCCTCGGGGCCGTGGCCACCTCGAGCGGGCTGAGCGCGCAGTTCATCACCTTCGCGAGCCTCGCGGGCGCCGGCGACCACATCGTGGCGAGCGCCAACCTGTACGGCGGGTCGATCACGCAGCTCGACGTCACGCTGCGCCGGTTCGGCGTCGAGACGACGTTCGTGCAGTCGAGCGAGCCGGCCGACTACGCCGCCGCGATCACGCCGACGACGAAGCTGCTCTTCGTCGAGACCGTCGCCAACCCCTCCGGCGAGATCGCCGACCTCGAGGGCCTCGCCGAGGTCGCGCACGCCGCGGGCATCCCCCTCATCGTCGACTCGACCATCGCGACCCCCTACCTGAACCGCCCGATCGAGTGGGGCGCCGACGTGGTGATCCACTCGGCCACGAAGTTCCTCGGCGGGCACGGCACCACCCTCGGCGGCGTCGTCGTCGAGTCGGGCCGCTTCGCGTGGGACACCGAGAGGTTCCCGCTCTTCGACCAGCCGGTGGCGAGCTACGGCGGGCTGAACTGGTCGGGCAACTTCGGCGAGTACGCCTTCCTCACGCGCCTCCGTGCCGAGCAGCTGCGCGACATCGGGCCGGCGCTCGCCCCGCACTCGGCGTTCCTCCTCGCCCAGGGCGTCGAGACCCTGCCGTACCGGATGCGCGCCCACGTCGACAACGCCCGTCAGGTCGCCGAGTGGCTCGACGCCGACCCCCGCATCGAGCGGGTGCGCTGGGCCGGCCTGCCCGAGCACCCGCACCACGAGCGGGCGGCGAAGTACCTGCCCGAGGGGCCCGGCTCGGTCTTCACGTTCGAGCTCGCGGGCGGCCGCGCCGCCGGCAAGACCTTCATCGAGTCGGTCGAGCTCGCCAGCCACCTCGCCAACATCGGCGACGCCAAGACGCTCGTGATCCACCCCGGGTCGACGACCCACGCGCAGCTCAGCGAGCAGCAGCTGGTCGACGCCGGCGTGCTGCCCGGCTCGGTGCGCATCAGCGTCGGCATCGAGGACCCCGCCGACATCATCGACGACCTCGACCAGGCGCTGACCGCAGCCAGCAAGGGAGACCGGTCATGACCGACACCGTCACGACGCAGCTGACCAACGGGCTCACCTGCGAGCTGCCGTCGAGCTCGCCGCTCGCCAAGCTGCTGAAGTCGCAGCGCACCTGGGTCGGGCCGACCGCGAAGGAGCGCCAGGCGATCCTCCGCGAGGCGAAGTCCGTCGCGATCGTGGGCGCGTCGCCCAACGCCACCCGCTCCTCCTACTTCGTCGGCACGTACCTGCAGCAGTCCAGCGACCTGCGCGTGTACTTCGTCAACCCGAACGCCGACACGATCCTCGGCGAGAAGGCCTACCCCGACCTGGCGTCGCTGCCCGAGGTGCCCGACATCGTCGACGTGTTCCGCAAGGCGAGCGACATCGCGTCGGTGGTCGACGACGTCGTGGCGAGCGGCGCCCGCACGATCTGGGTGCAGCTGGGGATCTACGACGAGGAGGCCGCGCGGTACGGCGAGGAGAAGGGCCTCACCGTCGTCATGGACCGCTGCATCAAGGTCGAGCACGCCCGCTTCAACGGCGGGCTGAACCTGATGGGCTTCGACACGGGCGTCATCTCGTCGCGTCGGTCGCGCTGACCCTGGTGCCCCGCGGGGGCTCGAGGAGTTCGCCCCCGGCCTCGACGCCGACCTGCTCGAGCTGATCCAGGCCACCGCCGAGCTCGAGCTGCAGGACATCGAGAGCTTCTCCGGCCCGACCGGGAAGTAGTCGCTCGCCCGGGCCGACCTGCGGGAGTCGCGGGTCGGCTCGGTCGTTCCGCCGGCGGGAGCCGCGGGTCGGCCCGGTCGCGATCGTGACGCGCCGTGAAGGCGCGCCCTGGCCGATGACAGGGGTCGGCAGTACCGTGGCCCGCATGCCTCCCGTGCTGACCTCCCCCCTCGTCTCGAGCCAGTGGCTCGCCGACCACATCGGGGCCGACGAGATGGTGGTCGTCGACGCGTCGGTCGTCTCCGTCGCCGGCCCCGACGGGCGGCCCAGCGGCCGCTTCGTCACCGGGCACGAGCAGTACCTCATCGACGGCCACGTGCCCGGCGCCGTCTTCGGCGACCTCGTCAGCGAGCTCAGCGACCACCGGGCCGACCTGCCCTTCACCCGCCCCGACGCCGAGCGCTTCGAGGCGGCGGTGGGCGCGCTCGGCATCACCAACGAGACCACCGTCGTGGTCTACGACTCGTCGGTCGGCCTCTGGGCCGCACGGCTCTGGTGGCTGTTCCGTGCCTTCGGCTACGACGACGTCGCCGTGCTCGACGGCGGCTTCACGACGTGGCAGCGCGAGCAGCGCCCGATCGACGTCGGCCACGTCGAGCCGCAGCCCGCGCTCTTCCTCGCCGACGAGCGTCCCGAGCTCTGGGTCGACAAGGCCTACGTCGAGGCCGTCGTGCGCGGCGACGAGCAGGCCGCTCTCGTCTGCGGCTCTCCCCGCGCCGAGTTCGCCGGCCACGAGGGCCGTCGCCCGCGGCTCGGCCACATCCCGGGCAGCGTGAACGCGCCCGCCGACGAGCTCGTCGCCGACGACCGGCGCTTCGCCAGCCCCGCGCAGCTCCGAGCCCTGCTCGCTCCCGCCCTCGGCGCCGACCGCGTCGTCGTCTACTGCGGCCAGGGCATCGCGGCCAGTGCCGACGCGTTGGCGCTCACCCTCGTCGGCGAGCGGAACGTCGCGCTGTACGACGGGTCGCTCACCGAGTGGGCCGCCGACGGCGACGCCCCGCTCGCGACGCTCGCCGCCTGAGCGGGGGCCTCACCCGACCGCCACCGCGCGTCGGACCGCCGAGTGGTCACGAACTGTCGTTCCCGCGCGCGGGACGAGCCGATCGTGACCACTCGGCGCCGCCGGCCTAGAGCTGCTCGGCGAGCTCCCGGTCGAGCTCCTCGATGCCCGTGACGGGCAGGCGGCAGACGAAGTCGTGGCAGAGGTACGCGGTCACGTGGCCGCGCACCGCCCGACGACCGGCGAACAGCTCGAAGCCGGCGTCGGCGAGCGCCTCGGCGGCGTCCTCCCCGACGACGCCGACGAGCACGCCGGGTCCGAGGGTGCGCCGCGCCCGCTCCCCGAGGTCGAACGCGGGCACCAGCGTCGTCGTGTCCTCGACAGCCGCCGCGTCAGACGCCGCGTCCGCACCCGCCACGACGGCGGGCTCGACGACGACCAGCTGCGTCGACGGCGCGGCGAGCTCGGCGAGCAGGGCGAACGTGGTGCCGAACGCGACGGGAGCGTCGAGGGCGTGGGCCGCGCCGGGGGCGACGGCGCGCTCCGCGGCGGACCGCCACCGCGCCTCCCCCGTCATCCGGTGCAGGGTGAGGGCGGCGGTCGCCGTGGCGCTGAGCCCGGAGGGGTAGGCCCCCTCGGAGGGGTCGGCCGCCAGCGCCGTGCCGTGGCCGCGCAGCACCGGGTCGGCCCCCTCGGGCGCGGCGAACGGGACCGCGGCTGCGGGGTCGTCGACGAGGGTGCGCTCGAGCAGCTCGCGGGCCGCGACCGCGTAGCGCGGCAGGCCCGTCGCGAGCGTCAGCTGCAGCAGCCCCTCGGCGAACATGCCGTGGTCCTCGAGGGTCGCGACGGCCGTCGAGACGCCGGACCCGGTGGAGGCGCGGAGCAGCCGCCCGTCGGAGGTCACGTGCTCGTCGAGCAGCAGGTCGGCCGCCGCCCGGGCCGCCGCGACCCACTCGGGCCGGTCGTGCCGCGCGCCGGCCTCGGCCAGGGCGGCGATGGCGAGCCCGTTCCACCCGGTCAGCACCTTCTCGTCGACGGGCGGGGGCTCGTGCCGGCGGCGCTCGTCGGCATCGAGGGCGTACCAGCCGCCCTCCACCCGGCGGCCGTCGATCGTGCTCTCCGAGTCCTGGGCGGAGGCGAACGCCCCGCGCGGGGTGCGCAGCCGGCCGAGCAGCACGTCGGCGATGCCCGTGGCGACCGACAGCGGGTCGGGAGCGGTGCGGGCGGCGGCGGCCGCGCCTCCCGCGGGCTGCTCCGCCGACGACGACGTCTCTTCGACCAGGCCCGGCTCGAGCAGGGCCAGGCGCGAGTACGCCGTCAACAGCAGCGCGTTGTCGTAGAGCATGCGCTCGTAGTGCGGATCGTGCCAGTCGCGCCGGGTCGAGTAGCGGAAGAACCCGCCCTCGACGGGATCGCGCAACGGCGACGCGGCCATCGCCCGCAGGGTGCGCGAGACGAGGGCCAGGGCGGCCCGGTCTCCCCCGGCGCCCAGGCCGAGCAGGGCCAGCTGCGCCGGCGCGACCGGGAACTTCGGCGCGCCGCCGAAGCCGCCGTGCTCGAAGTCCTCCGCCGCGCCGACCCGGGCGGCCGCGTGCCGGAGCACCTCGGTCGACGGCAGAGGCGCGTGCTCCCCCGGAGGCGCGGGCTGCGCCGCGAGGGCCGCCGCCACGCCGCGGGCGGTCGCGTCCACCTCGCCGCGGCGGGTCGTCCAGGCCTCGGTGACGGCGTCGAGCACCTGCCGGAAGGCCGGGTGCCCCTGCACCGGCTGCGGCGGGAAGTAGGTGCCCGCGAAGAACGTGCGGCCCTCGGGGGTCGCGAAGACGGTGAGGGGCCAGCCGAGCTGCTCGGTGAAGGCCGAGGCGGCGGCGAGGTAGCTCGAGTCGACGTCGGGGTGCTCCTCGCGGTCGACCTTGACGGCGACGAAGCTCTCGTTGAGGTGCGCGGCGAGCTCGGGGTCGCTGAAGCTCTCGCGGGCCATCACGTGGCACCAGTGGCAGGTCGCGTAGCCGATCGAGACGAGCACGGGCACGTCGCGGCGGGCGGCCTCGTCGAAGGCCTCCTGGCCCCAGGGCCACCAGTCGACGGGGTTGTCGGCGTGCGAGCGCAGGTACGGGCTGACGGCGTCGGCGAGTCGGTTCGTCATGCGCCCCACGCTAGGCGCGTGCGGGCGGGGCGTCCCGCCGCGGCCGCCTCTCGCTCGCCGGAACCACCGACTGGTCAAAGAACCACCCAACGACGTGGTTGTTTGATCAGTCGGTGGTGTCGGGGCGGCGGAACCGCCGGGATCGACGGAACCGGCGACGGCGACGGCGAAAGCAGCCGCAGCAGCGGCGGGGAGGGGGACGGACTGCCTACGCTCGCGCCGGGACGGCTCGCTGCGCGGGCCCGTCGTAGTGCGACAGCGGCCGGATCAGCGAGTTCGCCTCCCGTTGCTCGATCACGTGGGCGCTCCAGCCGAGCACCCGGGCCGCGACGAACAGCGGCGTGAAGACCGGGGTCTCGAAGCCCATGAGGTGGTAGGCGAAGCCCGACGGCCAGTCGACGTTCGGCTTCAGCCCCTTGCGGTCGAGCACGCCCGCGGCCAGCGCGTCGTACACCGCGGCGAGCTCGTCGACCCGGGTGTCGCCGGAGGCGCGGGCACGGTCGACGAGGCCGGCCAGCGCCTCCTCCATGGTCGGCACGCGGCTGTCGCCGTCCTTGTAGACGCGGTGCCCGAAGCCCATGATCTTCTCCCGGCGGGCGAGCGCGGCGTCGAGCCAGGCGAGGGCGCCGTCGGCCCCGCCGTCGTCGGCGACCCGTTCGAGCAGCTCGAGGGCGGCCTCGTTCGCCCCGCCGTGCAGGGGGCCCTTGAGCGCCCCGACCGCCGCGACGAGCGCGGAGTGCAGGTCGGAGAGCGTCGAGGCCACCACGCGCGCGGTGAAGGTCGACGCGTTGAACGAGTGCTCGGCGTAGAGCACCATCGAGGTGTCGAGGGCCCGCACGTCGACCTCGTCGGGCTCGCGGCCGAAGACGCGGTGCAGGAGGTCCGCCGACCAGCCGAGGTCGTCGCGCGGGGGCACCGGCGGCAGGTCGTGGCGGCGCCGCTGGTCGTAGGCGATGACGCCGGGCAGCGCCGCGAAGACCCTCGTCGCGAGGCGCCGCGCGGCGGCCGGGTCGTGCACGCCCGGGGCGGTGCTCGGCTCGGGCTCGGCGGCGCCCAGGGCGCTGAGGGCGGTGCGGACGACGTCCATCGGGTGCGCCGAGGTGGGGATGAGGTCGATGACGTGCTGCAGCCCGGGCGCGAGCGGCCGCGCGGCCCGGAGCTCGGCGTCGAAGGCGACGCGCTGCTCGGGGGTCGGCAGCTCGCCGTGCAGCAGCAGGTGGGCGACGTCCTCGACGTCGCAGCGGGCGGCGAGCTCCTGCACGGGGTAGCCGCGGTAGAGCAGCGAGCCGCTCGTCGGGTCGACGGACGACACGGCCGTCCGGTCGACCACCACCCCGGCGAGGCCCTTGTGCAGCTCGGGGGCGGACGCCGCCGCGGGGGCGGTGAGGGTGTCGCTCATGGTCACTCCTTCGTGAGGTGAGGCGGTGCCGGCGACGGTGCCGGCGGGCGGGCGGTGCGGTGCTGCGGTGCTGCGGTCGTGCTGTCGTGCTGTCGTGCTGTCGTACGGCGCTGCGGTGGGCGGGCGGAGCCGCGGCGCTCAGCGCTCGACGGTGAAGTCGAACACGTCGCCGTCGAAGGCCGAGTAGCCCTCGTAGTCGATCAGGTCGTACAGGTCGGCGCGGTGCTGCATCCGGTCGAGGAGGCGCACCTGGGTGCCCCTCTCGGCCAGCTCGTCCAGGCCGCGGGACGCCTCGCCCATCGCGAGGCGCAGCAGGCTCACGGGCCAGATGACGATCCGCACCCCGGCGTCGCGCAGCTCGTCGACGGTGTGCAGCCGCCCCTTGCCGAACTCGGTCATGTTGGCGAGCACGGGCACGTCGACCGCGGAGGCCACGGCCTCGAACTCGGCGAGCCCGGTGAGCGCCTCGGGGAAGACCGCGTCGGCCCCTGCGTCGACGAGGGCACGCACCCGGTCGACGGCGACGTCGAGCCCCTCGAGCGCCCGGACGTCGGTGCGCGCCATGACCAGGAAGTCGGGGTCGCGACGCCCCTCGACCGCCGCCCGCACGCGCTTCACGGCCGTGTCGAGGTCGACGACCTGCTTGCCGTCGAGGTGGCCGCACCGTTTGGGGTTCACCTGGTCCTCGACGTGCAGGCCCGCGACTCCCGCGTCCTCCAGGGTCTGCACGGTGCGCGCCGCGTTCATCGGCTCGCCGAAGCCCGTGTCGGCGTCGACGAGGGTCGGCAGGTCGGTCATGCGCGCGATCTGGCCGGCCCGCTGGGCGACCTCGGTGAGGGTGGTGAGGCCGATGTCGGGCAGGCCGAGGTCGGCGGCGACGACCGCGCCCGAGACGTAGACGCCCTCGAAGCCCTTGCGCTCGATCAGGCGCGCGCTCAGCGGGTTGAACGCCCCGGGCAGCCGCAGCACGTCGTCGGTGCCGCGCAGCCGCTCGCGGAACAGCCGCCGCTTCTCGGCCGGCGCCAGCGTCGAGTACAGCATCAGAACAGCCCCTCGGGCGACGCGGCGTCGACCTCGCGCAGGCTGCCCTCCGGCGGCGTCACGGTGAGCCCGGCGAGCTCGTCGGGGCGCAGGCTCCGGAGTCGCGGGGCCAGCTCCAGGAACCGCTCGACCTCCTCGTCGGCGAGCACCCCCTCGGCGAGCGTGCGGAACTTCCGCACGTAGTCGGCCCGCGCGAACGGCCGCGCGCCGAGCGGGTGCGCGTCGGCCACGGCGATCTCGTCGACGAGGCTCGACCCGTCGACGAACTCGACCTCGATGCGCCCGCCGAACGCCTTCTCGGCGGGGTCGACGGAGTGGTACCGCCTCGTCCACCCGGCGTCCTCGGCGGTGCTGATGCGACTCCACAGCTCCACGGTGTCGGGGCGCTGCGCGCGCTCGGGCGCGTAGCTGCGCTCGTGGTGCCACGCGCCGTCCTGCAGGGCGACGGCGACGATGTAGGGGATGGAGTGGTCGAGCGTCTCGCGGCTGGCCCGCGGGTCGTACTTCTGCGGGTCGCCCGCGCCCGAGCCGATGACGACGTGCGTGTGGTGGCTCGTGTGCAGCACGATGCGCCGCACGGCCGCGGGGTCGCGCAGCTCGGGCCGCTCACGGCCGAGACGGCGGGCGAGGTCGATCCAGGCCTGCGCCTGGTACTCGGCGCTGTGCTCCTTCGTGTAGCTGTCGAGGATGGCCCGCTTCGACTCGCCCGGGGCAGGCAGCGGCACGCTGTACCGGGCGTCGGGGCCGTCGAGGAGGCGCGCGATCACGCCGTCCTCGCCCTCCCAGATCGGGCTGGGGCTCGTCTGGCCGCGGAGCGCGCGGTCGATCGCCTCGACCGCCTGCTTGCCCGCGAAGGCCGGGGCGTAGGCCTTCCAGGTCGAGATGAGGCCCTTGCGCGACTGCCGCGTCGCGGTCGTCGTGTGCAGCGCCTGGGCGATGGCCTGGGCGGTGGTCTCGACGTCGAGGCCGAGCAGGGCTCCGATGCCGCCGGCCGCGCTCGGGCCGAGGTGGGCGACGTGGTCGATCTTGTGGGCGTGCAGGCTGATCGCTCGGGTCAGGTCGATCTGCAGCTCGTAGCCGGCCACCAGGCCGCGGAGCAGCTGCTCGCCCGTGGCGCCGACGTGCTGGGCGACGGCGAGCACGGGCGGCACGTTGTCGCCGGGGTGCGAGTACTCGGCGGCGAGGAAGGTGTCGTGGAAGTCGAGCTCGCGCACGGCCACGCCGTTCGCCCAGGCGGCCCACTCGGGCTGGACCCGCCGGTCGGGGTCGAGGCCGACGACGGTCGCGCCGTCGTGGCGGGCCGACCGGTGCTGCAGCCGCGCCGCGGCCTGGGCCCGGGCGGCGACGACGGGTGCGCGGTGCAGGCTCGCGGCGGCGACGGCCGCGTTGTCGATCACGCGGTTGACGACCATCTCGGCGACGTCGTCGTCGACGGCGACCGGGTCGACCGCGACCGCGGCGAGGCGGTGGGCCAGCTCGTCGCGCCGCGCGAGCGGGTCGTCGGACCGGTGGACGTGCACGTCGTTGAGCATCACGACGCTCACTCTAGGCGTCGGGCACCGGGGCCTGTCGAGGGGTCGCGGGCGGGGCGGGCGGGGTCGCGGGAGGCGCGGGCGGGGCTCCGGGCGCGCCCCGCCCCGCCCGCGGCCCCGTGACGACCGCCACGACGCCGACGAGCACGAGCGCGAGGCCCAGCCAGCCGAGCGGCGTCAGGCGCTCGCCCACGACGACGACCGCGAGCAGGGTGGCGACGACGGGCTCGAGCAGCGTGACGGTGGTCGCGCGGGAGCTCGACACCGTGCGGAGCCCGCGGCCGAAGAGCAGGTACGCGATGAACATCGGGCCCAGGGCGAGGTACGCGTGCACGCCGACCGATGTCGCCGACTGCACGATCGACCCGCCCGTCGCGAGCAGCACCGGCACCAGCAGCACGGCCCCGACGCCGAACTGGGCGGCCATGGCGCCCCGCGACGGGTGCCCCTGCTGGATGAGCCGGCCGGCGGTGTAGGTGTAGGCCGCGTAGGCGAGGCCCGCGAGCAGGCCGAGGGCGACGCCGCCCACGAGGCCGGCGCCCGGGGCGAGGGCCTCGCGGGGGTCGGGCCCCGCCCCGGCGACGACCGCGACGTCGGTCGGCGGCTCGGCGTGGCCGACGCTCGCGAGGAGCGCCACGCCCACGACGGCGGCCCCGGCGGAGGCGAGCCAGCGCCGCTCGAGGGGGCGGCGCCGGGCGGGCGGGTCGAGCAGCCGCTCGAGCAGCGCGGCGAACAGGGGCGCCGTGCCGAGCGAGACGACGTTGCCGACGGCGACGCCGGCGAGCGACATCGAGCTGTAGAACGCGAGGGGGTAGACGGCGACCCCGACGGCTCCGGGGGCGATCCAGCGCCAGCTGCCCCCGCCTCCTCGGAGCACCGCCGCGGCGAGGCGCGGGGCCGTGAGTGCCAGCAGGAGGCCACCGACCGTCATGGTGGCGGCCCCCGTCGCCAGCGGGCTGACCGTCCCGCCGACGAGGCTCGCGGCCGTGCCGGTCGTGCCCCAGAGCAGGGCGGCGAGGACGATGGCGATCACCGTCGTCATCGTAGGGCGCGGGCACCGCGCGGGCGCCCCGTGACGCCGCGGCGCAGGGGCGTGCGGAGTACCGGCCCCGGCCGGAGGGAGCGCGGCCGTCAGGAGGCGGGGGTCGGCTCCTCCCCCGCGCTGAACCGGTCGACGAGGGCCCGCTTGAGCACCTTGCCGCTGGGGCCGATCGGCAGGGCGTCGAGCACGTGGACGACCCGCGGGAACTTGTACGCGGCGATCTCGTCGGAGACGTGGGCGATCAGCTGCTCGGGGGTGGCCGTGGCTCCGGGGCGGAGCACCACCGCCGCCTCGATCTCCTGCCCGTGCACCGCGTGGGGCACGCCGAACACGGCCGCCATGGCGACGTCGGGGTGGGTGGCGAGCACCTCCTCGACCTGCCGCGGGTACACGTTGTAGCCGTTGCGGATGATCATGTCCTTCGTGCGGTCGACGATCGTGAGGTAGCCGTCGTCGTCCTTCGTGCCGAGGTCGCCGGTGCGGAACCAGCCGTCGACGATGGCCGCGGCCGTGTCGTCGGGGCGGTTCAGGTAGCCGTTCATGAGGTTGTGGCCGCGGATCACGAGCTCGCCGATCTCGCCGTGCGGCAGCAGGACGATCGCGTCGGCGGAGCCCGGGTCGGCGATCTCGACGTCGACGCCCCAGATGGGCGTGCCGATCGTGCCGGGCCGCGGCGGGCGGCCGACGTGGTTGAAGGTGGCGACCGGGGAGGTCTCGGTGAGGCCGTAGCCCTCGTGGATCGGCGCGTCGAAGACGGCCTGGAAGCGCTCGAGGACGGCGAGCGGCAGGGAGGCGCCGCCCGAGATCGCGTACCGGAGCGCCGGTCGTGCCTCGGTGCGCGTCGCGGCGTCGAGCAGCGCCATGTACATCGTCGGGACGCCCATGAAGATCTCGCAGCCGTGCTCGACCATGGCCGCGAGCGCGCCGTCGCCGTCGAACTTCGGCAGCATGACGATCGTGGCCCCGGCCCGGAATCCGGTGTTCATCGTGCAGGTCTGCCCGAAGGTGTGGAAGAGCGGGAGCGCCCCGAGCAGCACGTCGCCGCGGGTCATGTCGAAGGTCGTCATGAGGTTGGTGTTCACCTGCTCGAGCAGGGCGAAGTGCGAGCCCTCGGCCCCCTTGGGCTGGCCCGTCGTGCCGCTCGTGTACAGGATCGTGGCGGTGTCGAACGGGTCGCGGGGCACGTAGGTGTCGAGCGGCTCGCTCGCCTCGGCGAGCGCCTCGAGGCGGTCGTGCCCGGTGCCGTGCGGGTCGACGGACGAGGGAGGCGCCAGCACGGTCACGACGTCGACCCCGGCGAGCGCGGCGCCGGCGGCGCCCTCGGCGAGCAGCGGCGCGGCGCAGACGAGCATCGTCGCCCCGCTGTCGCGGAGCACGTACTCGATCTCGTGCTGCTTGAGCAGCGCGTGGACGGGCACCGCGACGGCGCCGAGGGCGAGGGTCGCGTAGTAGACGCGGGGGAAGTCGGCGACGTTGGGAACGAGCATCGCGACACGGGAGCCCTCGGTGACGCCCTTGGCGCGGAGCGCGCCGGCGTAGGCGAGGGTCTGCGCCCACAGCTCGGCGTAGGTGGTCCGCTGGTCGCCGACGATGACGGCGACGTCGTCGGGGAACCGCCGCGCCGACTCGGCGAGGACAGCGGCGACGGAGGCGGTGGCGCGGGTGGGTGCGGTGCTCCGGTCGCCCGGGGCGCCGGGGCCGGGGCGGGCCCCGGTGTCGGAGCCGGGGCTCGGGCTGGTGCTGGTGCTGGTGCCGGTGCTGGTGCTGGTGCTGGTGGCGGTGCCGGTGCTGGTGCTGGCCGGGGTCTCCGTGGTGCTGGTCATGGGTGGTCTCCGTCTCCGTTGACGTGCGAGTTCCTCGGATCATACGTCTGCATCCGTCCACCGCAGGGGCGAGTGCCAGGTGGCCGGGGAGGTGCCTCAGGTGAGGCTCGCCGGCCTCGTCAGGTGAGGCCGGCACCGCCGTCCGTCTCCTCGGCCCACTCGCTCCGGCCGACGCCCCGCCGGGCGAGGTCGCGGGCACCGCGTCCCTGACGCAGACGAGCGGGGCGGTGGTGCACGTCGTCGAGCAGAGGTGCGCCGTGGCGGGCTCCGACGTCGGTGGTGAACGCCGCGGGAGGGAGGGACGCGGTGAAGCCGAGCTCGCGGAGCGGCCGGTGCTCGTCCCACACGCCCCGCAGCCCCGAGAGCGCGGCGTCGACGCGGTCGAGCCAGTCGGGGCGCAGGGCGTGCCAGCGGGTCGGGCCGTCGACGACGACGTCGGTGAAGCCGGCGCGGCGCAGGGTGACGAGGTGCCGCGAGACGGCCGACCACCCGATGCCGAGGGACTCGTGAGCGAGCGAGGCGAGGTCGCCGGAGCTGTGCTCGCCGACGCAGAGCTGCTCGATGATCCACACCTCGACCGGGTCGGCCAGCACCTCGAACGGAGTCCGCGAGCGCCGCCAGCTCGGAGCCCGCTGCCCCTGCTCCCGCCCCCGGCCCCGGCCCCGGCCCCGCTCCTGCTCGGCGCCGAGCTCCCCCGCCGCCGCCTCCGTCGGGAGCCCGTCGTGCCCCGAGGAGAAGTCGCCCGCCAGAAAAGCCGATCCACTCCAGAGTGGAGCAGCCCCCTCCGGCCGCCCCCACGACCGCGCTCCCTCCGCCCCAGCTCCTCCACTCCAGAGTGGAACGCGACCCCCCGCCTCACACTGCGGGTCAGCCCCTGCTCCACTCCAGAGTGGAGGAACCCCCTCAGGCCCCTCGTCAGCGCCCGGCCCCATGTCCTGCGCTGCTCCACTCCCCAGTGGAACAGCCGCCTTCGGCGTGGTGGGCTCCGCGGGGGATGCTTCCGTCGCTCCTCCACTCCAGAGTGGATCGACGTTCTCGGCGACCGACTCCGCCGTGCTCACCCGAGCCACCTCCGCGTCCGCACGGCCCGCCGCCGCCGCCCCCGCTCCTCCACTCCAGAGTGGATCGACGTTCTCGGCGACCGACTCCGGGCGCAGGAGCTCGTCCGCCGCCCCGGCCGCCGCGCAGGCGACGTCGCGGCCGGCGTCACGGCCGACGGCGCGACCCATCGCAGCCTCGCTCACGTCACACCCCCTCGGGGCGCGGGCGACCGAAGGGCAGGCCCAGCGTCCCCTCGGCGACACGGCGGGCGTGCCGCTGCCCGGCAGGCGAGAGCCGGAAGGCCTCGGCCACGGCCCGACGCGCCTCCGCAGTGCTGCGCGTCGCCCAGGCCGCGTCGATCGCGGCGACCGCGTCGGTCGCCTGCTCCGAGTCGCCGGCCTCGTCGAGGGCCCGCAGCACGTCGACCACGCTGTCGAAGGCCGCCGCCAGCTCGTCGTGCGTGCAGCCCCGCCACGCCGGCTCGGCTCCGCCCCCCTCGACCCGCATCGCGAACCCCGCGTCGACCATCGAGGCCAGCCGCGACGTCACCGCCTCCTCCGTCGTGTCGAGACGGTCCAGGGCCCCGGTGACCAGCGCCTCCCGCGAGACCGCCCCGCCGCCCCCTCCCTCGGCGAGCAGGTCGAGCAGGTAGACGCCCACGGGGTCCGTGGCGATGACGAGGGGAGCAGAGGCGAGACCGGTGACGTTCATGGGGCGAGCGTGCCGCGGCGGCCGACCCGCGACTCCTGCCCGTCGACCGGCCTGGGGAGGACGCCCACGGCGAACGACCTGGGGAGGGCTGGCCGCGAGCCCCCGTCCACAGCCCCCGCGGCTTACCATGGGGGGCTCATGTCTGCCGCTCCCCTGCCTCCGCTCACGATCTCGTACCCTGCCGAGCTGCCCGTCAGCCAGCGGCGCGACGACATCGCCGCCGCGATCCGCGACCACCAGGTCGTGATCGTCGCCGGCTCGACCGGCTCCGGCAAGACCACGCAGCTGCCCAAGATCTGCCTCGAGCTCGGCCGCACCAGCATCGGCCACACGCAGCCCCGGCGCATCGCCGCCCGCACCATCAGCGAGCGCATCGCCGAGGAGCTCGGCCAGGAGGTCGGCGGGCTCGTCGGCTACCAGGTGCGATTCACCGACAAGGTGTCGAGCGACACCAAGATCAAGCTGATGACGGACGGGATCCTGCTCAACGAGATCCACTTCGACCGTGACCTCAAGCGCTACGACACGATCATCATCGACGAAGCGCACGAGCGCAGCCTCACCATCGACTTCCTGCTCGGCTACCTCAAGCAGCTGCTGCCCCGCCGCCCCGACCTCAAGCTGATCATCACCAGCGCCACCATCGACCCCGAGTCGTTCTCCGCGCACTTCGACGGCGCCCCCATCGTCGAGGTCTCCGGCCGCACCTACCCCGTCGAGATCCGCTACCGGCCGCTCGTCGCCGACGACGCGGCCAGCACGCGCGGCGATGACGACGACGACCTCGACGAGCTCGACGAGGCCCCGCCGCGCCGCGCCGCCGCGCCCGCGCGCTCCCCGCAGAAGAACGCCCCCGCGCCCGCGAGGGCGGACGACAAGGACTACCTCCAGGGCATCAACGAGGCCCTCGACGAGCTCGCCCGCGAGTCGAGCGGCGACGTGCTCGTCTTCCTCAGCGGCGAGAACGAGATCCGCGACGCGGAGGACGCCATCCGGGGCCGGAACCTCCCGCACACCGAGGTGCTCCCCCTCTACGGCCGGCTCAGCGCCGCCGACCAGCACCGCGTCTTCCAGCCCAGCACCACCGCCGGCACGAGACGCCGCATCGTCCTCGCGACGAACGTCGCCGAGACCAGCCTCACCGTGCCCGGCATCAAGTACGTCGTCGACGCCGGCACCGCCCGCATCAGCCGCTACTCCACGCGCGCCAAGGTGCAGCGCCTCCCCATCGAGGCCATCTCGCAGGCCAGCGCGAACCAGCGCTCCGGGCGTTCCGGGCGCACGAGCAGCGGCATCGCGATCCGGCTCTACAGCGAGACCGACTTCGAGAAGCGGCCCGAGTTCACCGAGCCCGAGATCCTCCGCACGAACCTCGCCGCCGTCATCCTGCAGATGATCTCGCTCGGGCTCGGCGACATCGCGGCCTTCCCCTTCCTGCAGCCGCCGGACTCCCGGGGCATCAAGGACGGCCTCGACCTCCTCCGCGAGCTCGGCGCCGTCACGCAGGGCGGTCAGATCACGCGCGTCGGCAAGCAGCTGACCCGCCTGCCGATCGACCCCCGCCTCGCCCGCATGGTGGTCGAGTCGAAGACGCAGGGCACCACGCGCGAGGTCATCGCGATCGTCGCGGCCCTCAGCATCCAGGACCCCCGCGAGCGCCCCCTCGAGCGCCGCGCGCAGGCCGACGAGAAGCACTCGCGCTTCCGCGACCCCAAGGGCGACTTCCTCACCCTGCTCAACCTCTTCGACTACCTGGAGGACAAGCAGAAGGAGCTCAGCGGCAACGCGTTCAAGCGCCTCTGCCGTGACGAGTTCCTCAACTACCTGCGCGTGCGCGAGTGGCAGGACGTCTTCCGCCAGCTGTCCCGCGCCGCCCGACCGCTCGGCCTGCACGTCGGCGAGCGCAGCGCGAACCCCGACGGGGTGCACCGCAGCCTGCTCGCGGGGCTGCTCAGCCAGATCGGCCTGTTCGACCCGCAGAAGAAGGACTACGTCGGCGCCCGCCAGACGCGCTTCGTGCTCTTCCCCGGCAGCTCGCTCGCGAAGAAGCCGCCGGTCGCCATCATGAGCGCCGAGCTCGTCGAGACGAGCCGGCTGTTCGCCCGCGTCGCGGGGGTCATCGACCCGGCCTGGGCCGAGCCGCTCGCGCCCGACCTCGTGAAGAAGAGCTACGGCGAGCCGCACTGGGAGAAGAAGCAGGGCGCCGTCGTCGCCTACGAGCGCGTGACGCTCTACGGCGTGCCGATCGTGCCCCGCCGCCGCATCCAGTTCTCGCGCATCGACCCGGGCTACGCCCGCGAGCTGTTCATCCGGCACGCGCTGGTCGAGGGCGACTGGGAGAGCCGTCAGGCGTTCGAGGCGAAGAACCAGCAGCTGATCCGCGAGCTGACCGAGGTCGAGGAGCGCACCCGCCGCCGCGACATCCTCGTCGACGGCGACGCCGCGTTCGAGTTCTTCCAGCGGCGCATCCCCGCCGACGTCACGAGCACCCGCGACTTCGAGGGCTGGTGGCGCACCGCGAAGCAGCAGACCCCCGACCTCCTGACCATGACCGCCGCCGACCTGCTCGGCGACGACGAGCCCGACGTCGACGAGGCCGGCTTCCCGAGCACGTGGCGGCAGGGCGACCAGACGCTGACCCTGCGCTACAAGTTCGAGCCGGGGGCCGACGACGACGGCGTCACGGTGGTCGTCCCCCTGCCGCTGCTGGCGCGCCTCCGCCCGGTCGGCTTCGACTGGCAGGTGCCGGGGCTCCGCGACGAGCTGGTCACGGCGCTGATCAAGTCGCTGCCGAAGCAGATCCGCAAGAACGTCGTGCCCGCCGCCGACTGGGCGTCGAAGATCACCGCCGAGCTGCCCGCCGAGCCGCCGGCCGACGTCGACGAGCCGTTCACCGCGACCGTCGCCACCGTCATCCGCACGCTCACCTACACGCCCGTGGCCGTCGACGACTTCGACCTCGAGCGCGTGCCCGCGCACCTCCGGGTCAGCTACGCCGTCGTCGACGAGCGCGGCCGCACGGCCGGCGTCGACAAGCGCCTCGACGCGCTCCAGGAGCGCCTCAGCGACGACATGCGCGAGAGCGTCGCCCGCGTCACGCAGGGCCAGGGCCGGGGCGAAGGAGGCGCGGGTCGCTCCCGACGAGGCCGCGGCGGCCCGCAGGCGGTCGCCTCGGGCGCCCCCGCGGCGAACGCCATCGAGCGCTCCGGCATCACCAGCTGGGACTTCGACGAGCTGCCGACCGTCGTCGACACGAAGCACGGCGACACCGTCATCCGCGCGTACCCGGCTCTGGTCGACGAGGGCACCTCGGTGGCGATCCGCCTGATGGCGACCCCCGCCGACCAGGCGCTCGAGACGCCCCGCGGCGTCCGCCGGCTGCTGATGCTCGCCGTGCCGAGCCCGGTGGCCTACGTGCAGCAGCACCTGACGGCTCCCGAGAAGCTCATCCTCGCCACGAGCCCGTACCAGAACACCGCCGCGCTCTTCGCGGACTGCCTCGTGGCCGTCGTCGACGACGTGCTGTACCGGGTGAAGCCCGACGGCCAGCTGTACACGAAGAAGGAGTTCCTCACCGTGCGCGACCGGGTCTCGGCCGCCGTGATGGACTCGATGTTCCAGACCGTGTCGCTCGTGGCCCGCACCCTCACGGCGGCGCGCGACGCCGACAAGGCGATGAAGGCGGCGACGAACATGTCGCTGCTGGCGGCCCTCACCGACATGCGGCAGCAGCGCGAGCGGCTGATCTACCCGGGCTTCGTCTCCGCGACCGGGCTGCAGCAGCTGCAGCGCGTGCCCGTCTACCTCGTCGGCGTCACGCGCCGCACGGCGAAGCTGCTCGAGGCGCCGGCGCGCGACCGGGCCTGGCTCACCGAGGTGCAGCAGGCGACGGAGCGGTACGAGGCAGCGGGCGGCACCTTCCCGCCCGCCGCCACCGCGCCTCCCGCACTCGTCCGCGCCCGGTGGCTGCTCGAGGAGTTCCGCGTGAGCCTCTTCGCGCAGGACCTCCGGCCGAGCGAGAGCGTCTCGCTGCAGCGCATCGTCAAGGTGCTCGCCTCCGCCTGACCGTCCCCGCCCGGGCCCCGGGCGGGGGCGCGCGCGGCCCCCGCACTAGCCTGGGCAGATGCGCGCGACGGTGAAGGACGTGGCCGCCCTCGCGGGCGTCTCGCCGAAGACCGTCTCGAACGTCATCAACGGCGTCGTCCGGGTCGCCCCCGACACCCGTGCCCGGGTCGAGGCGGCCCTCGCGCAGCTCGACTACGTGCCGAACCTCAGCGCCCGCGGGCTGCGCAACGGCCGCACCGGCGCGATCGCCCTGGCCTTCCCCGACCTGACGACCCCGTACAGCGCCGAGATGTCGCACTGGTTCGTCGAGGTCGCCCACGAGCGAGGCTGGTCGGTGCAGCTCGAGCAGACCGGCGTGCGGCCCGAGCGCGAGCGCGAGCTGCTGCTGCGCGGTCGCGAGCACCTCGTCGACGGCCTCGTGCTGAACCCCGTCAGCCTCGGCGAGAGCGCCATCGTCGGCGCGGAGGACCTCCCGCCGGTCGTCGTGATCGGCGAGGTCGAGCAGCACCTCGTCGACCAGGTGCGCGTCGACAGCGTCACGGCCGCCCGCGACATGACCGAGCACCTGCTCGCCCTCGGCCACCGGCGGATCGCCGTGCTCGGCTGCCCCGGCGACGGCTTCGACTCGGCCACGGCCCGGGCGCGCACCCTGGGCTGGTCGCAGGCGATGGAGGCGGCGGGGCTGCCGGTCGGCGACGACCTGCGCTGGGCCTGCCGCGCCTGGGAGCCCGAGGCCGGCGCCGCCACGGTCGCCGACGCCCTGGCCCGCGGCGAGGCCCCCGACGCCCTCTTCTGCTTCACCGACTCGCTCGCCATCGGCGCCGTCCACGCCCTCTGGAGCGCGGGCCTGCGGGTGCCCGACGACGTCTCGGTCGCCGGCTTCGACGACATCGCCGACGGCCGCTTCACGCGCCCGCCGCTGACCACCGTCCGCCTCGACAAGCGCCTCTTCGCCGAGCGCACCCTCGAGCTGCTCGCCGCGCGCATCGCCGACCGCGAGCGGGCGCCCGAGCTCGCGGTGATCCCGCACGAGGTGGTGCCCCGAGCGAGCACGGCCCGCCGGGCACGGCGCTGACGCCGCCCGCCGTCGCCCCGCTTCGCTTTCTGGATGGCGGCTGCCCGTCCGCTGTCAAGCGGTCACGAGGAGTCGCGGGTCGGCCTACCGTCGCACTCCCGTGCACGAGACCGAGAGGCGCCGCCATGTCTGCTGACCAGTACGCATTCGAAGACCCCACCCAGAAGTTCGCCGACATCACCCCGAAGGCCCAGTACCTCGAGGGCGCCGGCACCGACGAGGAGCTCTCGTCGCCCGCCGACCACGGCGAGGAGACCTACCGCGGCTCGGGCCGCCTCGAGGGCCGCAAGGCGCTCATCACGGGAGGCGACTCGGGCATCGGCGCGGCCGTCGCCATCGCCTACGCCCGCGAGGGCGCCGACGTCGCCATCAGCTACCTCGCCGAGGAGGAGGAGGACGCGCAGAAGATCGTCGCCCTCGTCGAGGCCGCCGGCCGCAAGGCCGTCGCCCTGCCCGGCGACATCACCGACCGCGAGTTCTGCACGCAGCTCGTCGAGAAGGCCGTCAGCGAGCTCGGCGGCCTCGACATCCTCGTCAACAACGCGGGCAAGCAGCAGCACGTCGAGGACTTCCTCGAGCTCGACGACGAGAACTTCGACGAGACCTACAAGACCAACGTCTACGCGATGTTCTGGATCACCAAGGCCGCGCTCCCCCACCTCGTGCCCGGCTCGACGATCATCAACACGACGTCGATCCAGGCGTACCAGCCGGCCCCGATGCTCGTCGACTACGCGTCGACCAAGGCCGCGATCAACACCTTCTCCAAGGGCCTCGCCATGCAGCTCGCACCGAAGGGCATCCGCGTCAACGCGGTCGCCCCCGGCCCGATCTGGACCCCCCTCCAGCCCGCCGGCGGACAGCCGTCGGACGCGCTGCCCGACGTCGGCAGCCAGACCGCCCTCGGCCGCTGGGGCCAGCCCGCCGAGCTCGCGCCCGCCTACGTCTTCCTGGCGTCGGGCGAGTCGAGCTACGTCGTCGGCGAGACCCTGCACGTCGACGGCGGCATGCCCACGCCGTAGGTCGCACCGCTCTGCCGGAGGGGCCGCTCGCGCATCGTCGCGGGCGGCCCCTCCGTCGTCGGCGGGCGGCCCCGGGGAGGCGCGGGTCGCCTCCGGATCGACGCTTGCGTTCGCGTTACAACGATGTAATGCTGTCCGCAGTCGACGCATCACGAAGGAGTGACCACCGATGACACCCCCTGAGCCCCTGTCCGGCCCGCCCCGCCCCGGCGGCCTCGCCCGTACCGGCCTGGCCGGCCTCTCCCGCCGCAGCCTCCTCCTGGGCGGCGCCGGCATCATGAGCGTGCTGGCGGTGGGCAGCCTGGCGGGCTGCGCGCCCGGCGCGACGACCGCCTCCGGCGCTGCCGTCGAGCAGCTCAAGTTCTGGCACCTGCTGAGCGGGGGCGACGGCATCAAGATGTCGGCCCTCGTCGACCAGGCCAACGAGCAGAACCCCGAGTTCCACGCGACGCAGACCGTGCTCGCCTGGGGCACGCCGTACTACACGAAGCTCGCCATGGCCTCGGCCGGCGGCCGCGCCCCCGACGTCGCGATCATGCACGCGTCGCGCGTGCCCGGCTACGCGCCCGGCGGGCTGCTCGACCCGTGGGACATCGACAAGCTCGCCTCGTACGGCCTGCGCGAGCAGGACTTCGCGCCCGCGGTCTGGAAGGCCGGGTTCAACGGCGACCAGCTGTACTCGGTCGCCCTCGACTCGCACCCGTTCATCCTGTTGTACAACACCGACGTCGCCCAGCAGGCCGGGGCCCTCGGGCCCGACGGCCGCCTCGTCGACATCAGCAGCCCCGAGCAGTTCCTCGAGGTCGCGGCCGCCATGCAGGCGGTCACCGGCAAGCACGGCGCCTCGTGGGGGTACCTCAACGACGGCGCCCAGCTCTGGCGCATGTTCTACACGTTCTACAAGCAGCAGGGCGCCGACATGGTGCTCCGCGAGGGCGGCACCGTCGAGTACGACGAGGCCGCCGCGGTCACGGCCCTCGAGTTCATGCAGACGCTGACCGACGGCACCGCCATGGCCATCGCGAGCGACATCCAGTCCGGCATCGCCGAGTTCGTCAGCGGCGAGAGCGGGATGCTCTTCACCGGCGTGTGGGAGGTGCCGAGCGCCGAGGCGGCCGGCATCCCCTACGACGCCAGCATCATCCCGACGCTCTTCGGCACGCCGGCCGTCTACGCCGATTCGCACGCCTTCGTGCTGCCCCGGCAGAGCGACGTCGACGACGCGAAGCGGGAGGACGTCTACAAGATGGTGGCCACCATCCTGAAGGACAGCATCTCGTGGGCCGAGGCGGGTCACATCCCCGCCTACGGCCCGGTCGTCGACAGCCCGGAGTACGCCGCGCTCGTGCCGCAGTCCCACTACGCCGAGGCCGCCCAGTACCTCAACTACGACCCGCCGGCCTGGTTCTCGGGCTCCGGGTCGGACTTCCAGACGTACTTCCTCGACAGCATCCAGTCCGTGATCCTCGCGAAGGACGACGCGGCCGC
Source organism: Frigoribacterium sp. CFBP 13707 (assembly GCF_014842245.1). Taxonomy (NCBI): domain Bacteria; kingdom Bacillati; phylum Actinomycetota; class Actinomycetes; order Micrococcales; family Microbacteriaceae; genus Frigoribacterium; species Frigoribacterium sp. CFBP 13707. The sequence continues at coordinate 377,979 of NZ_JACYVL010000001.1, forward strand.
GGGCATGCGTGCCTTCGTCGCCCGGGTGGAGACCCAGCTGTCGCGACCGGCCCCGGTCTGAGCCGCCCCGCGCCTCCCCGTGCTCCGCCCCTCCCGCCCCACCTCCCTGCACGACGACGAAGGAGTCGATCTGTGACGACCACCACGGTGACCGCCCCGGCGGCCAGCGCCGACCGCGCGGCCACGCCCGCCCGCACCCGCACCCGGGTGCGCTCCCGCTCCGGCGGGCCCCGAGACACCAAGATCGGGTGGGGCTTCGCCGCGCCGTTCACGGTCCTCTTCGCGCTCTTCCTCGTCTGGCCGCTCGTGCACGGCTTCTGGCTGAGCCTCACGGGCCAGAGCCTCACCGGCCAGGGCGGCGAGCTGATCGGGTTCGCCAACTACGCCGAGGCCTTCGCCGACGGCGCGATGTGGCGCTCGATGCTCAACACGCTGTGGTTCACCGTGCTCAGCACGATCCCGCTCGTGGTGATCGCCCTCGTGCTGGCCCTGCTCGTCAACACCGGCCTGCCGGGCCAGTGGCTCTGGCGCCTGAGCTTCTTCCTGCCCTACCTGCTGGCGTCGACCGTCGTCTCGCTCTTCTGGATCCAGCTGTACAGCCCGACGCTCGGCCCGATCAACTCGGCGCTGGCGACGGTCGGGCTGCCGCAGCCCGCCTGGCTGCAGGACCCCGACACGGCGATGATCGCCGTCGTCGCGACCACCGTCTGGTGGACGGTCGGGTTCAACTTCCTGCTCTACCTCGCGGCCCTCCAGAACATCCCCGACCAGCAGTACGAGGCGGCCTCGCTCGACGGCGCCGGCCGCTGGCGCTCGCTGGTCTCGATCACGATCCCGCAGCTCGGCCCGACCACCGGCCTGATCGTCATCCTCCAGGTGCTCGCCTCGCTCAAGGTCTTCGACCAGATCTACCAGATGACGAACGGCGGCCCGGCCGGCACGACCCGCTCGACCGTGCAGTACATCTTCGAGACCGGATTCACCGGCTACCGCTTCGGCTACTCCAGCGCCATCTCGTACATCTTCTTCGCCGTCATCGTCGTGATCTCGATCGCGCAGTTCGCGGCCACGGCCCGCAACCGCAAGGGAGCCCAGAAGTGACCGCACCGGCCCTCGCCCCCACCGGCGACCTCCGCGCCCCGACCGCCCGCCGCGGCCGCGAACGCGCCCCGCACAAGCCCGGCCAGTCGCGCTTCGGCGTGATGAGCGTCGTCAGCATCGTCATCCTCGTGGTGATGGCCGCGCTGTGGCTCATCCCCTTCCTCTGGTCGCTCGCCACCTCCTTCAAGAGCGAGGCCGACGCCGCGGCGACGCCGCAGACCTGGCTGCCGGCCGGGGGCTTCACCCTCGACGCGTACCGGGCGATCCTCGACCAGGGCAACATCCCGACCTGGCTGTTCAACAGCCTGTTCACGTCGATCGTCATCACGCTCATCGTCGTCGCGACGTCGGCGCTCGTCGCCTACGCGTTCTCGCGCCTCGACTTCCGGGGCAAGAAGTGGCTCTACGTCGCGACGATCGCCTCGATCATCGTGCCGCCACAGGTGCTGATCGTGCCGCTCTTCTACCAGATGCTCGCCTTCAACATGGTCGACACGTACTGGGGCATCATCCTGCCGCAGGCGATCGCGCCCGCCATGGTCTTCGTGCTCAAGAAGTTCTTCGACCAGGTGCCGATCGAGCTGGAGGACGCCGCCCGCGTCGACGGGGCGGGGCGCGTCCGCGTCTTCTTCACGATCCTGCTGCCGCTCTCGCGACCCATCCTCGGCGCGGTCTCGATCTTCGTGTTCATCGGCGCGTGGAACAACTTCCTCTGGCCGTTCATCGTCACCAACGACGCGTCGCTGCTGACGCTCCCCGTCGGCCTGCAGACCATCAAGAGCGCCTACGGCATCCAGTACGCCCAGAACATGGCCGCGGCGATCCTCGCCGCCCTGCCGCTGATCCTCGTGTTCCTCTTCTTCCAGCGCCAGATCATCAAGGGCATCTCGACCACCGGGTTCGGCGGGCAGTGACTCCCCGCTCGCCCGGCCCCGCGCCTCCCCCGCTCCCCCTCCGACCGTCCCCCCGCCAGATCGCCGTCCCCCATCACCAGGAGATAACCGCATGAGCACCGCCCGCATCACCGTCGACCGCGAGTTCGTCGTCGGCCCCGTGCCCCGCCGCCTGTTCGGCTCGTTCGTCGAGCACATGGGCCGGTGCGTCTACACCGGCATCTACGAGCCCGGCCACGAGACCGCCGACGAGAAGGGCTTCCGCCACGACGTGCTCGAGCTGACGAAGGAGCTCGGCGCCACCGTCATCCGCTACCCCGGCGGCAACTTCGTGTCGGGCTACAACTGGGAAGACGGCGTCGGACCGGTCGACCAGCGCCCCCGCCGCCTCGACGGCGCCTGGCACACGGTCGAGACCAACGCCTTCGGCCTGCACGAGTTCGTCGAGTGGAGCGCGCTGGCCGGCACCGAGGTCATGGAGGCCGTCAACCTCGGCACCCGCGGCGTCGAGGCGGCCCGCGAGCTCGTCGAGTACGCCAACCACCCCGGCGGCACGGCCCTGAGCGACCGCCGCATCGCCAACGGGGCGAAGGACCCGTTCGACATCAAGCTCTGGTGCCTCGGCAACGAGCTCGACGGCCCGTGGCAGATCGGCCACAAGACCGCTGGCGAGTACGGCCGCCTCGCCCAGGAGGCCGCCAAGGCGATGAAGTTCGTCGACCCGACCATCGAGCTCGTCGCCGTCGGCAGCTCGGGCCGGAACATGCCCACCTTCGGCTCGTGGGAGCACGAGGTGCTCACCCACGCGTACGACGAGGTCGACTACGTCTCGATGCACGCGTACTACCAGGAGCACGACGGCGACGCGACGAGCTTCCTCGCCACGGCCGTCGACATGGACGCCTTCATCGAGGAGGTCGTCTCGACCATCGACGGCGTCAAGGCCGCGGGCAAGCACCGGAAGCAGGTCGACATCTCGTTCGACGAGTGGAACGTCTGGTACCAGACAGGCCTCGACACCGACGACCAGCCCCACAACGTCTCGAAGGGCTGGGTCGAGCACCCGCGCCTCATCGAGGACCAGTACAACGTCACCGACGCGGTCGTCGTCGGCACCTTCCTCAACTCGCTGCTGCGTCACGGCGACCGGGTGAAGATCGCCAACCAGGCGCAGCTCGTCAACGTCATCGCCCCCATCCGCAGCGAGCAGGGCGGGCCGGCCTGGCGCCAGACGATCTTCTGGCCGTTCGCCCGCATGGCCGCGCTCGCCCGCGGCGAGATCCTCCGCACCGTGGTGACGAGCGACAAGATCGACACCCCGAAGTACGGCGACGCCGACCTCGTCGACGTCAGCGCCACCTGGGACGAGGAGTCGGGGCGCGTCGCGTTCTTCCTCGCCAACCGGGGACTCGAGGAGGCGGCGGACGTCGAGGTCGCCCTCCGCGGCTTCTCGGGCGCCCGCGTCACCCGGGCCGAGCTGCTGACCGTGCCCGAGGGCGGGGACCGCTTCACGAGCAACACCGAGCAGGCGCAGGACGCCGTGGGCCTCGTGCCGCTCGAGGGCGTCAGCGTGGACGGCGGCGTCGCCCGTCTCACGCTGCCCGCCCTGTCGTGGGCCGTCGTGGAGCTCGAGGTCGGCACAGCGTAGGGAGCCCGCCGACCCCGGGAGGGGACGAGGGCCGGTGCCGGGGCGTGAGCCCGGCGCCGGCCCTCGGCCGTGGGGCGTCGGGCGTGGGCCCGGGGCGCTACTTGCGGCGCGGGAAGAGCCGGGAGATGGAGTCGCGCACCGACTCCTCGATGGTGTCGCTGAAGGTGTTCGAGAACGACAGCGAGTCGGCGGGCGCGCTGGCCGCCGTCATCGAGCGGATCACGGCCTCGCCGTGGTGGGCACGGGCGGCGCGGACGGTGTCGAAGGCGAGGCCCTGCGAGGCCGCGAGCTCCTCCAGGAGCGCCAGCCGCGCCTCCTCGCCGAGGCCCGCCCCGGCCGCGAGGGCCCGGGCCGCGTCGTCGTCGACCCCGTCGGCGACCCAGCGGCCGGCGCGCTCGGTGAGGTCGGCGGCGGCGACCAGGCCGATCATGCGCTTGGCCTCGTCGTCGCGGATCTCGGAGCGGGCGACGGCGATGTCGCGAGGGGGCGTGTCGGGCATGCCGACCAGGATATCTCGGCCGTCAGCTGTACAGCCGGGTGGGCACGGTCGCGTCGAGCTCGGCGGCGCGGAGGTCGACGTCGGCGTCGAGGGCGGCGCCGCTCAGCGACTCCTCGATGCGGCGCTTCTCGGCGGTGCTCGAGCGGATCAGCGGCAGCCCGCGGGCGATGGCGTTGCGGATGCGCTCCTGCAGCAGGGGCGCCGTCACGCGGCGGTCGGTGAAGTCGCTGGCGTGCGCGTAGACGCCGAGCGGCAGGGTCAGCGCCTGGAAGAAGCCGAACAGCGGCCGCAGCGAGTGCTCGAGGATGAGCGCGTGGCGCTCGCTGCCGCCCGTGGCGGCGAGCAGCACCGGCACGTCGACGAGCGCGTACTGCTCGACGAAGTCGAAGAGGTGCTTGAACAGGCCCGTGAAGGAGGCGCGGTAGACCGGCGAGGCCGCGATCAGCAGGTCGGCCCCCTCGATGGCCCGCAGCTCGCGCTCGACCCGCGCGTCGAGCTGGTCGCGGGTGAGCGCCCCGGCGAAGAGCGGACCGAGCTCGCTGACCCGGATGACGTGCCGCTCGATCGGCATGACCAGGGCGAGCTCGTCGAGGATCGCGTCGACCAGGGCGTCGGTCTTGCTGGGCGTGCTGAGCGTTCCCGACACGGCGACGACGCGCAGCGGAGGTGTCTGAGTCATGACGACCATGCTCGCCCCTCCCCTCGTCGTAACGTTCGCGTGTGACGTTCTGAGTCGTGCGACAGTGACCTGGTGACGCATCACCTACCTGCCTCCGCCTCCGCCCCCGCCGACCCGGCCGACGTGCTCGCGCTGCACGCCGCCTCCTTCGGCCTGGCCGCCGACGTCTACGAACGCGGCCGCCCCTCCTACCCCCGCGAGGCCGTCGAGTGGCTGCTGCCGCGCGGCGCCCGCGACGTGGTCGATCTCGGGGCCGGCACGGGCAAGCTGACCCGCGTGCTGCTCGAGCAGGTCGACGAGGTCGTCGCCGTGGAGCCGAGCGAGGGCATGCGCGAGATCCTCGAGCGCGTCGTGCCGCGGGCCCGGTCGCTCGCCGGCAGCGCCGAGAGCATGCCGCTCGCCGACGACTCGGTCGACGCCGTGCTCGTCGCCCAGGCCTGGCACTGGGTCGACCCCGTGGTCGCCGTGCCGGAGGTCGCCCGCGTGCTGCGGCCGGGCGGCACCCTCGGGCTGCTCTGGAACATCCGCGACGAGACGGTGCCGTGGCTCGCCGCCCTCAGCCGCGTGCTGAACCAGCCCGCCGAGCGCGACATGCAGTCGGAGGCGCCCGTCGTCGGGGCGCCGTTCGGCGAGGTCGAGCGGCACGACGTCGAGTGGGTGCACGAGCTGGAGCGCGACGAGTTCCTCGCGATGATCGCCTCGCGCAGCTACGTCATCACCCTGTCGGACGACGACCGCGCGCAGGTGCTGCGCGACGTCGGCGCGCTGCTCGACACGCACCCCGACACCCGGGGCGTCGACCTCATCCGCCTGCCGTACGTCACGCGGTGCAGCCGGGCCGTGCTGCTCGGCTGAGCCGCGGCACGGGCGGTGCCCGTACGGTGGGGTCATGACCCCGGAGGCCCTGCTCGTCACGGTCGACCACGTGTGGTCGGGCCGCTGGCGCGGGCCGTCGGTCGTGCGGGCCACGCGCGAGGGGCTGCACCTCTTCGGCAGCCCCGACCCCGCGACCTCGGCGGCGCTGCCGCACCTGCCCGGCACGCTGCTCTCGCCCTTCACTGACTCGCACGTGCACCTCGGCCTCGTCGACCCGACGCAGCTCGGGCCGGGCGGCATCGCCCGGGTGCTCGACCTCGGCTGGGACCCGGACGAGGCCTCCCTCTGGCCCGAGCACGGCCGGATGGACGACGCCTGGCCCGAGGTCCAGGTGGCGGGCGGCCTGCTCGGCGCCCCGGGCGGCTACCCGAGCCGCGCCGGCTGGGCGCCCGCCACCGCCGCGGTGCCGATCACGAGCACGGTCGACGCGCACCGCGAGGTGCGACGGATGCGCGACCTCGGGGCGTCGGTGATCAAGGTCGCGCTCAACGGCGACGTCGGGCCGGTGCTCGACCGGGCGCTGCTCGAGGCGATCGCGGAGGCCGCCGACGACGTGCAGCTGCTCACGGTCGCCCACGTGCAGGGCCTTGGGCAGGTGCGCCGTGCCCTCGACGCCGGCCTGCTGCGCTTCGCGCACACCCCCTTCAGCGAGGTGCTGACCGACGACCTCGTCGACCGTGCCGCCGACGGCACGTGGATCAGCACGCTCGACATCCACGGCCACGGCCGGGGAGGCGCGGAGCACGAGATCGCCGTCACGAACCTCACGAGGTTCCGGGCGGCCGGCGGGCACGTGCTCTACGGGACCGACCTCGGCAACGGCGACCTGCCCGTGGGAGTCAACGAACGCGAGCTGCGGGCGCTGCAGCGCGCGGGGCTCGGCCTCGACGAGCTGCTCCGGGCGCTCGGCAGCGACGACACCCTCGACGCGGGCAGCGACGGCCGCCACTGGTCGCGCCGGGCGTCGTGGATCCCGACCGCGCCGCCGGGCCCCGACGGCGACGCTCCCGCGTGGCTGGCCACCGCCTCCGTGCTCACCCCCGACACCCTGCTGGAGAAGACCCGATGACCGACGCCTCCCCCACCTCGCCCGCCCCCGCCGCCTCGCCCGCCTCCCCCGCCGGCGCCGACGACCTGCCGGCGGCGCCGCACGACGCGGCCGACCCGCTCGCCGCGCTGGTCGCGAGGTTCGTGCCCGCGGGCGACGTGGTCTCCTACCTCGACGGCAACTCGCTGGGGCGGCCCCTGCTCGCGACGGGGCCGCGCGTCGAGCAGCTGCTGCGGCACGACTGGGGCACCCGGCTGATCCGTTCGTGGGACGAGCGCTGGATGGCGCTGCCCACCGAGGTCGGCGACCGCATCGGCGCCGTGGCGCTCGGCGCGGCGCCCGGGCAGACGGTCGTCGGCGACTCGACCACCGTGCTGCTCTACAAGGCGATCCGGGCGGCGCTCGCGGCGCGGCCCGGTCGGCACGAGATCGTCATCGACGACGACCAGTTCCCGACCGACCGCTTCGTCGTCGAGGGCATCGCGCGCGAGCGCGGCGCCGTCGTGCGCTGGGTCTCGGTCGACCCGGCCCTCGGCGTGACGCCCGAGCTGCTCGCACCGGTGCTGGGCCCCGACACGGCGGTCGTGCTGGTCAACCACGTGTCGTACCGGTCGGCGTTCGTCGCCGACCTCGAGGCGATCGCGACCGCGGTGCGGGAGGCGGGGGCCCTGCTGGTCGCCGACCTCTGCCACTCGGTGGGCGTGGTGCCGATGCAGCTCGACGCGTGGGGAGTCGACATCGCGGTGGGCTGCACCTACAAGTACCTCAACGGCGGGCCGGGGGCGCCCGCGTTCCTCTACGCCCGGGCCGACCTGGTCGCCGAGCTCGAGCAGCCGATCCAGGGCTGGATGGGCGCCGCCGACGTCTTCGCGATGGCCGACGGGTACACGGCGTCGCAGGGCATCCGTCGGTTCATCAGCGGCACGCCGCCGGTGGTCGGGATGCTCGCGATGCAGGACATGCTCGACCTGGTCGACGAGGCCGGGGTGGAGGCGGTCCGCGCCAAGTCGGTCGCGCTCACCGAGTACGCGCTCGAGCTCGTCGACGCGTGGCTCGTGCCGCTCGGCGTCGAGGTCGCGAGCCCCCGCGACCCGTCGCAGCGGGGCAGCCACGTGATGATCCGGCACGCGGCGTTCCGCGAGGTGGTGGCGACGCTCTGGGAGCAGGGCGTGGTGCCCGACTTCCGCAACCCCGACGGGCTGCGCATCGGCCTGTCGCCGCTCTCGACGAGCTTCGAGGAGGTGCGGGTCGGCCTGGCCGCGGTGCGCACCGCCCTGCAGGAGCAGCGGGCCGCCCCGGCCGCCGCCTCCGCCCCCGAGCCGGGCCCCACCACCCCCTGAACCCGCCTCCTCGGTGGAGACACGGGGCACGACGAAGGGCGCCGGCCGGAGCCGGCGCCCTTCGTGGCGTGTGCGGGGAGGGGCTAGAAGTCCCAGTCCTCGTCTTCCGTGTTGACGGCCTTGCCGATGACGTACGACGAACCCGACCCGGAGAAGAAGTCGTGGTTCTCGTCGGCGTTCGGCGACAGGGCCGACAGGATCGCCGGGTTCACGTCGGTGGCGTCCTTCGGGAACATCGGCTCGTAGCCGAGGTTCATCAGCGCCTTGTTGGCGTTGTAGTGCAGGAACTTTCGGACGTCCTCCGTCAGGCCGACGCCGTCGTACAGGTCCTGCGTGTACTGGATCTCGTTCTCGTAGAGCTCGAAGAGGAGGTTGAACGTGTAGTCCTTGATCTCCTGCTTGCGCTCCTCGGAGGCTCCTTCGAGGCCCTTCTGGAACTTGTAGCCGATGTAGTACCCGTGCACGGCCTCGTCGCGGATGATGAGACGGATCAGGTCAGCGGTGTTGGTGAGCTTCGCCCGCGACGACCAGTACATCGGCAGGTAGAAGCCGCTGTAGAACAGGAACGACTCGAGCAGCGTCGAGGCGACCTTGCGCTTCAGGGGGTCGTCGCCCGTGTAGTAGTCGAGGACGATCTGTGCCTTCTTCTGCAGGTTCGGGTTCTCGACCGACCAGCGGAAGGCGTCGTCGATCTCGGGGGTCGACGCGAGGGTCGAGAAGATCGACGAGTAGCTCTTGGCGTGCACCGACTCCATGAACGCGATGTTCGTGTAGACGGCCTCCTCGTGCGGGGTGATCGCGTCGGGGATGAGGCTGATCGCGCCCACGGTGCCCTGGATGGTGTCGAGCAGCGTGAGGCCCGTGAACACGCGCATGGTGAGCTGCTGCTCCTCCGGCGTGAGGGTGTTCCACGACTGCACGTCGTTCGACAGCGGGATCTTCTCCGGCAGCCAGAAGTTGTTGACGAGTCGGTTCCAGACCTCGACGTCCTTGTCGTCCTGGATGCGGTTCCAGTTGATCGCACTGACCGACTTGATCAGCGGGATCGACTTGCCGGTGGCGTGCACCGGGTCGCCGGCGACGCTGTTGATCTTGTCGGTGATGGTCATGTCGTCTCTTCCGTCGGGTGGTGCCGTGGTTCTCAGTTCAGGAGGCGGGGGCCGGTCGTCGAGACCGGCCCCCGCCGGGTGCCGCGCCGCAGGAGCGGCACGGCGACGAGCACTAGAGCATGCAGCTGACGCAGCCGTCGACCTCGGTGCCCTCGAGCGCGAGCTGGCGCAGACGGATGTAGTAGATCGTCTTGATGCCCTTGCGCCATGCGTAGATCTGCGCCTTGTTGATGTCGCGGGTCGACGCCGTGTCCTTGAAGAACAGGGTCAGCGAGAGGCCCTGGTCGACGTGCTGCGTCGCCGCGGCGTAGGTGTCGATGATCTTCTCGGGGCCGATCTCGTACGCGTCGGTGTAGTACTCCAGGTTGTCGTTCGTCATGAACGGCGCCGGGTAATAGACGCGGCCGAGCTTGCCTTCCTTGCGGATCTCGATCTTCGACGCGATCGGGTGGATCGACGACGTCGAGTGGTTGATGTACGAGATCGAGCCGGTCGGGGGCACCGCCTGCAGGTTCTGGTTGTACAGGCCGTGCTCCATGACGCTGGCCTTGAGGGCGAGCCAGTCGGCCTGCGTCGGGATCGCGACGCCGGAGGCGGCGAACAGGCCCGCGGCGCGCTCGGTCGCCGGCACCCACGCCTGCTCGGTGTACTTGTCGAAGAACTCGCCGGAGGCGTACTTGCTGTCCTCGAAGCCGCCGAAGGTCACGCCCCGCTCGATCGCGATGGTGTTCGAGGCCCGCAGGGCGTGGAACAGCACCGTGTAGAAGTAGATGTTCGTGAAGTCGATCGCTTCTTCGCTGCCGTAGTGCACGCGCTCACGAGCCAGGTAGCCGTGGAGGTTCATCTGGCCGAGGCCGATGGCGTGCGACTGGTCGTTGCCGACCTCGATCGAGCGCACCGACTGGATGTGGCTCATGTCGCTGACGGCGCTGAGGCCGCGGATGGCCGTCTCGACCGTCTTGCCGAAGTCGGGGGCGTCCATCGCCAGGGCGATGTTCATCGACCCGAGGTTGCAGGAGATGTCTTTCCCGATCTCGTTGTACGAGAGGTCCTCGTTGAACGTGGTCGGGGTGTTGACCTGCAGGATCTCCGAGCACAGGTTCGACATGTTGATGCGGCCCTTGATCGGGTTCGCCGCGTTGACGGTGTCCTCGAAGACGATGTAGGGGTAGCCCGACTCGAACTGGATCTCCGCGATCGTCTGGAAGAAGTCGCGGGCCTTGATCTTGGTCTTCTTGATGCGGCCGTCGGCCACCATCTCGCGGTACTTCTCGCTGATCGGGACGTCGCCGAAGGGGACGCCGTAGATCTTCTCGACGTCGTACGGCGAGAAGAGGTACATGTCCTCGTTGTTCTTGGCGAGCTCGAACGTGATGTCGGGCACGACGACGCCGAGGGAGAGCGTCTTGATGCGGATCTTCTCGTCGGCGTTCTCACGCTTCGTGTCGAGGAACCGCATGATGTCGGGGTGGTGCGCGCTGAGGTACACGGCCCCCGCGCCCTGACGGGCACCGAGCTGGTTCGCGTAGCTGAAGCTGTCTTCCAGGAGCTTCATGACGGGGATGATGCCCGACGACTGGTTCTCGATCTGCTTGATCGGGGCGCCGGCCTCACGGATGTTCGAGAGCGAGAGGGCGACGCCGCCGCCGCGCTTCGAGAGCTGCAGCGACGAGTTGATGCCGCGCGAGATCGACTCCATGTTGTCTTCGATGCGCAGCAGGAAGCAGCTGACGAGCTCGCCGCGCTGGGCCTTCGCCGTGTTGAGGAAGGTCGGGGTGGCCGGCTGGAAGCGGCCGCCGATGATCTCCTCCACCAGGTCGATCGCGAGCTGCTCGTCGCCCTGGGCGAGGCCGAGGGCCGTCATGACCACCCGGTCTTCGAAGCGCTCGAGGTAGCGCTTGCCGTCGAACGTCTTGAGCGTGTACGAGGTGTAGTACTTGAACGCGCCGAGGAAGGTCTGGAAGCGGAACTTCTTCGAGTAGGCGAGGTCGTTCAGCTTCTCGATGAAGGCGAAGTCGTACTGCTCGATGGTGGCGAGCTCGTAGTACTCGTTCTCGACGAGGTAGTCGAGGCGCTCGCGCAGGTTGTGGAAGAAGACCGTGTTCTGGTTGACGTGCTGCAGGAAGTACTGCTTCGCCGCCTCGCGGTCCTTCTCGAACTGGATCTCGCCGGACGGGCCGTAGAGGTTCAGCATCGCGTTCAGGGAGTGGTAGTCCATCCCGGAGCTGAGTCCCTGCCCCGGGGCGGCGATCACTTCGAGGTCATCGACTGCTGTGTCCAAAATTCTTCCAATCCAGTTCTTACGGCTGTGACGTCGTCGGGAGTCCCGAAGACCTCGAATCGATAGAGGAGGGGCACGTCGCACTTGGCGGCGACGATGTCGCCGGCCAAGCAGTACCCCTCGCCGAAGTTCGTGTTGCCCGCGGCCACGACGCCCCTGATGAGGGAGCGGTTGCCCTCGTCGTTGAGGAAGCGGATGACCTGCTTCGGCACGGCGCCCCGGCCCTCGCCGCCGCCGTAGGTCGGCAGGACGAGCACGTAGGGGTCGCTGACGTGGAGCGGCTGTTCCGAGGGGAACAGCGGGATGCGCTCGGCCGGCACGCCCAGCTTCATGACGAAGCGGTGGGTGTTGCCGGAGACGCTCGAGAAGTAGACGAGGTTCGTCATGTCAGGCGAGCCTCCTGTCTCGTCGGCGACCGCGGCCCGGGAGGCGCGGGTCAGGAGATGCGGGCGGCCAGGCCGGCGATCTTGTCGGGGCGGAAGCCGCTCCAGTGGTCGTCGTCGGCGATCACGACGGGGGCCTGCAGGTACCCGAGGGCCTTGACGGTCTCGAGCGCGGCCTCGTCGGCGGTGACGTCGAGCACCTCGTACTCGATGCCCTTGTTGTCGAGCGCACGGTAGGTCGCGGTGCACTGGACGCAGGACGGCTTGGTGTAGACGGTGATGGCCATGGGATCCCCTGTGTTCTGGGCCGACCCGGGGGTCGGACGCGGTGGTTCTGGAGCAGTTCTGGGGCTGCAGGCTCAGTGCCTGCGGCGACTCGTCGATACTACATCTTGTGGCTGGGACTGGAGTCACCAACTAGATGCGGTGTTACACGGTTGTCATTATCCACAGGCTCGCCCACAGGTTGTGAACAGATCCGAGGCGGTTATCCCCTGATCCGGCGGTGCTTGTCCCCACCTTTCTCCACACCACCGACACTCACGCCCCCGTGCCCCCCGTTCGGGCCGTCGGCGTGTCGTGGGCCGGTCGTAGACTCGACTCCTCGTGAGCACCTACACCTCCCTCCTGAAGACGCCGGGCGTCGGCCGCATCATCGCGGCGCAGCTGACCGCGCGCTTCCCGTTCGGGATGCTCTCGCTCGCGTTCCTCCTCCACGTCGAGCACGTCCACCACTCGTACGCCGCGGCCGGCCTCGTGCTCGCCGCGACGAGCATCGGGCAGGCCATCTCGGGGCCCCTGACGAGCCGGTGGATGGGCCGCTGGGGCATGCGCCCCGTCTTGCTGCTCACCCTCGTCGTCTGCTTCGTCACGATGGTGACCTTCACGCTGTACGACTTCTCCGTGCCCGCCTTCATGGCGCTCGGCTTCGTGACCGGCCTCAGCGTGCCTCCCGTCCAGCCCGCCGTGCGCACCATCTACCCGAAGATGGTCAACTCGTCGCAGCTGACCCCCCTGTTCTCCCTCGACGCCTCCGCCCAGGAGATCATCTGGGTCGCCGGCCCGGTCATCACCACCTTCGTCGGCACGCAGGTCGGCACGCAGGAGGCCATCTGGCTCGCCGCCGTCTTCCTCGTCGGGGGCGGCGCCTGGTTCATCGCCTCGCCCGAGGTCGGCCGGGTGCGCATCCCGCGCAGCAAGCGCGCCTTCGGCAAGGTGCTCGCGCGGCCGACCGTGCTGCTGGCCACCGCCTCCGGCTTCCTCCTCATCGGCGCCTGCGCAGCCGTCGAGGCCGGGGTCGTCGCCCTCTTCGGCGAGGGCAGCGCCGACTCGGGCATCGCCCTCGCCGTCTTCGCCCTCGGCTCGCTCGTCGGCGGCCTCGCCCTCGGGCACGTGCCGGTGGGCCCGTGGGCGCTGGCCCGCCGCCTCGCGATCGTCTTCGTCGGCATGACCCTGGCCGTCTTCGTCAGCGGACTGCTGCCGCTCAGCGCCGCCCTGCTCGTCGCCGGCGTCGGCATCGCCCCGGCCCTGGCCGTCATGTTCGCGATCGTGTCGTCGAGCGTGAAGTTCAGCGACACGGCCGAGGCCTACGGCTGGGCCGGCACCGGCCAGCTGATCGGCTCCGCCCTCGGCTCCGCGATCGCCGGCTTCTGGATCGACCGGATCGGCGGCCAGGGCGGCCTGCTCGTGGCCGCCGTGTTCGCGCTCGTCGGGGCCGTGGTGGGCGCCGTCTTCCACCGCTCGCTGCCCGATCTGCGCGGGCGCGACGCGAGCCCGCTGCCCGACACCGAACCGGTGCCCGTCCAGCCCAGCTGACCCGCGACTCCGGTGCCATGATCGAGGGATGGCCCCCATCGACACGCCCACCCTCGCCCTGAACGACGGCACCACCATCCCCCAGCTGGGGCTCGGCGTCTACAAGGTGCCCGACGACGAGGCCGAGACGGTCGTCGCGACGGCGCTCGAGGCGGGCTACCGCCACCTCGACACGGCGTCGTTCTACGGCAACGAGGGCGGCGTCGGCCGGGCGATGCGCGCCTCGGGCGTGCCCCGCGACGACGTCTTCCTCACCACGAAGGTGTGGAACACCGACCACGGCTACGACGAGACCCTGCGCGCCTTCGACCGCAGCCTCGAGACCCTCGGCACCGACCACGTCGAGCTGTACCTCATCCACTGGCCGGCCCCGACCCAGGACCGGTACGTCGAGACCTACCGCGCCCTGGAGCGCATCCGGGAGGAGGGGCGGGCCCGCTCGATCGGCGTCAGCAACTTCCAGGTGCACCACCTCGAGCGCCTGCTCGGCGAGACCGACGTCGTGCCCGTCGTCGACCAGGTCGAGGTGCACCCGTGGCTGCAGCAGCACGAGGTGCGGGAGTTCGCCGCGGCGCACGGCATCGTGACCCAGGCCTGGTCGCCGCTGGCCCGCGGCAGGATCCTCGACGACCCGACGCTGCTCCGCCTCGCCGAGCGGCACGGCGTCTCGACCGCGCAGGTCGTGATCCGCTGGCACCTGCAGCAGGGGCTCGTCGTCATCCCGAAGTCGGTGACGCCGGCGCGCATCCGCTCGAACATCGACGTGTTCGGCTTCGAGCTCGACGACGACGACCTCGCGGCGGTCGCGGCGCTGGACTCCGGGCAGCGCACCGGCTCGCACCCCGACACGAACGGCTGAGCCGGAGGCGCGGGTCGAGGGGCTCGGCCCGCTCGCGTACCGTGGTGGGCGCACATCTCGAGCAAGGAGCACCCATGACGATCGTCGCCGCCGCTGACGGATCCGCCCTCGGCAACCCCGGCCCCGCCGGCTGGGCCTGGTACGTCGACGACGACCGCTGGGCCGCCGGGGGCTGGCCCCGGGCCACGAACAACCAGGGTGAGCTGACTGCCGTGCTCGAGCTGCTGCGCGCCACGGCCGGCACCGACGAGGCCGTCCACATCCTGTGCGACAGCCAGTACACGATCAAGGCCTGCACCGAGTGGATGCCGGGCTGGAAGCGCAAGGGCTGGCGCAAGGCCGACGGCAAGCCCGTGCTCAACGTGGAGATCCTCAAGGAGCTCGACGCCGCCCTCGCGGGGCGCTCTGTCACCTTCGAGTGGGTGCGCGGCCACGTCGGCCACGAGATGAACGAGGCCGCCGACGTCCGTGCCCGCGGCGCCGCGACGGCGTTCCAGAACCGCAGCGACGTGCCGAGCGGGCCGGGCTGGCCGGGTGCGCCGGTCGCGACGACATCCCCGGTCGCCGCTCCCCCGGAGCCGCCGGCGACGCTCTTCTAGGTCGCGCCCCGCGCCTCCCCCCTCACCCGACGACGGNGGGTGGGTGCTCGACAGCCCGCCGTCGACGACGAACTGCGCGCCGGTGGAGAAGGCCGAGTCGTCGGAGGCGAGGTGCAGGGCGAGGCCCGCGACCTCCTCCGGCATGGCCAGGCGGCCGCGCGGGCTCATCGTCTTGAAGGCGTCGAGCAGCGCGGGCTGCGCCTCGACCTGGCGGCGGAAGAGCGCGGTGTCGGTCGGGCCGGGGTGCAGCGAGTTGATGCGGATGTCCCAGCCCTCCTGCGCGGCGTGCGCGGCGCTGGAGCGGGTGAGGCCCACCAGCGCGTGCTTGCTGGCGGTGTACGCCGCGTCGTCGCCGAAGCCGAGGAAGGACGTGGCCGGGGCCAGGTTGATGATCGACCCGCCGGACGACGCCGGGTTCGCGCGCATCTGCTCGATGGCGAAGCGCGTGCCGAGCATCACGCCCGTGACGTTGACGGCGAAGACCCTGTTCCAGCTCTCGAGCTGCGTCACGTCGATCGACTGGCCCGAGACGATGCCCGCGTTGTTGACCAGCACGTCGAGGCGCCCGTAGTGGTCGGCGATGCGGTCCATCACGCGCTTCCAGTCGCCGCCGTTGGCGACGTCGTGCTGGATGAACTCCGCGCCGGCCTCCGCGGCGACGGCCGAGCCGTCGAGGATGTCGGTGGCGACGACGCGCGCCCCCTCGTCCGCGAAGCGGCGGACGATCGCCTCCCCGATGCCCGAGGCGGCTCCGGTGACGATCGCGACTTTGCCGGACAGACGGGACATGGGTCCTCCTCGTGGAGCGGAGCACGGTGGTGCTGCGGGCGGTGCGTCGGAGGGTCGCTCCGGGGTGGCCGACGGGGTGCCGCGGCCAGCGACGATGCTACTCCTCGACGACCGTCGACCGGGCCCGGTCGGAGGCGGGACCGACGGCCGTGACGGTGACCACCGCCTCCCCGCGCTCGTCGCTCGAGGCCAGGTCGACCACGGCCGAGATGCCCCAGTCGTGGTCGCCCTCGGGGTCGGCGAGCACCTGGCGCACGCGCCACACGCTCGGCAGCTGCTCGACCTGGAGCATGTGCGGGCCCCGTGCGTCGGTGTCGGTGCCGATCGTGTCGTACTCGTCGAAGTAGCGGTCGAGGGCCTCGCCCCAGCGGTCGACGTCCCACCCCGACGACGAGTCGAGCTGGCCGAGGGCCTCGGCGTCGTCGCGGGCCATGAGCTGCACCCGGCGGAACATCTCGTTGCGCACCGCGATGCGGAACGCCCGGTCGTTCGCCGTGAAGCGGCGGAGCACCGGCGGCACGATCTCGTCGTGGGCCTCGACCTCGCGGGGGTTCAGCATCTCCTCCCACTCGTCGAGCAGGCTCGAGTCGACCTGGCGCACCAGCTCGCCCAGCCACTCGATCAGGTCGGCGAGCTCGTCGGTCTTGGCCTCGTCGGGCACCGTCTGCCGTAGGGCACGGAACGCGTCGGAGAGGTAGCGCAGCACGAGGCCCTCCGACCGGGCCAGGCCGTAGAAGCCGACGTAGTCGCCGAACGTCATGGCCCGCTCGTAGAGGTCGCGCACGACCGACTTCGGGCTGAGGGCGAAGTCGCCGATCCAGGGCTGCGACGCCGCGTAGGTCTCGAAGAGCCCCGTGAGCAGCTCGTCGAGGGGCTTGGGGTGCGTGACGTCCTCGAGCAGCTCCATGCGCTGGTCGTACTCGATGCCCTCCTGCTTCATGGCCGCGACGGCCTCGCCGCGGGCCTTGAACTGCTGCTGCGAGAGGATCGGCCGCGGGTCGTCGAGGGTCGCCTCGATGACGGAGACGACGTCGAGGGCGTAGCTGGGCGACTCGCGGTCGAGCACCTCGAAGGTCGCGAGCGCGAACGGCGAGAGCGGCTGGTTGAGCGCGAAGTTCGCCTGCAGGTCGACGGTGAGGCGGATGGTCGGCGCGGCGCCGTCGACGCCGGGCTCCTGCACGACGACCTCCGCGGTGCGGAGCGTGCGGTAGATCGAGATCGCCTGCCGGGCCATCGCGTACTGCTTCGCGAGGGGCTCGTGGTTGTCGAAGACGAGCGACCGGACGTTCGCGAAGACGTCGCCGCCGCGGCCGATCACGTTGAGCAGCATCGCGTGCGTGACCTGCAGGTGCGACACCAGGGGCTCGGGCTCGGCCGCGATCAGCTTGTGGAAGCTCGGCTCGCCCCACGAGACGAAGCCCTCGGGGGCCTTCTTGCGCACGATCTTGCGCTTCTTCTTCGGGTCGTCGCCGGCCTTCTCGATCGCCTTGAGGTTGTCGATCTCGTGCTCAGGCGCCTGCAGCACCACGGTGCCGGAGGTGTCGTAGCCGGCCCGGCCGGCCCGGCCCGCCACCTGGTGGAACTCGCGGGCGCTGAGCTGGCGCATGCGCGTGCCGTCGAACTTCGTCAGCGCGGTCAGCAGCACCGTGCGGATCGGCACGTTGATGCCGACGCCGAGGGTGTCGGTGCCGCAGATGACGCGGAGCAGGCCGCGCTGGGCGAGCTGCTCGACGAGACGGCGGTACTTGGGCAGCATGCCCGCGTGGTGCACGCCGATGCCCGACCGAACGAGCCGGCCGAGCGTCTTGCCGAAGCCGGTGCTGAACCGGAACCCGCCGATGAGCTCGGCGATCTCGTCGCGCTGCTCGCGCGTCGCGACCTTGATGCTCGACAGCGCCTGCGCCCGCTCGAGCGCGGCGGCCTGCGAGAAGTGCACGACGTAGACCGGGGCCTCGCCGGTGGAGAGGAGCTCCTCGACGGTCTCCTGCACGGGGGTCTGCGCGTACGAGTAGTGCAGGGGCACGGGGCGCTCGACGCCGGTGACGCGGGCGACGGGCCGGCCCGTGCGCCGGGCGAGGTCGTCGGTGATGCGCGTCACGTCGCCGAGCGTCGCCGACATCAGCAGGAACTGCGCCCGGGGCAGCAGCAGCAGGGGCACCTGCCAGGCCCAGCCGCGCGACTGGTCGCCGTAGAAGTGGAACTCGTCCATGACGACCTGGTCGACCTCGGCGTCGGGCCCCTCGCGGAGCGCGAGGTTGGCGAGGATCTCGGCGGTGCAGCAGATGATCGGGGCGTCGTGGTTGACCGACGAGTCGCCGGTCACCATGCCGACGTTCTCGGCGCCGAACAGCTCGACCAGCGCGAAGAACTTCTCGCTCACGAGGGCCTTGATCGGCGCCGTGTAGTACGTGCGCCGCCCCTGGCTCAGCGCCACGAAGTGCGCTCCCGCGGCGACGAGCGACTTGCCGGTGCCGGTCGGCGTGCTGAGGACGACGGAGGCGCCCGAGACGAGCTCCATCATGGCCTCGTCCTGCGCGGGGTACAGGGGCAGGCCCCGGCTCTCCGCCCACTCGACGAACGAGGTGTAGGCGACGTCGGGGTCGTACGAGGACGCTCCCGGGGTCGCGGGCAGCAGAGCGGCGAGCGGGGCGGTGGGAGCGGGCGACATGGTGAGTCGATCCTGCCCCATCGACCGGGCCCGCGCCTCCGCCCAGGGCGGGAGAGCCGTCACGGGGCCGGGGGGCGACCCCGTGACGGGCCCTCGCCACGGACCCTGAACCGCCCCGAGGTGAGGACTCCTCGATGGTGCCACGAACGTTTCGGTTCGGCAAACGACCGAGGGAGGCGTGACGCCCGGAGACGAGACACGCCCCCGTCGACGAGCCGGGCTCGGACAGGGGCGTGTCACCGCGCCCACGACGTCGGCCAGCTCGAGTTCGGATCAGGAGAGCCCGAGCGACCGGACGCCGCACTACGGGCGCGGGATGCCCCGGTAACCAGCCGGGCGCACGAACCCTACCGTAGCGTGAGGCTCGGGCTCCGGGAAGGGTGGCTGGGGGGTGATCGTGGGCCGGGTCACTCCGCTACCGCAGCGGACGGTGCTTGCCTGATCCCTCTGCGTCCGCTCCGCTACCGCAGCGGACAGTGCTCGTCTGATCCCGCTGCGTCCGCTGCGCTACCGCAGCGGGATGTGCCCGCCCAGTGCGTCGTCGACCTGCTCGACGGCGCCCTCGCGGGCGGCGTCGTCGGCCTCGGAGGCGCCGTGGGCGTCGACGGGGGCGGGGTCGTCGCCGTGCACGGCGGCCGCGTCGGTGCGGTCGTCGAGGTCGCGGTCGGCGGGGTCGGTGCTGCCGGTGATCGGGTCGGTGCTCATGGCGGTCCTCTCGCTGTCGGTGGTGGCGGGGCCGGGGCCGCGCCGTCCTCGTCACGGTACCCGCGCCTCCCGCACGGCCCCCAGCGACGCCGGGCGGCCCCGGACCCTGTGGGCCCTCCGCACCCCGACACGGTATGAACGAGGAGGCGCACCGCGCGCCCTCGAGACCCTCCCCAGGAAGTGCAGACGATGTCGTCACCCGCCCCCTCCCCCGCCCCCCTCCGCGTCGCCGTCACCGGCGGCAGCGGCAAGCTCGGCCGCGCGGTCGTCCGAGACCTCGCCGAGCACGGCTGGGAGGTCGTGCTGCTCGACCGCGTCCCGAGCCCCGACCCGGTGCCCGGCGTCACCTTCGTGCAGGTCGACCTCTCCGACTACGGGCAGGTCGTGCAGGCGCTCACGCACGTCGACGACCGCTACGACTCGATCGACGCCGTGGTGCACCTCGGCGCGATCCCCGCCCCGGGGCTCGTGCCGAACGCGACGCTCTTCACGAACAACGTGACCGGCAGCTACAACGTCTTCGCCGCCGCCCGCGCCGCGCACATCCGCAACGTCGTCTGGGCCTCGAGCGAGACCCTGCTCGGCATCCCCTTCGACCTCGACCCGCCCTACCTGCCCCTCGACGAGGAGTACGCCGTGCGCCCCGAGTCGTCGTACTCGCTCGGCAAGGCCCTCGACGAGGAGATGGCCCGGCACTTCACCCGCTGGGACCGCCAGCTGAAGATGATCGGCCTGCGCTTCTCGAACGTCATGGACGACGGCGACTACGAGGACTTCCCGTGGGACGAGACGCCCGAGGCGAAGACCTTCAACCTGTTCTCCTACATCGACGCCCGCGACGGCGCCCAGGCCGTCCGCCGCGCGCTCGAGAGCGACCTGGTCGGCTACGAGGCGTTCATCATCGCCGCGACCGACACGGTCATGAACACCCCCACGGCCGTGCTGGCCGACCGGTTCTGGCCCCAGGTGGAGCGCCGCGCGGCCGTCGAGGGCACCGACTCTCTGCTCAGCAGCGACAAGGCCCGCGACCTGCTCGGCTTCGTGCCGGAGTACAGCTGGCGCACCTGGGGCGACCGGGTCGGCAAGCAGGACTGACCTCGGCGGCGGCGGCCGCGGCGGCGGCCGCGGAGCGCGTGGCACGACGGGCGAGTCCGACCCGACCGGGCGTCCGTCGACGCCCGGGTCGGTCGGACCCGCCCGTCGTCCGTCTCAGGGCCGCAGCATCCCCGTCGTCACGAGCTCCCGCACCTGCGGCAGCAGCTCGGCGGTCAGCGCGGACTCGTCGGCCTCCAGCAGGTGCGCGAGCGCCCCGACGATCGCGCCGACGCTGAGCTCGCCGTCGCAGGCGCCCACCAGGGCCGAGAGCGCGGTGCCCGAGTCGACCCGCCGGGCGAAGCCGCCGCCCTGCACGAGGGTGATCACGGTGGGGTCGTCGTTGCCGGGCCAGTAGTGGCGCTCCTCCGTGACGTCGCCGGCGACCGTCAGTCGGGTCACGAGCAGCGCCGCGTCGTCGAGGCCGCGCAGCACGTCGACGGCGTCGAGCGTGGCCGCCAGGTGCGCGCCGAGCCCGACGTCGTTCGAGCCGAGGCCCCCGAGGAGGCGCTCGGTGCGCACCAGGGGCACCGCGCCTCCGCCCGTGGGTCGCCGGAGCGTCACGTAGCCGAAGCCGACCTCGACGACGCCCCGGGCCTCGAAGTCGCCGAGCCAGGCCTCGTAGAGGCGCTCGAAGTCGTCGGTGCCCGGGCGGGTGCCCCCGTCGCGGATCCAGGTCTCGGCGTAGGCCGCAGGATCTTGCACCTCGCGCTCGACGACCCAGACGTCGAGGGGCACGTCGCCGCGCGAGGCCCAGTCGGCCACCGAGTACGCCCCCCGCTTGCCGGCCGCGGCGCCCGCGCCTCCGGTCTCCCAGTTGCCGAGCAGCTGCGCGACGCCGCCGGGGGCGAGGTGGGCCCCGACCTGCGCCACGACGGAGGCGACCAGGTCGTCGCCGACCATGCCGCCGTCGCGGTACTCGTACTCGGGCACGCCCGGGGTCCGGGGCGTGATGACGAAGGGCGGGTTCGAGACGACGTGGTCGAACGTCTCGCCGGCCACGGGCTCGAACAGGCTGCCGAGACGGAACTCGATGCCGTCGACGAGGTTGAGCGCGGCGTTGAAGGCCGCGAACTCGAGGGCCCGCCGCGAGATGTCGGTGGCGACCACGTGGCGCGCGTGGCGGGCGACGTGCAGGGCCTGGATGCCGCAGCCGGTACCGAGGTCGAGCGCGCGGTCGACGGTGCCGGGCGTCATCAGGCCCGCGAGCGTGGCCGAGGCGCCGCCGACCCCGAGGACGTGGTCCTCGCGGAGGGCGCCGCCGTGGGCGAGCTCGCCGAGGTCGGAGGTGATCCACCAGGAGGCCTCGCCGGCCGCGTCGACGAAGGCGTAGGGGCGCAGGTCGACGAGGGCGGCCACCTCGCCGCCGGGCCGGCGCTCGACGAGCCCGAGGGCCTCGGCGCCGTCCACGCCGAGCGTCGGCAGCGCCTCCGCCAGGTCGTCCGCCGGCTGTGGCACGCCCAGCACGAAGGCCAGCGCGAGGGTCGCGGCCGGCCGGAGCGACGGGTCGCGGTCGACGCTGCGGAGCAGGGCACGGCGAGCGGCCACCCGCTCGCCGCGGAACAGGGCCGCGCCGGCGGCGGCGCCCCAGGCGTCGGCGCTGCCGAGCCGGTCGACGGTGAAGTCGGCCGACGAGAGGTCGGAACGCAGGCGGGCGAGGAGGTCGGCGTCGGTGGAGAGGAACGGCACCCGACCATCTTGCCCCGCGGCGGCCGCGGCCCGGGACAGGGCCGCCGCCCGGCCCGGGAGCGGCGCCGGTGCTTCGGCGCACGCCGCGGGGGCCGCGGGGGCCGCGGCGGCCGCCGCCTCAGCGGGAGCAGGCCCCGTTCGTGAGCCCGGCCGCGGCGCGCGTGCCGGCCGCGCGGCAGGCGACGACGGTGCCGACCGCGCCCTTCTGCACCCAGACCTCGTAGCCGGGCACGCCGCCGAGCACCGTGTTGTCGCGGAAGGCGTTGCCGCGCCCCCAGCCCGAGATGACGTGCACCTGGAAGGCGTCGAGCTTCGTGCCCGTGCCGGAGTTGGCGGTGACGAGGTAGCCGTCGCCCTTGACGTCGACCCACGAGTCGGCCGAGTTCTCGCCCGACCGGCCCGCGTCGCGGAAGACGTTGCCGCTGACGACGCCGCCCGTGGTGCCCTCCTTGAGGTCGATGCCCTCCGCCGCCGTGTCGGAGATGGTGTTGCCGATGATCTGCGCGCGGTCGGAGCGGTCGGGGGTCGACGACGAGCCCATGACGCTGCCCCAGTTGCTGACGGCGCTGCCGACGTAGATGCCCTCGCCGAAGCCCGCCTTGCGGAGCCCGGTGTCGTGCACCGACGAGCCCCGGACGGTCACGTCGACGCTGTTCGTGCGGAGGTGGACGCCCTCGTCGCCGATGCGGCCGACGTCGACGCCCTCGACGACGGTGCCGCTCGAGCCGTCGAGCACGATGCCCTTCTGGGCGGTCTGTACGGTCAGGCCCGAGACGATCCACCGGTCGCCGGTCACGTGCAGGCCGTAGCCCTTCGAGACGCTGCCGGTGGTCAGCACGGCGGCCCGGGAGCCGGTGAGGCGGATCGGCTGGCTGGCCGTGCCGTCGGCCGCGGCCCGGAAGGTGCCGGTGTACGTGCCGTCACGGAGCGCGATCGTCTGGCCCGGCCGCGCCGCCGCCAGCGCCGCGGTGAGGCCCACCGAGGTCGACACCGTCACCGTCGTCGCTGCCGGCGTCGCCACGGGCGACGTCGAGGACGCGGGAGGCGCGGGCGAGGCCACCGGGGCCGGCGCGGGGGTCGGGGCGGGGACCGGCGCGGGGGCCGGTGTCGGCGCGGGAGCAGGTGCAGGTGCAGGTGCAGGTGCAGGTGCAGGCGACGGCGCAGGTGCAGGTGCCGCCACCGGCGCGGCGACGGCCGCCGCCCGCACCGTGAACGGCACCTCGACGGCCTGGCGTCCGCCGACCGCGGCGTCCTCCCAGCGCACGTCGAGCTCGTGGGCGCCCGGGGCGACGGCGATCGGGAAGGCGTAGGGCGCGACCTTGTCCTGGCCGAGGTAGCTCCCGTCGACCTTCACCTTGACGACGGAGCCGGCCGGGGCGTCGACCCCGAGCGTGAAGGCCCCGGTGGTCAGCGTGGCTCCCGCGAGCGGCACGCCGTCGGCGGTCGCGACGGACGTCGAGGCCGCGTGCGCCGCCTCGGGCACGGTGACCGTCGCGGCCACGGTCAGCAGCACGGCGGCGCCCGCCACGGTGCTCGTCACGGCCAGTCTCCTGGTGGTGGTCGTTCGTCCCATCATCGTCTCCCCGGTGTCGGTGGTGGTGGCCGACGGCACGCGCGGGGAGCGCCCCCTGCGCCCGGCAGGGTGGCCGTCCGGCGGTCGTCGACGCGCCCTCGGCGCTGATCCGACCATCCCATGCGGGCCCCGGAGCGTCTCCACCCCGTTGGCGGGTCAACCGCCCGCAGAGCGCCCCCAGAGCTGGGGGGCCGCGTCGTCCGACCTCACCCACGACGACGACGTGCCGCCCGCCCCGCGAGGGGACGGACGGCACGGAGCAGGTCGCGACGGAGCGTCAGTTCGTGAAGACGGCCGCGTCGTAGTCGTAGCCCGGAGCGATCTGGTAGACGAGCTGAGCCGGGTCACTGACGGAGTAGACCTCCTGCCAGGTGGCGGACTGCCCGGCGGGCACGGTCGTGCTCGGCGAGCCCATGAGCCCCTGGGCCGAGTCGAAGACCTGGCTCGCCTCGACGCCGCCCGACGACACGCTCGAGTAGGTCTCGATCGGGTCGTAGTTCGCGCCGGTGTCGTTCTGCACGGTGACCGTGAACACGACGGCGGCGGCCTGGTCGGCGCCGGCGGCGGTCTCGCTCGGCGTGAAGGGCTGCGGGGCCGAGACGCTGACCGAGATGCCGTCGTCGTACGACCAGACGTCGCCGAAGACGGCGTTCTCGCTGGCCGCCTCCTCCGAGGCGTCGTCGGTCGACCCGGTGGGCTCCGTGACGCCGGGGTCGCTCGAGCCGCCCGTCTCGCCGGAGCTCTCGTCGATCGAGTCGCGGACGCTGCCGGCGGCCACGAGGCCGACGACGAGCACCGCGACGGAGACCAGGACGGCGAGGCCCGAGAGGGCCGTGCCGATGATCGCGAGGAGGCGCGAGCCGGTCTTCTTGAGGAGCGCCACGATGCCGAGGGCGAGGCCCACGAGGCCGAGCACCCCGCCGAAGACGATGATCGAGAGCAGCAGGCCGACGCCGCCGAGCACGACGGAGGCGATGCTCAGGCCGTTGCCGCCGGCCGGCGACGACGGCTGGCCGCCGTAGGGGGCGTAGGGCTGACCCGGCTGACCCGGCTGGCCCGCCTGGCCGTAGTGAGCCTGGGGAGCGCCGTACGCGCCCGGGGGCGTGGTCTGCGGGGCTCCGTAGGCCGGCTGCGGTGCCGAGCCGGGGGCGCCGTCGCCGACGGGGGCCTGCTGGCCCGCGCCGGGGTAGGCGCCGTAGCTCGGGGGCTGCGGCACCGAGGGGGGCCCAGCGGCGGCGGGGTCGTACGGGTCGGACGGCTTCTGCGGATCGCTCATCCCACAGAGTATGCCGTGCACCAGACCGCTCCGTCTGCCCAGCTCCCCCCGGGCCCCCCTTCTGGGGCCACGAGCTCCCGCTCCACCCTCGCCGGGCAACACCGCGAAGCGCCCCGCCCCCTGCCCAGCCCGTCCCCACCCGCCAGGAAGGCCGCACAGCAGCCCCGCCACCCGTCCACCACGTAGTGCACCCGCCAGGAAGGCCGCGAAGCGGCCCTTCAGTTGTTCTGACAAGAGGAACGGAATGCAGAAAGGCCCGCCAGAGGCGGGCCTTTCTGCATTCCGTGGAGCTAAGGGGATTCGAACCCCTGACCTTCTCATTGCGAACGAGACGCGCTACCAACTGCGCCATAGCCCCGGAAACTGCTCTGCAACGATAGCACCACCGTGGCGTGGTCCGTGAATCGGGCGGAGCGGCGGCGCGTCAGACGGCGCGGCGGCGCTGCAGGGCCTCGTCGACGCGGAAGGTCGACTCGCCGAGGTCGTCGATGATGCCCATGCGGGCGAAGCGGCTCGGGGCCGTCGGGGTCGGTGCGGGTGAGGGGGCGGCGGCCTCCGCGGCTCGGGCGTCGGCGACGGCGCGGCGGGCGCGCTCGGCGCGGGCGGCGGCGGCCGACCCCGCGTCGGTCGTGCGGGCGGCGCTGAGGGCGCCCTCGGCCCGGGCTGCCTCGCGGAGGGCGTCGTGCTGGGCGCGCTGGGCGTCGCGCAGGGCGCGGACGGACCGCTCCGACTCGGAGCGCAGCTCCGCGGCCGGGCTGGCGGCGGCGGGCGCGGCCGGGGCAGCGGCGGGCCGCTGGCGCCCCCGGCGCAGGTACAGCGGCGCCGGCACGGCCACGGGCGTCCACGACCGCGAGGCGGGCGCGGCGTCCTCCGCGGGCGCCGACGTGAATCCGTCGGAGAAGTCGCGCAGCGGCTGCGCCTCGCCGGCGGGCGCGACGACCCGCTGACGACGGGCACGTGCGCGGGAGACGGCGGCGAGCTGCGAGAGCACGGCGACCGAGCCGGCCCCGAAGACGAGGCCCGCGACGGCGAGCAGCCAGGCGCTCGCGAACGAGGCGACGCCCACGACGACGGCCAGGCCCGACGCCACGAGCACGAGGGTCGAGACGAGCCGTGAGCGGCGCAGGCGACGCGCGGCGAGGGCAGGGTCGTGGTCGGCGGCCCGCAGCACCGGGGCGGCCGCGGCGAGCTCCCGGGTCAGCGCGCGCTGGCGGGCGGCCTCGTGGGCGCGGCGCAGCGCCTCCCGCTTGCCCTCCTCCTGGCGGAGGATGCGCTGCGCGTCGGCGACGGACCGGGCGTTCGCCTCGATGCGCACCTCCTCGGGCAGCTCGGCCGTCTGGGCGAGGATCCGCAGGGTCTGCTGGAGGCGCACGGCGTTGCGCTCGGTGGCGAGGTACTCCTGGCGCCGGTGCCAGGTGGGCACGAGGTAGACGAGCCAGAGCACGGCGACGAGCGCCAGCACGACGCCACCGCCCCACGACTCGAGTCCCATGGTCACGAGGGTATGAGCGACGACGCGCCGCGGGGGCGCACCGCGCAGGTGTGTCGGTGCGGATCTGCCCCGAGGAGTCGCGGGTCGGCTACCAGGGCAGGCTGCGGGCGGACTCGGCCAGCGCCTCCGGCGGGACGCTGCCCTGCCCGGGCGGCACGAGCCCCTCCCGCCATCGGCGGAGGACGCCGCCGGGCACCTCGTCGGCCACGAGCGCGAAGCAGAAGTGGTCGCGCCACATGCCGTTGATGTGGATGTACCGGCGCCGCAGCCCCTCGTAGCGGAAGCCGAGCTTCTCGACGACGCGGAGGCTCGGGCCGTTCTCGGGGCGGATGCAGATCTCCATCCGGTGCAGGCCGAGGCTGCCGAAGCAGTGGTCGGTGGCCAGGGCGACGGCCGTCGGCGTCACGCCGTGGCCGGCGGCGGACTGGGTCACCCAGTAGCCGATGGTGGCCGAGCCGAGCGACCCGTAGGCGATGCCGCTGACGTTGAGCTGCCCGACGAAGCGCCCGTCGAGCTCGATCGCGAAGGGCAGGCCGAGGCCCGCCCGGGCGTTGATCTGCAGGGAGCGGATGCTGCCCCGCACGTCGTGACTGGTGAAGCCCGACGGGTTCGTGGCCTCCCACTGGCGCAGCCAGGAGCGGTTCTCCGAGAGCGCCGCGTCGAGGTCGCGGGTGTCACGCAGACGGAGGGGCCGGATGGTGGTCCGCCCCTCCGTCAGCGTGGGGATGGTCGTCACGCGATGGGTCTCTTTACTTCTCGAGACCCGCGGTGAACTCCTGGAGCCACGGGCGGAGCTCGCCGCCGATGTCGTCACGGTCGGAGGCGAGCTGGACGATCGCCTTGATGTAGTCGAGCTTGTCGCCGGTGTCGTAGCGGCGGCCGCGGAAGACGACGCCGTAGACGCCGCCCGTCCACTCCTCGGCGCTGGCCATCTTCATCAGCGCGTCGGTCAGCTGGATCTCGCCGCCCTTGCCCGGCTCCTGCTTCTCGAGCACGTCGAAGACCTCGGGGCGGATGACGTAGCGGCCGATGATGGCCAGGTTGCTGGGCGCCTCGCCCTGGGCGGGCTTCTCGACCAGGCCGGTGATCTTCACGACGTCGTCCTCCGCGGTCTCCTCGACCGTGGCGATGCCGTAGAGGTGGGTCTGCGACGGGTCGACCTCGAGGAGGGCGACGACGGTCGCGTTCTTCGTGCCCTGGACCTCGATCATGCGGGTCAGCAGCGGGTCGCGGGCGTCGATGATGTCGTCGCCGAGCAGCACGGCGAAGGGCTCGCGCCCGACGTGCATCTTGGCGCGGAGCACGGCGTGCCCCAGGCCGAGCGGGTCGCCCTGGCGCACGTAGTGCATGTCGGCGAGGTCGGTGCTCTGGTTGACCTTGGCGAGCTTGTCGTGGTCGCCCTTCTTGCGCAGGGTCTCCTCCAGCTCGGAGACGTGGTCGAAGTGGTTCTCGAGCGCGTTCTTGTTGCGGCCGGTGATCATCAGCACGTCGGTCAGGCCGGCCGAGACGGCCTCCTCGACGACGTACTGGATCGCCGGCTTGTCGACGACGGGGAGCATCTCCTTAGGCATGGCTTTGGTGGCGGGCAGGAACCGAGTTCCGAGGCCCGCGGCGGGAATGACTGCTTTCGAGATCGTGAAGCCCATGCCGGTCAGCGTATAGGGCGCGGCCCTCTCGCGGGGGGCACATCTGCGACCGTACGATGGGGGACATGACGGACGAGGTCGGCGACGCCAAGCGAGCCCTGCGAGCCGAGCTGCGACAGCGCCGCCGGAACCGCACCAGCGCGGAGCGCGAGGAGGCCAGCGCGGCCCTCACCCGGCACCTCGTCGACCTCGCCACGGGCCTCTCCGCCCGCTCCGTCTCGGCCTACCTCTCGGCCCCCGACGAGCCCGACACCCGCCCCTTCCTGAACTGGGCCTTCGCGCACGACGTCCGCGTGCTGTTCCCCGTCTCCCGCCCCGACGGCCTGCTCGACTGGGCCGTGGGCGACGGCGAGTCCGAGACCACCGGCCTCTTCGGCCTGCCCGAGCCGGTCGGCGAGGTGCTCAGCCCGATGGCCATCAACGACATCGACCTGATCGTCGTGCCCGCCGCCTGCATCGACCGCGAGGGCATGCGCATGGGCTGGGGCCGCGGCTACTTCGACAAGACCCTCGGATCGATGGAGAAGCGCCCCCCGGTCTATGCTGTGGTGTTCGACTCCGAGTACGTCGAGTCGGTGCCGCGCGAGCGGCACGACCAGGCCGTCGACGGCGTCGTCACCCCCTCCGGCATCCACGAGTTCTGACCCGCGCCTCCCCGCGCCGGGCCGGGCCCGGGTGCCCGCCGCCCCGTCTCCGTCGCACCGTGAGGAATCCGTGCCCACCTACTCGTACCGCTGCACCGAGTGCGGCAACGCCTTCGACGTCGTCCAGTCGTTCACCGACGACAGCCTCACCGTGTGCCCCGTCTGCTCCGGCGTGCTCCGCAAGGTGTTCAGCCCGGTCGGCGTGACCTTCAACGGCTCGGGCTTCTACCGCACCGACTCGCGCAGCTCGGGCGCGAAGGGCGGCAGCGGCAGCTCGTCCGGCTCCGCCGAGAAGACCAGCTCGACCTCGTCCTCCGACAAGAGCGGCTCGTCGTCGTCCGACAAGGGCGGGTCGTCGTCGTCCGGCTCCGGAGGCGCGTCGTCGTCGAGCGGGTCGGGCACGTCGTCGAGCGGGTCGTCGGGCTCCTCCGGGGGCTCGACCACCGCCTCCTGACCCGGGCCCGTGGTTAGGTGGTCCCCCGGGACGACCGTTCCGACCACCGACCGAAGGAGCATCCCGTGAAGGGATTCAAGGAGTTCATCCTCCGCGGCAACGTCATCGACCTCGCGGTCGCGGTCGTCATCGGCGCCGCGTTCACCGCCATCGTGACCTCGCTGGTCACGAACGTCTTCAACCCCCTGATCGGTGCGGCGTTCAACGCGTCCATGCTCGACGACGCCCTCGTCGTCTCGATCCCGACCGTCTCCGGCGACACCGCCGAGCTCCGGTTCGGCGCGGTGATCGGGGCGCTGATCAACTTCGTCGTGATCGCCGCCGTCGTGTACTTCGTGCTCGTGCTGCCGGTCAACAACCTGCTCAAGCGGACCTTCGCGAAGCAGCAGGCCTCCGAGCCGACCCCGGTCGACGTGCCGCCGACGGACGTCGAACTGCTCAGCGAGATCCGCGACCTGCTGCGCCAGACCGTGACGCCCGCGGGCGCCGGCGCGTCGCACGGCAGCCACGCGGCCCCGACCGGCTCCGTCCCGGTCGTCGGCGAGGGCAACGGGCCGCTCGGCAGCCGCTGACGCCCCTCCTCCCCCGGCGCGACGACGCCCCCGACCAGACCGGTCGGGGGCGTCGTCGCGTGCGGGCGTCACGGGGCCGTCAGCAGCCGCGCCTCAGCCCCAGTGCGGCGGCACGTCGTCGCGCAGCTGGCGGTCGTTCTCGCCCGAGGAGCGGTCCGGAGGCGCGGGGGCGGGGGTCGGATCGCTCCCGGGAACGGGGTCGGTGGTGACCCGGCGCCCGCCCCGACGCCGCACCACGAGCGGTGCCCCCGCGACCGCCTCGAGGGCGGGGCCGGCCTCGTCGGCCGGCACCGCGCCTCCGGCGGGGGCCTCGCGGTCGCTCACGGCGCTCAGCCGCGGTTGACGTGCTGGCGTGCGGGCACGCTCGGCACTTCCTGCGTGCGGGCGGAGTCGATGCCGAGCACCTCGGCCACGCGCTGCGCGACCGAGTCGGGGTCGGTGAAGAGCTGGAACGCGTGCACGCGCACGTAGTGCCAGCCGAGGCGGCGGAGCGTCTCGGGGCGGGCCCGCAACGACTCGCGGAGGCTGGTGCGCGACAGGGTGGTGTCGGTCTCGATCGTCACGCAGACGCCGTCGTGCGCGGCGACGAGGCCGAGCTTGCCGCGGTGGCCGAGGGCGACGGGGATGCCGCGCGCCTCGAGGCGGCGGGCGAGGTCGACGAGCATCGGGTCGGAGTCGTCGGGCACGTGCTCGGCGGCGGTGCGCGCCTGCACCTCGGTGAGGATCTCGGAGAGCGCGATCGTGCCGTGGCCCATCCGTCCGCCGTCGATGTCGGCGGGCTGGAAGCAGGTCACGATGACCATCGAGCGTCGGGCACGGGTCATCGCGACGGCGAGCAGCCGCTCGCCGCCGGGCTGGCCGAGCGGCCCGAAGTCGCTGAGCACGCGGCCGTGCGGGGTGCGCCCGTAGCCGATCGAGAAGACGACGTGGTCGCGGCTCTGCGCGACGGCCTGCTCGAGCGTCGCCACCATGAACGGCTCGCTCCGGTCGCCGACGACGAACTCCGTGAGGTCCTTGTGGCCCGACACGGCGGTGAGCACGGCCTGCTGCACGCGCACGGCGTGCTTGGCGCTGGCCGTGATGACCATCAGCGACTCGGAGGGGCGCGTGCGCGCGTGCTCGAGCACGAGCGAGACGACCCGGTCGACCTCGGCGTCGACGCTCTCGACCGCGCCCGACTCGGGGTCGGGCACCGCGGTGCCGCCCGAGACGTAGTCGAGCGCGATGCTGCCGTGCCCGAGGAAGCTGCCGGCCCACGGCAGCGACTCGATGCGGCCGCCGTAGAACCGGCGGTTGACGAGCTCGGCGAGGTCTTCTCCGCCGGCCCGGTAGCTGCGGGTCAGCGACAGCGTCGGCAGCAGGGTCGACAGCCGCGCGAGGGCGCTGTCGGCGTGCAGGGCGTCGAGCTCGGAGTCGTCGTGGCGGGGCGGCTGCTTGCCCGGGGTCACGGCGACGTCGAACTCGGAGGGGGTCTGCGTGACCGGGTCGCCGAAGGCGACGGTCTGCTTGCCGCGGCGGATCGCGCCGACGTTCTCGGCGATGGTCGTGGCGCCCGCGTCGACCAGCACGACGGTGTCGAAGGGCACCGTGTCGGCGATCGTGTGCACCTCGTAGGGCGAGGCGAGCCACACCGGCGCGACGGCGCGCGACAGGTGCGGCGCCGCGTCGTGCAGCAGGCGCGCGGTGACGTGCCGCTGGCGCAGCAGCATCTTCAGCGCCGAGGCCTCCTCGGGCCAGTCGACGAGGCCGATCTTCCAGTTCTCGGCGAGCTGCCACCCGAGCAGCTGGGCGCTGCCGGCGGCGTGCGCCTCGTCGACGAGGCGGAAGTCGGCCTCGAGGCGGTCGAGCATCGCCGTGTTCGCGCCGAGCAGGGCCCGGTCGGCCTCGAGCAGCGACTCGAGCGCCGAGCGCCACCAGGCGAGCTCGAGCTCGGCGGCGACCTGCTGCTCGGGCACGTGGCGCTCGGCGAGGTCGGTGATGAGCGGCGTGAGCTCGAGGTCGCGGAGCGTCGTCATCAGCTCGGTGCGCTCCTGCAGGTTCTGCAGCACGTCGCTCTCGGCGGCCAGGGCCTCGAGGCGCTGACGCAGCTCGACGACGCCGATCTGGGTCAGGCCCTCGTCGCCGGCGAGGCCGAGCGGACCGTCGAGGCGCTCGAGGTCGTGCGAGACCTGCTGGTGCAGCACGTGCGCGTCGGCGATGCCGGTCGGCACCTCGGGCGGCGTGCCCGCGGCGACGTAGCGCTGCCACATGATGCGCTGCTGCTGGATGCGCTGCAGGGCGCTGTGCAGGTCGGCGATGTGCACGCCGGGCCGCACGTACTCCTTCGCGAGCTTCTTGAGGCGGCGGCGGTTGGCGCTCGACATGTCGGGCGCGTCGCGCTTCGGCGCCGTCGCCGCGACGAGCTCGGCCACCGAGCGGTCGAAGACCACGGGCAGGAACTTGTCGAGGGTGTCGCGGATCTCCGTGAGGAGGCGCAGGTAGACGCCCAGCTCCGCGACCGACTCGTAGGG
Organism: Frigoribacterium sp. CFBP 13707; assembly: GCF_014842245.1. Classification (NCBI taxonomy): domain Bacteria; kingdom Bacillati; phylum Actinomycetota; class Actinomycetes; order Micrococcales; family Microbacteriaceae; genus Frigoribacterium; species Frigoribacterium sp. CFBP 13707. Next base: position 410,219 of record NZ_JACYVL010000001.1, read on the forward strand.
GCGCATCCGCGTGCTGCCGATGACCTCGTCGGCGCGCTCGAGCAGCCGGGGCAGGTCGCGGTGGTGCAGCGACTTCGCCAGCTGGTGCGCGTCGCCGGCCCCGAAGGAGTCGGTGAACCGGGAGCCGTACCAGGGCGAGTCGCCGGGGCCGTAGCGGAACTCGCCGAGGTTGGCGGCGTTGACCATGGTCTCGGCGACCCGGCGACGGCCCTCGACCATCGCCTCGACGCTGCGGCGGCTGAGGCGGGCGGTCGTGGCCGGGGCGGCGGGCAGGAGGGCGAGGCGGCTGAGCTCGGTGAGGCAGTCGAGCACCGAGACGCGGAGCTCGGGGTCGCGGCGGCTCAGCGCGCCGCGGTAGTCGACCAGGACCTTCCGCAGCCGCACGAGGGCGTCGTCGACCTCGCCCATCTGCGGGTGGGTGGCCTTCTCGTCCCGGGCGATGGCGCGGATGACGTCACGCCGCAGGGTCGTCGGCGCGACCGCGACGCCCGGCAGCCCGATGTCGGCGAGGCGGGCGGTGATGCCGCGGAGCGTCGCCCGGCGGGGGCTGACGACCAGCACGCGCTTGTTCTGCGAGACGAGCCGGCCGACGGCGTTGACGATGGTCTGGGTGCCGCCGGTGCCGGGCAGCGTCTTGACGACGACCGAGTTGCCGGCCGCGATCTGCGCGACGACGTTCTCCTGCTCGGGGTCGGCGTCGAGCAGCAGGGTGTCGGTCTCGGGGCTGCGCTCGTCCTGCGGCGTCGCGGTCGTCGGGCGGTACGCCTCCTCGACCTGGCGGAGCGCCATCGGGTTGCCGGCGAGGGCGTCGAGCACCGGGTGGTCGAGCTGGCGGGCGTCGAGGGCCATCTCGGTCGAGACCTCGGCGAAGGTCGAGACCACGAGCCGGGGCTGCACGGTGAACCAGTCGAGGTGGGCGGTGAGGCCGCGGAGGCGGTCGATCACGGGGTTCGGCGTGAACGACCCGTCGCGGCCGGCCAGCGCCACGAAGGCGTCGGCGTCGAGCGAGATGTCGAACTGGTCGTGCAGGGCGTCGGCGAGCGCGGGGTTCAGCACGGGCTCGCCGAGCAGGCGGACCTCGAAGTCACGGCCGTGACGGCGGATCGCCAGCGGGCGGAGCAGGACGGGGGCCCGGAAGTCCTCGCCGGCGAACGACCAGGCGGCCATGCCGATGGCGAGGTGGACGGCGTCGATGCCGCGGACCGTCGCGAGCTCGAGCCCCTTCGCCGCGATCTCGCCCGCGGCGACGCGCGCCGTGCGCAGGGCGAGGTCGTCGCGGATGAGGCTCGAGAGCAGGGTGGTCTTGCCGGTGATGAACTGCGCGAGGCCGCCGGGGTGCGTCGTGCTGAGCTCGATGCGCGCCCGCTGCTCGTCGCCGAAGTGCAGGAGCGTCGACGATCCGCCGACGCTCGAGAGCGTCCGCCGCCAGCCCTCGCGGATCGGCTCCGCGGCGTTGCCGACCTCGAGGCCCGGCCTGCCGAGGCTCAGGGCGCCGGGGGCCACGACCCCGGGCGCACTCGTCGGGGCGACGACAGGACTGGTCCCGTCGTCGCCGTCGTCATGCTGTCTGTCGGGTCGCCACACACGGCCACCTTAAGCTGCTTTGCCCGACATGTCGGGGAGGACGGGCGGACGGTCAGGCACCCCGCCCCCCGTCGAGGGCACGGCGAGCGACACCCGTCCGGCAGCTCGACGACATCGCGCAGCACGCTCGTCGTGCTGCGCGACACCCGCAGTACATGACGATGCTTCGCGCATCATGCTCGACAACATGCGTTCGCGGTACATCCCGCACCGCCCTGTGGACAACTCGGTGACGATCTACATGGATGCAGTACCGTCTACACATCACCGGCTCCCGCGCACGGTGACGAAGACACCATCATCACGACATCGCACACAGGAGCCCCCATGCCCTTCGAGCAGAAGTACACCGACGAGACCCGCGAGAAGTCGCTCGCCCGAGTGCTGGAGCGGCGCGAGGCCGAGCCGGGCAACCGCTCGATCATCCGCGAGACGGCCGAGGAGTTCGAGGTCGGCGAGCAGTCGCTGCGCGGCTGGATCCGGGCCCACGAGAAGGCCAACGCCCCGGCGCCCGTCGAGCCCGAGGTCGCGGCGGAGGCCGCCGAGGCCGACGAGAGCCTCGAGGAGGCCGCCGCCGCCGTGGCCGCGCCCCGCCGGGGCCGCCCCCCGGGCTCGGGCAGCGCCGCGACGAGCGACCGCATCAGCGAGCTCGAGGCCGAGGTCGCGCAGCTGCGCGCCGACCGCGAGGCCCTGAAGCGCGCCATCGCCGTCATCGTCGCCGACTAGCGGCGGGTCAGCCGGCACAGCGGGTCAGCCGGCACAGCAGGTCAGCCGGCACAGCAGGTCAGCGCGGCCGCCGGGCCTCCGAGGGGGGAGGAGGCTCACCGGCGGCCGCGCTGACGGATCCAGTGTGACAGCTGAAATGTCGCATGTCAAACGGCGTGACGCGCCTCGATGTCAGCGCCCTCGGTCGTCAGGGGCGTCGGTCGTCAGGGGCGTCGGTCGTCAGGGGCGTCGCTCGGGTCGCCGACCGCCACGGGCCGCGCCGGGTCGGACGACCAGGCGCTCCACGACCCCGGCCAGAGCGCCGGGCGGGCCCCCGCCAGGGTGAGCGCCAGGGCCGCGTGCGCCGCGGTCACGCCCGAGCCGCAGTACACGGCCACGTCGCCCTCGAGGTCGACGCCCGCCTCCCGGTAGCGCGCCGCGAGGGCCGCCGGCTCGAGGAACGTCCCGTCGGGCCCGAGGTTGCCGGCCGTCGGCACGCTCAGCGCACCGGGCACGTGCCCCGCCCGCGGGTCGACCGGCTCGACGTCGCCGCGGAAGCGCTCGGCGGCGCGGCTGTCGACGAGCGTGCCGTGCTCCGGCCACTCCCCGGCCTCCTCCGTGTCGACGACGCCGAGGCCGTCGCGCCCCGCCCCGATCGGCTCGAGCACCACGTCGCCGGGCACGGGCGTCACCTCGCCCTGCTCCACGGGCAGGCCCGCGGTGCGCCAGGCCGCCAGCCCGCCGTCGAGCAGGCGCACGTCGGCCACCCCCGAGACGCGCAGCAGCCACCAGGCCCGCGCCGCGGAGAGCCCGCCCAGGTCGTCGTAGACGACGACGGCGTCGCCCCGGCCGAGCCCCCACCGTCGCGCCGACGCCTGCAGGTCGGCCGTGCCGGGCAGAGGGTGCCGCCCGTCGATGGCGGCCCCGTGGCCCGCGAGCTCCGAGTCGAGGTCGACGTAGACCGCCCCCGGCAGGTGCCCGGCACGGTGGTCGTCGCGGCCGTCGGGGCGGTCGAGCCGCCACCGGACGTCGAGGAGTCGCGGGGCACGCGGGCCCCGGAGCTCGCGCTCCAGCTCGGCCGCGGTCACGAGGGGGTGCACGGTGGTCTCCATGCGCCGAGGCTACCCACGCCGTGCCCCTAGGCTCGGCACGTGTCCGTCGCCCCGACCACCCCGCCCCCGTCGCCGTGGGAGTCCGTGGCCGGTGACCTGCTCGACGGGCTGCACCCGCGACTCCGCCCGTACTTCGCGGCGATCCCGGCCGGCTCGGTCGGCGTCGGCCACGGCGTCTTCGACCGCGTGGGCACCCCCCGGCGCTGGCTCTGGCCGGTGCTCGCCGTGCTCGGCCGGCAGGGCGTGCTCTTCCCCGTCTGGCAGCACGACGTGCCCTTCGGCGTCGTGAACACCCCCGGCGTCGACCCCGCCGGCGACGTCGTGGTGGGCGCGGTGCGCACGTTCGCGTTCTCGGACGACCCCGACTCGCACCGGAGCATGGTCGACGCGATCACCGCGGGGCCGGGCGGCCTCGTCGACCATCTGGGCACGCGACGCCGCTGGTCGGCCGACCTCGCCGTGGCCGTTGTCGACGGCGGGCTCGTGCTCACGTCGGGGGCGCTCGCCCTGCGCGTCGGTCGCCGGCACCTCCCGCTGCCCCGGGCGGTCTCGCCGCGCGTGACGCTGCACGAGGCCTTCGACCCGGCGGCCGGGCGCCAGCGCGTCTCGCTGACGCTCGACGCCCCGGTCGTCGGGCGGATCTACGAGTACTCCGGACACTTCGACTACCGGATCGAGCCCCGCGCCGCGGCGGCCGACCGCCACCCAGGGGGAACAACACCATGACCGAGCACGTCGTCCTCGCCGGGGCCTCCGGCTTCATCGGCCAGCACCTCGCCGCCGCGTACCGCGCGCGCGGCGCCCGCGTGAGCACCGTCGGGCGCTCCGGCTCCGACGCGAGCTGGGGCGACACCGCGGGCATCACGGCCCTGCTCGAGGGCGCCGACGTGCTCGTGAACCTGGCCGGCAAGAGCGTCGACTGCCGCTACGGGCCGGAGAACCGCGCCGAGATCCTCCGGTCACGGGTCGAGACCACGCGGGAGCTGGCGGAGGCGGTGCTCGCGTGCACCGCGCCTCCCGCCGTCTGGTTCAACTCGTCGACCGCGACGATCTACCGCCACGCCGAGGACCGCCCGATGACCGAGTCGACCGGGCAGATCGGCACCGGCTTCTCGGTCGACGTGGCGACGGCCTGGGAGCGCGAGTTCTTCGCGCCCGACCTGCCCGCGACCCGTCGGGTCGCGCTGCGGATGGCGATCGTGCTCGGCGACGGCAGCGCACTGGTGCCGCTGATGGGGCTGGCGCGCGCCGGCCTCGGCGGTCCGCAGCTCGACGGCCCGTGGCCCGCGACGCGGGCGCGGCTCGCGGCCGGCACGCACCACCGCGAGGGCGCCGGCGGCGGGCGCCAGAAGTTCAGCTGGATCCACGTCGACGACGTGCTCGGCAGCATCGAGTGGCTGCGCGAGCACGAGGAGGTGGACGGGGTCGTGAACCTCTCGTCGCCGAACCCGGCCGACAACCGCACGATGATGGGCATCGTCCGTCGTGCGGTGGGGATGCCCGTCGGCCTGCCGGCGACGCGGTGGATGCTCGAGCTCGGCACGGCCGTGCTGCGCACGGAGACGGAGCTCGTGCTGAAGAGCCGGTGGGTGCTGCCGGAGCGCCTGGTCGAGGGCGGCTACGAGTTCGTGCACCCGCACCTCGACGAGGCGGTCAAGGGCGTCGTCTCCGAGCGGCGGCAGCGGATCGGCGGCCGCGGGTAGCTCCGCCCGCGACGCGGGGGCCAGGGCGCCCGCCTCCTGCCTGCGGCTGCGCCTGGGCCCGCGCCTGCGCCTAGAGCTTCGCGGCGAGCTCGGGGTCGGTGGGCTCGACGAGGTGGCTGCCGTCGGGGAAGACCACGACCGGGATCTGCGTGCGACCGCTGATCGCGTACGCCCGGTCGGCGCCGTCCTCCACGGCCTCGACGTCGACGTAGTCGTACTCCACGCCCTCGCGGTCGAGCAGCGCCTTCGAGCGGCGGCAGTCGCGGCACCAGTCGGCGCCGAACATGAGGATGCGGTCGGGGGTCTGGTCGCTCATGCGGGCGAGCCTATCTGCGGAGCGTGGGGGCGACTCCCCCTGTTCGCACGGGGCGGAAACGCGCCCGACACACGGCGCTGCTAGGAATCTCGCATGCCCACGACGCCCCTGCCGACCTCCCTGCCGCCCGGCCGCCTCCTCGAGGTCCGCGGCGCCGTGCGCGTCGTCGTCGACGAGTCGACCGAGACCGCCGACAGCCTCTGGGTGCGGGACGGCGTCGTGGTGGCGCCCCCGGGCGAGGACGCGCTGCGCGGCGGGCACGACGTCCTCGACGCCGGCGGGTGCGTCGTCACGCCGGGGCTCGTCAACGCGCACCACCACCTGCTGCAGAGCGGGTTCCGCACGCTGCCCGGCACGCGCCACGTGCCGATGGCCGAGTGGCTGCCCGCGATGGCCGCGGCGTACGGCTCGGCCGTGATCGACCCGTCGCTCGTCGCGGCGACCACGGCCGTCGGGGTCGCCGAGGGGCTGCTCGCGGGCGTGACGACCGTCGCGGACCACCAGCTCAACTGGCCCGCCGCGCCCGGCCTCGGCGGGGGCGCCCCCGGCAGGGCCGCCCTCAGCGGGGCCACGGCCGACGCCGCCGTGGCCGACACCGTCGCGATCGCCCGGAGCATCGCGGAGACGGCCCGGGGGCTCGGCGGGCGGCTCGTCTTCGTGAGGGGCTCGGCGCGCGACGACCCCCAGCGCGCCGCGGCGTCGGCCGAGGCGATCGTCCAGGCGCTGCTCGGGGCGGAGGGGCCGGTGCCGCGGGGCGGGGTGAGCGCCGACGGGATGCTCCAGCTCGCCGTCGGGCCGGCCGGCGTGCACAGCGACGGGCGCGAGACCTTCGAGCTGCTGGCCGAGGTCGCGGCCCGCCACGGGCTGAGGAGGCGCACGCAGGCGAACGAGCAGGTCGACGTCGCGATCGCCCTCGAGCGCTGGGGGCGTCGCCCGCTCGACCTGCTCGACGAGTGGGGCTGGCTCGCCGACGACGTCACGATCGCCCACCTCTGCGCGGTCGACGCGGGCGAGGTGGTGCGGCTGGCGGCGGCCGGGGTCACCGCGACGCACGCCCCGGGGTGCGACCTGCCGATGGGCTGGGGCGTGGCGCCGGTCGCGGCGCTGCGCGCGGCGGGGGTGGCCGTCGGGCTCGGCACGAGCGGCGGCGGGAGCAACGACGCGGGGCACCTGCTGGCGGACGCGCGGCTCGCGATGCAGGTCGCGCCGCTGGCGCCGCGGCCGGCGGGCGCCGGGGGTGCTGCGGGCGCTGGGGGTGCCGAGGACGGGGAGGGCGCCGGGGGTGCTGCCTCGTCGCCGACGCTGACACTGACGGCCCGGGACGCGCTCGGGCTCGCCACCTCCGGCTCGGCCGCCGGGCTGGGCCGCCCCGAGCTCGGCCACCTCCGGCCGGGCGCGGCGGCCGACCTCTGCCTCTGGGACGTCTCGGGGGTCGCGGACGCCGGGGTCGCCGACCCGGTCGCGGGGCTGCTCTGGGCGAGCCCGGGGCGGCGTCCGCGCCACGTGCTCGTGGCGGGCCGCCCTGTGGTGCGTGACGGGCGCCTCCTCGGGGCCGATGAGCACGAGCTGGTCGCGGCCCTCCGCGAGCGCGTCGGCCGCTAGCCGGCCACCGGCCGCCCTGACCGCTGACCGCTGGCCCCTGGCCCCTGGCCCCTGGCCACCCTGACTGCAGAACCCGACCTGCGCCCGTCCGACGCGACTCCCCCACCCGCAATTGCCGACCGAGGCGCCTCTGGCGCATGGAATACCCGTCACCAGAGCCTCTCTGGGGCCCGATCGGTCGGCATCTGCAGGAGCTGAGCCACGCGTGCCGGATACCTGGTCGGCATTTGCGGGCGCGAGGGGAGGCGCGGGTCGAGTCGGGACGGGAGGCGCGAGGGGAGGCGCGGGTCGAGTCGGGGCGGGAGGCGCGGCGCGGGAGGCGCGGGTCGAGTCGGGACGGGAGGCGCGGGGCGGGAGGCGCGAGGCGAGCCGGGACGGGAGGGGCGGGGCGCGCGGGCGCTAGAGGTCGAGGACCAGCCGGGGGCACGCGGCCCGCGAGACGCAGGGGAACATGCGGTCGCCGGCGGCCTGCTCGTCGGGCGTCAGGATCGAGTCGCGGTGGTCCACCTCGCCCTCGAGCACGGGCGTCTCGCAGGTGCCGCAGGTGCCCTCGCGGCAGCTCGACAGCACCAGCACGCCGGCCTCCTCGACGACGTCGAGCACCGAGCGGTCGGGCGGCACCGTGACCGTCAGGCCCGAGGCGGCGAGCTCGACCTCGAACGACTCGTGCCGCACCGGCTCGCCGACCTCCTTCGGCTCGAAGCGCTCGACGACGACCTGCCGCCCGGCGCCGGCCGCCTCGACGGCCGAGACCAGCCGCTCGGGCCCGCAGCAGTAGGTCGTCGTGAACGCGGCCATCCCGGCGAACAGGGCGTCGACGTCGAGCCGGTCGCCCTCGTCGGCGGCGTGCACGTGCAGCCGGTCGCCGTGCAGCTCGGCCAGCTCGTCGAGCAGGGCGAGGGAGGCGCGGCTGCGGCCGGCGTAGTGGATCACGTACTCGACGCCCGCACGTGCCGCCGCGCGCGCCATCGCCGAGATCGGCGTGACGCCGATGCCGCCCGCGACGAACACGTACGAGGTGCCGCGACGGGGCTCGAACTCGAAGTGGTTGCGGGGCCCGGCCAGCCGCACCGCGTCGCCGACGGCCAGGGAGTCGTGCAGCCAGGCCGAGCCTCCTCGTCCGTCCGTCTCGCGCAGCACGCCGACCCGCCAGGTGGGCGCGTCGGGGTCGCCGCAGAGCGAGTACTGCCGCACCTCGCCGCCGGGCAGGGCCACGTCGACGTGGGCCCCGGGCTCCCAGCGCGGCAGGGGGCGGCCGTCGGGCGCGGCGAACTCGAAGAGCTCGACCCGGTCGGCAGAGCGGGTGCGGGCCGTCACGACGACGTCGAGGGCGGTGTCGGGCAGTCGGGTGGGGGCGGTCACAGGGTCTCCGGTCTCTGCTTGACGACGAACAGGCGGTAGCCGTCGTCGTCGACGGCGGCCCAGCGGTGGGCGGTGCCCCCGACGTAGTAGAGGGAGTCGCCGGGGCCGAGCACGTGCACGCCCTCGTCGCCGAGCTCCACGCGCAGGCGACCGGCGAGCACGTGGACGAACTCGTCCTCCGCGTGCTCGAAGAAGTCGCCGGGGTCGCGGTTGTAGCCGGTCATCTCCATCGGGTGGAAGGCGCGGTCGCCGTGCGTCAGCAGCCGCGCCGAGGCCTGGCCGTAGCGCCCGGTCGAGCCCTCGGCCGCCGCGACGTGCACGACGCCGGGCTGGTCGCCGGGGCGGTCGTCGTCGGCCGCGGCGAGGATCTCGACCTGGCTCGTGCCGAGCGCCCGGGCGATGCGCTCGAGCGAGACCAGGCTCGGCCGGGCGAGCCCGCGCTCGAGCTGGCTGAGGAAGGGGTGCGACAGCTCGGCCTCGCCGGCGAGCTGCACGAGCGTGAGGCCCCGAGCCCGGCGCAGCCGCCGGATGCGCGAGCCCACGGCGAGCGCCTGCGGATCGACGGGCGCGGCGGTCACCGCGGCGGGCGCGGCGGTCACCGCGGCGGGCCCCGGGGCCGATGCCGGCGCCGCTGCCGACTGGGCGGCGAGAGCCACGGTGTCGAGGTCGTCGAGGGACGTGACGGGAGCCTCCTGGATCGGGTGGACAGACGAGGTCTACCACGGCGGTCGGACGGCCCGGCCCGCAATTAACACGGCGAAACGGCCGCGTCACGTGCCCGAAACGAGCCGTCCTTAGATTGAACCATGTTGATGCGATCAACATTCTGCACCCTGCACCGACCGGCCCTCCCCCTGAGGGGCCACCGGCCGACAGACCCGAGGACGACCCGTGAGCCGACTCCCCCGCCCGATCTCGCTGCTGACCGCGGCCACCCTGCCCGACGGCTCGGTGGTCGACGTCGTCCTGGCCGGCGACACGGTGGAGGCGGTCCTCCCGGCGGGCACGGCGGCACGGGCCCCCGAGGCCGAGACCCTCGACCTCGCCGGCCACCTGCTGCTCACCGCCCCCGCCGAGCCGCACGCCCACCTCGACAAGGCCCTCTCCTGGGACGCCATCCGGCCCCCGATGGGCGACCTCGAGCTCGCCATCGCCTCCTGGCGCGTGCACGCCGCGACGATGACCGTCGACGACGTGGCCGACCGCGCCCGCCGCCAGCTGCTCGCGATGCTGGCCCAGGGCACCACCGCGGTGCGCACCCACGTCGACGTGCTGCTCGGCGCCGAGGCGACGCGCGGGGCGGAGGCGCTGGTGCGGGTGCGCGACGAGCTGCGCGACCTCGTCGACGTCGAGATCGTCGCCCTCGCCTCGCAGGACAGCCCCGACCGCGACGTCGAGGCCGTCCTCGACCTCGGCGTCGACCTCGTCGGCGGCGCCCCGCACCTCTCCCGCGAGCCCGAGCGCGACCTGCACCGCCTGCTCGACATCGCGGAGCGCCGCGGCGTCGGCGTCGACCTGCACACCGACGAGAGCCTGCACGGGCCCGACACCCTGCTCGCCCTCGCTCGCCGGGTGGAGCACTGGACGACGCCGGTCTCGGCCGGCCACTGCGTGCGCCTCGGCAGCATGCCCGCCGCCCAGCGCGACGAGGTGGTCGAGGCGGTCCGCCGTGCCGACGTCGGCGTGATCGCGAACCCGATCACGAACCTCTACCTGCAGGGGTGGGAGTCGCCGGTCGCCACGCCCCGCGGCCTCACCGCCGTGCGCGAGCTGCTCGACGCCGGGGTGCGGCTGGCGGCCGGCGCCGACAACGTGCGCGACCCCTTCAACCCCCTCGGCCGGAGCGACGCCCTCGAGACGGCGATGCTGCTCGTCGTCGCCGGCCACCTGACGATCGACGAGGCCTGGCACGCGGTGAGCGACGGGGCGCGGTCGGTCATGGGCCTGCCCGTAGCCGGAGCCGTGGCGGGGGCGCGGGCGGACCTGCTGGCGATCCGCGCCTCCTCGCTGGCGGAGGCCGTGGCCTCGGCGCCCGCCGACCGCACCGTGCTGCACGCCGGCCGCGTCGTCGCCGAGAGCGTCGTCACGCGGCACGTCGCCGCCCCCGCCGCCGAGCGCGCCCGGAGCGCCGCCCCCACCGACCGCACCCTCACGGAGACCAGGTGACCCGCATGACCACCACCGCCACCCCCCGCCCGAGCGCTCCGGCGCCGACGACCGTCGGCACGCTGCTCGACTTCCGCGACGTCGCCATGCGGTTCCCGAACGGCACGGTCGCGCTCGAGGGCGTCGACCTCACCGTCGACCGCGGCGAGTTCGTCACGGTCGTCGGGCCCTCGGGCTGCGGCAAGTCGACCCTGCTGCGGATCGCCTCCGGCCTGGAGAGCGCCTCGGCGGGGCGGGCCGAGGTCGACACCGACCGCATCGGCTACGTCTTCCAGGACGCGACCCTGCTGCCGTGGCGGAACGTCCGCGACAACGTCGAGCTGCTCGCCGAGCTGAACGGGGCCTCGAAGGCCGACCGGCGCCGCGCCGCCGCCGAGGCCATCGACCTCGTCGGCCTGTCGGGCTTCGAGAGGTCGCTGCCGAAGGAGCTCTCGGGCGGCATGAAGATGCGCGCCTCGCTCGCCCGGTCGCTGACCCTCGACCCCGAGCTGTTCCTCTTCGACGAGCCGTTCGGCGCCCTCGACGAGATCACCCGCGAGCGCCTCAACGACGAGCTGCTGCGGCTCTTCGTCGAGAAGTCGTTCGCCGGCCTCTTCATCACGCACTCCGTCTCCGAGGCCGTCTACCTCTCCACGCGCGTCATCGTCATGTCGGGCCGGCCCGGCGGCATCGTCGGCGAGTTCGACGTGCCGTTCCCGATGCCCCGCGACCCCGACCTGCGCTTCACCCCCGAGTTCGCCGAGCTGGTCGGCGAGGTCTCGCACGCACTCCGAGAAGGGCACCGCTGATGGCGATCGACACCCGGGTCTCCCCCGCCGAGCCGAGCACGGCGCCCGCCGCGCAGCCCCGGCTGACCGGCCCCCGCGCCCCGCGCCGGGCCCTGACGCCCCGCGCGGCGCGGACGCGCGACGTCGTGCTGCCGATCGTGGTCTTCGTGGCGCTGATCGGCGTCGGCTACCTGATCGCGCTGTACTACGACCAGGTGCGCGGGCTGCCCTTCCTGGTGCCGTACCCGCACCTCGTGCTCAACGCCGTGCTGCTCGACGCCGACTTCCGCCCCGACCTGCTCGAGGCGCTCGGCAACACGACGCTGATCGCGGTGATCGGCCTGGCGATCGCCATCGTGATCGGGGTGGCCTGGGCGGTGCTGATGGTGCAGGCGCGCTGGATCGAGAGCGCTCTCTTCCCGTACGCGGTCGTGCTGCAGTGCATCCCGATCCTGGCGCTCGTGCCGCTGATCGGGTCGCTCTTCGGCTACGAGATGCCGTCGCGCATCATCGTCACGGTCATGTTCGCCCTCTTCCCGATGGTGTCGAACACCCTGTTCGGCCTGCAGTCGGTCGACAAGGGCCAGCGCGAGCTCTTCCAGCTGCAGGGCGCCTCGCGCCTCACCCTGCTGACCAAGCTGCGGTTCCCCGCCGCGCTGCCGTCGATCTTCATCGGCCTCCGCAACTCGGCCGGGCTCTCGGTGATCGGCGCGATCGTCGCCGACCAGTTCTTCCAGCGCGGCGACGGCGGCCTCGGCGTCCTGATCTCGGTGATGAACCAGCGCCTCAACGGCGCCGAGATGTTCGCCGCGATCGTCGTCGCGAGCGTCCTCGGCGTCTTGGTCTTCGTGGCGTTCGGCTGGCTCGGCCGGGTCGCGACGGGCAAGTGGTTCACGGCGAACTAGCCGGCCACCGACACGGCCGCGGCGGCTCGCCCGGTCGACCCGCGCCTCCGGCGCTCCCCCTGCCTCCCTCTCTCTTCCCCTCCGCACGTCCCCTCCCACACCTCCCCTCACCGTTCCGCCCACAGCACAGCACCGCTCTGCCCGCTCCCCTGCTCCACCCCCTGACAGGAGAACCCCATGCCCCGCACCTCCCGCACCCTCACGGCCCTCGGACTCGTCGTCGTGACGGCCGCCGCCCTCTCGGCCTGCTCCGCCGGGCCCTCCGACGACGCCGCGCCCCAGGCCGCCGCGAGCGGCTCGGGCGTCGACCTCTCGGGCGTCTGCCCCGCGACCGTCGTGATCCAGACCGACTGGAACCCGGAGGCCGAGCACGGCCACGCGTACCAGCTGCTCAGCGACGACTACACCGTCGACGCCGACCAGAAGACGGTGACGAGCGACCTCATGGCCGGCGGCCAGCCGACCGGCGTCAAGGTGGAGATCCGGGCCGGCGGCCCGGCGATCGGCTTCAACACCGTCACCTCGCAGATGTACCAGGACGACGACATCACCATGGGCTACGTCACCACCGACGTCGCCGTGCAGAACTCGGCCGACCTGCCGACCACGGCGGTCTTCGCCGAGAACGACATCTCGCCGCAGATGATCATGTGGGACCCGGAGACCTACCCCGACGTGACGACGATCGAGGAGCTCGGGGAGGAGCTGGCGAAGGACGACGGCGTCGTGCGGTACTTCTCCGGCGCCGCCTACATGGACTACCTGATCGGCAACGACATCCTCCCCGAGGGCGTCACGGACGGCAGCTACGACGGCACCCCGTCGAAGTTCGTCGTGTCGCAGGGGAAGGACGCCCAGCAGGGCTTCGCCACGGCCGAGCCGTTCGTCTACGAGAACCAGGTCTCGGCCTGGGGCAAGCCGCTCGAGTACCAGCTGATCAACGACACCGGCTACCCGATCTACCCCGAGGCCATGGCCGTCAAGACGGGCGACCTCGAGGAGCTCAGCCCCTGCCTGGAGAAGCTCGTGCCGGTGCTGCAGCAGGCCGACGTCGACTACTTCGCCTCGCCCGAGGCCACGAACGAGAAGATCGTCGACCTGGTCGAGCAGTACGACACCGGCTGGGTCTACGACGCCGACGTCGCCGCGTACGCCGTGAAGCAGATGAAGGCGCTCGGCATCGCGACCGACGGCGACAACGGCTACGTCGGCGACATGGACGAGGAGCGGATGCAGAAGATCATCGACCTCGACACCGAGATCTTCGAGGCGCAGGGCTCGACGCTGAAGGAGGGCCTCGCCCCGAGCGACCTCTACACGAACGAGTTCCTCGACGACTCGATCAGCCTGGGGTTCTGAGCCGTGCCCGACACGCTGACCGCCACCGGTGCCGGCGGCACCACCGGCACAGGCACCACCGCCTCCGCCACCGCCGCCCTCGAGGCCGAGCTGCGCGAGCTGCTCGGCGACCGCGGGGTCTCGGTCGAGCTCGCCGCCCGTGAGAGAGCGAGCCTCGACGGCTCGCGCCTCTCGCCGGTGATCAGCGAGCAGCTGCCCCTCGGCCTCGCCGACCTCGTCGCCTACCCGGCCGACGCCGAGCAGGTCGCGGCGGTGGTCGGCGCGGCGGTGCGGCACGGCGTGCCGGTCACGCCCCGCGGCAAGGGCACCGGCAACTACGGCCAGGCGATCCCGATGGCCGGCGGCCTCGTGCTCGACCTGACCCGGGCGCGCGCCGTCGTCGAGGTGGGGGTCGGCTGGATCACCGCCGAGGCCGGCGCGACGATGGTCGCCCTCGAGCAGGCCGCCGCGAAGACCGGGCAGCAGATCCTGATGTACCCGTCGACCGCGCAGTCGACCATCGGCGGGTTCCTCGCCGGCGGCTCCGGCGGCACCGGGTCGATCAAGCACGGCTCGAACAGCTCCGGCTTCGTCACGGCGCTCGACGTCGTGCACGCCGTGCCCGACGCCCGGCTCGTGCACGTGGAGGGCGACGACGCGCAGCCGTACGTCCACAACTACGGCACGGCCGGCGTCATCGCCCGGGCGACCGTCGCGCTCGAGCCGCTGCAGGACTGGCGCGGGTTCTTCGCGAGCTTCGACCGCTTCGAGCAGGCCCTGTCGCTGATCCGGCCGTTCGCGGACCTCGAGCCGACGCCCCGCCTCGTCAGCGCCGACCTGCCGACGCTCGCCGACGCGCTGCCCGACGACCCGGGCATCCCCGCCGGGCGCGTCAGCCTGCGCGCCATCCTCGACGTCGCCACCGTCGAGGAGGCCACCAGGATGGTCGAGGAGGCGGGGGGCCGCGTCGAGGACGTGCGGGAGGGCCCCCAGACCGCCATGAAGATCAGCATGATGTCGTACAACCACCCGATCGAGTGGCTGCAGAAGGCCTACCCCGACACGTACTTCCACGTCGAGGTCTCCGGCGACGCGCTGGTCGACCGCATCGACGAGGTGCACGCGGTCTACGAGGGCGGCATGCTGCACATCGAGTCGCAGCACGGGCGGCCCATCGGCATGCTCGCCGGGGTGTACCGCTCGGCCGCCGAGGTGTACGCGGGCTTCGCGAAGCTCCGTGCGCTCGGCGTCGGCTACCACAACCCCCACCAGTGGTACGTGGACTTCGAGCCCGAGCGCACCCGCGCCCTGGCCGCGACGACCGACCCCGAGGGGCTGCTCAACCCCGGCAAGCTCGTCGACCCCGCGACGGTCGGCGGGCCCGACCCGGGCGTGAAGGGCGGCCACGGAGTGCCGGCCGCGGTCGGCGTCGACACCGGGGCGAAGGTCTCGTGAGCGACCTGCGGCCCCGGCCTCGCGTCCGCTCGCGCTCGCGCGACCTCGTCGAGCTGAGCGGGCCGGCCCTGTCGGCCGCGCTCGGCGAGGACAGCATCGTGGTGCTGCCCACCGGCGCGATCGAGCACCACGGCCCGCACCTGCCGCTCGCCACCGACTGGCTGATGGCCGACCTGATCAGCCGGGCGGTCGTCGAGGAGGCGGCGGCCGGCGGGCAGGACGTCTGGCTGCTGCCCCCGCTCGCCTACACGAAGTCGGACGAGCACCACTGGGCCCCGGGCACGGTCTGGCTCACGGCCGAGACCCTGCTGCAGACCGTCGTCGACATCGGCCGCTCGGTCGCGGCCACGCCCGCCCGGACCCTCGTCTTCTACAACGGTCACGGCGGCAACATCGCGCTGCTGCAGGTGGCCCTCCGCGAGCTGCGGCGGCGCTTCGGGCTCCGCACCTTCCTGATGGGCACCGGCATGGTCGCGGGCGACGGCGTGAACGGGCCCGACGAGCACGGCTTCGGCGTGCACGGCGGGCACAGCGAGACGTCGATGATCCTGCACCTCCGGCCCGACCTCGTCGACATGGGCCAGGCCCGGCGGTGGATCCCCGACCACCTGCTCGACACCGAGTTCGTGCGCTTCAACGGCGGGCCGGTGCACTTCGGCTGGACGAGCGACGACTTCGGGCCCGACGGCGTCGTCGGCGACGCCAGCGGGGCGAACGCCGCCTGGGGCGCCGAGCTGCACGCCACGGCGGTGCGGAACGGGGTGGCCCAGCTCGCCGAGATCGCGCGGTTCCGGCACCGGCCGCCGGGCGGGCCCGCCGCGTGAGGCTGCCCGACGAGGCCTGGGCCGTGCTCGAGGCGTGGCTGCCGCCCGACGACGACCCCGACCGCCCCCAGGCGACCCTGTCGACGGTCGACGCCGACGGGGGCCCCGACGCCCGCACCGTGCTGCTCTCGTCGGTGGCCCGCGACGGGCTGTCGTTCCACACCGACGCGACCAGCCGAAAGGTCACCCAGATCCGGGCGAACCCGCTGGTCGCCGTCACGGTGCTCTGGCCCGGCTTCACGCACCAGCTCGTGGTGCGGGGCCGGGCCGAGCCCGCCGACCCCCCGGCCGTGGCCGCGGCGTACGCCGCCCGCTCGCCCTACCTGCAGCAGCTCGCCTGGCTCAACACCCACGACTTCGCCGCGCTCCCGCTCGCCGAGCGGCGCGCCCGCTGGGCCGCGGCCGAGGCCGAGAGGGAGGCGCGGGTCGCCACCGCGGGGGGCACCGGCCTCGAGCCGCCCCCGACCTGGGCCGGCTTCGTCGTGCGCCCCACCCGCGTGACCGCCTGGTCGAGCGCGCCCGACACCGCGAGCCGGCGCGAGGAGTGGGCGCTCGGCCCCGGGGGCTGGGCCCACTCCCACCGCGCCGGGTGAGCCGGCCCGCCCCGCGGTGCTGAGCCGGGCTCGCCCGGGCCCCGCCGCGGGGCTGCCAGACTCGTACCGCCCCACGAAAGGACCGCCGTGACCGACACCGCCGCACCCTCCGCCCCCGAGCGCGCCAGCCGGAACCCGGTCACGCGCCTCCGCCGTGACCAGGCCCGCATGCACCTCGTGATGATGCTCGCGCTGACCTTCACCACCGGCATCATCGACGCCGTCGGCTACCTCGGCCTCGACCGCGTCTTCACGGCGAACATGACCGGCAACGTGGTCATCCTCGGCATGGCGATCGCCCAGGCCGACGGGCTGCCGATCGTCGGCCCGGTGGTCGCCCTCGTGGCGTTCCTCGTCGGCGCCGCGGGCGGCGGGCGGCTGCTGCGCGGCAGCCGGAAGGGCTGGTCGGGCCGCAGCACGGTCGCCTTCTCGGTCACCGGCGGCGTGCTCTTCGTGCTCGGCCTCTCGTGCTTCTGGGTGCTGCCCGAGGAGGGGTCGCCCTGGGCCTACACGATCACCGGCCTGCTCGGCGCGGCCATGGGGCTCCAGGCCGCGGCCGCCCGCAAGATCGCGGTGGCCGACGTGACCACCGTCGTCGTCACCTCGACCATCGTCGGGCTCGCGTCGGAGTCGAAGCTCGCCGGCGGCGACGGCAAGAACTTCCCGCGGCGCGTGCTCGCGGTGCTGATGATCCTCGTCGGCGCGGGCGTCGGGGCCCTCCTGCTGCAGGTGCACATCGGCGTCGGCATGGGCGCGGCCGGGGGCCTGACGCTGCTCGTCGCGCTGACCGGGCACCTGATGCGCGAGCGGGTGAAGGCGGCCGAGGCGGTCGCCGCCGGGGCCGAGGGGGCGCCCCGTGGCTGACGCGGTCGCCGACGACCTCGCCGGGGACCTCGTCGGGGACCTCGTCGTGCGGGCCGAGCGCGTGCTCGTCGACGGCGCCTGGCGGGCCGCGTCGGTGCACGTCCGCGACGGGGTGGTGGTCGCGATCGGGTCGCTCGACGCCGTCGCCGCGCGCCCGGGCGGCCCCGACGTCACGCTGCCCGCCGACCAGGTGCTGATGCCCGGGGTGGTCGACAGCCACGTGCACGTCAACGAGCCGGGCCGCACCGAGTGGGAGGGCTTCGCCTCCGCCACCCGGGCCGCGGCCGCCGGCGGCGTCACGACGATCGTCGACATGCCGCTGAACAGCGTCCCGCCGACCACGACTGTCGCCGCCCTCCAGCTCAAGCGCGCGTCCGCGGCGCCGCAGTCCGTCGTCGACGTCGGCTTCTGGGGCGGCGCCGTGCCGGGCAACCTGGGCACGGGCGACCTCCGGGCCCTGCACGACGCCGGCGTCTTCGGCTTCAAGGCCTTCCTGTCACCCTCGGGCGTCGACGAGTTCCCGCACCTCACGACCGAGCAGCTGCACGCGGCGGCCCGCGAGCTCGCGGCCTTCGACGGCCTGCTGATCGTCCACGCGGAGGACCCGGGCGAGCTCGACGCCGCCGCGGCCGGTCTGCCCGAGGGGCCCGCCGGAGGCGCGGTGTACGACGACTTCGTGCGCTCCCGCCCCGAGGTGGTCGAGACCACCGCGATCGAGCACGTCGTCGAGGCCCTGCGCGAGACCGGCGGCCGCGCGCACGTGCTGCACCTCTCGTCGGCGGGCGCGCTCGACACCATCCGCGCGGCCAAGGCCGAGGGCCTGAGGCTCACGGTCGAGACCTGCCCGCACTACCTCACCTTCGACGCCGGCTCGATCGCCGACGGCGCCACGCAGTTCAAGTGCTGCCCGCCCATCCGTGACGAGGCGAACCGCGAGCTGCTCTGGGCCGCCCTCGTCGACGGCACGATCGACGTCGTCGCGTCCGACCACTCGCCGTCGACGCCCGAGCTGAAGTTCGCGGGCGACGGCGACTTCGGCCTCGCCTGGGGCGGCATCGCCGGGCTCGAGCTGAGCTTCCGGGCCGTCTGGTCGGGGGCGCGGGCGCGCGGCGTCCCGCTCGAGCGCGTGCTCGGCTGGATGAGCAGCGGCACGGCCGACCTCGTCGGGCTCGGCCGCGGCTCCGCGGCCTCCCCGGCCAAGGGCCGCATCGCGGTGGGGGCCGCGGCCGACCTGGTCGCCTTCGCGCCGGAGGAGCCCTTCACCGTCGACGTGACGGCGCTCGCGCACCGCAATCCGGTGTCGGCCTTCGACGGCGCGGAGCTAGTCGGGCTCGTCGCCGCGACCTGGGTGGGGGGCGTGCGCGTGACCGACGCCGCGCCTCCGGCCCGGTTGCTGACCCGACCCTGAGGCGGGGCGCCACGGCGGGAGCGCTGGGGGTGCTGTCAGCGCGCCAGTGGCGACGCGGGTGCCCGCACGGGTGCTGACTCGAGCGCGCGACGGGCGACCTGTTCGGGCAGGTCGGGGTGTGCCGCGCCGCGCGCTCGCGTCGCTCTCTGGTGCTCCGGGTGCACCAGGCCTGGCGTCTCGGGTGCGTCAGGTACCTCGATGGTAGCGCCCCCGATACTCTCCGGTATGCACCCCGGTGACCCCCCTTCCGGGGGTCAGCCCTGGGCGTGCCCGACGGGGCGCCGGAGCCCGCTAGGGTGGCGGTCATGGCGACCACGGAACGAGAGCGGACCTCACGACCGCCCCGCGCCGAGGTGCGCGAACGGCTGCTCCAGGCGGCCTCGACCCTCTTCTCGCAGCGCGGCGTCCACGCGACCACCCTCGACGACGTCGCGAAGGCCGCGGGCTTCAGCAAGGGCGCGGTGTACTCCAACTTCGAGTCGAAGTCGGACCTCGTCATCACCCTCCTGACGCAGGAGACCGAGGGGGCCCTCGGCGCCCTCGAGCACATGATGCTGCCGGGCACGCCGCTCTCCGACCTCCCCGCCGCCGTGCGCGACGCCTTCGCGCCCTACGCGCAGGTCACGGCCGACGACTTCACCCTGATGAGCGAGTTCCGCGCTCAGGCCCTCGCCGACGAGGCCGTGATGGCGGCCTTCGTCGACCGGCGCCGGGCGGTGCTCGACACACTGCGCGGTCTCGTCGACGTCGTGCTGCAGGGCCAGGCGCGACAGGTGACCGGGCTGTCGTCCGACACCCTCGCCCGGCTGCTCATCGACGTCGCGCTCGGCTCGGCGTTCGACGCCCCCGCCACCGGCGAGGTCGGCCCGGGCGAGGTCATGGCCGAGGTGCTCGCGGCGCTGACCCGCACCGCCTGAGGCGCCCCGCCTGAGACGCCCCGACCGAGCCGCCTCGCCTCAGCGTCGAGTCGGCGGGTCCGTGTCCTCGTGGGCGCGCTCGTTCGTCGAGTCGGCGGGTCGGTGCCCTCGTGGGCGGGTCGGCGGCGACCCGCCCACGAGGACGGCGACCCGCCGCACCGGCGAGGACGCCCCGGCGGGGACGCCCGGCGGGGCTCAGGCGCCGGCGCCCTCCGTACCGGGCCGCTGCTCCAGCTCGGCCAGGTCGGCGTAGAGCCCGGTGACGTCGCCGACGCGGGTGCGCCCGGTGCGCGGGTGCTCGGCCAGCACGGCCGCCGCGAAGAGCGCCACGAGGCTCATCGCTGCGGCGTAGCTGTCGAACGGCGAGGGGCTGTCGACCGGGCACTCGAGGCGCACGGCGACCTCCGCCGCGCGGGCCGACGCGTCGCCGACGAGCACGACGGGCACGCCGCGCTCGGCCAGCGAACGGACGACGCCCGAGAACCCGGCCGGCCGTCGCCGGAACCCGACGAGCACGACGACGTCGCGCGGGCTCAGCCCCACGAGCTCCTCCCCGACCGACTGGCCCGGCTGCGGGGCGAGGCGCACGTCGTCGCGCACCTGCACGAGCTGCTGTCGCAGGTGCATCGCGACGGGGTAGCTGTTGCGGAACCCGACGACCACGACGCGCTGGGCGTCGGCCACCAGGCGGGCGGCGTCGGCGAGGCGGCCGTCGGCGAGGCCGTCGAGCATCCGCTGCAGGTTGCGCTGCTCGGAGGCCGCGTGGGGGGCGAGGTCGCCGGAGGCGGTGGTCGGCCCGACGGGGACGCCCCGGCCGCGCGCGACGCGGGCCTGCTCGCGCACCTCCTGGGCGTCGGTGAACCCGAGGCGGCGGAACAGCCGCGACACCGTCGCCTTCGACACCCCGCTCTGCTCGGCGATCTCGGTCGCCGTGACGACCGCCAGGTCGTCGAGGTGGTCGAGGATGAAGTCGGCGGCGCGCTGCTCCTGCGGGCTGAGGGCGCCGTAGCCGGAGTCGATCCGGTCGCGGATGCCGCCCTCGGCCGGGGCGGCCGCAGCGTCGGTCGGCACCTGCCCCGGCTCCGCGACCGCGTCCGCGTCCGCGTCCGCGCTCACGCTCGCGCTCACGCCGCCTCCGCCGTCCGGGCCGCCAGGGCGCGCACCGCGGCCTCGAACGCGTCGAGCGCGACCGCCACGTCGGCGAGGCCGACGATCTCGTCGGGGTGGTGGCTGATGCCGCCGGCCCCGCAGCGGACGAAGAGCATCGCCCAGTCGGTGAGCTCGGCGACGGCCATCGCGTCGTGGCCGGCCTTCGAGAACAGGGTCATCGGGTCGGCGTCGCCCGTCACCGCGATGCCCTCGCGCACGACGTCGCGGAGGGCGGGCGAGGCGACCACGGCGGGGGCGCTGTGCGTCTCGCGCGCCTCGACGGTGAGGCCGCGGCGCTCGGCGACCTCCGCGGCCTCGGCGAGCACCGCCTCCCACACGGCGTCCCGCTCGGCGTCGTGCTCGCCCCGCAGGTCGACGCTGGCCTCGACCAGGCCGGGGATGACGTTGACCCCGCCCGGGAACGCCTGCAGCCGGCCCACCGTCGCCACGCAGCCCGCGTCGCGGGCGAGGCGCTCGACCGCGAGCACGATCTCGCTGGCCCCGGCGAGCGCGTCGTGCCGGCGGTGGAAGGGGACTCCCCCGGCGTGCCCCGCGACGCCCGTGACGGTGAGCTCGAAGCGCCGCGCCCCGGCGATCGACGAGACGACGGCGAGGGCCCGGTCGGCCTCCTCGAGGTAGGGGCCCTGCTCGATGTGCGCCTCGAGGTAGCCGACGAGCGACCCCCGGGGAGGCGCGGCGTCGGCCACGGCCGCGGGGTCGAGCCCGAAGGCGGTGAACGCGTCGCGCAGCGTGGTGCCCTGGTCGTCGACGAGCTGCCACCACGCGTCGTCCCAGGTGCCGGCGAGCGCCCGGGAGCCGAGCAGGGCCGTGCCGAAGCGCGTGCCCTCCTCGTCTCCGAACGCCGCGACCTCGACCGCGACCGGCAGGCGGGTGCCGGCACGGTGCAGGCGCTCGACGACGGCGATCGCGAGCAGCACGCCGAGGACGCCGTCGTAGCGCCCGGCGTCGGGCACCGTGTCGAGGTGCGAGCCGAGCAGCACCGCGGGGGCGCCCGGCGTCTCGGCCTCGTACCGGCCGCGCTGGTTGCCCCCGGCGTCCTGCCACGTCGTCATGCCCGCGGCCTGCATCCACCCGGCCGCGATCGCGTTGACCCGGGCGTGCTCGGGGCTGAGGTACACGCGCGTGATGCCGTGGGCGGCGCTGCTCTCCCGGGCGAGCTCGTCGCACCGGTCGAGGACGACCTGGGCGTCGGAGCGGGGCGTGCCTGCGGGGCTCACGCCGCGCCTCCCGCCTGCTCCGCGCCTCCGGCCGTCGCCGCGGCCAGGGCCGTGGCCCGGTCGGCGTCGGCGTACACGTCGTAGGCGGCGTCGACCCCGCCGCCCGACGCGACCCGGGCGCCCGCCCGGCGCAGCACCGACTCGAGCGCCGAGAGCGTCGTCAGCACGGTGTCGCGGCGGGCGTTGTAGCCCATCGTGCCGATGCGCCAGACCTTGCCGTGCAGCGGCCCGAAGCTCGTGCCGATCTCGAGGCCGAAGTCGGCGAGCAGCTGCCCGCGGACCGCGTCGCCGTCGACCCCGTCGGGGATCTCGACGGCGACGACGTTGTTCATCTTGTGCTCGACGTCGCCGAAGACGCCGAGGCCGAGCCCCTGCACCCCGGCGAGCATCGCCGCGCCGTGCAGGCGGTGCCGCTCGACGGCGGCGTCGAGCCCCTCGTCGACGACGAGCCGGGCGCACTCGCGGGCGCCGTAGAGCATCGTCGTGGCCTCGGTGTGGTGGTTGAGCCGCTGCGGGCCCCAGTAGTCGAAGATCATCGCGAGGTCGAAGTAGTTCGACGCGATGCGCCGCTCGCTGGTCGGGTCGCCCGCGCTGCGGATGCCGGCCTCGACGGAGGCGCGGGCCCGGATGCGCTCGACGGCCCGGTCGGAGAAGGTGGCCGGAGCCGAGCCGGAGGGCCCGCCGAGGCACTTCTGCAGCCCGGCGGTGACGGCGTCGAGCCCGAGCGCGTCGGCGTCGACGGCGTTGCCCGCGATCGAGGCCGTGACGTCGGTGTAGAAGAGGACGCCGTGGCGGGCGCAGACCTCGCCGAGCCCCTCGAGCGGCTGGGCGACGGTCGTCGAGGTGTCGCCGTGCACCACCGCGAGCAGCGCCGGGCGCGTCTCGACGATCGCGCGCTCGATCGCCTCGGCCGTGAAGACCTGGCCCCAGGGCACCTCGATCGTGTGCACCTCGGCGCCGCACCGCCCGGCGATCTCGACGAGCAGGTGGCCGAAACGGCCGAAGACGGGCACGAGCACGCGGTCGCCCGGCTCGATCAGCGAGACGAGGGCCGCCTCGATGCCGGCCCGGGAGGTGCCGTCGACGAGCACGGTCTGCTCGTTGTCGGTCTGGAAGACCTGCCGGTAGAGGGCCTGGGTCTCGTCCATGGTCGCGGTCATCCACGGGTCGTACTGGCCGACCAGCTGCGCCGACATCGCCCGCAGCACGCGCGGGTCGGCGGTGATCGGGCCGGGGCCCATCAGCAGGCGAGCGGGCGGGTCGATCGGCTGGAAGGCTCGTTTCATGCCGCCATCGTACGCAACCCGTGTTTCAGGGGTGTTGCCGTGAGGGCGGGGGCGGCGGCGAGGCTGCGAGGATCGGGGCGTGACCGAGCCGACCCGTGCCCCCTCGTCGCCCTCCGGCGTGCCGACGGGCGGCCGGGTCGTCGGGGTGCTCCTGGCCGCCGGGGCCGGGACGCGCGCGGGGCGGCCGAAGGCGCTCGTCCGCGACCCCGACGGCACGCCCTGGCTCGAGCGGGGGTGCGCGGCGCTGCTCGACGGGGGCTGCGACGTGGTGGTCGTGGTGCTCGGCGCGCGGGCGGGCGAGGCGCGCGGTCTCGTGCCGGCCGACCCGCGCCTCCTCGTGGTCGTCGCCGGCGACTGGGCCGAGGGGCTCGCCGCGTCGCTCCGCGCGGGGCTGGCGGCCGCGGCGGGGCCGGAGGTCGCCCGGGCGCTGGCCGACGCGGCGGACGGTGCCGGAGGAGGAGCCGAGGAGGCGCGGTGCGCGCTGGTCTCGCTGGTCGACCTCCCGGGGCTGCCGCCGGCCGCGGTCGCGCGGCTGCTCGACGGCGAGGGCGGACGCTCGGCGAGCGCCCTGCGGCAGGCGGTGTTCGGAGGCCGCCCGGGCCACCCCGTGGTGATCGGTCGCGACCACTGGGCCCCGCTGGCGGCCACGCTGCACGGCGACTCCGGCGCCCGGAGCTGGCTGCACGCGCACGGCGCCGAGCGCGTCGACGCCTCCGACCTGTGGGACGGCGCCGACGTCGACCGCCCCGCCTGACGGCGAGCGCGACGCCGTCGCGCCCCGAGGGGACTCGAACGGGGCCCTCCGTGGCACTGCGGGCCCCGGACGAGTCACCTCGATCGCCCCGACGGCGCCGCCGCCGCCGCGCCTCAGCCGACGAGCGACGCCGCCAGGTCGACGAGCGCGAGGTCCGAGCCGCGCGGCCCCACCAGGCAGAGCCCCACGGGCCCGCCCGCGACGCGCAGCAGCGGGGCCGAGACGGCGGGGCGCCCGGTGACGCCCGCGAGGCAGGTGAGGCGGAGCGTCGCCCCGCGCACCCGGTCGACCTCCTCCGGCGAGGCGTCGAGCCGGGGCGCCGACGACGAGGCCGACGGCAGCACGAGCACGGCGTCGCCGAGCACCGCGTCGAGGGCGCGACGGGCCTCCGCCAGGCCGACCCGCGCCTCCTGCTCCTGCTCGGCGTCGACGCCCGCCCCGACGGCGAACCGTGCCGCGACGTCCGCGGAGAGCACGCCGGGGTGCGCCTCGATCCACCGCCCGTGGCTGCGCCAGGCCTCCGCGGCCTGCACGACCCGGAACAGCTCGAACAGCGTGTCGAGGTCGCCGACCGCGACGGCCGCGAGGCCGGGCAGCCGCCCGTCGTCGACGAGCGCGTCGACGACCCCGGTGAAGGCCGTGGCGACGTCGGGCTCGACCGCGGCGAGCACCCGGGGATCGACGACGACCGACGGCCCCGTCGACCACGACGGCCCCGACCGCCCGCGCCCCGCCGGCCCGCCGGGCGCCGCCCCGAGCGACGCCTCCGCCGCCGCCCGCAGCGTCGCCGGGTCGCGCGTCAGCCAGCCCACCGTGTCGAAGCTCGGCGCCAGCGGCAGCAGGCCCTCCCGCGGCACGGCGCCGTGCGACGTCCGCAGCCCCCAGAGCCCCTGGTACGAGGCGGGGACCCGCACCGAGCCTCCCGTGTCCGTGCCGAGCCCGACGTCCGCCTGCCCCAGGGCGACCGCGGAGGCGGGGCCGCTCGACGAGCCGCCCGGCAGCGCACCCGGCACGGCCCCGTTGGGCGGGGTGCCCCACGACCCGTTGCGGCCGGCGACGCTGTACGCGAACTCGTCGGTCTGGGCCAGGCCGGCGACGCTCGCCCCGGCGGCGAGCAGCAGCTCGACGGCCGGGGCCGAGGCCGTCTCGACCGGCTGCTCGGCGAGCCAGGCGGGCACGCCCGCGCCGACCGCGTGCCCCGCCACGGCGAAGAGGTCCTTGACGGCGACGGTCCGCCCCGCCAGCGGCCCCGAGGAGGCGCGGGCCGGCACCAGGGGCCCGCCCACCACCCGCCACACCCGCGTGTCGACCGCGGGGCGCGGGGCCTGCACGTGCGCGGTCGCGATCCGCCACGGCTGCCCGGCCCCGCGCCTCCACAGCTGGGTGACGACGCCGCGGCCGCCGCCGGCCGGCGCGTTGACGGTGACCACGACGGCCGAGCCGGGGTCGAGCACGCGCACGTGGCACTCCTCGACGCCACGGGCCGGCGCACCGCCCCGCCGGGCCCGGAACGCCGTGATCGCGTCGTGCCCGACGAGCACGCCCTGCGCGTCGACGCGGACGCTGCCCGGGCCCGGCTCGAACGCGTCGGCCAGGGCCGCGGCGTCGTCGCGGCGCAGGGCGTCCTCGTAGGCGACGACGGCGTCGAGCAGGCCCTCGGGCAGCTCGCCGCCCTCGAGGGTGGTGACCGACAGCGGGGCGGCCGGCGGCGGGGCGACCGGCCCCGGGGCGACCGGCCCCGGGCCGGGAGCGGTCTCGTCAGGCACGGGCCGCCTCCTCGCGGTCGAGCCGCGTCACGGCGCGGTCGCCGCCCACCAGCGGCACGCCGGCGAAGTCCGCCTTGCGCACCCGGGCGTGCACGCCCTTCACGAGGTCGACCACCTGCGAGATGTCGAAGTCGGTGGCGGCCGAGAGGTAGGCGTACGCCAGCGACTCGTCCATGCCCCAGCGTGCCCGGAGCAGGGCGATCGCCGCACGGACGCAGGCGCGCACCGCCTCGTCGAGGTCGGCGTCGAGCCCCGTCGGCACGAGGTCGTCCACGGTCTCGCCGAGCGGCCCGGCGAGCTCGCCGAACATCGCGAGCGCGTCGTCGCGTCGCACGAGGTCGAGCTGCACGGTCACGCGCAGCGACGCCTCCATCGCGGTCAGCGCGACCTCGCCGTCGCCCTGGGCGAAGTGGGGGTCGCCGACGTAGACGAGCGCGTCGGGCACCTGCACGGGCAGGTGCAGCGTCGTGCCGGCCGTGAGGAGAGCGATGTCGACGTTGCCGCCGAAGGCCCCGGGCGGCACCGAGTGGGGGCGCTCGGCGCCCGCGGCGGCGACGCCCATGATGCCGAGGAAGGGCCGCAGCGGGAAGCGCACGACGTGCTCGCCCCCGGGCACCACCGGCAGCGTGCCGACGAGCGAGCCGTCGGGCTCGACGTCCACCGCCGCGAAGACGCTGACCGGGCCCTCCTGCAGCGGGTACTCGCCGGCGAGGGCCCCGCGCCCGTGCCGGTTCGAGACGACGCCGTACGGCACGCGCGGCAGCGCCTCGACGAGCGTCACGCTGAGCACGTCGCCCGGCTGCGCCCCGCGCACCGCGACCGGGCCGGTGACGAGGTGCGGCCCGTCGACGAGCGGGTCGCGGTCGTGGGCGTCGGAGGCGGCGATCGCGACCGCGTCGCGCAGCACGTCGTCGGCGGCGACGCCGTGGGCGGCGAAGAAGCGCACCGGGTCGCGGCCCTGGTCGTCGAGCACGCCCTCGTGGCTGACCGTGTCGATCGTGACGCGCGTGCCCGGCTCGACCGTCAGCACCGCCGTGTCGGCGGCGCAGGGCAGGCGGCCCCAGAGCGTCGTCTCGGGCGTCGCGGGGAGGTAGTGGCCGGCGGCGACGGGGCCCTCCCCCGGCTGCAGGGGCCAGGCCGGGCGGGGCGCCGCGGCGGACGCGGCGGGTGAGACGGCCGCCGCGGCGGGCGGGGCGGCGGGCGGAGGAGCGGGGGCGGGGGCGGGGGCGGGGTGCACGGCGACGGCCTCTCTGGTCGCGCGGGGCCCGTGGCGGCCCCGGGTGACTCCCGACCCTAGGCGACGAGCCGTCCCTCCCGAGGGCCGTCCTGAAACAATCCGTTCACAAACGGCCCATCGTGAAACACGGCGTTCACACGAGCGTGTGAGGATCACGGCCATGGCGATCATCCTCGGCGACAACCAGTACGGCAAGGCGGAGTCCCGCCTGGTGCGCATCGTGCGCGACTCCCCCCGGCACGAGATCCGCGACCTCAACGTGACGACCGCGCTCCGCGGCCCGTTCGAGGCCGCCCACCTCGCCGGCGACCAGTCGTCCGTGCTGCCCACCGACACGCAGAAGAACACCGCCTTCGCGTTCGCCAAGTCCCACGGCGTGCAGTCGGTGGAGGGCTTCGGCCTCGACCTGGCGCGCCACTTCGTCGCCGACGTGGGCCCCGTCGTGGGCGCGCGGGTCGAGATCGAGGAGTTCGCGTGGGCCCGGGCCGTCGTCGACGGCGTCGAGCACGACCACACCTGGCTGCGCACGGGGCAGGAGGTCCGCACGGCCGCCGTCACGGTCGACGCCGACGACGAGCACGTCGTGGCCGGCCTGAAGGAGCTCGTGCTGCTCAAGTCGACCGGGTCGGAGTTCGCCGGGTTCCTCACCGACGAGTTCACCACCCTGCCCGAGACCCACGACCGCGTGATGGCGACGGCGCTCGACGCGAAGTGGCGGCTCTCCGGCGCGGCGGCGGCCGACCCCGACCGCGACTGGGACGCCCTGTACGCCTCGGTCAAGACGCTGATGGTGCGCGAGTTCGCCACCCTCCAGTCGCTGGCGCTCCAGCAGACGCTCTGGCACATGGGCAAGGCGGTGCTCGAGGCCCACCCCGAGATCGCGGAGATCCGCCTCAAGGCCCCCAACAAGCACCACTTCGCCTACGACCTCGACCGCTTCGGCCTGTCGAACGACAACGAGGTGTTCTGGGCCGCCGATCGGCCCTACGGTCTGATCGAGGCCACCCTCACGCGCGACGACGCCGCCCCCGCGGGCGACGCCTGGCGGGCGTCGGCCGGGCTCGCCTGAGCCCCGTCGCCGTGGCCACCCGACCCGCACCGCCCGCCGCCCCCGCGGCACCCGACCGAGCAGGAGGCGCCGTGAGCGCAGAGAGCACCACACCCGTCACCCGAGCGACCGCCACCGAGGCCGACGACGCCCGCTGGCTCGCCCGCACCATCGAGCTCGCGGTCGAGAACGTCGCCGCCGGCGGGGGGCCGTTCGGCGCGCTGATCGTGCGCGACGGCGAGCTCGTGGCCGAGGGCCAGAACCGCGTCACGGCGAACCTCGACCCGACCGCGCACGCCGAGGTCACGGCGATCCGCGCGGCGTGCCAGGTCGTCGGCGACTTCTCGCTCGCCGGCGCGACGCTCTACACGTCGTGCGAGCCGTGCCCGCTCTGCCTCTCGGCGTCGCTCTGGGCACGGGTCGACCGCGTGGTCTACGCCGCCGACCGCCACGACGCGGCCCGGGGCGGCTTCGACGACCTCGAGTTCTACGAGCTGTTCGGCCGCGACCGCTCCACCTGGGATCTCCCGGTCGTCGCCGCGCGCCCCGACGACGCCGCGGCGCCGTTCGAGGCCTGGCTCGCCCACGACCACCGCACCGACTACTGAGCACCGTGCGAGGTCCCGTCACCGCCGGGGACGCCCAGCCCGCGGTCGCCCAGGCCGCGGTCGCCCAGGCCGGCGGGTCAGCTGCCGCGGTACGTCGTGAAGGCGAACGGGCTCAGCAGCAGCGGCACGTGGTGGTGGGCCGACGCGTCGGCGAGCTGGAACTCCAGCACGACGCGCGGCCAGAAGGAGTGGCGGCCCGCGGCCTCGAAGTACGCTGCGGTGTGGAACGTGAGCCGGTAGACCCCCGCGACCAGCGCCTCCGGCCCGAGGTCCGCGACGCGACCGTCGGCGTCGGTGACGCCCTGGCCGAGCAGCGTGCCCGCCTCGTCGGAGAGGTCGACGGCGACGCCGGCGGCCGGGCGGCCGAGCGCCGCGTCGAGCACGTGCGTCGTGACGTGGCTCACGCGGCGGGCTCCCGCGGCGACGCGGTCTCGCTGGTGCGGCCGGTCTCGGCCGTCGCGGCGGCGAACATCTGGCGCAGCCGCAGCGCGGCGATCTCGACCAGCTGCTCGCCCACGACCTGCTTCTCGGTCTCGTCGTCGAGCTTCAGCCGACGCTCGAGCTCGTCGACGATCTCGGCGCGGCTGCGCCCCGCGGCGCGGATGAGGAAGACGCGGCCGAAGCGCTCCTCGTACGTGGCGTTGCCCTCGGCGAGCGCCTTGGCGAGCTGCGGGTCGTCGGTCTGCGCCGACGCCTCCTGCTCGCGCCGGCTGAACTCCTGCGCGGCGCCCTCGCCCGTCGGCGCCTCGCCGATGCGCGGGTGGTGCGCCATGGCCTCGTCGACCTCGGCCTCGCTGAGCGGGCTGCCCGCGGCCGTGGCGGCCCCGACCAGGGCGTCGACGTCGTCGAACGGCGCGGCCGCGGCCACCTCGTCGACCCAGCGCTGCACGGACAATGCGGTGGCCAGCCGCTCGCGCAGCTCGCTCTCGGGGAGGTCGATCATGGTCGCCACTGTACTGACCGCGACCGGGGGGCGGGTGCCGTCGTGGACCTGATCACCGTGCGCGAGGTGCGCACCCCGACGACGCGGGCCGAGGTCCGCTTCGGCCCCGGCGAGCTGCCCCTCGGCGGCGGCACCTGGCTGTACTCCGAGCCGCAGCCGGGGCTGACCGGCCTCGTCGACCTGACCACCCTGGGCTGGGCCCCGCTCGAGGTCGTCGGCGACGTGCTGAGCATCGCGGCCACGTGCACGCTGGCCGAGCTGACGCGGCTGCCGGCGGAGCCCGGCTGGACGGCGCACCCGCTCGTGCGCCAGTGCGCCGAGAGCCTGCTCGCCTCGTTCAAGATCTGGAACACGGCGACGGTCGGCGGCAACGTCGCGACGAGCCTGCCCGCCGGCGCGATGACGTCGCTGCTCAGCACCGTCGACGCCGTGGCCGTCGTCTGGACCCCCGACGGCGGCGAGCGCCGCGAGCCCGTGGTCGAGCTCGTCACGGGCGTGCGCGAGAACACCCTGCGCCACGGCGAGGTGCTGCGGTCGCTCGAGGTGCCCCTCGGGTCGCTGCGCTCGCGCACCGGGTTCCGCCGCGTCGCCCTGAGCCCCCTGGGCCGCTCGGGAACGCTCGTCACGAGCCGCACGGCGCCCGACGGCGAGTGGGTGCTCACCGTCACGGCGGGCACGACGCGCCCCGAGCAGCTGCGCTTCGACGAGGTGCCCGGCGAACGGGCCCTCGCCGACGCGCTCGCCCGCGTCGACACCTGGTACGACGACCCGCACGGCGCCCCCGACTGGCGACGGCACGTCAGCGCCCTCTTCGCGCACGAGCTGCGGGCCGAGGCGCTGTCGCCCGCCCCGACGCCGCCCGCGCGGCCCTTCGTCCACCGACCGGGCCCGGCCCGGTCGACCGGCACCCCGACCCGAGGAGGCACGGCGTGAGCACCCCAGGAGCAGCCAGCGGCGGCGGCGTGACCGGCCCGGCGACCGCCAGCGAGGCGGCCGTGCCGAGCCGCGCCTCCGGCAGGACCGTCTCGTTCGAGGTCGACGGGCGACAGCTCGACGCGCCGGTGGCGCCCGGCCAGGTGCTGCGCACGGTGCTCCGCGAGGCCGGCGTGCACGCGGTGAAGAAGGGCTGCGACGCGGGCGACTGCGGAGCCTGCTCGGTGCTCGTCGACGGCGAGCCCGTGCACTCGTGCATCTGGCCGGCGCACCGCCTCGACGGCCGCGCCGTCACCACGGCCGCCGGCCTCGGCACGGTCGAGCACCCGCACCCCGTGCAGCAGGCCTTCGTCGACGCCGCGGGCTTCCAGTGCGGCTTCTGCACCGCGGGCATGGTCGTGACCGCGTCGACCCTCACCGAGGCCGACCACGACGACCTGCCCCGGCTGCTCAAGGGCAACCTCTGCCGCTGCACCGGCTACCGGGCGATCGGCGACGCGATCTGCGGCGTCGCCAACACGACGACGCCGGCCGCGGGCACGGCCGTCGGCCAGTCGACGACGGCCCCGGCCGCCCTCCGGGTCGTGACCGGCGGCGAGGAGTACACCCTCGACTTCCGCTCGCCGACGAAGCTGCTGCACCTCGCCGTGCTCGGCAGCCCCCACCCGCACGCGCGCGTCGTGTCGATCGACGTCTCGGCCGCCGAGGCCATGCCGGGCGTGCACGCCGTCCTCACGCACCACGACTCCCCCGCGACGCTGTTCTCCACCGGCCGCCACGAAGACCGCGAGGACGACCCCGACGACTCGCTCGTGATCGACCCCGTGCTGCGGTTCCGCGGCCAGCGCGTCGCGGCCGTCGTCGCCGAGTCGGTGCGCGAGGCGCGTCTCGCCCTCGACGCCGTCGTCGTCGAGTACGAGCTGCTGCCCGCCGTCTTCGACCCCGAGCAGGCCCGGCGCCCCGGAGCCCCGCTGCTGCACGGCGAGAAGACGAGCGAGGTCTCGCGCATCGCCTTCCCCGAGCGCAACACCGTGGCCGCGATGCACGGCGAGACGGGCGACGTCGAGGCCGCGCTCGCCGCCGCCGACGTCACCGTCGAGGGCACCTGGCGCACGCAGCGGGTCAGCCACGCGGCGCTCGAGACGCACGCCACGCGGGGCTGGCTCGACGACGACGGGCGCCTCGTGCTCCGCACCTCGAGCCAGGTGCCCTTCCTCGTCCGGGACGAGGTGGCCCACGTCTTCGGCCTGCCGCAGGAGTCCGTCCGGGTCTTCACCAAGCGGGTCGGCGGCGGGTTCGGCGGCAAGCAGGAGCTCTTGACCGAGGACCTCGTGACGCTCGCCGTGCTGCGCACCGGCCGGGCCGTGCAGTACGAGATGAGCCGCGACGACGAGTTCACGGTCGTGCCGACCCGGCACCCGATGTGCGTGCGCGTGCGGCTCGGGGCCACCCGCGACGGCGTGCTCACGGCGATGCACGTCGACCAGCTGATGGACACGGGCGCCTACGGCAACCACGGCATCGGGGTCATGTACCACTCGGTGCACGAGTCGACCTCCGTGTACCGCTGCGAGAACAAGCGGGTCGACGCCGAGAGCGTCTACACGAACAACCTGCCGTCGGGGGCGTTCCGCGGCTACGGCCTCGGCCAGGTCGTCTTCGGCGTCGAGTCGGCGATGGACGAGCTGGCCCGCGAGCTCGGCCTCGACCCGTTCGAGCTGCGCCGCCGCAACGTCGTCGTGCCGGGCGACCCGATGGTCGTCACCGACCCCGACGAGGAGACGGACCTGCTCTACGGCAGCTACGGCCTCGACCAGTGCCTCGACCTCGTCGAGCGGGCCCTGGCGACCCCGAGCGACGACCCCGCGGTGGCCGCCGCCGACGTCGTGCCCGAGGGCGCGAGCTGGAGCGTCGGCACCGGCATGGCCCTCGCGATGATCGCGACCATGCCGCCCCGCGGCCACTTCGCCGACACGTCGGTCGCGCTGCGGCCCGACGGCGGGTACGACGTGGCCGTCGGCACGGCCGAGTTCGGCAACGGCACGACCACGGTGCACGGCCAGCTGGTCGCGACCGTGCTGGGCACCACGCCCGACCGCGTGACGATCCGGCAGAGCGACACCGACGTGGCGCGGTACGACACCGGCGCCTTCGGGTCGGCCGGGGTCGTCGTGGCCGGCAAGGCACTGCTCGCCGCGGCGCAGAAGCTGCGGGCCGCGATGGTGGACCGGG
Organism: Frigoribacterium sp. CFBP 13707; assembly: GCF_014842245.1. Taxonomy (NCBI): domain Bacteria; kingdom Bacillati; phylum Actinomycetota; class Actinomycetes; order Micrococcales; family Microbacteriaceae; genus Frigoribacterium; species Frigoribacterium sp. CFBP 13707. The sequence continues at coordinate 443,034 of NZ_JACYVL010000001.1, forward strand.
CGCTCGACCTCACCGGAGGCGCGGCGTCGGTCGTCGACGGAGGCCCGCTGCCCGAGGTGGTGACCGGGGGCGTCGTCGTGACCCGCGCCTCCCGCACCCCCGGGGGCGGCCCCGAGCACGTCGTCGTCGACGCCGGGCAGCTGCTCGCCGCCGGTCCGCTCTCGGCCGACGGCAGCCACGACGGCACGCCGCGCTCGGTCGCGTTCAACGTGCACGCGTTCCGCGTCGCCGTCGACCGGTCGACCGGAGAGGTGCGCATGCTGCGCTCGATCCAGGCGGCCGACGCCGGCACCGTGCTGAACCCCGAGCAGCTGCGCGGGCAGGTCGAGGGCGGCACCGCGCAGGCGATCGGCACGGCGCTCTACGAGGAGGTCCTGCTCGACGAGGAGGGGCGGGTCACCACGACCGCGCTCCGCAACTACCGCGTGCCCAAGTTCTCGGACGTGCCGCGCACCGAGGTGCTCTTCGCGGCGACCCACGACGACCTCGGTCCGCTCGGCGCGAAGTCGATGAGCGAGGCGCCGTACAACCCGGTCGCCCCGGCGCTCGCGAACGCGATCCGGGACGCCCTGGGCGTGCGGCCGCACGAGCTGCCCATGTCGCGCGACCGGCTCTGGCGGCTCGCGCGGGGGTGAGCGGGGCTGACCGGCCGGGCGTGGCCGGGCGCGGCCGGGGGTGAGCGCGCGCGGCCGCTGGCCTACAGTACGGAGCACCATGCGCATCGCCCTCGCCCAGATCATCAGCACCGCCGACCCGGCCGCGAACCTCCGGGAGGTGGAGCGCGTCGCCGAGCTCGCCGCGGCCGACGGCGCCGAGCTCGTCGTCTTCCCCGAGGCGACGCTCTGCGCCTTCGGCGGCGCCGACCTCGGCACGGTCGCCGAGCCGCTCGACGGCCCCTGGGCGTCGTCGGTGCGGGGCCTCGCCGCCCGGCTCGGCACGACGCTGGTCGTCGGCACGTTCACGCCCGGCGACGACGGCCGGGTGCGCAACACCCTGCTGGTCGCGGGGCCCACGCCCGGTGACGGGGCCCACTACGACAAGGTGCACGTCTTCGACGCCTTCGGCTACGCCGAGTCGGAGTCGGTGCAGCCGGGCGACCGGGCCGTCACCGTGCGGGTGGCGGGCGAGACCGTCGGGCTGGCCACCTGCTACGACGTGCGCTTCCCCGCGCTGTTCCTCGCGACGGCCGCGGCGGGGGCACGCGTCAGCCTCGTCTGCGCGTCGTGGGGCGCAGGCCCCGGCAAGGTCGAGCAGTGGCGGCTGCTGACCCGGGCCCGGGCCGTCGACACGACCACCGTCGTCGTGGCCGTGGGCCAGGGCGACCCCGCGACGCAGGGCGTCGAGCCCTCGGGCGGGGCGCCCACCGGGGTCGGGCACAGCGTCGTCGTGTCGCCGCTCGGCGAGGTTCTCGTCGAGCTCGGCGCAGCGGCCGAGCTCCGCGTCGTCGACGTCGACCTCGCCCAGGTCGACGCCGCCCGCGGGTCGCTGCCCGTGCTGGCGAACCAGCGCTTCGCGGTCGCGAGCGGGCCGCAGGGCTGACCCGCGCCTCCGGACCGGCCCGTCGCTCGGCGGTTCGAGAGCGCCCTCGGGGCCTCGAGGAGGGTCCGCCGTCACCGCTGATCCACTCCAGAGTGGATCAGCGGTAGGCATGGGTGCTTCCCGGGAGACGGGACCCGCAGGTCGGCCGCGGCAGCGCCAGCTCTGGCCGCTCTGGCCGCGCTCCGGCGCCCTGACCCGCTACGGCGCGCTGGGCGACTCGACGACGAGCTCGCCGCTGACGATGCTCGCGCGCACCGCGTCGAGCTCGGCCTGCAGCTCGGCGGGGACCGACGAGGCGAGGTCGTGGAACGGCGCGATGTCGACGCCGCCGTTGTCGAGCGTGCCGACGTAGGGCTCCGCCGTGAACGAGTCGTCGGTCGACGAGACGGCGATCTGCTGCACGGCCTGCTCCGTGTCCTTGATCACCGAGGTGAGCATGATCGGCCGGTACTCCTCGGGGAGCGTGTCGTAGCCGTCGTTGTCGACCCAGATCACCGAGACGCCGCCCGCGTCGAGGGCCGCGGAGGCGGCGCCCTCGCCGACCTGCCCGGCCACCGGCATGATCACGTCGGCGCCCTGGTCGATCAGCGCCTGCGCCAGCTGCTTGCCCTTGTTGACGTCCTCGAAGTCGCCGGTGAACGAGCCGTCCTGCGCCTCCTTCGACCAGCCGAGCAGCTCGACCGCGGTGCCGTGCGCGGCGTTGTAGGCGTCGACGCCGTCCGAGAAGCCGTCCATGAACAGCGTCACGGGAGGCTGGTTGCCGCCGCCGAAGGTCGCCACCGCGCCGGTCTTGCTGACCCCGGCCGCGAGGTAGCCCGCGAGGTACGAGGCCTGCGCCGTGTCGAAGAGGATGGGCTTGACGTTCTCGCCCTCGACGCTCTCGTCGACGATCGCGAAGTCGATGTCGGGGTTCGCGGCGGCCTGCTCCTGCGTCGCCGCGGCGAGCTCGTAGCCGACCGTCAGCACGAAGCCGCAGCCCGAGCCCACGGCCTGCTCGACGTTGGGGGCCAGGTCGGTCTCGCTCGTCGACACGAGCACCTTCGCGTCGATGCCGTCCTCGGCCTGGGCCGCCTGGAGGCCCGCCCAGCTCGACTGGTTGAACGACCGGTCGTCGAGGCCGCCCGAGTTCGTGACCATGCGGGCGCAGTGCGTGCTGTCGGTCGCGGCGACGTCGTCGCTCGGCGCGGTCGCGCAGGCGCTGAGCAGCACGAGGGCCGACAGGCCGACGACGCCCCCGAGGAGGCGCGAGGGGCGACGAGCGGACGACGCGCGGGCCGGGGCGGCGGGGCGGACGGCGGCGGGGCTGCCGGTGCGGGCGGGGCGGACTGACACGACGGGGAGACCTCCGGGCTGGGGGATGCTGCAGGGGTGAGCAGCATCATGGCACCAATCGGCCGCCGTGCCGCCTCCGTGACGCCGACGCGCGCGCCCGCGAGGGCGGGGCGTGACGTCAGCGCGCCCCGCCGACCCGGTGCACCAGCATCGCCAGGTCGACCCGCCCCTCCACCTCGAGCTTCTCGTAGACGTGGCCGACGTGCGTCTTCACCGTCGCGAGCGTGATGAAGAGGTCGGCCGCGACCTGCGCGTTCGTGAGGCCGCGCGCCACCGCCCGGGCGACCTCCGCCTCCCGCTCGGTCAGCCGCTCGAAGCGCTCGACCTCGCCGACCACTACGGCGGCGTCCACGCCGGTGCCGGCGACCGGGCCCGCGCCCTGCCCCGCTCCCCCGCCGCGCCCGGCCGCGACCTCGATCACCCGGTCGAGCACCGACGGCGAGAGCGTCGACCGCCCCTCGGCGGCCGCGTGCACGGCGGCGACCAGCTCGGCCGGCGGCGTGTCCTTGAGCACGAAGCCGCGGGCACCGCTCCGCAGCGCCCCGAGCACCATGTCGTCGGCGTCGAAGGTCGTCAGCACGAGCACCGCGAGGTCGGGCCGTCGCCGTAGCTCGCGGGCGGTGGCGTCGAGGCCGTTGCAGCGCGGCATGCGGATGTCCATCAGCACGACGTCGGGCCGGGTGCGGGCGATGACGGCCTCGGCGGCCAGGCCGTCCTCCGCCTGGCCCACCACCTCGATGGCCGGGTCGCCGCCGAGGAGCAGCAGCAGGCCCTCGCGCACCAGGCGCTCGTCGTCGACCACGACGACGCGCACGGGGGCCGGCCCCGGGGAGTCGCGGGTCACCTCGTCCACGGCAGCCGCGCCTCCACGGTGAACCGGCCGTCGGCGTGCTCGACGGTCAGCGAGCCGCCCGCCAGCCGGGCCCGCTCCTCCAGGCCCGTCAGGCCGTGGCCCCGCCCGGGAACGCGGAGGCCGTCGCCGCCGAGGCCGTCGCTGCCGAGGCCGTCGGCGCCCCCCGCCGTGCTCGTGGTCGGGTTCTCGACCCGCACCCGCAGCTCGCGCCCCGGGCGCCCCGAGAGGCCGACCGTCACCGGCTGCCCCGGTGCGTGACGGCGCGCGTTCGTGAGGCACTCCTGCACGACGCGGAAGGCGTGCCGCGAGGTCGACGTCGGCAGCGCCTCCAGCCCCCGGCGCGTGTCGTCGTCGACCCGAAGCGTCACGGGCGAGCCGGCCGCCCGGGCCTCGTCGAGCAGGCCGTCGAGGCCCGCCAGCGTCGGCTGCGGCGGCACGGCCGCGGCGCTGGCGGCGGCGGCGACGTCGGAGTCGGGGTCGGCGTCGTGGTCGGCGTCGGGCCCGTCGCCCCCGCGCGCCCCGTCGCGCAGCACGCCGAGCACCTCGCGCAGCTCGGTGAGCGCCGCCCGGGCGTTGTCGCGGATGACCCCGGCCGTCGCCCGGGTCTCGGCCTCGCCGAGCCCCTCGCGGTACTCGAGCGCCCCGGCGTGCAGCGCCACGAGCGAGAGCCGGTGGGCGAGCACGTCGTGCATCTCGCGGGCGATCCGGGTGCGCTCGTGGTCGCGGGCCTGGGCGAGGCGCAGCGACTGCTCCTCCTCGGCGAGGCGGGCCCGCTCGCGGAGCGAGCGCAGCAGCTCGCGGCGGCCCCCGACGTAGAGGCCCACGGCGACGAGGAGGGCGACGACGAGCGCCGAGACCGCGACCAGCTGCCAGAGGGGCGTCGCCGCGGAGGCCTGCGTGACGATGCGGTCGCCGAGCACCGACGCCCCGACGAAGACGACCGACACGAGACCGATCTCGACCGGGCGACGACGGGTCGCCAGCGAGACGGTGGCGAGCACCGCGGCGCCGATGCCGAGCGCGGAGGCCCCGCAGAGCGCCACCGCGACGAGGGCCACCACCAGGGGCGCGTGCCGCCGGAAGGGCACGAGCACGAGGGCGGCCGACCCGAGCACGAGGTCGAGCAGCACCAGCAGCGTGAAGCGGGGCTCGCCGAGGTCCTCGGACACCGCGGGGTCCGAGAACCAGACGACCACGAAGAGCAGGAGGCCGACGACCGCGGCCACGACCCAGCGCCAGGTCTCCGACCAGAGGCGCGCCGCGGCGCCCGGGCGGTCGTCGTCGACCGGGCGGCCGACGTCGGCGGGGCTCAGGGGCGGGCTCGCGGGGCGTGCTGTCGCGGTCATGCGGCGAGCCTACGGAGCGGCCCGCGGGCCCCGGATCGACCGAAGGTCGGAGATCCCGGCCCCGCGCCCGTGCCGGTGCCCGGCGTCATCCGGTGTTCTGCAGCCCCGCGGCGATCCCGTTGACGGTGAGCAGGAGGAGGCGGTGGTCGGCGTCGGCCGGGTCCTTCTCGACCGCGCGGCGGATGCCCCGCAGCGCCCGCAGCTGCAGCAGCGACAGCGCGTCGACGTACGGGCTTCGGAGGCGCACCGAGCGCTTGAGCACCGGTCGCCCCTCGAGCACCTCGGCGTGGCCGCTGACGCGGAGCACCCACTCGCGGGTCAGCGCCATCTCGGCGAGCACCCGGTCGGCGAGGTCGGTGCGCTCGGCCAGGCCGAGGTACTCGCGGGCGATGTGGTCGTCGGTCTTGGCGAACGACAGCTCGACGTTCTTGATCATCGTCGTGAAGAGCGGCCACGACGCGTACGCCTCGCGCAGCAGCTCGACGTCTCCCACCGCGGCGAGGGCGGAGCCGAGGCCGTACCAGCCGGCGAGGTTGATGCGCGCCTGGGTCCAGGCGAACACCCACGGGATCGCCCGCAGGTCCTCCAGCGACTCGACCGAGAGGCCGCGCCGCGCGGGGCGGGAGCCGAGCGCGAGCAGGCCCACCTCCTCCATCGGGGTGACCGTGGCGAACCACTGGGCGAAGCCGTCCGCCTTGACGAGGCCGAAGAAGGCGTCCTTCGAGGCGGCGTCCATCGCGCTCGCGAGCGGGGCGAAGCGCTCCGCCGCGGCGGCGTTGCGCGCGGCCGTGGCGGGGCTCGACGCCTGCAGGGTCGCGGCGGCCATCTGCTCGATGTGCCGCGCGGCGATGGTCTTGTTGCCGTAGTGCGCCAGGATCACCTCGCCCTGCTCCGTGATCTTGAACCGCCCCTCCACCGATCCGGGCGGCTGGGCCCGGACGGCCTCGTGGGCCGGCCCGCCGCCGCGGCCCATCGAGCCGCCGCGGCCGTGGAAGAGCGTCAGCACGATCCCGTTGCGCTCAGCCCACTCGGCGATGCGCGCCTGGGCGTCGTACAGCGCGAAGCTGGCGCTGACCGGCCCGACGTCCTTCGACGAGTCGGAGTAGCCGAGCATGACCTCGAGCCGACGGCCGTTCGCGGCGAGGCGACGCTGCACGGGCTCGGTCTGCAGGGCCTCCTCGAGGATGCGCGTCGACGCCTCGAGGTCCGCGAACGTCTCGAAGAGCGGGATGACGTCGAGCACGGGCGCCGCCTCGGCCGAGCCGAGCGCGAGCTCGGCCAGCTCGACGACGTTCGCGAGGTCGGCCGACGACTGCGTGAACGAGACGATGTAGCGGGAGGCGGCCTGGCGCCCGAAGCGCTGCTGCAGCTCGGCGACCACGCGGAACACCTCCAGCACCTCGACGGTGGTGGGGCTGAGCTCGCCGCCGGCCCGCGCCTCCTCGAGGGCGTTCCGGTGCACCTGCGAGTGCTGGCGCACCTCGAGCTCGGCGAGGTGGAACCCGAAGGTCTCGACCTGCCACACGAGGTTCTGCAGCTCGCCGTTCGCGGCGCGGTCGGCCCCCGCGGCCCGGAGCGAGCGCTGCACGGTGCGGAGGTCGTCGAGCAGCTCGTCGGGGCGGCCGTAGGCGAGGGGCTCCTGGCCGAGGCGGGTCGCCTCGAGGCGGGCCGCGACGAAGAGCAGCACGCGGCGGTGGCTCTCGTTCGGCGAGCGGATGCCGATGCGCGAGGCGACGTCGGGCTCGAGCTGCCGCTGCTGCTCGGCGAGCGCCACGAGGCCCTCGTCGCCGGGGGTGTCGGCCTCGTCGAGGGTGAGGGTGCTGCCGATGCGCGTGGTCGCGCGCTGCAGGCCGATCAGCACGTGCTCGGAGGCGATCTCGGCCGCGGCCCGCGTGACCTCGGCGGTGACGTGCGGGTTGCCGTCGCGGTCGCCGCCGATCCAGCTGCTGAGGCGCATGAAGGCGGGGGCGCGCACCGGCTCGCGACCGGCGCCGTCGCCCTGGAGGCGGTCGTCGAGCAGGCGGTAGACCGTCGGCACGACCTCGAAGAGCGTCTGGTCGAAGACGTTCATCGCGGTGCGGACCTCGTCGAGCGGGGTCGGGCGCGTCGTGCGGAGCGGCGACGTGCGCCACAGCGTGTCGATCTCCTCCAGGAGGCGGCGCTGCGTCTCGGCGCCGGTCACCTCGTTGGCGGAGATGTCGCGCTCGGCGAGCAGGTCGCTGATGCGGCGGATGGTCGACGCGACGGCGCGGCGGCGGGCCTCCGTCGGGTGCGCCGTGAAGACGGGCTGGAAGCGCAGCTCGGCGAGGCGCCGCGACGCCTCGTCGGCGCCGAGCTCGTCGACCAGCCGCTCGACGGCGGCCGGCAGGGAGTCGGGGCCCGAGCCGCGGCGCGTCAGCACGCGCACGCGGTGGTGCTCCTCCGCGAGGTTGCTGAGGTGGAAGTAGCAGGTGAAGGCCCGGGCGACCTGCTCGGCGCGCTCGTGGTCGAGCGACTCGACGAGGTCGCGGGCACGGGCCCTGGCCACCTCGTCGGTGTCGCCCTCGTACGCGCCGATCACGGCGGCGCGGAGGGCCTCGACGTCGGCGAGCAGCTCGGGGCCGCCGGCCTCGGTGAGCACGCGCCCGAGGAGGCTGCCGAGGAAGCTCACGTCGGCGCGGAGGGCCGCGTCGACCTCGCCCCGGACGTCGTCGCGGGAGGTGCCGTCAGGGCGTCGGGGGGTCTCGGTGTCCGTCACGCGACCATTCTGTGGCACGCGGGCGGAGTGTGACGAACATCGGGGGCCCCGGGGTCGCCCTAGGGTGGCGGCATGACCCCCGAGCCCTCTGCGAAGACCGTCCAGCTGCGCCGCTACGACCTGGTGCCGGGGGTGCTCGACGACTTCCTGGCGTGGTTCCACGCCGAGATCGTGCCCGTGCGCACCGCGCAGGGCTTCACGGTCGAGTTCGCGTACGCCGACCGCGAGGCCGAGCAGTTCACCTGGGCGGTCAGCGTGCCCGGCGACGCCGCCGCGTTCACCGCCCTCGAGCAGACGTACCTCGCCAGCGAGGGCCGGGCCGCGGCGTTCGCCGGCCAGCCGACCCGCGTCGCCGTCTCGCACGTGCGCCTGGTCGAGACCGTCGTCGAGGCCGGCAGCCGCCCGTAGCCGCGCCCGCCCCGCGCCCGCCCCGCGCCCGCCCCGCGCCCGCGCCCGCCCCGCGCCCGCCCCGTCCTCACCCCGAGCGAACCACCGACTGATCGAAGAACCATCGCGAAGCGTGGTTCTTTGATCAGTCGGTGGTTCGCCGGGGACGAGGCTGCGGGGGGGGCAGCGCCGGGGCGTCAGGCGGCGGAGACGCCGACCATCGCCGCGCTGCGCTCCCACAGGCCGCGCGAGAGCTCGCGGTCGCCGGCCTGCGCCGCGACGCGGCCGGGGGCCTTCAGGCGGTCGAAGTAGTTGCCGCTCGGGGCGGGCACCGACGCCGCGGCCGCGAGCCGGACGAGGGGCTCGGCGCCCTGCTCGGTGCTGATCGCGAGGTTCTTGGCGAGGCTGACGACGGGGCCGCCGCCGCCGAAGCTCGAGGCGACGAAGCCGGGGTGGAAGGCGAAGGCGTCGACCGCGGTGCCGCGGAGGCGGCGCGCCAGCTCGCGCGTGAAGAGCACGTTCGCGAGCTTCGACGTGCCGTACGCCCGCATGCCGCCGAGCCAGGCGCCGCGCGAGCTGTCGAGGTCGTCGAGGTCGACGCGGCCCATCAGGTTGCCGGCGCTCGACGTCTGGACGATGCGGACGGCGCCCGGCGGGACGTCCTGCGCGGTCTCGGTGAGGCGCGGCAGCAGGATCGAGGTCAGCAGGAAGGCCGCGAGGTGGTTGCTCTGCAGCGTCGTCTCGAAGCCGTCGCCGGTGGTGCCGCGCTCGGGCATCAGGCCGCCGGCGTTGTTCGCCAGCACGTGGATGCGCGGGTGGTCGGCGAGCAGCTGCTCGCCGAGCGAGCGCACGGCGGCGAGGTCGGTGAAGTCGGCGAGGTAGGCCTGGCCGCCGACCTCGTCGGCGACGCGGCGGGTGCGCTCCGCGTTGCGCCCGACCACGGCGACGGTGGCGCCGAGGCCCGACAGGGCGACGGCCGCGGCGCGGCCGATGCCCGAGCTCGCGCCGGTGATCACGACCGTCCGGTCGTCGAGTCGGGCGGGGGCGGGCAGCGTGACGGTCATGCCGTGCACGATAGCCGCGCGCCCCCCGCCCCGCCTGGGTGCGGGAGGAGGGGCGCGGGGCGGAGCGCGGGAGGCGCGGTGCGGCTAGCGGCGGCGCTTCCGGTCGCGCCAGGCTCCGGTCGACCAGAGCGCCCAGGCGATCAGCAGCGGCTGGCCGAGCAGGCGCAGGCCGCGCTTGGTGTCGGTGTCGAGCCCGAACGCGTCGCGGTGGTGGATGAGCTGCGCGATGTTGCCGGGGAAGATCACCGTGAAGAAGATCGCGGCGACCCAGCCGACCGTGACGCGGCGGCCGCGGAGGGCGATCAGCGCGGCGCCGAGCGAGATCTCGGCGACGCCCGAGGCGAGCACCGTGACGTCCTCGCTGAGCGGGACGAACTCGGGCACCTGCGCACGGAAGTCCTCGCGGCCGAAGGTGAGGTGGCTGGTGCCGGCGAAGACCAGCGCGGAGCCGAGCAGCACCCGGCCGATCGTGCGGGGCACGGAGGTGCGGGGGAGCTTGCGCGAGGTCATGGTCGGTCCGTTCGGTCGGTGCGGGTGGAGTCGGGGTGCGGGTCGGTGTCGCCCACGGCGCCGTCGAGCGGGGCGACGGGCGCGCCCGTGGCGACGGCGGCGGCGGTGGCGGTCTCGCCGGCGGCGGACGTGGCGGCGGGCGCTCCTGCGGTGCGGCCCCGCGCCTCCGCCTCGAGCCGGTCGGCCTCCTCGCCGGTGACGGCCTCGCCGCGGGCGACCATGCCGGCCACGTCGCTGAGGGCGATCTGCGGCAGGAAGAGCGCGAGCACGAACGCCACGGCGATGAAAGGGATGAGGTAGGCGAAGACCGGGGCGAGCGCGTCGGCGTAGCCCTCGACGACCTGGCGACGGATCGCCTCGGGCAGCTCGTTCAGGGCCGCGGGGTCGAGGGTGGCCGTCGACTGCGCGGCGTCGCCCGCCGAGGCCCCGGCGCCGGTGAAGACGCTGGTGAGGTTCTCGGTGAGGCGGCTCGTGAAGAGCGCGCCGAAGATCGCGACGCCGAGCGCGGCGCCGACCTCGCGGAAGTAGTTGTTCGTGCTGGTCGCCGTGCCGACGTTCGCCGCGTCGACCGAGTTCTGCACGACGAGCACCACGACCTGCATGATGAGGCCGAGGCCCGCGCCGAAGACCAGCAGGAACACGCAGATCAGCCAGAGGGGCGTGTCGGCCGTGAGCGTCGTGAAGAGGGCCATCGCGATGCCGGTGAGCACCGTCCCGACGATGGGGAACATCTTGTAGCGACCGGTCTTGGTGATCAGGTTGCCCGAGATGATCGAGGTGCCGATGAGGCCCGCCATCATCGGCAGCAGCAGCAGGCCGGAGACCGCCGCGGAGGCGCCCGACGACATCTGCAGGAAGGTCGGCACGAACGCGATGGCCGAGAACATGCCGATCCCCAGCACGAAGCCGACGGCCGTGGCGAGCACGAACACGCGGTTGCGGAAGAACGAGAGCGGGATGATCGGGTCGTCGGCCCGCGACTCGACGAGCACGAAGAGGCTGACCGCGATGAGCACGCCGGCGCCCCACAGCCAGGTCTCGGGGGCGCCCCAGCCGTGGTCGGCCTGGCCACCGAACTCGGTGAAGAAGATGAGGCAGGTGGTGGCCGCCGAGAGCAGCACGACGCCGAGCCAGTCGACCTTCTTCGTGGCCTTCTTGCTGGGCAGGGTCAGGGCCATCCAGGCGATGACGAACGCGGCGACCCCGACGGGCACGTTGATGTAGAACGCCCACTGCCAGGTGAGGTGGTCGACGAAGAAGCCGCCGAGCAGGGGGCCGCCGATGGCGGAGAGGCCGAAGACGGCGCCGAGCGGGCCGAGGTATTTGCCGCGCTCGGAGGCGGGCACGATGTCGGCGATGATCGCCTGCGACAGGATCATCAGCCCGCCGCCGCCGAGGCCCTGGATCGCCCGGAAGACGACGAACATCCAGAAGTCGGTGGCGAAGGCGCAGCCGATGCTCGCGAGGGTGAAGATCGCGATGGCGACGAGGAAGAGGCTGCGCCGCCCGAGCACGTCGCCGAACTTGCCGTAGATCGGCATGACGATCGTCGTCGCGAGCAGGTAGGCCGTGGTGATCCAGGCCTGGTGCTCGACGCCGCCGAGCTCGCCGACGATGGTCGGCATGGCCGTCGAGACGATCGTCTGGTCGAGGCTCGACAGCAGCATGCCGGAGATCAGCGCGCCGAAGATGATCCAGATGCGCCTCTGGGTGAGCAGGAAGGGGGCGTCGGCCCGCTTCTCGGTGGTGGTCGTCATGCGGATCGAGGCGCCTCTCGGTCGGTCGTGGGGAGCGGGGGTGTCACGGGGGCGGCGTCGGCGGCCAGCAGCTCGCGGGCGAGCCGCAGCTGCTCGGTGAGCACCGCGTCGAAGCGCTGGGCCTGGTCGCCCTGAGCGGTGAAGAAGACGGCCATCGAGCGCTGCGCGAGGCCGGTCATCAGGGTCACGACGACGTCGACGCGGGGGTCGGAGACGTCGAGGCCCTCGTGCGCGGCCACGGCGGCGGCGATGCGCCGCTGCTGCTCGTCGCCCTGGCGCATCACGCTGCCGAGCAGGCGCGGCTCGCGGTCGAGCGCGGCCTTGAACTCGGCGGCGCGGGCGCGGGTGAGGCCGACGTGCTGGATCCGCTCGACGAGCATCGCCGACAGGTCGTCGAAGGTCGTGGCGAACGGCGGCAGCGCCGGGTCGCGGCGGGTCGCGGCGTAGGCCTCCAGCGGCTCGTCGTCGTCGTCGAGGGCGACGCCGACGACCACGTCGTCCTTCGACGCGAAGTGGTTGAAGAAGGTGCGGCGCGAGATGCCGACCGTCGTGCAGAGCTCGTCGATCGTGAAGCCGGCCAGGCCCTCCGCCGCGGTCAGGCGCCGGGCCTCGGCGACGAGCTCGGAGCGCACGCGCAGCCGCCGGAGCGCGGCCTTGCCGAGCGCCTCGGGGCCGCTCTCGATCGTGCTGTCGGTCACGGGTGCCTCCTCTCGGTCGTCGCGGTGCGGGCCGGCGACGTCGCCGAGGGCGCGGTGCCCGACGAGAAGAATTGCACCCTGGGGCGTAGAGTGCAACTCTCAGCAACTGAGAGATCGCCGAGACGGCCCGACCACGCACGGGAGGCGCGGTGCCGGTCAGACCGACACCGCGCCTCCCCCGGTCGCTCCCGGAAGGGCCTTTACTTCGAGGGGCCTTTGTCGCTCTTGTCCGGCCGCTCACGACCTGCGGGCACGGCACGCTTCGCCGCGGCAGAAGTGACGTACCTGCCGGTGACCGCACTTCGATGCACTCCGACCACGCGGTAGACGCCGCCACCGAGCGCCTGATATGACGAGTGCTTCTGGGAATCTGCCATCACGCCTCCGAAGTCGTGTCAGAAGTGTAGGCCCCGGAAGGCCATTCGAGCCCGTCTGTGAGCCGAGTGCTCCAGGCGTCGCCGATGTCCGCCAACGGCCCCTTCCACCGGTAGCTGGAGGACTCGTAGCGCCTCGCCTCGTCGGGGAGGCCGATGGTGATCACGGCACTGGTCATCGCGGGCAGGTGAGGATGGAGGACAGGGATCGGCAGGGCTATCACCGAGGACCAGCGTCGCAACCGATCGGGTGGGAGGTCCTTGACCAGCAGCTCGTCGCTGCCGAGGGCCCGCCCGGCGATCCACATGCTGTCGAAGCCCGTGTCGGCCCGTCTCAGAGCAGATGCCCCGTCGTAGTGCCGATCTTGGGAGGCCCACCGCGCAAGGGTCCCATCGGCATCGCTCAGCCACAGTGACACGTTGAGGGTCTCGACATCGAGGACGCCCTGGAGGATCTCTGCATCTTCGCGCAGGACGGCCACGTAGGCGTTCTGGAGGGCACGGAAGTCGTGCTCGTGGTGGCGCCAGACGCAAGCAGCCCGGTCGGCGGGCGAGAGGTACCCGTCACGGTCGATGTAGCGGAGCTCCCTGACGACCTGGGCAGCGTCCGCGTAGTCGTGGACGAGGACCGGGCGGATCCCGATGGCGGTCCACTGCAGGCTCAACGATCTCGCGAGGCTTCGGAACTCCTCCTTGGTGACTCCGAACCCCTCCCGAGCCAGGATGACGAAGACAGCGTGATGGCTCGGCGCCTCCGCCAGGGCGGCGTGGAACCACTGCCGGATGTCCGGGTCACGATAGGAGGTACCGGCGATGATCACCGCTCCGCGCTCTACTACCCGCCGCAGGAACACGAGCTGCCAGGGGCTCTCCTGCTCGACCAGGTCCAGGACGTCGGTGAGAGCGACGACGACGCCCTCGGAGGACGTGGGCGTGACGATGCCGTGCAGGTGATGCACCACGAATCCCTCATGCCCGTCGGGGGCGACACTGGTGGTCACGGGGAGGGCCGCGGCGCCGACCTCGGCTTCCAGAGCACCCTCCAGCAGCGTGTCGAAGTTCAGCGTCGCCAAGGTGGTCCCCCCGGGGCCCGACTCGATGGCGTGGGCCGCCGTCGCCCTGTGGAGAGCCGAGAACTCCGCCGCGGTGACGCCCTCGTAGAGACTCGCCCTCAGCTTCCGCTCCCAGTCGCTCCCCAGGGCGGACCGCGCAGCCTCGACGACGATGAGGGGATCTTGACGAGTCAGGAGGAGCTGAGCCTCCTCCGGAGAGCCGACGGCCCCGCTCGCGACGAGGAGCCGCTCGGCTAGCTGGTCCCACGTGGGGAGTCCAGAGGTCACGGAAGCACCCGCCCCGAGGAGCACCGTGGTGTGGGCCGTCAGCCCCGCGGATCGCAGCGCGCTGACGGTCTCCTCGCTCAGATCCGGTGCACTCATGGCCAGATCATGCCAGCAGGGCCCGTCATCACGGATGCACCTGTGGACAACTCGTCGCGAACGTCGTCACGAGACTGGCCGGACCACGCACGGGAGGCGCGGTGCCGGTCAGACCGACACCGCGCCTCCCACGGTCGCTCCCCCGCGCTCGCGGGGCCGGGGCTACGCCCGGTGCGCTCCGTCGCCGTCGTGCGCCGTCGCCGTCACGGGAGCGTCGACCTCGGCGCCGGGAGCGACGTGCGAGTGGTGCTGCTCGTCGGCGGTGTGCGCGGCCGCCGGGTGCGAGCGCTCGAGCGAGGCACCCTCCACGTCGACGTCGGGCAGGATGCGGTCGAGCCACTGGGGGATCCACCACGCGGCGTCGCCGAGCAGGTGCATCACGGCCGGGATCAGCAGCAGGCGGACGACGAACGCGTCGACGAGCACGCCGAGGGCGAGGCCGAGGCCGATCGACTGGATCATCACCGAGTTCGAGAAGACGAAGCCGGAGAAGACCGCCGTCATGATGAGGGCCGCGGCGATGACCACCGTCCGCCCGGCGTGCACGCCGCGCTGGACGGCGAGGCGGGCCGGGGCGCCGTGCGCGAACGACTCGCGCATGCCGCTGACGAGGAACAGCTGGTAGTCCATCGCGAGCCCGAACAGCACGCCGACCATGAGGATCGGCAGGAAGCTCAGGATGGGCCCCGGGTCGTGCACGCCGAAGACCGGCGCGAGCCAGCCCCACTGGAACACCGCGGTGACGCCGCCGAAGGCCGCGAACAGCGACAGCACGAAGCCGAGCGTCGCCGTGATCGGCACGAGGATCGACCGGAACACGAAGATCAGGATGATCAGCGACAGCCCGACGACCACGAGCAGGTAGAGCGGCAGCGCCGAGGCCAGCTTCTCGCTGACGTCGATGTTGCCCGAGGCGTTGCCCGCGACGCCGAGCGCGGAGACGCCCTCGACGTCGAGCCCGCGCAGGTCGCGCACGAGCTGCTCGGTCGACTCGCTCGACGGGCCGCCCTGCGGGATCACCTGGAAGGCCAGGGTGCGGTCGTCGTCGGAGGCGCCGATCGGGGCCACCGCCACGACGTCGTCCTCGCCCTTGATCTCGGTTCCGATGCGCACCTGCTCGGCGACGAGGTCGTCCTCCGAGACGGCCTGGTCGAGGTCGGCGACGACGATCAGCGGGCCGTTGACGCCGGCGCCGAACTTGTCGTCGATCAGCTTGTACGCCGTGTACGCGCTCGAGTCGACGGGCTCCGACGAGCCGGCCGGCAGGCCGAGCCGCATCGACAGCGCGGGGATGGCGACGATCAGCAGCACGGCGACGCCGGCGACCAGCGTGAGCACGGCACGGCCGGTGCGCATCGGCGAGGTGGGCACCTTCACCGGGCCGGTCTGGCCGACGCGGGCGCGCACCTTCTTGGTGAGGATGCGCATGCCGACCAGGCGCAGCAGCGCCGGGGTGAGCGTGACGGCGATGAGGATGGCGACGAAGACGCAGACCGCGCCGACGGTGCCCATCAGGCCGAGGAAGGGGATGCCCGTGAGGTTCAGCGCCAGGAGGGCGATGAGCACGGTCGAGCCGGCGAAGACGACGGCGTTGCCCGAGGTGCCGTTGGCGAGCCCGATCGACTCCTCGAGGGGCACCCCGTCGCGCAGTTGCTGCCGGTGGCGGTTGAGGATGAAGAGCGAGTAGTCGATGCCGACCGCGAGGCCGAGCATCACGCCCAGCACGGGGGTGACCGACAGCATCTCGACGGTGCCCGAGAGGGCGAGCGAGGCGAGCACGCCGACGCCGACGCCGATCAGGGCGTTGACGAGCGGCAGGCCGGCGCCGATGAGGGTGCCGAGCATGACGAAGAGCACGATCGCGGCGATGACGACGCCGCCGACCTCGCCCGGGCCCAGGATCTCGGGGATGCTCGCGGCGATGTCGTTCGACACCTCGACGTCGACGCCGGCGATGTCGGCGCCCTGCATCTCCTCCACGAGGGCGTCCTTCGACTCCGTGGTCACGAGGTTGAGGGCCTTGTCGAACTGGATGCTGGCGACCGCGGTCGTCTCGTCCTTCGAGACCTGGCGGATCTCCTCCGCGAGGGCGAGCAGGTCGGCGCCGTCCTCCAGCGTGGTCGACTGCGTCTCGAGCTCGGTGCGGCTGGCGTCGAGCGTGGCCTGCTGCTCGTCGATCTGCTGCTGGCCCGCGGTGATCTGGGCCTGCTGCGCGTCGAGCTGCGCCTGGGCGGCGGCGAGCTGGCCCGCGGCCTCGGCCTGGGCCCTCGCCGCGTCCAGCTGCTGCTGGCCGGCGGTCAGCTGCGCCTGCGCGGCGTCGATCTGCGCCTGCCCGGCCTCGAGCTGCGCCGTGCCCGCGTCGATCTGGGCGCGCCCGTCGGTGACCTTCTGCGCCTGCTCCGCGAGCTGCGCCTGGGTGTCGAAGGGGTTCGTGGTGCCCTTGACGTCGTCGAGCTCCTCCGTGCGGGTGAGCAGGTCGGCGATCTCGGTCTTCTGCTCGTCGGTGAACGCCGAGTCGTCGGAGGTGGTGAAGACCACCGAGCCCGAGCCGCCGCTCGCGGCCGGGAACTTCTCGGAGAGCTCGTCGCTCACCGCCTGGGTCGCGGTGCCGGGGATGCTGACGGCGGAGGTCAGCGTTCCGCCGAACAGGGCGAAGGCGCCGCCGGCGAGGCCGAGCACGACGACCCACGCCACGATCACCAGCCAGGCGCGTCGGGCCGCGAGGCGGCCGAGTCGGTAGAGCAGTGTCGCCATGGTGGTGGTCCTCCAGGTGGGGCGGTGGTGGCCGTGCGGTGGTGGCCGGGGTGCGGTGGGCCTCGCGTCGTCGGGAGGAGGGGCGGAGCAGCCGGGGTGCGGCGGATCGGGGGGCGCCGGGTCGGGGCGCCGGGGGCGGTCGGTGCGGGTCAGGGCCCGTCGGGGCCGCGGGCCGCCGGGTAGCCCGTGCGCACCGTCTCGACCAGCCGGTCGAGCAGCTCGCCCCAGACCGCCCGCGACGCGTCGTCGAGAGCGCCGTCGGTGCGGCGCACCCAGTGCACCGCGATCACGGCGATGCCGTGCATCAGCGAGCTGACGAGCAGCTCGACGTCGAGGTCGTCGACCTCGGAGCTGCGGCGGGCCGCGTCGGCCGAGAGGTGCTCGGTCGCCCGCGAGAAGACGTCCTGCATGACGTTCGGCTCGCCCGGCCCCTCGCTGCCGCCCTCGAGCACGCGCCAGAGGTAGGCGATCACGGCCGGCAGGTCGATGCTGCGGAGGGCGAGCGTGACCTCGTCGAACAGGGAGGCGCGAGTGAGCACCGCGGCGGGGGTCGCCACGGCCGCGGTGGCGGTCTGGAACTCCTCGACGGCGTTCGTGATGGCGACGGTGCCGAGGGTCAGCACCACCTGGTCGAGGCCGGAGAAGTGGTTGAAGATCGTGCGGCGCGACACGTCGGCGCGCTCGGCGAGCTCGTCGACGCTGAACCTCGGGGCGCCCCGCTCGGCGATGAGGGCGTCGGCCGCGTCGAGGATCGCCTGCCGGTGCCGCGCCTTGA
The DNA here is from genome assembly GCF_014842245.1 of Frigoribacterium sp. CFBP 13707. Taxonomy (NCBI): domain Bacteria; kingdom Bacillati; phylum Actinomycetota; class Actinomycetes; order Micrococcales; family Microbacteriaceae; genus Frigoribacterium; species Frigoribacterium sp. CFBP 13707. Next base: position 460,596 of record NZ_JACYVL010000001.1, read on the forward strand.
GGGCGGCACGTCGGTCCAGGGCGGGAGCGGCGGTCACGGTGATTACACTAAGTGCACCCACGCACTCGGTGCACCCTGCTCTGGGCGCATTCTCAGGCCCCCTGAGCCCCGGGCCGTCGTCAGGGCCGGAGCCGCCGCGCGAGGTACGGCGCCGTCCGGCTCGCCGTGCTCGCCGCGACCTCGCGCGGGGTGCCGCTCGCGACGACCTGCCCGCCCGCGTCGCCGCCGCCCGGGCCGAGGTCGATCACGTGGTCGGCCGCCGCGACGACGTCCATCGCGTGCTCGACGAGCACCACGGTGCCGCCGGCGTCGACGAGCCGCTGCAGCTGGGCGACGAGCAGCTCGACGTCGGCCGGGTGCAGCCCCGTCGTCGGCTCGTCGAGGAGGTACAGCGTGTGGCCGCCGCGGGCGCGCTGCAGCTCGGTCGCCAGCTTGATGCGCTGCGCCTCGCCGCCCGACAGCTCGGGGGCCGGCTGCCCGAGCCGCAGGTAGCCGAGGCCCACCTGCCGCAGGGCCTCGAGCGCCCGGGCGGCGGCGGGCACCTCGGCGAGGAAGCCCGCGGCCTCCTCGACGGTCATGCCGAGCACGTCGGCGACCGTGGCGCCGTGCCAGGTGACCTCGAGCGTCTCGGGCGCGTAGCGCGACCCGTGGCACTCCGGGCACGGCGCGTACGAGCCGGGCAGGAAGAGCAGCTCGACCGAGACCAACCCCTCGCCCTGGCAGACCTCGCACCGGCCACCGACGACGTTGAACGAGAAGCGGCCGGCGCCCCAGCCCCGGGCCCGCGCCTCGTCGGTGGCCGCGAAGGAGGCGCGGACCGCGTCGAAGAGGCCGGTGTACGTCGCGAGGTTCGACCGCGGGGTCCGCCCGATCGGCTTCTGGTCGACCTGCACGACGCGGTCGACGCCGGGGTGCTCGACCGCGCGCTCGGCGACGACGTGGCCGACGAGGGTCGACTTGCCGGAGCCGGAGACGCCCGTGACCGCGGTCAGCACGCCGAGGGGCACGTCGACGTCGAGCGCTCGGAGGTTGTGCCGCGTGACGTCGCGGAGCTCCAGCCACGCGGCCGGCGTGCGCGGCTCGCGGGGGGCGGGGCGCGCCTCCTCGGCTCCCAGGAAGCGGCGGGTCACGGACGCCTCGACGTCGGCCAGCCCGGCGACCGGGCCGCTGTAGAGCACCTCGCCGCCGCCGGCCCCGGCGGCGGGCCCGACGTCGACGACCCAGTCGGCGCGGCGCACGACGTCCATGTCGTGCTCGACGACGAAGACGCTGTTGCCGCTCGCGACGAGCTGCTCGAGCACCTCGACGAGGGGCTCGGCGTCGGCCGGGTGCAGCCCCGCGCTCGGCTCGTCGAGCACGTAGACGACGCCGAACAGGCCCGAGCGCAGCTGCGTCGCGATGCGCAGGCGCTGCATCTCGCCGGGCGAGAGCGTCGGGGTGGCCCGGCCGAGGCTGAGGTAGCCGAGGCCGAGCTCGGTCAGCACCTCGACCCGCGCGAGCAGGTCGCGGCTGATCGCGACCGCGACCTCGGTGCGCTCGCCCGACGACGCCCGCGACGTCGCGACGCCGGCGTCGGTGATCGCCGCGATCGGCCGCAGCAGCTCGGCGACCTCGGTGAGCGGCAGCGCGTTCAGCTCGGCGACCGTGCGGCCCGCGACCGTCACCGCGAGCGCGGCCCGGGTGAGGCCGGTGCCGCCGCAGAGCGAGCACGGCCCCGACTCGACGAACTGCAGCACCTTCGTGCGCTGCGTCTCGCTCTGCGAGTCGGCGAGGGTGTGCAGCACGAACTGCCGTGCGCTCCAGAAGCGGCCCTTGTACGGCTTGGCGACGCGGTCGCGCTGGGGCTGCACCTCGACCACCGGCTGCTCCTCGGTGAAGAGCAGCCAGTCGCGGTCCTCCCGCGACAGCTCCCGCCACGGCCGGTCGATGTCGTAGCCCAGCACGGCGGTGACGTCGCGGAGGTTCTTGCCCTGCCAGGCGCCCGGCCACGCCGCGATCGCGCCGTCGCGGATGCTCAGCGACGGGTCACGGACGGCCGAGGCCTCGGTCACCTCGTGCGCCACCCCGAGGCCGTGGCAGCGCGGGCACGCGCCGGCCACGGTGTTCGGCGAGAACGAGTCGGACTCGAGGCGGTCGGCCCCCTCGGGGTAGGTGCCCGCGCGCGACCACAGCATGCGGACGGAGTTCGACAGCGTCGTGACCGTGCCGACCGACGAGCGCGAGCTGGGCGCGCCGCGCCGCTGCTGCAGCGCGACGGCCGGCGGCAGGCCCGTGATCGAGTCGACCCGGGGCGTCGACCCCTGCGCGATCAGCCGGCGGGCGTAGGGGGCCACCGACTCGAGGAACCTCCGCTGCGCCTCGGCGAACACGGTGCCGAAGGCGAGCGACGACTTGCCCGAGCCGGAGACCCCGGTGAACGCGACGATGCGGTCGCGGGGCACGTCGACGTCGACGGCCCGCAGGTTGTTCTCGCGGGCGCCCCGCACCCGCACGAAGCCGTCGACCGGGTCGGGGGCGGACGAGGAAGCGCGGGTGCGGTCGGCAGGCATCCGGTCGATGGTAGGCGGCCGGTCCGCGGCGGGGCCGGGGAGACTCCCGGGCAGACCACCTTGTCTGCCCGGGCGCGCGTGGCTAGCGTGGGGGGACGACGTCCGAGGCGTCGGGCACGAGGCAGCACCGCTGCACACCGACTCGTCGCCGGCGACACCGGATCAGGGAGACAGCACGATGGGCGAGACGACGCAGGGCGGCTCGGGCCGTACGAGGGCGCGCGGCGCCGGGGCGACGTCGTGAACCCGGCCGGGCGCCTCCTCCTCTCCCCCGCCCTCGCGGCCCGGTACGCCTGGCTCTGCGCGCGGTCGACGACGACGCCGCGGCCCCGCGACGTGCCCTTCGGCGCCGGGGCGGGCCTCGACCCCGACCGGGTCCTCATCGTGGGGGCCGGCCCCGCCGTCGGCTGGGGCACGAGCTCGCACTCGGTCGCGCTGCCGGGCCGGCTCGCGCGGCGCCTGGCCCGCCGCACCGGCCGGGGCTCGCACGTCGCGGCCCTCGCCGACCCGACGCACCGGGTGCCGTCGCTGCACACCGTGCTCGGCGACGCCTTCCTCGAGAACTGGGACGTCGTGGTGGTGACGCTCGGGGCCGCCGAGGCGATGACCCTGCGGTCGCCCCGCGCCTGCGCCCGCGACCTCGACGGCCTCGTGTCGGCCCTGCTCGAGCGCACGAGGCCGTGCGCGAGGGTGGTCGTCGCCTCCACTCCCCTGGCCGACGCGCTGGGCACGTTCGGCGTGCAGCCGACGGCGCTCGCCGAGCGCCACTCGGCCCTGCTGGCCGAGGTCTCGGCGGGGGTCTGCGCCGAGCACGCCCGGGTCACCCACCTGACGCTGCCGGGAGGGGGAGGCGCGGAGGCCGTCGACGACGACCGGTCGCCGGGGCGCGCGGAGGCCACGGCCGAGCTCTACGAGACCTGGGCGGAGGCGCTCAGTGAGCACGTCGCGCCCCTGCTGCACGCCCAGCGGGCGCGCATCGACTCGCCGCAGCGGGCCCGGAGCCGCCCGCAGCCCGAGCCGACGCGGCTCGAGGCGATCGCCGCGTCGGGCGTCGTGCAGCCCGAGCCGGAGGCGGCCTTCCAGCAGATCACCGACCAGGCCAGGGCCCTGTTCGAGACCGACGGCGCCGCGTTCAACCTCGTGCTCGACGACCACCAGTGGAACGTCGTGAGCACCCTCGGCTCGAGCACGGCCGTGCCGCTCAGCGAGTCGTTCTGCGCGACGACGGTCGACGCCGACGAGCCCTTCGTCGTGGCGGACGCCTGGCAGACGACCCTGACGGTGCCCCGCAACGACATCCGGTTCTACGCCGGCTACCCGGTGCACACCGCGGAGGGCATCCGCATCGGGGCGCTCTGCGTCTTCGACCCGGAGCCCCGCGACGTGCGGGGCCTGCCGCTCGACGCCCTCCGCGAGCTGGCCCTCGACATCGAGCGGGAGCTCTGGCGCCGAGCCGCCTAGCGCGCCGGGTCGGCCGGGGCCGGCGCCGTGGTCGCGGGGGCGGCGGTCGCGGCCACCGTCGGGGCGGCCGCCGACGCCGCGTCGGCCTCGGCGCCCTTCTCGGTCTCCTTCTTGAAGATGCTGATCGACTGGCCGAGGCCCTTCGCGAGGGCGGGGAGCTTCGTCGAGCCGAAGAGCAGCAGGACGATGCCGAGGATGATCAGCAGGTGCATTCCGCCGAGGTTGGCGAGCATGGGGACTCCTTGGGTCGTGGGGCGCCCCGGAGGTCCCGGGTCGTGCCGCACCGTAGGCCGTGCCGGACGGTCGCCCGACGAGCCGGCCCCGTCGCCCTCGCCGAGGCGCCGCGCGATGCCACCCCCGCCTCCACCCCGCCGGTCACCCGGTCTCACGTCGGTGAGGAGGAGATCTCACCTCCGGCGTGATGAGTGTGATATTTTGTGTTCCTGCACTGGATATCTTCTACAGGAGAGGCCCCCATGTCACCCACGTCCACGCTCGCCGAGCACCGCTCCCCCGACCAGGGCCTCCGCGGTCGCCCCCGCACCCGCCGCCACGTGCTGCGCCGCGACGGCGTCTCGGAGGCCCTCAGCCGTGCGGCGGAGGCCTCGGTCGTCGTGGTGCGGGGGCCCGCCGGCGTCGGCAAGACGACCGCGGTCGCGGCCTGGCTCGACGAGGCGCCGGTCAGGGGCGCCTGGTGGACGGTCCGGGGCGACCAGGCCGTCGCCGACGTCTGGGCCGGCGTGGCCCGCCTGCTCGACCCGGCCGCCGGCGACCTGGGCGGCGCCCCCCTGGCCGCGCTCGACGAGGCGCTCGGCGGCACCGCCGGGCCGGTGACGGTCGTGCTCGACGACGTCGACCGCCTCGACGACCCGCGGCTCGCGGCCGACGTCGAGCGCCTCGTGCTGCGCCACGACCACCTCCACGTCGTGCTGGTCGGCCGGGTGCGGACGACCTTCGAGCGCGCCGCCGGCGCCGACCTCGACGTCGAGCTCGTCGCCCCCGACGTCTTCGAGCTCGACCGGGGCGAGGTCGCGGCGATGCTCACCGCCCGCGGGGTCTGCTTCGACGACGCCGCGCTCTCGCTCGTCGACGACGCGCTCGGCGGCTGGGCCGTCGCCGTGCAGCGCCTGGCCCACGAGCTGGCCCTGCAGCCGCGGCGCCTCTGGCGACGTCGGGACCTCGCCCCGCTGGTGGCCCGGCTCGAGGGCGAGCTGACCCGCGACGTGTCGACGGAGGCGGAGTCGCTGGTCGGGGCCGACGCGCTCCGCGCCGCCGCCGAGCTCCCCTTCCTCTCGCCCGAGCTGCTCGAGGCCGTCACCGGCGACCACGACGCCGCGGCCGAGCTGCTCGACGTCGTCGAGCGGTCGGGCGTCGGCGGGTGGACGGTCGTCGGCAGCACGCGGCACCTCGTGCTGGTGCCGGTCGTCCGTCGGGTCCTGCTCGAGCGCCGGGTCGACGAGGCCCAGCGGCAGGAGGCCCGGCGCGTGCAGGTGGCCGGCGCCCGCCAGCTGCTCGACGACGGCGACGCCCGGGAGGCCCTGGGGCTCGCGGCCGCGGCCCACGACTGGCCCCTGCTCGGCGAGGTGCTCGAGCGGCACCACGCCGAGCTGACCCGCGACCACGCCGACGAGGTCCTGGCCGTGCTCGAGACCGTGCCGGAGGCGTCGCTGCGCGCCGACCCGTGGCTGCTCTGTCTGCTCGGCAAGCTCTCGGCGTTCCGCGGTCGCAGCTGGCTGGCCGCCGCGGGCACCCTCGCCGCCGCCGACACGGCCGCGCGCGAGCTGCAGAAGGACGCGGGCCCCACCGGCGCCCTCCGGCTCGCCGCGGTGCGCATCGCGGCGCTGCGGCGGGCGGGCAGCGTCGGGAGGGCCGCGGCCCTCGCCCGACGCACCCGCGAGTCGATGGCCCAGCTCCGGGTGCCCCGCACCCCCGAGCTCGCGCGCCGACTGGCCGACGCCCACCTGCAGATCGGCCTCTCGCTCTTCCACGAGGGCGCGTACGACGAGGCGCTGCTCGAGTTCGGCGCGGTCGGCCGCCTCGACGAGGCGACCGACCCGGTGCGCCTGCGGGCCCTCGGCACCGCAGCCCTCGTCCACGCCCTCGACGGCCGGCTGGGCGAGGCGCGGGCGCTCGTCGTCGCGGCGGAGGGCGACGAGCGCTGGTCGGACTGGCGGCACACGGTCTGGGCGCTGCCCGCCCACCTCGCGGCCGGCGTCGCCGCGCTCGACGCGGGCGACGACCGGGAGGCCCGGCGCCGCATCCGCACGGCGGCGAGCATGCCGGCCTCGGTGGAGGAGTGGCCCGTCGTCGCCTGGCTGACGGCCCTGCGGCACCTGGCCCACGGCGACGGGGCCACGGGCTTCAGCGTCGTCCGCGACGCGGAGGCCGCGCACCCGCAGGGCGTCGCGAGCAACCACCTGCACGGGCTCCTGACCGCCCTGAAGTCCGACTTCCTCCTGCTCTCGAAGCAGGCGCGCTCGGCCCTCGGCGCCCTGCGGCCCTTCGTCGACGGCCGCGAGTCGGTCGCCGGGGCGCACGCCCGCGCGCTGCTCTTCGCGGGCGCGGCGGCCGACGCCCGGGTCGTGGCCGACCGCATGGTCTGGCGGGGCCGGCTCGCGCCCCGCCCGCAGCTCGAGCTGCAGCTCGTCCGGGCGGTCGCCAGCGGCCGGGTCGGCGACCTCGACGTCGCGCGGACGGCGCTCGAGCAGGCCGTCTCGGTGTCGGCCCGCCACGACCTCCGCCTGCCGTGGTGGCTCGTCCCCGCCGAGGAGCTCCGCTCCCTCGCCCGGCAGACGGGCGTCGACCTCGACCCCGTGCTCGCCGACGCTCCCCGCATCTACTCGAGCGGCCTCACCGTGCCGAAGCTCACGCGACGCGAGGCCGTCGTGCTCGCGCAGCTGCGCGGCGCCGGCTCCGTCGAGGACATCGCCCGCACCCTCGGGGTCTCCCACAACACCGTCAAGAGCCAGGTGCGGAGCCTCTACCGCAAGCTCGGCGTGAGCACCCGGCCGGCGGCCCTGCGCGTCGCCTACGAGTGGCGGCTCCTGGCCCCCGTGAGCCGCGAGCAGGCGGCCACCGCCTCCTAGGCCGGCTCCGCCCGCTCGACCAGCCCCTCGGCCAGCAGCTGGTCGACGAAGGCCGCGACCTGCTCACGCACCGCCGCGGGGTCGGCCCCGGGGTGGTCGGCGAGCGACGCGTCGACGAGGTCGTCGACCGCGGCGACGCCGTCGAGCCGCGCCCAGAGCTCCGCCGCCGTGCCCTCGAGCCGGCGGAGCGCGCTGCGGTCGAGCTGGGCCACGACGAGCGCGTCGCCGTCACGGGCGACCGCCACGCGCGGTGACACGCGGACGACGAGGCGGCCGTCGACCGTGGGGGCTCCGCGGCGGGCGCGGCCGCCGGGGGCTCCGGGGCCGCCGGCGGCCGGGGCGACGCGCCCCTCGCCGGGCCCTCGGCCGGTCCCCTCGCCGTCGGTCATCCGGCCATCCTCCCACGGCGGACCGGCCGCGGCACCCGGGGTGTCATGCGACATGTCACCCCGGTGAAGGGCGGGGTGACATCTCGGGGGCCGCGGCCCGTCGCGACGCCCGACCCGCGCCTCCCGGGGGTGACGGCGCTGCCTACGGTGCACGCCTCTGACACCGACCCCGAGGAGCTGATCACGGTGCCACGCCCCGAGACCCGACCCGCCGCCCACCGCCTGCCCTGGGCCACCGCGACCGAGCCCGCCGAGCCCGCCCGGGCGGACGGCCCCTTCGAGATCGTCGTCGTCTGCCGGGCCAACGAGGCCCGGTCGCCGTTGATCGAGAGACTGCTCGGCGCGGAGCTCGAGCGCCTCGCCCCCGGCGACTTCCGGGTCACGAGCTGCGGCACCCGGGCCCGGGTCGGCGCCGGCGCCGCGCACGGCACCCTCGAGCTGCTCCGGTCGCACGGCATCGACGCGGCCGACCACCGTGCCCGGCAGCTGACCCCGGCCGAGCTCGGCGACGTCGACCTCGTCGTCACGGCGGAGCGGAGCCACTCCGACCGCGTGCTCGACCTCGCGCCCGGACTGCTCAAGCGCACCTTCACCTTCCTCGAGCTGGCCGGCCTCGCCGTGCACGCCGAGACCGGGGCACTCGAGGGCCGGGCGTTCGTCGAGCGGGCCGCCGCCCTCCGCGCCGGCCTCGCCGACGTCGACGGCCACCGCGCCGACCTCGACGACCCGGTCTCCACGGTGCCGGGGGCCTTCGAGCTGCTCGACCTGCGCACGCAGGACGCGGTGTTCGTCATCGCCCGGGCCCTCGCGGGTGCGTCGTGACCGGCACCGTGCCGCCCCGCGACGAGGCCGCCCCGGTGACCGACGGCCTGGCGCTCGTCTTCCCGGAGAACGCCGGGGAGCCCGTGTCGCTGCCGTCCCGGCGGCGGCGCAGCCACCAGCCGCACGCGTCGTCCTCCCGCCCGGGGACCCGCGGCTCCGGAGGCTCCCGCAGCACCGCGGGCTCCCGGGCCGAGGCTCGGCCCGGCCGACGGTCTCCCCGGAGCCCACGTCGCCGACGCGCCCTCCGCCGCCTGTCCGCCGCGCTCGTCGTCCTCGTCGGGCTGCCGCTGCTGGCCGGCGCCCTCGTGCAGCTCGGCTGGCGGTCGGGCGTGACCACCTTCGAGGCCGACCCCTTCCCGTCCGGCAGCCGACCCGCGCCTCCGGCCGACGGGGCCCTCAACGTGCTGCTCATCGGCTCCGACAGCCGCGACGGCGACCTCGACCCGGTCGACGAGGCCGGGCCCACGGGCCAGCGCTCCGACACGATGATGCTCGTCAACGTCTCCGGCGACCGCCGCGAGGTGACCGTGGTCTCGATCATGCGCGACCTCTGGGTCGACGTGCCGGGCCACGGCGAGGCGAAGGTCAACGCGGCCTACGCCTGGGGCGGCGCGCCGCTGCTCGTGCAGACGGTCGAGCAGCTGCTCGACACCCGCGTGGCCCACGTGGCCCTGGTCGACTTCGAGGGCTTCGCGTCGATGTCGACGGCGCTCGGCGGCGTCGAGGTCGACTCCCCCGTCGCGTTCAGCAGCCGCAACGTGCCGGGCCACGACTTCGCCGCCGGTCCGAACGTCGTCGCCGGCGAGCGGGCCCTGGCCTTCGTCCGCGAGCGGTACGCGTTCGCCGACGCCGACCACCAGCGCGTGCGCAACCAGCAGGCGTTCCTCCGCGGCGTCGTCGACGGGCTGCTCCGCGACGGCCTCGCCGACCCCGGTCGCCTGGCCTCGTTCGTCAGCACGACGACCCGCTGGGTGACGGTCGACGCGGGGCTCGGCCCCGCCGAGACCACCCGCCTCGGCTACGAGCTGCGCGGCGTCCGGGCCGACGACGTCGCCTTCTTCACCCTCCCCACCGCCGGCGGCGGCGTGCGGGGCGGCGGCCAGTCCGTCGTCCTGCCCGACGAGGCGGCGACGACCGCCGTCTCCGCCGCCATCGCCGACGACGACCTGCGCCGCTGGAGCGACGCGGCAGACCTCACCCCGGAGCGACCATGACCAGCACCCTCCCGGGCCCGACCACCACGGGCCCCGCCACGACCGACCCGGCCGCCACGGGCCGGGCCCGACCCGCCGAGCGACCGGCCGTCCGCCCCGCCAGCCGGCCCGCCGAGCGCCCCGACGACCGCACCCCGCCCCGGGGGCCGGCACCGCGACTCCCCCGACGTGCGCTGCCCGTCGTCCCGATGGCCGTCACGGAGGCGGCCGCCCTGCTCGTCGCGACGTCCGCCGCGCAGCTCGCCTGGTTCGGGCGCGGCCCCCAGGGGCTCGCGATCGGCGACGGCGGCGTGGGCTACGGCACCGTCTCGGTCGCGCTCACGGCGGCCTGGACGCTGCTCCTCCTCGTCGCCCGGGCCGACGTCCGGCCCGACGACCTCTTCGCGAGCGGCGCCGCGGCGTTCCGCGACCTGCTGCGCGCGACGGTGGTCGTCGCGGTCGGCGTGAGCCTCTTCTCCGCCGCGACGCAGACGCAGATCTCCCGCGGGTGGCTGCTCGTCGCCGTGCCCGCCGGGCTGGCCGTGCTGCTGCTGAACCGGCTCGCGTGGCGGGCGCACGTCCGGTCGCTGCGGGCCGCTCGGCGCCTCGGCACGCGCACCGTGGTCGTCGGCACGGCCGCCGGCGTGGCCGGCCTCCGCCACGTGCTCGCCCGTGACTCGTCGTCGGGGCTGGACGTGGTCGCGGAGGTCGTCCTGGACGACCTCGACGACGCCCCGGTGGCCCACGTCGCCCGCACCGCCGAGCTCGTCTCGCTCGTCGAGCGACGGCTGGCCGCCAAGGGAGCCGAGGGCGTCGTCGTCGTCGGCAGCGGGCTCGTCGGCGACGAGTTCGTGCGCCGCGTCTCGTGGGCCCTCGAGGGCACCGACGTGCAGCTGATCGTGTCGCCGCAGGTCGGCCCGGTGTCGAGCCGGCGCCTGCAGCCCGTCGCCGTCGGCGGGCACCAGCTCATCCGCGTCGACCGGGTCCAGCTCGGCGGGCGCCAGTCGGTGCTCAAGCGCCTGATGGACGTCGCGCTCTCCGCCGTGGGCCTCGTGGCCCTCGCGCCGCTCCTCGCCGGGGTGGCCGCGGCGATCCGCCTGACCTCGCCCGGCTCCGCGGTGTTCCGCCAGACCCGCGTCGGCGTCGACGGCGCCGAGTTCACCCTCTACAAGTTCCGCAGCATGGTGACCGGGGCCGACGCCCTCGTCACGGCCCTCGTCTCCGACGACGACGACGCCCGCGGCCCGCTCTTCAAGATGCGCGACGACCCCCGGGTCACGCGGGTCGGCCGCGTCATCCGCCGGTTCTCGGTCGACGAGCTGCCGCAGCTGGTCAACGTGCTGCGGGGCGACATGAGCCTCGTGGGACCCCGCCCGCCGCTGCCGCGCGAGGTCGCGGCCTACGACCGCACGGCCCACCGTCGCCTGCTCACCCGCCCCGGCCTGACCGGAGCGTGGCAGGTCAGCGGCCGCGCCGACCTCGACTGGGAGGAGGGGCTCGTCATCGACCTCCTCTACGTCGAGAACTGGACCCTCTCGGGCGACCTCGCCATCCTCGGCCGCACCGTCGGCGCCGTCCTCCGAGCACGGGGGGCCTACTGATGTCGCTCCTCACCGCGCCCCTGCTGCGCGTCGGCGCCCGGGGCACGCACCTCGACGGGCAGCCGCTCTTCCGGGGCGGCCCCGACGAGCTCCTCGACGAGATGGAGGCGCTGGTCGCCTCGGGCGGCCGCCACCTGGTCATGACCCCGAACGTCGACCAGGTGCTGGCCCTCCGCACCGACCCGCGCACCGCCGCCGCGCACCGTGCCGCCTCCCTGCGGATCGCCGACGGCGCCCCCCTCGTCGGCCTCGCCCGTCTGCTCGGCGACCAGCGCATCCAGCGGCTCACGGGCGCCGACCTCCTCGGCGACGTCGTCGCCCGGGCGGCGCGGAACGGCTGGCGCGTCGCGATCGTCGGGGGCGCCGAGGGCGTCAGCGACGACGCATCGGCCAGGCTGAGGGCGTCGTCGCCGGGCGTCCGGCTCGTCACCGTGCCCTTCCCGTTCGTGCGCTCGGTCGACGACGCCGGGTGCCGAGCCGTCGCCGACGCGCTGCGCGTCGAGCGGCCCGACGTCGTCTTCGTCTGCCTCGGCTCGCCGAAGCAGGAGGCCTGGTTCCTCGAGTGGCGCGACCGCCTCCCCCCGGGCGTCTACGTCGGCGCCGGCGCCGCCGTGGAGTTCGCGGCGGGCACCCGGGCGCGTGCCCCGCGCCTCGTGCAGCGCCTCGGCGGCGAGTGGCTCTGGCGGCTCGCCCAGGAGCCGCGCCGCCTGGCGCACCGCTACCTCGTGCGCGGCCCGGCCTTCGTCGGCGTCGTGCTGGGCTCGCTCCTCGCGGCCCGCGGGCGGCGCTCGTGAGCGCGCCCCGGGTCACCGTCGTCTCGGCCGTGCACCGGCCGGGCGCCCACCTGCCCGCCTTCCTCGCCCGGCTCGACGGCTGCCTCGCCGAGGGCGCGCAGGTCGTCGTCGTCGACGACGCCTCCGGCGACGGCACCGGGGAGGCGCTGGTCACGTGGGCCGCGTCGCGCCCGTCCGCCGTCGTGGTCGTCGCCGACGAGAACGCGGGCGTCGCCCGCAGCCGGAACCGGGCGCTCCGTCACGCCGTCGGCGACTTCGTGTGGTTCGTCGACCACGACGACGAGTGGGAGGACGACGCGCTCGCCGTCCTCACCGCCGCCACGGGCGACGACGACGGCGACCCCGTCGACGTCGTCTGGTGCCGGGCCGACCACCGACGGGCGGCCGGGGTGCCCGGCAAGGTCGTCGACGGCCTCGTGGAGCGCCGGACGGTGACCGGCGACGTCGCCCTCGCGCTCCTCCTCGACCGACAGGTCGACGGGTTCCTCTGGTCGAAGCTGCTGCGGCGCCGGCTGCTCGGCGACGCGCCCTTCCCCGAGCTGACGTCGCAGAGCGACGTCGCGGGGGCGGCGGCGGTGCTGGCCCGCGCCTCCCGGGTGCGGTTCGTGCCCGAGGTGCTCTACCACTGGACCCACCGCCCGGGGTCGATCACGCGGGTCTCGACGCCGCGTCTCGCCAACCTCGAGCGGGCCCACGACCTCGTGCTCGCGGCGGCCGGGGCGCGGGGCGGCGCGGCCGCCGACGAGCGCGTGCGCCAGCGCTTCACCACGACCTTCCTCTGCCTGGCGCTCGTCGCCCTGCCCGTGCGCCTCGGCGCCCCCGCGGCGGTGCGGCGGGACGGGCTCCGACGGGCCCGGCGGGCCCTCGGCGGCGTCGACCTCGGCGCCGTGCGACGACGCGACCCCCTGGCCTGGGGCGTGCTCCGGGGCGCCCTCGTGGCACCCGCCGCGACGACCGCGGCGCTCCGCGTGCTGTACGCCGCGCACGACGCGAGGGGCCGGGCCCGGCTCCGCTCCGGGCTCCGGCGCGGGCCCGCCGCGCCGGCACGCCGCGCGGTCCACCCGGGGTGAGACCCGGGGTGAAAGCCCCGTCGGCCCCGGGGCCCGTCTGCCCCGTGCCCCCGGGGATCGGCGCGCGGCCAGCCCCCGGAGCCCCTCGCCACGCGCGGTAGGAACGACCCGGCGCCCGCCTCCGGACGCCCTCCGGCCGCCGGCCGGCACCCGCCCCGCGACACCAGCAGCACCGCCACCGCGACAGGAGAAGCCCGTGGACCGACCCGACACCGAGCCCCGCCCCAGGACCCTCGACCTGCAGGACTACCTGCGCATCGTGCGGTCGTACTGGCTGGGCGCCTTCCTCATCGTGCTGCTCGGCGTGACCGCCGGCGCCGGCTGGACCCTCACCCAGACCCGCGTGTACGAGTCGAGCGCGTCCGGCGTCGTGCAGGTCGCCGCCGGCGGCGACGCCAACCTCGCCTTCGCCGCCGACCAGCTGGCGAAGTCGCAGGCGCAGTCGTACGTCGAGCTCGGCGGCTCGCTCGCGGTGGCCGAGTCGGCCGCGGCGGCGCTCGGCGGAGCGGCGTCGCCGGCGTCGCTGCTCGGGCGCGTGACCACGTCGCTGCCCGAGGACACGGCGATCATCACCGTGACCTCTCGCGGCTCGTCCCCGGCCGACGCCGCGGCGCTGACCGACGCCTGGCTCGCCGCGATGGGCGAGCAGATCGCCGCGATGCAGGAGGAGAGCACCGACACGGGCGGCTCGGCCACGTCGTTCGTCGCGCTCTCGTCGGCGTCGGTGCCGACGTCGCCCGCGTCGCCGAACGTGGAGGTGGCCCTCCTGCTCGGCGGGCTCTCCGGCCTCCTGCTCGCCGGCGTCTACCTGCTCGTCCGCAACACGCTCGACCGCCGGATCCGCTCCGCGGCCGAGGTGGAGTCGCGGTTCGGCGTGGGCGTGATCGGCACCATCCCGCAGAACGACGCGCTGGCCGAGCACGGCGGCCTCGTCGCGGCGCTGCCGAACGCCACCGCCGACGACCGCCACGTGAACTTCGCCATGTCGGAGGCGCTGCGCGAGCTCCGCACCAACCTCGCCTACGTCAAGGTCGACGCGCAGCCGCGGGTGATCGTGATGACCAGCCCGCAGCCGGGCGACGGCAAGTCGACGCTGGCGGCCAACCTCGCGGAGTCGCTCGCCGTGTCGTCCGACCAGCGGGTCGTCGTCATCGACTGCGACCTGCGCCGGCCGACCCTCTCGAAGGTGCTCGGCGTCTCCGAGGGCGCGGGCCTCACCGACGTGCTCTCCGGCCGGGCGCAGCTGCACCAGGTCATGCAGCAGACGGAGGCCGCGTCGAACCTCTGGGTCGTCGGCGCGGGGCGCATCCCCCCGAACCCGAGCGAGCTGCTCGGGTCGCAGACCTTCCAGGACCTCGTCTCGACCCTCGCCGAGCACGCGACCGTCATCCTCGACGCTCCCCCGGTGCTCGCCGTCACCGACGCCGTCGTGCTGGCCGCCAAGGCCGACGGCGTGCTGATGACCGCCTCCGCCGCGCGCACCACCTTCGACCAGCTCGACCGGGCGCTCCAGCTCGTCACGCGGGGCGGCGGCGACGTGCTCGGCGTGGTGCTGAACCGCGTGCCCACCAAGGGCCGCGACGCCCGCGAGTACGGCTACTTCGGCGGCAGCTACTACTACTACGAGGGCGACGTCGGGACGGGCGGGGCCGTCGGGGCCGGCGCGGGCTCCGGCACGGCGCCCGCCTCCCGCGAGGCCGTGACGGCCCCCGCGCCCGTGGTCGCCCCGACGCCTCCTGCGGCCCCGGCCCCGGCCCCGGTCCCGGCCCCGGCTGGTGCCGCGGCGGCTGCTGCTGCCGCTGCTGCTCCTGGTGGGGAGCCGGCTCCTGCCCGGGTCCCCGCTTCACCCGCCTCGCCCGCGGCGCCCACGTCCCCGGCGGTGCCCGCCTCCCCCGTCGAGGCCCCGGGCGGGGCGCTCACCCGTCGCGAGATCCGCGAGCGCGAGCGCACGCGGTGACCGGGCCGGCCGTCGTCGTGGCCGCCGCCCCCGTCGTCGAGCTGGCCCACGCCCTCGTCGCCGACGTGGCCGGCGGCGTCGGCCTGCGGGCCCTCGTCGTCAAGGGCGACGGGGCCGCCCACCACGGCCTCCGGCCGCCCCGCGTCAGCGCTGACGTCGACGTCCTGCTCCGCGGCCGGGACGACGCCGCCCGGTTCGGGGCGGAGCTGGCACGACGGGGCTGGCGCACCCGCCCCGCCGACGCCGACCTCACGGCCTTCCCCCGCCACTCCGACACCTGGTTCCACCCGGGCTGGAGCTGCGACCTCGACGTGCACCACCGCTTCCCGGGGCTCGACGACGACCCCGGGGCGGCGTTCGACGCCCTCTGGGCCCGCCGCGTGGTGCTCGACCGGGCCGGCCGCGACGTCGCGGTGCCCGGCCGGGTCGACACCCTCCTCGTGCTGGCCCTGCACTGCCTCCGCAGCCCCTGGGTCGAGCGCCACGCCGACGAGCACGACCGCCTGGTCGAGCACGCGCGGGCGCTCCCCGTCGCGGAGCTCGTCGACGCCGCGCGTCGCCTGCGCGCCCTCGCGCCGCTGCGCCCCTTCGTCGAGGAGGCCGCGGGTCCGCTCGACCTCGCCTGGGGCGCCCCGTCCGCGGAGTGGCGGCTGCGCACCCGGTCGGCCTCGCCCCTGACGCGTCGGCTCGTGGCCTTCCGCGACGCCGGCGCCCGCGAGCGGCTGCACGCCGTGCGCCTCGCGCTGCTGCCGCCGCGGGCGACCCTCGTGAAGGACGGCCTCGGCGCCGACCTCCGGGGCGTCGACCTGCTGCGCGCCTACGTCGTGCGCTGGGCGCGGGGCCTGCGCGGGCTGCCCACGGCCTGGCGCGACGCGCGGCACGGCTGAGGCCCCGCCGCCGACCGGCGACCGCCTCGGACGCCGCGACCGCCGATCCCCTCAGGGGGCGCGACCGCGCCGAGCGGCGACCGCCTCAGGCGACGAGCGCCGGGCGGCGGTCCTCCCGGGCCGAGCCGCCGTCCGCGGCGGCCGCCGCCTCGAGGTCCCGGGCCGCCCGGCCCTGCTGCTCCGCCCGGTCCGACGCGGCCAGCGCCGCGGCGCCCGGCAGGGCGAAGAAAAGCGACATCAGCACGCCGACCCCGAGCCAGACGACGAGGTCGAAGGAGGCGCCCATGCCGAGGAAGAGCACGACCACGGCACGGGTCAGGCGGTCGCCGCGGGCGAAGGTCACCACGGCGACGAGCAGGAACACCGACAGCCCCAGCACCCCCGTGGTGCCGAGCAGGTACACGTAGAAGTTGTCGACGACCTCGAGCCCGAAGGTCAGTCGGATGTGCCCGTCACGGAACAGCCCGACCTCGCTGCCGAAGCCGGTGCCCCAGAGCGACTCCGCGAGCGGCCGGGCCAGCAGGGCGGGCACCGCCTGCACCGACTCGAGGCGGTGCACCCACGAGCCCGAGGCGAGCAGGTCGTCGACGATCTCGGAGAGGCCGAGGTCGAGCAGCAGCACCCCGCTGCCGACCACCGCCGCGATCGCGACGTTGCGCAGCCAGGCGGCGAGCCTCGACCGGAGGAGGAGGTGCACGCCGACGGCCACGACGAGGCAGGCCGCGATGCTCCTCGTGCCCGAGAGCAGCACGCCGCCCGCGCACACGGCGAGCAGGGCCCACCGGGCCCGGCGGGAGAGCTGCCACGGGTCGGCCCAGACGAGGAGGACGGCGAGCCCCTCGAGCAGGCCGAGGATGATCGGGTGGCCGAGGGTGCCCTGCACGCGGTCGACGGCGTCGCCGAGGAAGGGGTTGAGGCGCGTGCCGCCGCGGAGGCCCCACAGCAGCGGCTCGCCGACCGCCAGCTCGGCCAGGGCGATGCCGACCTGCACCACCGCGACCGCGACCACGGCGCCGAGCACGAGGTGCACCTCCCGACGGGTGAGCTGGCCGGCGACGAGCGCGACGACGACGGCGAGCCCGAAGTACGCGACGAGGCGGGGCACCGAGTACGTCCCCGCGACGAGCGCGCCCACGGCGAGCCAGGCCCAGAGACCGGAGACGAGCAGGAAGGGCACGCCGCCGACGCGCCGCTCGAGGCCGCCGCGCGCCAGGGCCACGAGGAGGAGCACGGCCGAGAAGACGAAGCCGGCCACCCACGCGGCGGGCGGTGCGCTGTTGTTGCCGACGGCCACGACGACGGCGACGGTCACGGCGAGGGCCGCCGCGCGGACGCACCAGGCGGGCACGACGAGGAGGAAGACGGCGAGCACCAGCAGGCCGGCGCTCGCGAGCAGGAGGAGGGTCATCAGCATGGGGCGGTCTCCGTTCGGGAGGGGCCATCGCACCACGTCGCCCGACCGCCGCCGGGCCCTCCGCCCGCCTCCGCGGGGCCGGGCGGCGCCCCTTCCACCCCGCGCTTCGCCCGGGGTGAGTCCCGGGATGAAGCGCCGCGCCCCCGCCCCCGTCAGAGCCCGGGGCGACGGGCGGAGGCGGTCGTCACGCCCCGCAGGATCACCGGGTGTCGATCACCCGAGGAGGACCCGTGACCCGCTCTGCCGCCCACCCGCCGACCCCGCACCGTCTCGACGTGCAGGGCCTCCGGGCCCTCGCCGTCGTCGCCGTCGTCGTCGCCCACGCCACCGACCGGCCGAGCGGCGGGTTCACCGGCGTCGACGTCTTCTTCGTGGTGAGCGGCTTCCTGATCACCGAGCTCCTCGTCCGCGAGCGGGCACGGACGGGGACGATCTCGCTCTCGATGTTCTACCGCCGCCGGGCACGGCGCATCCTGCCCGCCGCCCTCGTCGTGCTGGCCGCGACCGTCGCCGCGACGTTCGCCCTGTACGGCTCGGGCCGCGGCGGCGTCGTCCTCCGCGACGCCGCCGCCTCGCTCGGCTTCGTCGCCAACTGGCGGTTCGCCGCCACCGGCACCGACTACTTCACGGCCGACGGCCCCGTCTCGCCGCTCCAGCACTTCTGGTCGCTGGCGGTCGAGGAGCAGTTCTACGTCGTCTGGCCCCTGCTCGTGATCGGCGCCGTCGCGCTCGCGACGCGTCGTCGGCGCGGCGAGCTGGGCCTGCGGGCGCGCCTGTACGCCGGAGCGGCGATCGCGGTCGTGGGGGGCGCCTCCTTCGCGGTGGCCCTCGTGCAGTCGGCGTCGTCGCCGACCGTCGCCTACTTCTCGACCGCCACCCGGGCCTGGGAGCTCGCCCTCGGCGCCGGCCTCGCCCTCGCCGCGCCCGCCGTCGGCCGTCACCTGCCGGGCTGGTCGCGCCCCGCCCTGGGCTGGGCCGGAGTCGCGGTGATCGTCGTCGGCTTCGCCACGGTCAGCGAGTCGGCCGGCTTCCCCGCCCCGGGCGCGCTGGTGCCGACCCTGGGCACGCTGCTCGTGCTCGCCGCCGGCATCGACCACCCGCAGCGCTCGCTGGTCGTGCTGACGAACCCGGTCTCGCGCGCGGTCGGCGACGCGTCGTACTCGATCTACCTCTGGCACTTCCCCGTCGTCGTGCTGCTCGCGCCCTACCTGCGATTCCTGCTGGGAGACGCCGCTCCCGAAGCGCTCGTGACGACGCTCGTGCTCCTCGTCACCGCCGTGCTCTCGGCCGTGTCGCACCGTCTCGTCGAGCAGCCCGTGCTGCGCAGCTCGTGGCTGCTGCCCTCGACGGACCGCCGCCGGGGCGGTCGTCGCGCCGCCGCCTCCCGGCGCTCCCGGCCGCTCGTCGTGGCCGTGGCCGCGACGGTCGCCGTGCTCGCGGTCACGGGCACGGCGATCGCGTCGTCGGGCGGTGCGCCGGCCGACTCCGCCGCGCCGACCGCGGCCGTCGTGCCCGCCCCGCCCGAGGGCGAGGGGGGCGGCGCCCCGGAGGCCGGTGCCGCCCAGGCGCAGCTGACGGCCGAGATCTCCGCCGCGCTCGACGCCGAGAGCTGGCCCGAGGCGGTCGCCCCCGCCGCGGAGAGCGGCCGCGAGGGAGCCGCCCCGGGCAACGCGGGGCGCTGCGGGTCGGTGACGCTGCTGCCCGCCGCGGAGTGCACCTTCGGCGACCCCGACGCTCCCCGTCGGGCCGTGCTCGTCGGCGACTCGATCGCCCAGGCGTACGTGCCCGCCCTCGCCGAGATCGTCGGCACTGGGGAGTGGTCGCTGCGCATCGTGTCGATGTACGCCTGCCCGTTCGTCGACCTCGAGCTCTCCGACGACGCCGCCCGCGCGGCGGCCTGCCGCGACCGCCGCGAGACCGAGTACCGCGTGGTCGAGGAGACCCGGCCCGACGTCGTCTTCGTCGGCAACACCTTCACCCGCGAGGTCGACGCCGCCACCGGCCGCCAGGCCACCCTCGACGCCTGGTCGGGCGCGTTCCGGTCGATGCTCGAGCGCCTCGGGGCCAGCGCCGGCCAGACCGTCGTCCTGTCGCCTCCCCCCGCCGGCTCCGACGTGCGGGAGTGCTTCAGCCAGTTCGCCGGGCCCGAGGCCTGCGTGAGCCGTGTCTCCGCGTCGAGCTGGCCCTCCATGGCCCAGGACCAGGTCGCGACCGCCGAGGCGGTCGGCGCCGTCTTCGTCGACGTGCGCCCGTGGTTCTGCGACGCGCAGGGCTCGTGCCCCGCCTTCGCCGGGGACACCCTGACGAAGAAGGACGCCCTGCACCCGACGAGCGACTGGATGCGCAAGATCACCCCGGTCGTGCGGGAGGCGCTGGTCGCCGAGGGGGTCGTCGGCCTGTGAGCCTCCTCGCCGCCGCCCCCGCCGCGCCCGCCGCCCCGCGCCCCGCACGCCCCGCCCCGCACCTCGCGCTCCGCTTCCGCCCCGACGTCGAGGGGCTCCGGGCGCTCGCCGTGCTGCTGGTGCTCGCCGACCACCTCGTCGGCGCCCCCTCCGGCGGGTTCGTCGGCGTGGACGTCTTCTTCGTCCTCTCCGGCTTCCTCATCACCGGGCTCCTGCTGCGGGAGGCCGAGACCACCGGGCGCGTCGACCTGCTGGCCTTCTACCTGCGGCGCACCCGCCGCATCGTGCCGGCCGCGCTGCTCGTCGTGGTCGTCACCGTCGTCGCGTCGGCCCTCGTCCTGCACCGCGTCGGCGCCCTCCGCGTGCTCGGCGACGGGGTCGCGTCCGTGCTCATGGTGCAGAACTGGCACCTGGTGCGACGCGGGGTGAGCTACTTCGGCGGCGACGGCACCGGCTCGCCCCTGCTGCACTACTGGTCGCTCGCCGTCGAGGAGCAGTTCTACGTGCTCTGGCCCTGGCTGTTCGTGGTCTGGGCCTGGTCACGTCGGCGCTCGCGACGGCGCACCGCGGCCGGGTCGACGACGCCCCGCCCGGGCACCGGGCGCAGCGTGCTGCTGGTGGTCGTGCTCGCGGCGACCGCCGCCTCGTTCGGGGCCTCCGTCGCGGAGACCGAGCTGCGCCAGGGCTGGGCCTACTTCTCGTTCCAGTCGCGCGCCTGGGAGCTGGGCGTGGGGGCGGCCGTCGCCGTGGCGGCCCCCGCCCTCGCCCGGGCGGGCCGGGCAGGGCGCACCGTGCTCTGGTCGGGCGGCCTGCTCGCGATCCTCGCGTCGGCCGTGCTCGTCGGCCCCGAGCACGCCTTCCCCGGCGTCGCCGCGCTGCCGGTCGTGCTCGGCACCGCCGCCCTGCTCGCGTCGGGAGGTGCCTCCGGCGGGCGGCGCCTCGCCCCCGTCGTGCTGCTCGACAACCCGCCGATGCGCTGGCTCGGCCGCGTCTCGTACTCCCTCTACCTCTGGCACCTGCCCGTGTTCGTCCTGCTCTCGGCCGTGTGGCCCGACCGCGGCCTCGCCGTCGCGGGGCTCGCGGCCACGGTGTCCGTCGGCCTCGCCGCCCTCACCCACCGGTTCGTCGAGCAGCCCCTCCGCCACGGCGCCGTCGGTCTGCGTGGCCGCTCGGCCGACCCCCGGGCGGAGTCGCGGGCCGAGTCGCGCGCGGAGGCCCGGACGGAGGCGCGGCCCCGGTCGCACGGCCTCCTGGCCGGGACGACGGTGGCGGTGGCGGTGCTCGGCCTCTCCGCCGTGCAGCTCGTCGGCCCGGCGACGTTCCCGCTGCCCGCGCGGGCTCCCGCGGAGCGTGCCGCCGCCGCGCCGTTCCCCGACGAGGCCGCCCTGCGCGCCGCCGTGCAGGAGGCGGCGGACGCGGAAGGCTGGCCGGCCCTCTCGCCGTCGCCGGACGACGTGTCGCTGGCCGACGGCGCGGCCGCCTCGGCCGGCCCCGGCTGCCTCGTCGACCCGGTGGGCGCCTCCCCCCGGTCCGTGGCGGAGGCCGCGGCGGCCTGCACCGCGGGCCCCGAGCACGCCGAGCGCACCGCCGTCGTGCTCGGCGACTCCATCGCGACCAGCTGGCTGCCGGGGATCACCGGCGCGCTGGTGCCGGAGGGCTGGCGGGTGGTCGGCCAGGGCCTGCAGAGCTGCCCCGCCGTCGACGTGCGCACGACCGACCGGCTCGAGCGCGCCTCCTTCGCCGACGACTGCGCGGCCGCCCGCGACGCCGCCGTGGAGCGCGTGGTCACCGAGGCCCCCGACCTCGTCGTGCTGTCGAGCTCCCTCGGCGCGTACCAGCGGCTGACCGGGCGGGGCGACGAGGCCGACGCGGCGGGAGCCTGGCGGGAGGGCACGGCCCGCACCGTGGCCGAGCTCGCGGCGGCCGGCGCGACCGTCGTCGTGCTCAGCTCGCCGCCCGAGTCCGCGCCCGCCGCGGAGTGCGCCGTGCGCCCCCGGGGGCCCGCGACGTGCCTGAGCACGCCCTCCCGCGCGTGGGTCGACAAGACGGCCGCGGAGCAGGAGGCCGTGGCCGGCCTCGCCGACGGCTCGACGCCCGGGGCGCCGCTGCGCGCCCGGTTCGTCGACACGGCGCCCTGGACGTGCACGGACGAGCTGCGCTGCCCGGCCTTCGTCGGCGACGGCCTGGTCAAGGTCGACGCCGGGCACCTCGCCGAGCGGTGGTCGGCCTCGCTGGCGCTCGTCCTCCGGGCGGCCCTGCTCGACGGGGCGGGGGACGCCCGGTGAGCGGGCTGACGACGGGGCCCGACGCGGTCGGCCCGGCCGGCGACGAGGGCCCCGGGGCGCCGCTCCGCGTGGTCCACGTGCTCGACTCGTTCACAGCCGGCGGCGCCCAGGCGGTCGCCGTGCAGCTGAGCGCCTGGCTCGCCGCACGCGGCGCCGAGGCGCACCTGCTCGGCGTCGACGGCCCGCTGGCCGCGGACGCCCTGCGGGCCCTCGGGCCCGCGCGCGTGCACGTCCGCCCCGGGACGGTCGCCGTCGGGGGCTCCGTCGGGCGTTTCGTCGCGGGCCTGCGCGCACTCGACCGGGCCTGCCGCGAGGTCCGCCCCCACGTCCTCCACGCGCACCAGCGCCGCGAGGCCCTGCAGTGCCTCCTCGTCGGCGCGCGGCACGGCGTGCCCGTCGTCGAGCACGCCCACACCTACCTGCCCCGCGCCGGCCTCCGGGCGTTGTCGTTCCGGAGCGCCGCCGTGTTCGCGGTCAGCGACCACGTCGGGGCGATGATCGCCGACCGGTTCGGTCGTCGGGACGGCGTCCTCGTCGTCGGCAACGCACCGGCCCGGACGACAGACCGGCCCGTGCTGCCCGTCCCGCCGCCGGGCGGCCGCCCCCTGCGGATCGTCGGCCTGGGCCGGCTCGTGGAGCAGAAGGACCCGCTCCGCTTCGTCCGCGTGGTGGCGGCGGCGGCCCGGGTCGTCGACGTCGAGGCGGTGTGGCACGGCGACGGTCCCCTGCTCGACGAGGCCCGGGCGCTCGCCTCCCGCCTCGGGGCGCCCGTCGTCTTCGCCGGCCACGCCGACGACGTGCCGGCGAGGATCGACGCGGCCGACGCCCTCCTCATGACCTCGGCCTGGGAGGGGCTCCCCCTCGTGGTGCTCGAGGCCTTCGCCCGGCACCGGCCGGTCGTCGCGACGGCGGCCTCGGGCGCGCCCGGCGCGCTGGGCGACGGCCGCGCGGTGGTCGTGCCCGACGACGCCGACGACGAGACCGCGGCCCGCCTGCTGACCACCGCCCTCGCCGACCGGACGAGGACGACCGAGCAGGTCTCCCTCGCCGCCGGGTGGCTGGCCCGCCGGGCCACCCCCGACGCCGTCTTCGGCCCCGTGCTGCGGACCTACGATGAACTGCGGCGCCGCGCCGCACCGAGAGGGCGACGACCGTGAGCCACCAGACCGACCCCGCCCTCCTCGACGCCCTCGACGCCCTGACCGTCACCGCGATCGGCTGCCGGGTGGTGGTCGGGCTCGTGGGCCTCGACGCCGGGCAGCGCGCCGACCTCGCGACGTCGTGGGCGTGGTGCGAGCCCGTCCTCGAGCGTCGACCCCGCTCGGAGTGCGACGCCGTGGCCGTGCTGCGCGGCGACGGCGACGCCCCGGCGGGCGCCGACTCCGACGCACACGCCGACGCGCCCACCCTCGTCGTGGCCGACGCGCTCGACCAGCTCACGGAGACCGTCACGACCGTGGTCACGCAGCTCGCCATCGACCAGCGCCGCGACGACCTCCTCCTGCTGCACGCGGGCGGCGTCGCCGACCCCGTCACGGGCGCCGTCGTCGCGTACGTGGCCCCGTCCGGGCACGGCAAGACGACGGCCTCCCGCGCCCTCGGCCGCACCCTCGGCTACGTGACCGACGAGACCGTCGCCGTCGGCGACGACGGCCTCGTGGTGCGCTACCCCAAGCCCCTCTCGGTGCGGGGCCCGGCCGCGCCGGGGGCGTCTCGGCCCAAGGCGCAGGTCTCGCCCGACGCGGCGGGGCTCCGACGGGCCCCCGACGGGCCCCTGACGCTCGCTCGCGTGGTGCTGCTCGACCGTGACCCCGCCGCGACCGAGGTGACGGTCGGCCCGATCGGCCTCGCCGAGGCCGCCGCCCGGCTCTTCCCGCAGATCAGCTACCTCGGCGCCCGCGCCCGCCCGCTGCGCCGGCTGCAGGCCCTGCTCGAGCGCACCGGCGGCCTGCTCGTCGTGCGCTACGCCGAGGCAACGACCCTCGAACCGGCCGTGCGCGAGCTGCTCGCCGTGTCGGCACCGGCCGCGACGCCGGGGGGCGAGGGCCCCGGGGAGGCGACGGTCGGGCTCGACGCGCACCGCGCCTCCCCGGGGGCGCCGGGCCCGACGCACGGCGGGGGCGTCCTCGTCGCGACGGCGGTGGACGACTGGGTGGCGGACGCCGGCTCCGTCGTGGTGCTGCACCGCGACTCCCTGCGGACCCTCTCGGGCATCGGCGTCGCCGTGTGGCACGCGGCCCGGGCCGGCCGCACGCTCGACGAGTCCGTGGCCGCCGTCGTGCGCGAGCACGGCCTGCCGGGCGACGGGCCCGAGGCGGTCGCCCGGGCCCGCGAGCTCGTGCTGGCCGCCGTCGCCGAGCTCGTCGCCGCCGGCCTCGTGCGTCAGCGCTGACCGGGCGGCCGCGACCGCGGCCCCGTCAGCGTCAGCGTCAGCGTCAGCGTCAGCGTCAGCGTCAGCGGCCCCGTCAGCGTCAGCGTCAGTGTCAGCGGCGAGCGCCGCGGCGACGCCCGACGGCCGCCGTCACGGCCGCGGCGAGCGCGTCGTCGAGCCCCCGGAACTCGGCGCGCACGTAGGCGTCCAGTCGTGCACGGGCCCCGCCGACCGCGCCCGGGCGCCGGTCGGCCAGACCCTCGACCACCCGCGCCAGCGCCTCCGGATCGGCGGCGGGCACGGTCACCAGCTGTCCGCCGACGAGGTCGCGGAGCTCGTCGAGCGCCGCGCTCTCGCGCGTGACGACGACGCGCCCGGCCGCGAGCCCCTGCCAGACCTTGTTCGCGATGACCGAGCCCGCCTTCTCCGAGTCGCCGAACAGGCCGAGCACGACGTCGTGCCCGGCGATCAGCTCGCCCAGGCGCTCCGGGCTCGTGGCCGGCAGGAAGGCGACCCGGTCGTCGACGCCGAGCTCCGCCGCGAGGGCCGCGGCGTCGGCCTCGCCCCCGGCCCGGTCGGCGCTGCCGACGACGGTCAGGGCGACGTCGGCCCGTCGGGTCGCCGCGACCCCGCGGACGATCGTGGGCACGCCGTGCAGGGGCAGGAACGACCCGTAGAAGAGCAGGCGGAGGCGCGGGTCGGGCGTCAGGGGCCGCTCGCGCGCCCAGGTCGGCGCTCCCACCGGCAGCGACAGGACGGTCGCGCGCGGGTGCCGCCGGCCGAGGTGCTCGGCCCGCACCCGCGTGTCGACGAGCGCGACGTCGGCGGCGCGGACGGCGACCCGGTCGACGAGCGCCCAGAGCAACGCGCGCGGAGACCACGGGGCCCGGAAGCCCTGGTCGCCCACGAGGGTCTCGTGCTTGCCGATGAACACGTCGACGACCAGGGGCAGGCGGCGCACCCGGGCGACGGCCCACGCCGCGGCGACGAAGTCGAGCGACATCTCGGAGACGAGCACGACGTCCGCCGCCCGCGAGCGCACGACGAGCGCCCGGAGGTCGACGAGGTGGCGTCGGGGGCCGCGCGCCCGCTCGTGGAGGTCGACGCGGTGGCCGCGGGCCTCGAGGTGCTCGCGCACCCGCACGTTGCGGGGGTAGCCCGGGTCGTGGACGCGCCACTGGAGCACCCGGAGCCCGGCTCCGGTCGCCGCGCCGTGCGCGTCGCCGCCCGCCCCCGCGGCGCCGAGGGCGCGCGCTGCCGAGCGTCCGCGCCGCTCCGCGACGGCCCGCCCGAGCGACCGCAGCTGCACGACGAGCACGGCCGCCTCGGCGACCACCTCGCCCGCGAGGGCACCGACGACGCCGCCCTGGTGGCCCAGCAGCAGGATGAGCGGAACGCCGACGAGCGCCCCGACGAGCGCGCTCCGCGCGAGCCCCCGCACCTCTCCCACCACGACGAGCGCGATGCCGCCGACCGCCCGCGACAGGCTCACGACCACGACGAGGGTCGCGCTGATCGCGGCCTCGCGGTGGCCGAGCGTCGCGACGCCGGAGAACACGACGGCCGACAGCCACGGGCCGGCCACGGTCAGCACGACGCCCGCCGCGGCCCCGACCAGGCCGTTCACGACGATCGCGACGCGGGCACGGTCGAGCCGGTGCTCGACGCCGGCCGGGGCCCCGACCCAGCCCTGGAGCGCGTTCGGCACGGCCTGCAGGCCGGAGAGGAGCATGCGCTGCAGCCGCTCCGCCGCGGCGAAGACGGCGGTCACCGAGGTGCCCGCCACCGCGCCGACGAGCACCACCGGGAGGGCGATGTAGGCGGCGCTCAGCGCGCGCCCGGTGAGCGCGTGGCGTTGCCCGGCGAGGGCGCCGAGCACGCGCCGGGGCGTCAGCCCGGCCGCGTGACGGGGCCGCACCCCGACGACCGCGAGCCCGACGACCGGGCAGACGACCGAGGGCAGCAGGCACGCGGCGACGAACCACCAGAGCGAGCCGCCGAGCGACACGGCCAGGGCCGCGACCACCATCGCGGCGATGCGCGGCCCCGCCTCGACGGCGAGCACGAGCGACGGGCGCCCCGTGCCGATGAAGAGCCAGGTGGCGTTGAGGCTGCTGAGGGCGCCGCCCGCCGCGATCAGCAGCGCCTCGACGGGGTGGCGGGGCACGAGCAGGGCGACGGCGAGGGCGACCACCGCGAGCGTCGGCACCGCCGCGACGAGCTTGGTCGCCGTCACGAGCGCGAGGAGGCGACGGCGCGCCTCCGGGCCCTGTCGCGCCGCCCGCTGGGTGCCGGTGAGGCCCCAGCCGAGCTCGACGACGACGGCCGCGGCGGCGCCGAGCGACTGGGCCACCGCGACGCTGACCCACGCCCCCTGCCCGAAGGCGGCCGTGATCGCGGGGAGGACGAGCAGGGGCGCGACGGCGGTGAGCAGCGGCAGGGCGACGAAGCCGCCGAGCCGGGCCGCGGCGGACGAGACCGGGCCGCGCGCCCCTCCGCGCCCGGGAGCGGGCGGGTGAGGTGCAGGAGGCGCGGCGGGCGCGGGACGGTCGGCGGCGGTCGGGTCGGGCATCGGGGCACCTCGGTCGGGGACGGTCCTCGGCGGGACGGGACGGAGCAGGACTCCCAGGGTGCGACTCCCCCGTCGCGCGCCCGGGGGGCTCGGGCCTGGCCCCGCGGCCCCGGCCCCGCGACCTCACCCCGGCCTTCACCCCGGGACGCCGCGAGCCCCCCACCCGGGTCGGGCAGGGGGCTCAGGTCGCGCCGAGGCCGCGGTGGCGGCGGGTCGGCGGGGAGGGCGGCCTACGCGGGCACGGTGCCCGCGAACAGGTGCGTGCTGCCGTCGGGGGCGCCGCCGATGGCCGTGGCCGGCACGACGGTCGGGTTCGCCCCGCTGCCGAGCTGCCACGCGCCGCGGTTGTCGGTCGCGACGTACGAGTGGCCCCAGACCTCACCGGTCGCGGTCACCATCGTGTAGGCGATCTGCGGGTCCTCGCCGGCGCGGTGGGCGCTGGCCGCCGAGATGCCGACGACGGCGCCCGTCGCGCCCTCGGCCTTGCGCGCGATCGGGTCGAAGCCGTCGCCGTACGACCAGGCACGCCAGAGCTGGCCGCCCTTGGCGTAGTAGTGCACGCTGCCCGTCGCGTTGCCGCCGATCGCCGTCGCGGGCCGCACGGCGCCGTCCACGCCCGTGTCCTGGAGCTCCCAGGGCACCTCGTTCGCGAGGGTGCTCGCCGAGGCCCACAGCTGGCCGGTGCTGGTGATCGCCGTGGCCGCGAGCTGGCCGGCCATCTCCGGGTGGTAGGCGTTGACCGCGTCGATCTGCACGACGGCGCCGTCGACGCCCTCGAGCTGGCGCTCGGGCGAAGCCGCGGACGCCCCGGTGTTCGTGACGAGCCAGAGCTGGCCGTCCTTCACGTAGCGGTGCTGGCTCGTGCCGCCGGGGCCGCCGACCGTGGTGGCCGGGCGGACCGACGACGAGGCGCCGGTGTCGACGAGCCGCTCGCTCGTGCCGGTGTTGAACGACGCGCGCGCCCAGACCTGCCCGGTGCTCGTGACGGCCGTGAAGGCCAGGGTGGTCGTCGCCCCCGAGAAGTGGCCGTTCGCGGCGGAGACCTGGGTCACCGAGCCGGTCGCGCCGGTGAGGAGGCGGTTCGGCCCCGCGCCGGTGCCGGCACCGCCGTACCACCACAGCTGGCCGTCCTTCACGTAGAGGTGGTAGCTCCA
The DNA here is from genome assembly GCF_014842245.1 of Frigoribacterium sp. CFBP 13707. Classification (NCBI taxonomy): domain Bacteria; kingdom Bacillati; phylum Actinomycetota; class Actinomycetes; order Micrococcales; family Microbacteriaceae; genus Frigoribacterium; species Frigoribacterium sp. CFBP 13707. The sequence goes on from NZ_JACYVL010000001.1 coordinate 488,603, forward strand.
GCTGCCCGTGTTGCCGATGGCCGTGGCGCCCTCGACCGCGGGGTCGGCCCCGGTGTCGACGAGGCCCCAGCCGGCGGCGGCGCCCCGGGTCGCGCCCAGCGCCCAGACCTCGCCGGTCGTGGTGACCGCCGTGTAGGCGACCTGGCCCGGCTGGCCGGGCAGGGTCACGGTCGCGGCGGAGACGTGCGCGATGTTCCCCGTCGCGTCGGGGATCTGTCGGGCGGCCGGCTGGTCGCCCGTGCCCGCCGTGACGGGGACGAGGAAGAGGCCCTCCTGCACGACCGTGACGGTGGCGGTGACGGGCGCGACGCCGGCGACCGTGGCCGTGAGGGTGACGACGCCTCCCTCGGCGGCGCTCGCGACGAGGCCGGTGGCGACCGCGACTCCCGCGGCGTTCGTCACCGTCGTCCAGGTGGTCGAGCCGCCGAACGAGGCGGGGCCGGTGACGGTGAAGGTGACGGTCTCGTTCGCGAGCGGGACCCCGTTCTGCGAGAGCACGAGCACGCTGGCGTCCGACAGGTCGGAGCCGAGCGCCCGCGGCAGCTCGTTCGAGAAGCCGATGGTGGCGCGGGCGTTCGACGACGCCGCGTGGGCGGGGGTCGCGAGGGCGATGCTCACGACGGGCACGGCCCAGGCCGCGGCGGTGACGACGGAGCGGCGCGAGGGCCCGGCGTGCCCCTCGACGACGGACGGCGGGGCGGCCGGGTTCACGGGCAGGGAGCGATGACGATCGGTCACGGTGGGGGTCCTCTTCGTAAGGGGGGGTCGACGACGACCAGACGTCTCCCGTCTGGCTCGTGTCGGCACCCTGACCCCTCCGCCGGGGTCCGTCACCGCGACTCCCGCGCCCCCGCGCCGTCGGCGCACCGACATTTCACCCGCTCCGTCACCTGGCGGCGACGCGGGGCCGGGCGGAGTCGCGGGGCCGAGAGCAGGGCGCGGTCAGGCGCGCGGCGGCCCCGCGCTCTCGCGGACGACGAGGTGGGTCGGCACGATGCGGTCGGCCGACGGCTCCTGCCCCTCGAGCATCTCGAGCAGCACGTGCATCGACCGCAGCCCGATCTCGCCGAAGTTCTGGTGCACGGTCGTCAGCGGCGGCCAGAACGAGCCGGACTCCTCCGTGTCGTCGAACCCGACCACGCTGACGTCGCCGGGGATGGAGCGGCCGAGCTCGTGCAGCGCGTGCATCACGCCGAGCGCCATCTGGTCGTTCGCCGCCACGACGCCCGTGACGTCGTCGCGACGACCGATCTCGAGCCCGATGCGGTAGCCGGAGGCGGTGGTCCAGTCCCCGCCGAGGGGCGCCTCCGGCTCGAGCCCGGCGTCGCGCATCGTGTCGAGCCACGAGGTCGCGCGGCGCGTGGCCGAGTACGAGGTGGCGGGCCCGGCCACGTGCACGACGCGGGTGTGGCCGAGGTCGAGCAGGTGCTGCGTGGCCAGGCGCATGCCCTGCTCCTGGTCGGTGTCGACGACGACGTAGGGGTCGACCGCGTCGGAGTCGATGATGACGACGGGCAGGCCGACCGGGACGATGAGGTCGGCGCGGTCGAGCATCTGCGCCTCGATGATGATGACGACCCCGTCGACCGCCTCCTCCTGCAGGCGGCTGAACGCGCCCGCCACCTCGCCCTCGGTGGGGTGCGCGACCGGCATCAGGGTGATCGTGTAGCCCGCGCCCGAGGCGGCCGTGACGATGGCGTCGAGGGTCTTCATGTTGCCGAGGGTCGAGAGCGTGAACATGATCACGCCGATGCTGCGGAAGCGCCCGGTCTTCAGCGCCCGGGCGGCGCTGTTCGGCCGGTAGCCGAGCTCGGCCATCGCGTCGAGCACCCGCTGACGCGTGCCCGCCTCGACGTTGGCGGCGCCGTTCGAGACCCTCGAGACCGTCTGCGACGACACGCCGGCGCGCGCCGCGACGTCCGCCATCGAGACGGTGCGCGTGCGGGAGGGGCGCCGGCTGCTCGACTTGACGATCGGCGTCGAAGGTGTCATGGTTGCGAGCATCCCAGATGTTTACGCAAACACCCAATCAGTGGCTGCGAGACGAACCCCGACGAAGTGGATGGACATGACGACGTTGTCGACACCGGCAGCCCGGCCGAGGGCCGAGGCAGCCCCGAGCTCCGTGGGCGGCGGCGCCCCGATCCGTCGCGACAAGCGTCGCTGGACGGGCTGGGGCTTCGTCCTCCCCTTCCTCGCCGTCTTCCTCGTGGTGCTCGTCGCCCCGGTCGTCTACGCGATCTACCTCAGCCTGTTCCAGGAGAAGATGATCGGCGGCAACGCCTTCGTCGGCATCGCGAACTACGCGCAGGCGCTCAGCGACCCGAACTTCTGGGACGCCCTCGGCCGCGTCGCGCTCTTCCTCGTCGTGCAGGTGCCGATCATGCTGATCATCGCCCTGGTCGCCGCGCTGGCCCTCGACTCGGCCCGGCTGCACCTCACGTCGTTCTTCCGCATCGCGATCTTCCTGCCCTACGCCGTCCCCGCCGTGGTCGCCGCCCTCATGTGGGGCTTCATCTACGGCAACCGCTTCGGGCTCGTCGGCAACCTCGAGGACGTCACGGGGTGGGCGCTCCCCGACCTGCTCTCGCAGGGCTGGATCCTCGCGTCGATCGGCAACATCGTCACGTGGGAGTTCGTCGGCTACAACATGCTGCTGTTCTACGCCGCCCTCCGCGTCATCTCGCCCGACCTCTACGAGGCCGCCGAGCTCGACGGCGCCGGCCCGCTCCGCATCGTGAAGGACATCAAGCTGCCCGCCATCCGCGGGGCCATCGTGATCGGCATCATCTTCTCGATCATCGGCAGCTTCCAGCTCTTCAACGAGCCGAACATCCTGCAGACGCTCGCGCCGAACTCGATCAGCACGTACTTCACCCCGAACATGTACGCCTACAACCTCTCGTTCGCAGGCCAGCAGTTCAACTACTCCGCCGCGATCGCGATCATCATGGGCGTCCTGACGATGGTCGTCGCCTACGTGGTCCAGCTCGTCGGCTCGCGGAAGGACGCCTGACCATGTCGACCCTCACCGGTTCCCCCCTCGCGGCGCCCGACGCCGGCACCCCGACCGTCACCCCGACGCGCGAGACGCGCGACCGCAAGCGCCGCGCCGGCGCCCCGCGCGACAAGCGCAGCGTGCTGCTCACGCTCGTCATGGCGCTGCTGCTCATCTACTCGGTGCTGCCCCTCTTCTGGCTCCTGGTCAACTCGACCAAGACGCAGGAGGCCCTCTTCAGCTCGTTCGGGCTCTGGTTCAGCGGCGACTTCGCCCTCTTCGACAACATCGCGGGCGTCTTCACCTACGGTGACGGCGAGTTCATCCGCTGGCTCGGCAACACGCTCCTCTACGTCGTCGTCGGCGCCGGCGGCGCCACGCTGCTCGCCACCCTGGCCGGCTACGGGCTGGCCAAGTTCGACTTCCCCGGCAAGAAGGCGGTCTTCGCCGTCGTGCTCGGCGCCGTGGCCATCCCCGGCACGGCCTTGGCCGTCCCGACCTTCCTGATGTTCAGCCAGATGGGCCTGACGAACACCCCGTGGGCGATCATCCTGCCCTCCCTGATCAGCCCCTTCGGCCTGTACCTGATCTGGACGTACGCGGTCGACTCCGTGCCGAACGAGATCCTCGAGGCCGCCCGGATGGACGGCTCCAGCGAGGTGCGCACCTTCTTCACGATCAGCCTGCGCCTCCTCAGCCCCGGCCTCATCACGGTGCTGCTGTTCTCGATCGTCGCGACCTGGAACAACTACTTCCTGCCGCTGATCATGCTGAGCGACTCGCGCTGGTACCCGCTGACGGTCGGCCTCAACCAGTGGAACGCCCAGTCGACCACCGTCGGCGGCGACCCGATCTACAACCTCGTCATCACGGGCTCGTTCCTCGCGATCATCCCGATCGTGGTCGCGTTCCTCTTCCTCCAGCGCTACTGGCAGTCCGGCCTGTCGGCCGGCGGCGTCAAGGCCTGACGCCGTCGCGACCCGCGCCTCCCTCGTCCTCCCCCCTGCACCACCACCCGCACCATCACCCGCACCATCACCACGGCACCACCTCCACGATGAAGTGAAAGGCACCACAATGTCCCGTTCCCTCCCCCGCTCCGCCAAGCGCGCCATCGCGCTGGGCCTGGGCGTCGTCCTCGCCGGCTCGCTCGCGGCCTGCTCCTCCGGCTCCGGCGGCGGCTCGAGCCCCGACACGGCGTCGGCCGACGAGCTCGCCGCGGCCCTGACGGAGAAGTCGACGATCACCGTCTGGGCCTGGGCCCCGGCCGTCGAGCCCATCGCCGAGGCCTTCGAGGCCAAGTACCCCGACATCACCGTCGACGTGCAGAACGTCGGCACCGGCGCCGACCAGTACACCAAGCTGCAGAACGCCATCAAGGCCGGCAAGGGCGCGCCCGACGTGGCCCAGGTCGAGTACTTCGCGATCCCGCAGTTCTCGCTCAGCGACTCGCTGGCCGACCTGAGCGGGTTCGGCTACGACGACCTCGAGGACGACTTCACCGCCTCCACCTGGAACTCCGTCACCGACGGCGACGCCGTCTACGCGCTCCCCCAGGACTCCGGCCCCATGGCGATGTTCTACCGCCAGGACGTCTTCGACAAGTACGGCATCTCCGTGCCGACGACGTGGGACGAGTACGTCGCGGCCGCCGAGACCATGCACTCGGCCGACCCGAACCAGTTCATCACCAGCGACACCGGCGACGCCGGCTTCACCACGAGCATGATCTGGCAGGCCGGCGGTCAGCCGTACAAGGTGGACGGCGAGACGGTCTCGATCGACCTGCAGGACGAGGGCGCGAAGAAGTGGACCTCGACCTGGAACACGCTGGTCGAGAACGGCTCGCTCGCGCAGACCCCCGGCTGGACGGACGAGTGGTTCCGTGGCCTCAGCGACGGCTCGATCGCCACGCTGCTGACGGGCGCCTGGATGCCCGGCAACCTCGAGGCGCAGGCCGCCGAGGGCTCCGGCCAGTGGCGCGTCGCCCCCATGCCCCAGTACACCGAGGGCGACACCGCGACCGCCGAGAACGGCGGATCGTCCATCGCCGTGATGGAGCAGTCGTCGAACAAGCTCGTCGCGGCGGAGTTCACCAAGTTCGCGACCGCGGAGGAGGAGGGCAAGCAGATCTCGTTCGACGCCGGCGGGTTCCCCTCGACCACGTCCGACCTGAACGACCCGGCCTTCCTGGCCGAGGCCCCCGAGTACTTCGGCGGCCAGAAGATCAACGAGGTCCTGTCGCAGGCCGCCGCCGACGTGGTGCCCGACTGGCAGTACCTGCCCTTCCAGGTCTACGCGAACAGCATCTACAGCGACAGCGCGTCGTCGGCCTACTCGAACGGCACCTCGCTCGACCCCGTCCTCGAGGCGTGGGGCAAGGCGTCCGCCGACTACGGCACGCAGCAGGGCTTCGACGTCACCACGAAGTAACGCCCGCGCTCCCGGGCACCGGGCGGGGAGGCACGACGCAGGTCGCGCCTCCCCGCCGTGCGTCCGCCGCACCTCCCCCCGCACTCCCCGCCACCGACAGGACACGCCACATGTCGAGCCCCGTGCCCGCCTCCGCCGCCACCAGCCGCCGCTTCGTCGTCGGCCCCGAGCACTTCGAGCTCGACGGCGCCCCGCACCGCGTCCTCGCCGGCGCGCTGCACTACTTCCGCGTCCACCCCGACCAGTGGGCCGACCGCATCCACAAGGCGCGGCTGATGGGGCTCAACACCATCGAGACGTACGTCGCCTGGAACGCCCACTCCCCCCAGCGCGGCGAGTTCGACGCGACCGGCGGCCTCGACCTCGGCCGGTTCCTCGACCTGGTGGCCGCCGAGGGCATGCACGCGATCGTGCGCCCCGGCCCCTACATCTGCGCGGAGTGGGACGGCGGCGGGCTGCCCGGCTGGCTCTTCGACGACCCCGCGGTCGGCGTCCGCCGCAGCGAGCCCCTCTACCTGGCCGCCGTCGACGAGTTCCTCGCCCGCGTCTACGAGATCGTCGTGCCGCGGCAGATCGACGCCGGCGGCCCCGTCGTGCTCGTGCAGATCGAGAACGAGTACGGCGCGTACGGCGACGACGCGGAGTACCTGCGCCACCTCGTCGACCTGACCCGCGCCTCCGGCGTGACCGTGCCGCTGACCACGGTCGACCAGCCCACCGACGAGATGCTCTCGCGCGGCAGCCTGCCCGACCTGCACCGCACGGGCTCCTTCGGCTCGCGCGCCGACGAGCGCCTCGCGACCCTGCGTCGCCACCAGCCGACCGGCCCGCTGATGTGCTCCGAGTTCTGGGACGGCTGGTTCGACCACTGGGGCGAGCACCACCACACGACCCCCGTCGCCGAGGCGTCGGGCGAGCTCGACGCGCTGCTCGCGGCCGGAGCCTCGGTGAACATCTACATGTTCCACGGCGGCACCAACTTCGGCTTCACCAACGGCGCGAACCACAAGGGCACGTACCAGTCGCACGTCACCTCGTACGACTACGACGCCCCCCTCGACGAGGCGGGCTTCCCCACCGACAAGTTCTTCGCCTTCCGCGACGTCATCGCCCGCTGGGCGCCGGTGCCCGACGAGCTGCCCGCGCGCCGCACGCCGGCGCCCGTGCTGCGGACCGACTTCGACGCCGTCGTGCCGCTCGACCAGCTGGTCGGCGACGCGGGCGACGCTGACGACCGCGGGCAGGCCGGGGCGGCCGGGCAGGAGTCGCGGGTCGACACGCGCGCGTCGGTCGCGACCGCGACCCGTCGCCGTGCCGCCGTGGCCCCCGCCGCCGGGCAGTGGCACCGCACCGCGGCCGTGCCCACCATGGACGAGCTGAGCGCCTTCCGCGGGTTCTCGCTGCACCGCGTGGCGCTGCCGACCGGCGACGGCCCCCGGGCGCTCTCGTTCGCCGGCGTGCGCGACCGCGCCGTCGTCTCGGTCGACGGCCGCCGCGTCGGCGTGCTGCAGCGCGACCAGCACGAGCGCTCGATCGTCGTGCCGCCCGGCGCGCGGCTCGAGGTGCTCGTCGAGGACCAGGGCCGCGTCAACTACGGCCGCCACATCGGCGAGGCGAAGGGCCTCGTCGGCCCCGCCCTGCTCGACGGCACAGAGCTGCTCGAGTGGGAGTCGCTGCCGCTCGACCTCGACGCGATGGTGGCGAGAGTCACCCGCCGGGCCGACCGCGCCGCGGGCTCGGTGCGGTTCCTCGACGGGCCCGTGTTCGCGCATGCGACCGTCACCGTCGACGAGCCCGCCGACCTCTACCTCGACACGCGCTCGTGGGGCAAGGGCGTGGCCTTCGTGAACGGCTTCGCGCTCGGTCGGTACTGGACGCGCGGCCCCCAGCACACGCTCTACGTGCCCGGCGAGCAGCTGCGGGCCGGCGACAACGACCTCGTCGTCTTCGAGACCGGCGCCGCGGCTCGGCCCGAGGTGTCGTTCGTGGCCGAGCCCGACCTGGGGCACCTGGAGTCGTAGCGGGGGCCTGGCCACGAGGTCGAGCCTCCGAGGCGGGCCCTCGCAGGGCCTGCCTCCGCCGGCGGGCCGGCCGTATCGTCGTCGGCATGGACCCCCGAGCTGACGTGCGCGACTTCCTCTCCAGCCGCCGGGCGCGCATCACCCCCGAGCAGGCCGGCCTCGGTCGCGGCGGTGGTCGCCGGCGCGTGCCGGGGCTGCGCCGCGACGAGGTCGCGACGCTCGCCGGGGTGAGCGTCGACTACTACACGCGCCTCGAGCGGGGCGACCTCGGCGGCGTCTCCGACAGCGTCCTCGACGCCATCGCCGGGGCCCTCGAGCTGACCCGCGCCGAGCACGACCACCTGTACGACCTGGCCCGGTCGTTCGCGCCCACCCGCCGTCGCGGCCCCGTCGTCGAGGCACGCGGGGCCGCGTTGCAGGCGCCGGTGCAGCACCTCCTCGACGCGGTCACCGCGGCGCCCGCGTTCGTCACCAACACGCGCATGGACATGGTGGCCGCCAACGCCCTCGGCGTCGCCCTCTACTCCGAGATGTACCGCGGCGACGAGCGGCCTGCGAACCACTCGCGCTTCATCTTCCTCGACCCGCGGGCGCGGGAGTTCTACCCCGACTGGGAGCGCGCGGCCGCCGTCAACGTGGCCATCCTGCGCCGTGACGCCGGCCGCGACCCCCGAGACCGGGGCCTCGCCGAGCTGGTCGGCGAGCTCTCGGTGCGCAGCGACGAGTTCCGCGCGCGCTGGGCCGCCCACGAGGTGCGCCGACACTACTCGGGAGCCAAGTCGTTCCGTCACCCCGTCGTGGGTCTGCTCGAGCTCGACTACCTGGTCATGGAGCTGCAGGACGCCCCGGGTCACTCGATGACCGTCTACCCGGCGGCGCCGGGCAGCCCGTCGGCCGAGGGGCTCGCGCTCCTGGCCTCGTGGGCAGCCACCGAGGGCGTCGACGCCGTGCCGGAGCGCTCGTGAGCGCGACCCCCGCGACGGCCCCGGTCGACCCTCGGCCGCCGCAGGGCGAGGTGACGCGCCTGCCGGTCGTCGCCCTCGTGCTGCTCGCCGCCATCGGCTTCGTGCTGGTCGCGATGGAGACCATGCCGGCCGGGCTGCTGCCGCAGATCGCCGCGGGCCTCGACACCGGCGAGGGCACGGTCGGGCTCCTGATCAGCGCGTACGCCCTCGGCACCGTCGTCGTGACCGTGCCGGCCATCACGCTGACCCGCGGCCTCCGCCGCAAGCCCCTGCTGCTCGGCGCGGTCGCGGGGCTCGTCGTCGCCAACGCCGTGACGGCGGGCTCGACCGAGGTGGCCCTGTCGCTGGCCTCCCGCTTCGTCGCCGGGGCTTTCTCCGGCGTCATCTGGGGCATGCTCGCGGCGTACGGCCGCCGGATCAGCCCGCCGTCGCGGGCGGGGCTGTCGCTCGCGATCGTCTCCACCGGCGCCCCGCTCGGCTTCGCGTTCGGCACGCCGCTCGGCTCGTGGATCGGCAGCACGCTCGACTGGCGCTGGTCGTTCGGCGGGCTGTCGCTCGTGGCCACGGTGGTCGCGGTGCTCATCGCCCTCGTGGTGCCCGCCGCCACGGCGCCCGCGGCGACCGGCGACGCGGCGGCCCGCCGCCTCCCCCTGCTCCGCGTGGCACGGCTGCCCGGCATCGCGGTGATCCTCGCGGTGATCGCCACCTGGATGCTCGGGCACAACACGATCTACACCTACGTCGCCCCGTACCTGCGGTCGACGAGCGCGGACCTCTCGGTCGAGCTCCTCCTGCTGCTCTACGGCGTCGCGTCGATCGGGGGCGTCGTGCTGACGGGGGCCCTGCTCGACCGCCACCCGCGGCCCCTGCTGCGCGGCAGCCTCGCCGTCTTCGTGCTGGCCGGGGTCGTGCTGCTCGTCGGCCGCGACGTCACCGCCGCGGTCGTCGTCGCAGCCGTCCTCTGGGGCCTCACCTTCGGCGGCGCCTCGGCGCAGCTGCAGGCCGCCCTGACGACGGCGGGAGGCGCGGAGCAGGACGTCGCGAACTCGTTCCTGCCCGTGGCGTTCAACGTCGCGATCTTCGCGGCCGGCATCGTCGGAGCGGTGCTGCTCCAGCACGCCGACGGGCTCGTGCTGCCCGTCGTCATGATCGTCGGGGGCTCGGCGGCGTTCGTGCTCACGCTGTGGGGGCGGCGCACCGCCTTCCCCGCCAGACTGGTCGGGTGAGCACACCGCACGACCTCGCCATCGTCGCCCGCCCGTACGACCACCCCGACGTGCAGCAGCTCGTCGAGGGCCTCCAGCAGCTCTACGTCGAGATCTACGGCGGCCGCGACGAGAGCCCGATCGACGCCGCGGAGTTCGAGCCGCCGCGCGGGGCGTTCGCGGTGGCGTACCTGTCGGAGGGCCCGCAGCCGGCGGGCTCGGACCGCGAGGGCTCGCGGGAGGGGCAGCCCGTCGGCATGGGAGCCTGGCGACTGCTGCCCGACGGGCGCGGCGAGCTCAAGCGGCTGTTCGTGCGGCCCGGGCACCGCGGCCGGGGAGTCTCGCGACGACTGCTGGGCTGGCTCGAGGAGTCGGCCCGCGACTCCGGCGTGACCTGGATGGTGCTCGAGACCAACACGGCGCACCCCGAGGCGATCCGGCTCTACCGCTCGGCCGGGTACGAGCCGGTGCCCGACTACGGCCACTACGCCGACGAGCCGGAGACGGTGTCGCTCGGCCGGGAGCTCTGACACCGGCTCGTCGACGGACGTTGGAGGGCCCGGCACCGCTCGGGTGCCGGGCCCTCCGGCGGCGCGGCGTCGCCGTCGCCGCGGTCGCCGCTACAGCTCGATCTTCTCGTTCTCGCCCTCGAGGGCCTCGCCGGTCACCTTCGACTTGACGAAGGAGAGCACCGAGGCGACCTTGCCGCCGGGGGTGTCCCAGTACTCGGCGCTGTCGGCGCTGAACTTCACCAGGCCGACGTTGGGGTCGGCGGGCCCGTCGGGGAACCACGCCTCGACGCGGCTGTTCCACAGCTCCTCGAGCTTCGCGTGGTCGTCGACCACCGCGGCGGTGCCGGCGAGCGACACCCAGGAGTCGTTCGAGCTCAGCGTCACGCCGACCGTCCGCTCGCGCCCCAGGTGGTGCACGGCCGAGGAGTCCTGCCCGACGATGAACCACAGGTCGCCGTCGAACTCGGCCTCCTGCACGGTCATCGGGTGGCCGACGAGGGCGCCCTCCTCGTCGATGGTCGTGAGCATCGCGAAGTCGAAGCCGCGGAGCAGCCCCGCGAGCTTGGCGACGTCGTCGTCGTGGGTGCTGGTGGTGCCGGTGGTGTCGGTCATGGTGTGCTCCTTCGCGCAGGGCCGGGTGCGGTGGGCGCCCGGGGTCGCCCCCACTCTGCTCTCCCCCGGGCAGCGCGCGCCCAGCCTTCGGGCTACTCCGCGTCGAGGGGCAGCAGGATGCCCGCGACCCGCGGGTCGGTCGCGAGGAACTCCTGCACGGCGGGGTCGCGGAACGCCTCGACGAGCTTGCGCACCGCCGCCTCGTCGGCGAAGTCGCTGCCGATCGTGAGCTGGCCGGCGAACTCGTCGGGGGCGGCGGGGGCGAAGATCTGCTGCTCGATCGGGATGCCGGCCGCCAGGTAGTACTCGGTGTAGCCGACGGCGGCGTCGAGGTCGGGCAGCGCCCGCGACTGGGCCGCGAAGTCGAGCAGGGTGAAGCGGAGGCCCTTGGGGTTCGACGCGATGTCGTCCTGGGTGGCGTGGCCCACGTCGACGCCGTCCTTCAGCGTGATCAGGCCGGCGCGCTCCAGCACCGACAGCCCCTGCGCCTCGTTGGCCGGGTCGGAGTAGAGCGAGATCGTCGCCCCGTCGGGGATCTGGCTGACGTCGGTGTACTTCGACGACCAGAGGCCGAAGCCCCAGCGGAAGACCGGCGTCGCCGCCTCCTCCCGGAAGTCGGGGTTGGCCGCGAGCACCTGGTCGAGCCAGAGGGAGTGCTGGTAGACGGTGCCGGCGATCTCGCCCTCGCTGACCGCGCGGTTGATCGTGTTGCTGTCGCTCAGCCCCTCGAACTCGACCGAGATGCCGTACTTCGGGGCCACCTCGTCGGCGACGAACTGGACGAGCGCCTGCTCCGAGGCGTTGCCCTCGGCGGTCGCGACCGTCAGGGTCGCGCCCGCCTCGGCCACGGCCGGCACGTCGGGGCGGACGAGCGGCACCACGACGGCGACCGCGACGGCGACGACGACCGCCGCCCCGCCCGCGATCCAGGGCCAGCGACGACGACGCTTCAGCTCGAAGCCGTGGTCGTGGGCGGAGGCCGCGGGGGCGGCCGTGCGGGCGGGGTCGGCGGCGGCGGGCGTGTTCTCGGGCATGATCAGGGTCCTTCGGAGCGGGCAGCCGGGGCTGCGGAGGGCGTGGCGGCACACCGGCGACCACGGCGGGGCCGGGTCCGGTGAGGAGGAGAGGAGCAGACGAGGAGACGAGAGGAGTCGGGGCCGACGGGCAGGAGGCGCGGTGCGCCAGGGGCCCCGGCCGACGTCACACGGCGGTGACGGCCGTGACGGCGACGGGCGTCGGCCCGTCGGAGCGGCGACGCCACCAGCGTCGGCGCGGCACCGGCTCCGGGCTGGTGGCTCGGACGGCGGCGTCGCCGATCAGCTGCACCGCGGCGACGGTGGCCACGAGGAGGACGATCGTGACGATCATCACCGTGTGGTCGAAGCGCTGGTAGCCGTAGGTGACGGCGACGTAGCCGATGCCGCCCGCGCCGATGGTGCCGGCGATCGCCGAGTACTCGATCATGGCGATCGTGTTGATCGTGAGGCCGCCGATCAGGCTCGGCAGCGCCTCCGAGAGCTGGGCGGTGCGGACGATCTGCAGAGGGGAGGCCCCGCTCGCCGTCGCGACGCGCACCCGGTCGGAGGGGACGCTGCGGAGCGAGTTCTCGACGATCCTCGTGAAGAAGGCGACGCCAGCGATCGACATCGGGACGACCGCCGCGGCGATGCCGATGTTCGTGCCCGTGACGAAGCGGGTGAACGGCACGATCGACGCCATCAGGATGAGGAAGGGCAGGGAGCGGCCGATGCTCACGACCCCGCTGAGCACGGTGTGCACCGCGGGGGCGGGGGCGAGGCCGGCCGGGCCGAGGTTGTGCACGAGCGCGCCGAGGGGCACGCCCAGCACGACGACGATCGCCATCACGATGCCGACCATGAGGAGGGTGTCGCCGAGCGCGGGCAGCACGAGCGCCGGGATCTCGGCGAGGGGCACCGAGTTGTCGTAGGCCGCGGGCGCCCCGGCGGCGAGCAGGGCGCTCATCGGACCAGCTCCGAACCGGCCACGCCGGCCACGACGCCCACGACGTCCAGGGTCTGAGCAGGGGCGGCGCCCTGCCCGGCGCGGCGGGCCGCGAGCCCGAGCGCCGCGGCGACCCCGGGGAGGCGGTCGGCGACCGCCTCGGGGACGGCCACGGTGGCGTGGCCGACGGTGGCGCCTCCCAGGCTCTCGACCGAGGCGCCGAGCAGGGCCACCGGGGCGCCGAGCGCCTCGCCGAGCCGGGAGGGCCAGTCGGCCGGCACGTCAGCCGAGACGTAGTCGAGCCGCCACGGCCCCGCGCCGTGCGGGGCCTCGGCCGCCTGCCGGGCGGGGCGGAGCGCCGTGCCGAGCGGCGACGCGGGGTCGCGCAGCAGGTCGAGCAGCCGCCCCCGCTCGACGACGCGGCCGTGGTCGAGACGGGCGACGCTGTCGGCGATCTGCAGCACGGTGTCCATCTCGTGGGTGACGAAGAGGATCGACAGGCCGAGGTCGTCGCGCAGCTCGCGCAGCAGGCCCACGATCGACGCCGTCGAGGCGGGGTCGAGGCCGGAGGTGGCCTCGTCGGCCAGCAGCACGCTGGGCCGGAGCGCGAGCGCCCGGGCGATGCCGACGCGCTGACGCTGCCCGCCCGACAGCTCGTGCGGCCGGGCGTCGGCCCGGTGCCCGAGGCCGACCCGGTCGAGCAGCTCGGCGACCCGGCGACGCGCCTCGGCGCGCGTGACGCCGAGGTACTCGAGCGGCAGCGCGACGTTCTGGGCCGCCGTGCGACGACCGAAGAGCCCGTCCGACTGGAAGACCGTGCCGATGCGGCGGCGGGCGACCCGCAGGTCGCGCTCGCCGAGGGCCGTGAGGTCGTCGCCGTTGACGACGACCCGGCCCGAGGTGGGGCGCTGCAGCAGCGTGACGCACTCCGCCAACGTGCTCTTGCCCGCTCCGCTCGGGCCGACGACGGCCGCGATCTCGCCGGCGCCGACGGAGAAGTCGACGTGGTCGAGCACGGTGGTGCGCGTCGTGCCGGTCACGTGGACCTTGGTCAGCGCCTCGAGGCTGATCATGGTGTCCTCCTGGGTCGGTGTGGCGGGGGGCTCCCGCCGGGTGCCGCCGAGCATAGGGAGGCGCGGGTCGGCCCGCGAGGGATCATCACGTCATGTGTCCCCCCGTGACCCCGTGCGTCGTCGCGCGTCCCCGTGCGTCGTCACGGGCCCGCGCCGACCGATCGCGCCCCCGGCGGGGCGGGTCTGCCCCGCCGGGCGGGCACCGACGCGTAGGGTTGTCCGCACATGGAGGTCCGACGACCCGGAGGGGGCACGATGACCGACGCCGCGACGACGCCCGGAACGACGCCCGGGGCGGCCGAGCCGACCGCCGCGTCCGGTCCCCTCGGAGAGCTGCCCGCGGACCTCTTCGCCGACCTGGACCGCGGGGGCCCGGTGCCGCTCTGGTACCAGATCTCCGTCCGCCTCGAGTCCGCCGTCCTCAGCGGCCAGCTGCCGCCCGGCTCACGCCTCGAGAACGAGGTCGGTCTGGGCGAGCGCCTGGGGCTCTCGCGCCCGACGATCCGGCGCGCCATCCAGGAGCTCGTCGACAAGGGGCTGGTCGTGCGGCGCCGCGGCATCGGCACCCAGGTCGTGCACGGACCGGTGATGCGCGACGTGCAGCTGACGAGCCTCTACGAGGACCTGGCCGCGAGCGGGCAGACGCCGTCGACGCGGCTGCTGGGCCACGAGGTCGTGCCCGCCGACGTCAAGGTCGCGACGGCGCTCGGCCTGCCCCCGGGGACGGCCGTCGACCACATCCGGCGCCTCCGGCTCGCCGACGACGTGCCGGTCGCGGTGCTCGAGAACTACCTCCCGCGCGACCTCGCCGAGTTCGCCTCCGACGACCTGGCCGCCCACGGGCTGTACCAGCTGCTGCGGGCCCGCGGGGTGACCATGCGGGTGGCGAAGCAGCGGATCGGCGCCCGTGCAGCCACCCGCGGCGAGGCTGAGCTGCTCGAGATCGAGCCCGCCGGGCCGCTGCTCACCATGACCCGGACGGCCTACGACGCTTCCGGGCGAGCGGTCGAGGTCGGGTACCACTGCTACCGACCCGACCTCTACTCGTTCTCGGTCACCCTGGTCGACAAGTAGGCGCGACCGACGCCACGAGTCCACCGGAGCCTGCTCCGGTCAGCCGACCCGCGCCTCCGGGCCCCGCCGCAGGCCGACGAGCAGCCAGGCGACCGCGACGAAGGCCGCCGAGAGGACGGCGAGGATCTGCCCTCCCCAGGCGATCAGGACGCTGGCCTCGCCCAGCCACACGGGCGACGTGAAGAAGAGCTGCCGCACCACGGCGAGGGCGGCCCAGACGAGCAGCGACCACCCGGCGAGCGCCGGCACGACGCGCACCCGCACGACGACGACGGCGGCGAGCACGAGCGCGACCAGGCCGATGAACTCCACGGCGCTGGAGAGCACGGCGACCTGCCAGCCGAGCAGCGAGCGCGCCGGCAGCACCGCGGTCAGGGCCGGCACCACGACGAGGGCCACGGCGGCGATGCGCAGGCCGAGCCGGCCCGGGCGGCTGGGGCCCGCGATGCCCGGCTGGGACCGGCTGCCGCTCACCAGCCAGAGCGCGACCGACACGACGAGGGCGGCGGCGAAGAGCAGCACCGGCAGCACGGTGACGAAGACGAACGCCGACGACGCGGCAGCGACGACGACGAGCCGCAGGAGGAAGAGGAGCGCCGCTCCGCCGAAGAGGGAGCCGGCGACGACCAGACGGGTGGACAGGGCCGGGGGCGTGGCGTCGGTCATCCCCCGACCGTACCGGCGCCCCGGGGGGCGCGGACGCCGCGTCGAGGCATTCCTGTGAGCGAGCGGCGGACGGGAGCGTAGTGTCGAGCGCTGTCCCCCGGAGGCACCTAGCCCTCGATGTACCCCGATCGATGTGCCCCACCGTCGGCTCGCTCCGACGGCGGACGGACGCCCCTCTCGGCCCGAACCGCGAGGGGCGTCACACCCTCTTCATGTCGAGGCATCGTCGCGCCTGTTCGCGCTCACAGCCTGTACTGTCTCTCTCATCGGGCGGCTCAGCCGTTCGCACGAGGTCGTGGGATTCGGGTCCCTGGCCTCGCGGTGGGGTCGCCGCGGAGGGGTCCGCGATGCCGGCCCCACCTCAGTTCCCTCTCCGCCCCTGGCTCGGGGCCGCCGTCAGGCCGCGGGCCTCGTCGTTCAGTCCGCCCGCACGGCGTCCAGCACGGCCTCCGCGACGACGCGCGGCGCGACCTCGGGCAGCCAGTGCCCCTCGTCGAGCTCGACGAAGCGGTACGGCCCCGACACGTGACGCTCCGTGAGCTCGGCGGCGCGGCGCCCGAGCGCGGTGTCGTGGCGACCCCACAGGTACCGGGTGGGGACGGTGACGCGACCGGTCGCCAGCGACGGCCTCGCGCCTCCGCCCGGCAGCCAGAGGGCACGGTACCAGGCGATCGCCCCGGTGAGGGCCCGGGAGTCGCGCATCGCGTCTGCGTACTCCTCCGCCCGCTCGGCGGGCAGCCCCATGCCCTGCAGCACGGGCGCCAGCCGGCGGCGGAGCAGTACCTCGGGCAGCCACGGCAGCTGGAAGGCCCCCATGTACCAGGAGCGCAGCGCCTGCGACGACGACGTCAGCGAGGCGGCCAGGGCGGCGGGGTGCGGCGTCGACAGCACCGTGAGGCTGGCGACCCGGTCGGGGTGCTCGGCGGCGAGCTTCCACGCGACGGCCCCGCCCCAGTCGTGCCCGACGACGTGGGCACGGTCGACGCCGGCCTCGTCGAGCAGGGCCACGACGTCGGCGACCAGCTCCGTCGACCGGTAGGCGCGCCTCCCCCGCGGTCGCGCGCCCGGCGAGTAGCCGCGCTGCAGCGGCACGAGGCAGCGCAGCCCCGCCGCCTCGAGCCGGGGCACGACGTCGCGCCAGCTGGCCCGGGTGGCGGGGAAGCCGTGCAGCAGCACGACCACCTCGCCCTCCGCGGGGCCGGAGTCGGTGGTCTCGAACACGAGGCCGTCACGCTCGTAGCGGGTCAGGCGGTCCATCGGCTCAGCCTAGGCAGCGAGGGGCGAGCGCGCGCGCCCGCGTCACCCGACCGCGGGCGCCGCGGCGGGGACCTTCAGCTCGCCGTTCATGTACTGCGCGACGCCGAAGCCGAACGACCAGTCCTGGGGGCCGTTCTCGACGTACCCGATGAAGACGTCCTCGCCGGCGACGCCCAGGTCGTGGAGCCCCGCGGCGATGCGGGCGTAGAGGGCCTGCTTCGTCTCGTCGCTCCGCCCCCTCTGCGTGAAGATCTGGATCATGACGACCCCGTCGGTCCGCTCGAAGCCCAGCCCGGCGTCCTCGGCGACGATGCGGCCCGTGGGCAGCTCGGTGACGACCTGGAACCGGTCGCGGACGGGGATGCCGTAGACCTCGACGATCGAGGCGTGGATCGAGTCGGCGATGGCGGTGACCTGTTCCGGCGAACGGCCGACCATGAGGTCGATGCGGACGAGGGGCATGAGGTGGGTCCTTCTGTCAGAGGGTTATGTTCTTACATACTAACAAGCGAAGGTCCGGTGTGCCACGTCCAGCCGGGGGGGGAGGCGCGGTGTCCGTGACGGACACCGCGCCTCCCCCGCCGTGCCTCAGACGGCAGGGACGATGACGTCGCGCACCAGGGCGTCGAGCTGCGCATCGGCCTCGAGGAACTGCCGCAGGGTGACCACGCACGCTCCGAAGCGCTCGAACTCGTCGATCGTCATGCCGTCGACGTCGTAGGCCCGGTGCCACTCCTCGGGGAGCTTCTCGCGCAGCGCGTCGAGGACGTCCTGGTCGACGGGCACGTCGATGCGGTGCTCGGCAGGCACCGAGTTCGCGTTGATGTCGACCTGCCACTGGAACGGAGGCGAGACGACGAGGTCTCCCCCGACGAGCTCGCTCCACTGCAGGTGGTTGCGGAACGCGGCCGAGAGGATCCGCGACCGGTAGCCGCGCGCCACGAACTCGTGGTGGGCCTTCTTGAGCGCCGCGACGCCGGCCCACTCGAGGTGGCCGGGCTCGATCAGCACGTGGTCGCGCTTCGCCACGGCCTTGAGCCAGTCGTCCAGGCGACCGCCCATGATGGTCACGACCGAGCCGAACTCGTGGTCCACGAGCCCGTCGGCCGTGCGGCGGTCGAGGCCGCGCTCGATCGCGGCGCCGACGGCGAGCGCCTGAGCCACCGTGAACGAGACCGTCGCGTTGATGCTCACGCCGCGGTACGTGGCCTCCTCCATCGCCTGGATGCCGACCTCGGTCGCCGGGATCTTCACGATGATGTTCTCCGCGAGCCCGGAGAAGTGCACGGCCTGCTCGACGAGCGCCGCGGCGTCCCGGTGGAGGCGGGGGTCGGTCTGCATCGACAGCCGACCGTCCCGACCGCCCGATGCCCGGAAGGCGGGCTCGAGCAGCTTCGCCGCCTGGACGCTCAGTTCCTCGACGGCGAGCCAGCCCAGCTCGGACTCGCCGGCGGTCGGGTGCTCGTCGGCCATCTCGCGCAGACGAGGGCCCCAGGTGTCGATGTTGTTCTTGATCACCGTGTAGGCGATCACCGGGTTGCAGGTCGCACCGACGGCGCCGAACGCGATCGAGGCAGCCAGTTCGGCGGGGTCCGCCGAGTCGTTCCAGAGGCTGGTGGGGGTGTCCTGTGCGGCGCGGAGCAGGCTCGGCCGGTCGTCGGACGACGGCGCGGCGATGCCGGTGTCGGTGGCGGAGCTGGTGCCGGTGGCGGAGCTGGTGTCGGTGGTGGCGCTCATGGCTCTCCTCGGAGGTCGTCGAGCCCCCGTCGTGGCGGCTCTCTTCTGTGCTGCGGGGCTCAGGCGGCGGCGATGCGGGAGCGGATCTGCTCGAGCTGGTACCGGCTGACCTCGTCGACCGACTCGTCCTCGGCGAAGACGCTCGACACGGCGATCGTGTCCGAGCGGTCGAGGAAGCCGATCTCGGACAGGCCGCCGAAGAAGCCGTCCCAGTCGACGTCGCCGTCGCCGATCTTGAGGTGCTGGTGCACCCGGGCCGCGGTGCCGGGCGGGTTGCTGATGTAGCGCAGGCCGTGCGAGCGGTTGTGGTCGAACGTGTCGGCGATGTGCACCAGACCCAGCGACTGCCCGGCCGCCGCCATGATCCCGGCCATGTCGCCGCCGTAGTGGAACGTGTGGCAGGCCACGTAGGCGAGACCGACGCTCCGCGAGTTCAGTCCGCGGATGACCCGCAGCGCCTCGAGGCCGTCCTCGACGAAGTCGTCGGGATGGGGGTCGATGAACACCTGGATCCCCTCGCGCTCGATGATCGGCAGGAGCTCCTCCATCGACCAGTAGAACTGTCGCTCGGACTCTTCCTGCCGCTCGGGGCGCCCGCTGAACTCGGTGTTGATGACGCCGACGCCGAGACGAGCCGTGATCTCGATGACCCGCTTCCACTGCTTGACGGCCGCGCGTCGCGACTCCTCGTCCGGGCCGGACCAGCGCAGCACCGGCAGCACGGACGCGATCTGCACCCCTGCTTCCCTGCAGGCAGCCGCGAAGGCGTCGACGAGGTCGTCGTCGGCCTTCGGGTGCCGGAAGAACGGGATGAAGTCCGCGTGCGGGGTCAGCTGGAGGTGGTCGTAGCCGAGCTCGGCGACCTTGCGGGGCAGCTCCAGCAGCGAGTGGGTGTGGTGCAGCGGCGTCGGGTCGAGGGCGATCTTCACCATGCTCTACGCCCCCGCGAGGACGGAGGAGGCGGGCGAGACCTCGTAGAAGGCCGGCTTGTCGAGCGCGTACTGCACCGGCACCTTCTCACCCGACGCCTGCGCGACGACGCCCGCGTCGGCGACGACGCTCGCGAGGTAGCCGTCCCACGCCGAGGGGCCGTCGATGGTGCCGGCGTGCGCGGCGTCGACCCAGCGCTGGACCTCGACGTCGTACGCCGCGCCGAAGCGCTCCTTGAACGACGGCGTGATGCCCTGGCCGGTGCTGCCCGCCGCGGCCACCTCGATGCCCTGAGGGCGTCCGATGGACGCCACGCCGCTCTCGAACACGGCGTCCGTCGTCACCTGGTAGCCGAACTGCACGTTCACGTTGATCTCGACGATCGCCAGCACGCCCGAGGCGGTCTCGAGGAGCACGAACTGCGGGTCGCGCAGCCCGTCGGGGGCGAGGGAGTTGCGGCGGGGCTTCTTGACCTCGATCGAGACGATCGGCTCGCCCACGACGAACGGCACGACGTCGATCTCGTGGATGACCGAGTCGGTGATGAGGGCCGACTCGGAGAAGTTGGGAGGCGTCGACGGGTTCCGGTGGGCGCAGTGCAGGGCGAGCAGCGCGCCGTGGGCCCCCGACGCGACGAGCTCGCGCAGCTCGAGGTAGCCGGCGTCGAAGCGACGCATGAAGCCCACCTGGATGTGCGGACGGTCGAGCCGCTGCTCGGCCTCGATGATGCGGAGGCTCGACTCGACCGTGTCGGAGAGGGGCTTCTCGCTGAGGATCGCGAGTCCGGCCTCCAGGGCCGGGAGGATGACGGGCTCGTGCAGGAACCCCGGGGTCGCGATGATGACCGCGTCGAGGCGCGTGGCGGCGAGTGCCTCCTCGAACGACGCGAAGGTCTCGGCGCCGGGAGCGAGCTCCGCGGCTGCCGTGACGCGGGCGACGTCGGGGTCGACGACGGCGACGACCTCCGCTCCGCTGATGCGCTGCGTGATGCGCGACACGTGGTCGGCGCCCATCATGCCCGCGCCGACGACGGCGACGCGGAGGTTTCCGGTGCTGGGGATGCTCATGGGTGTTCTCCTTCGAACGGCGTGACGGGACGACTAGTGGGTACGGACGCGACGCGAGCAGCTGAAGATGTGCTCCCGGGTCCGGGTGGCGATGCCGAGCGGCAGGTCGATCGACTCGACCGGGAACATGTCCTGTTCGACGATGGCGAAGATGTCGGGGTCGATGTCGCTGACCGCCTCGATGATCGGCGCCAGGTCGGGCACCCCCTTGGGGGGCTCGACCATCACGCCCATCGCGACGGCGTCGCCGAAGGGCACGTCGTTCTTCAGGACCGTGAAGCGGAGGTCGGAGTCGACCTGCTTGAGGTGCAGGTAGCCGATCCGGTCGGGATGGGTCTCGACGAGGCGGACGGCGTCGCCGCCGTAGTACGCGAAGTGGCCGGTGTCGAGGCAGAGGTTCGTGTAGCGGGCGTCGGTCTCGGCCAGGAACCGCTCGGTCTCCTGGTGGGTGCCCACGTGGCTGTCGGCGTGGGTGTGGAACTGCTGCTTCACCCCGAACTCCTCGAGCAGTGCCTTGCCGAGCTTGTCGTGGCCGGAGCCGAGCGCCGTCCACTGGTCGTCGGTGAGGGTGCGCGCCTCCAGGACCTCGCTGGTGGCGTCGCTGCGCCAGAGGTCGGGGATGACGACGAGGTGCTCGGCGCCGAGCGCCGAGGCGAGCCCCGCGACGGCGAGGGCCTGGTCCCAGGCGCGCTGCCACTGGTCGTCGCCCTTGTGGAAGCCGGTGAAGACCGTCCCGGCCGAGAGCTTGAGGCCGCGCTGGCCGAGTTCGTCCTCGAGCTGGTGGGGGTCGGTGGGGAGGTAGCCGTACGGGCCGAGCTCGATCCACCGGTAGCCGGCCTGCTGCACCTCGTCGAGGAACCGCGGCCACGGGATCTGGCTGGGGTGCTCCGGGAACCACACCCCCCACGAGTCGGGGGCTGTGCCGATGCGCAGCCCCCGGTCGGTCGTCGCGGAGGGGGTCTCGACGGGTGTGGCGTCGGGATCGGTGACGGTGTCGGTCATGGCGGCGGTGCCTTTCGTGAGCGTGTCGTGAGGTCGAGGGGAGGGAGTCAGCCGAGGAGCGGACGCTGGGCCGACCGGTGCTCGCGGTAGTCCGCGAGGGCCGCCTCGGTGGCGTCGAGGGTGGAGACCTGGGCGACGGGGACGTCCCACCAGCCCTCGCCGTCGGGGGCGTAGACGAGGGGGTCGCTGTTGATGTGGATGAGGGTGGTCGTGGGCGACGCCTTGGCCGTGGCCAGCGCGGCGGTCAGGTCGGCGACGGCGTTCTCGGTGGGCTGCACCTCGATGACGTCGACCCCGTAGCTGCGGGCGTTCATCGCCAGGTCGACCGGGAGGACCTCGCTGCCCTGGAAGTCGAGGGAGTCGGGGTCGAGCCTGCGGTACAGGGTGCCGAAGCGGTCGGCGCCGACCGTCTCGGACAGGTGGCCGATCGAGGCGTAGCCGTGGTTCTGGATGAGCACGACGATGATCTTGACGCCCTCGGCGACGGCGGTGACGAGCTCGGTGTGGAGCATGAGGTAGGAGCCGTCGCCGACCATGACGATGACGTCGCGATCAGGGGCGCCGCGCTTGACGCCGAGGCCGCCGGCGATCTCGTAGCCCATGCACGAGAACGCGTACTCGACGTGGTAGCCGAGCGGGTCGCGGACGCGCCAGAGCTTGTGCAGGTCGCCGGGGAGCGACCCCGCCGCCTGGACGACGACGTCGGTGGGGTCGCTGGCGGCCTGGACCGCGCCGATGATCTCGGGCTGGCCGGGCAGTGCGAGACCGGACGGCAGGAACGCCTCGTCGACCAGGTCGTCCCACGCGGCCTTCTCGGCGGCGACGCGCGTCGCGTGCTCGGCGGGGACCGTGTGCTCCGCGAGGGCTGCGCCGAGGGCGTCGATCGCCTCGCGGGCGTCGGCCACGACGGGCAGCTGGGAGCCGTGTTTGTAGGCGTCGAAGGAGGCGATGTTGACGTTCACGAACTGCACGCCCGCCTCCTGGAAGGCAGTGCGGGAGGCGGTGGTGAAGTCGCTGTAGCGCGTGCCGATGCCGATGACGACGTCCGCCTCGGCCGCGATGCGGTTCGCGGCGGTCGTGCCGGTGGCGCCGATGCCGCCGAGGTACTGGGGGTGGTCCCAGGCGAGCGCGCCTCCCCCGGCCTGCGTGGTCCCGACGGGGATCCCCGTCGACCGGGCGAGGGCGTCGAGCTGCTGCTCGGCGCCGGAGTAGAGCACTCCCCCGCCGGCGACGATGACGGGGCGCTTCGCGGACCGGACGGCGGCGACGGCTCGCTCGAGCGGCCCGCGCTCGGGGACGGGGCGACGGACGTGCCACTCCCGCGGCTGCAGGAACTCCTCGGGGACGTCGAGCCACTCGGCCTGGACGTCCTCCGGGAGGGCGATCGTGACGGCCCCGGTCTCGGCAGGGTCGGTCAGCACCCTCACGGCGGCGAGGGCGATCGAGAAGAGCTGCTCCGGCCGGTCGACACGGTCGAAGAAGCGCGACAGTGGCCGGAACGCGTCGGTCACCTGCAGGGAGGTGTCGTGCGGCATCTCGATCTGCTGCAGCACGGGGTCGCTGACCCGTGTCGCGAAGGTGTCGCTCGGCAGCAGCAGCGCGGGGAGGCGGTTGGTCGTCGCCAGGGCCGCTGCGGTGAGCATGTTGGCGGCGCCGGGGCCGACGGAGGCGGTGCTCGCGTAGGTGGCGCGCCTCCGGTGCATCCGGGCGTAGCCGACGGCCTCGTGGACCATGGCCTGCTCGTTGCGAGCCTGCAGGTACGGCATCAGGCCGGGGCGGTCGACGTGGTACTGCTTCAGGGCCTGGCCGACGCCGGCGACGTTGCCGTGGCCGAAGATGCCGAACATGCCGGGGATCGTGCGTTCCCGCACGTCGCCGTCGACGGTCCACTGGGCGGCCAGGAACTCGACCAGTGCCTGGCCGACGGTGAGTCGCTTCGTCGTCACGGACGGGGTCCTTTCGGTGCTGCTGAGGGGAGGTAGGGAAGGCGCGGGTCCGGGTCCTGCGACTCCCACTGGCTGCGGACCCAGCCGTGGGCGGGGTCGTCGGTGATGAGCCACGCACGCTCGGGGTCGGGGCCGGCCATGACGTTGAGGTAGTACAGGTCGTACCCGGGGGCGGCGACGGCCGGGCCGTGGTAGCCGAAGGGCACGAGGGCGACGTCGCCGGTGCGGACGAGCTGGTCCACCTGGATCTGCCCGGCAGGCGAGCCGTAGGTGGCGAACATGCCGAACGGGTCGGCCTGGCCGGGGGCGTCGAGGCCACGGCTGACGGCGGACTCGAAGTAGTAGATCTCCTCGAGCCGGGACTCCGTCCCGGGCACCGACTCGTCGTGCTTGTGCGGCGGGTACGACGACCAGTTCTCGGCCGGGGTCACCACCTCGCAGACGATCAACTTCTGGGCGTGCAGGCCCGCCGGTGTCCCGAAGTTGTGCACCTGTCGGGTGGAGCGGCCCGCGCCCCTGATCTCGACGGGGATGTCGGCGGCACGCAGCACCTGCACGTCGAGCACCTGGTCGGCGGGCGCCTCGGCGACCGCGACGCGACCCGATCCGGTGAGGCGCGCCTCCGTGCCGACCCCGAGGTAGACGACGTCGGCCGGCCCCTCGAAGACGGAGGGCCGCCCGGCGAGCTCGACCGTCCCCGAGCCGCCTCGCTCGTCGCTCCACTCGACGACGACGTCGCCGGTCAGCGGCACGACCATGCGCTCCACCTGCCGTGGGGCCAGCCGCAGCTCGGCACCGTCGGCGAGCTCCCCGACGCGCAGGCCGGTGTGCTGCCAGCCGTCGAGCTCGCCGTCGACCACGGTCTGCCAGTCGTCGTGGGCCAGGTCGCCGCGGGGGAAGAACCAGCGCGTCTCGTCGTCCATGTCGTCCACCGGTCAGTTCTGGGGGAACCCGAGGTCGACGCCGCCGTGGCTCGGGTCGAGCCAGCGCGACGTGATCGCCTTCTCGCGGGTGAAGAACTCGAAGCCCTGCATCCCGTAGGCCTTGTCCGAGCCGAAGATGCTGTCCTTGAAGCCGCCGAACGAGTAGTAGGCGACGGGCACGGGGATGGGCACGTTGATGCCGATCATCCCGACCTCGATCTCGGCCTGGAAGCGCCGCGCCGCGCCTCCGTCGTTGGTGAAGATCGCGGTGCCGTTGCCGTACGCGCCGGCGTTGATGAGCGCGACGCCCTCCTCGTAGGAGGCGACCCTCACGACGGAGAGGACGGGCCCGAAGATCTCCTCCGTGTAGACGCGGCTGGTCAGGGGCACCTGGTCGATCAGGGTGGGGCCGAGCCAGAAGCCGTCGGCCTCGCCGTCGACCTCGACTCCGCGGCCGTCGACGACGACGACGGCGCCGTCCTCGAGGGCGACGTCGATGTAGCTCGCGACCTTGTCGCGGTGCTGCTCGGTGACCAGGGGGCCCATGTCGCAGCTCCGTCGGCCGTCGCCGACCGTGAGGCCGGCCATGCGCTCGGTGATCTTCTCGATCAGCTCGTCGGCGACGGGCTCCACCGCGACGACGACGCTGATCGCCATGCAGCGCTCGCCCGCCGACCCGAAGCCGGCGTTGATCGCGCTGTCGGCGACGAGGTCGAGGTCGGCGTCGGGCAGCACCAGCATGTGGTTCTTCGCGCCGCCGAGCGCCTGGACGCGCTTGCCGTGCTGGGCGGCGGTCTCGTAGATGTACTGCGCGATCGGGGTGGACCCGACGAACGAGATGCTCTTGACCTCGGGGTGGGTGAGCAGTCCGTCGACGGCTTCCTTGTCGCCGTGGAGGACGTTGAACACGCCCTCGGGCAGACCGGCCTCGGCGAAGAGGCGGGCGAGGAACATCGCGCTGGACGGGTCCTTCTCGCTGGGCTTGAGGACGACGGTGTTCCCGACGGCGATCGCGATGGGGAAGAACCACATCGGCACCATCGCGGGGAAGTTGAACGGGCTGATGATCCCGACGACGCCGAGGGGCGCCTTCGTCGAGTAGACGTCGACCCCGGTCGAGACCTGCTGGGAGAACTCGCCCTTGATCAGGTGCGGGAACCCCGTCGCCAGCTCGACGACCTCGAGTCCGCGCGTGATCTCGCCGAGGGCGTCGCTGAGCACCTTGCCGTGCTCGGACGTGAGGATCTCGGCGAGCTCGCCCTTGCGCTCGTTGAGCAGCTCACGGAAGCGGAACATGATCTGCTGCCGCTTCGTGATCGACAGATCGCGCCAGGCGGGGAAGGCCCGGGCGGCGGAGGCGACGGCAGCGTCGATCTCGGACTGGTCGGCGAGCGAGACGTCCTTCGTGACGACGCCGAGGGCGGGGTCGTAGACGGGGGCGGTGCGGCCGCTCGTGCCGGGCACCTCGGCGTTGTCGATCCAGTGCGCGACGAGGGGGCGGCCGTCGGCGGCGACGGCGCCGGCGGCGGACGTGGTGCTGGTGGTGGTGGTCATGGTGGTTCCGTTCCGGATCTCGAGAGGAGGCGCGGTCAGCGTCGGGCGGGCTCGGCCGTGTGCACGAGGCCGGCGGCCACGTCGACGGCCGCGGCGACGTCGCCGTCGCCGGGGTAGAGCAGGGTGCGTCCGACGACGAGGCCGCGGACCCCGGGGAGGGCGAGGGCGTCGCCCCAGCGGGCGTAGGTCTCGTCGGGGTGGCCGGTGGGGTCGCCCCCGAGCAGGAGGGTCGGCAGCGTCGTCGACGCCATCACCCGCTCCATCTCGTCGACGACGGGCAGCTTCAGCCAGCTGTAGGCCGACGACTCCCCCAGGCCGGACGCGACGGCGACGGACTTGATGACGGCGTCGGCGGTGAGGTCGTTGACGACCCGTCCGTCGCGCCGGTCGCTCATGAAGGGCTCGAGCATGATCGGGAGGCGCAGCGCCGCGGACTCCGTGACGGCGCGGGCGGTCGCCTCGAGCGTCGCCGCGGTGCCCGGGTCGCCGAGGCCGATGCGCACGAGCAGCTTCGCGAAGTCGAGTCCCGCGGCCGCGATCGACGCCGCCGAGTAGGCGGTGAAGCGGTCGTCGAGCTCGAACGAGGCGCCCTGCAGGCCGCCCCGGTTCATGCTGCCGACGACGACCTTGCCGTCCAGTGCACCGAGCAGGGCGAGGTCCTCGACGATGTCCGGCGTGCCGAGGACTCCGTCCACGCCCGGTCGACCGAGGGCCACGACGAGGCGGCGGAGGAGGTCGTACCGGTCGGCCATCGCGGTCGCGTCGGCCCGGACGCCCAGGGCGCCCCGTGCCGGGTGGTCGGCCGCGACGATGAAGAGCTTGCCGTCACGCTCGAGCGGCCGGCGGCGCGTGCGCGAGGCGAGGACCTCGCCGAGACGCTCCGGCTCGGTCGCCCGGATCTCCCGGAGACGGTCGAACTGCGGGGCGGTGACCGCCTCGTCGACGCTGGTGGTCTGCTCAGGCACGGTGCGCCTCCTCGAGGACGGCCTCGACCTCCGCGGTCGTCGGCATGGCGGTGGAGCACTCGAAGCGGGTGGCGACGATGCCGCCGGCCGCGTTCGCGAAGCGGAGGGTGCGGTCGAGCGACCAGCCCTCGAGCAGGCCGTGGCAGAGGGCGCCGCCGAAGCCGTCGCCGGAGCCGAGGCCGTTGATGACGTCGACGAGGTGGGCGGGCACCTCGACGCGCTCGTCGCGGGTCTTGGCCAGCACGCCCTTCGGCCCCTGCTTCACGACGGCGAGCTCGACGCCCCGCTCGAGGAGCGCGTCGGCGGCCCGGTCGGGATCGGTCTCACCGACGGCGACCTCGCACTCCTCGCGGTTGCCGACGGCGACCGTGACGTGCTCGAGGGCGCGCTCGACCTCGCGGTGGGCGGCGTCGGGGCTGCTCCAGAACATCGGCCGGTAGTCGAGGTCGAGGATCGTCAGCGGCCGACGCGCCCGGGTCTGCCAGGCGATGTGGTGCGCCTGGCGGCTCGGTTCCTCGCTGAGGCCGGTGACGGTCGTCCAGAAGACCCCTGCCTGCTCGATGGCGGCGAGGTCCAGCGTGCCCGCGCTGATCATCAGGTCAGGGGCCTTCGGCTGGCGGTAGAAGTAGAGCGGGAAGTCGTCGGGCGGGAAGATCTCGCAGAACGTCACGGGCGTGGCCAGGCCCTCGACCGTGGAGATCAGTCGGGTCGAGACGCCGAGCCTCTCCAGCTCCTGGACCGCGTAGCGGCCGAACGGGTCGTTGCCCGTCCGCGTCAGGACCGCTGCTCGGCGGCCGTACCGTGCGGCCGCGATGGCCACGTTGGTGGCGCTGCCCCCGACGGACTTGCTGAACGTCTCGACCTGCTCGAGGGGAACGCCGGACTGCTGCGGGTAGATGTCGACGCCGATGCGGCCCATGGTGAGGACGTCGAGCGGGCTCGTGCTGTTCTCGGTGGTCACTTGGCGTCCTTCACGACGTAGATGGCTCCGGTGCTGAAGTCCTCCTCGAGCTGCTCGAGCGAGCGTCCGTTCGTCTCGGGCACCCGGGTGGCGGCGAAGACGAGGGAGGCGGCGTTCAGCACCGCGAAGATGAAGAAGGTCGTCGAAATGCCGATGCCCGCCACGAGGATGGGGAACAGCAGGCTGACGGCGAAGTTGGTCAGCCAGAGGATGAGCACGGTCAGGCCCATCCCGACGCCGCGCAGCTTCAGCGGGAAGATCTCGGAGAGCATCAGCCAGACCAGCGGCCCGATGGTGCCCTGCATGGTGCCGACGAAGCAGATGACGAAGATCAGCACGACGATCGCGCGGCCGAGGCCCTCGGGGATGAGGAGCGACGACAGGCCGATCAGCAGGTGGAAGACGGTCACGCCGGCGAAGCCGAACATGAGCATGTTGCGTCGGCCGACCTTGTTGATCACGCGCAGGGCGACGAGCATCGCGACGACCGCGATGACGCCGGCCCCGACGTTGGCGATGAGGGCACCGCTCTGGGAGAAGCCGGACTGCTGGAGCACCTGGGTGCCGTAGTACATGATCGAGTTGATGCCGGTGAGCTGCTGGGCGACGGCCAGCCCGATCCCGATGAACAGGATCTTGCGGAGCCAGGGCTCCGCCACGAGGTCGGCGAGACGGGCGCTCTTGGCCTCCTTCTCCTCCGCGGCGAGGAGGCGGACCTCGGCCATCTCGGCGACGGCCCGGTCGTCGGCACGGATCTGCTTGAGCACGGCGAGCGCATCGTCGTCACGGCCCTTGGCGATCAGCCAGCGCGGGCTCTCGGGGACCCGGAACATGCCGATGAAGAGGGCGATGGCGGGCAGGACGGCGACGGAGAGCATGTACCGCCACACGTTGTCGTGCTCGCCCCAGACGCTGCCGATGACGGCGTTGATGGTGAAGGCGGCCAGCTGGCCCGAGACGATCATGAGTTCGTTGCGGCTGACGAGCCCGCCGCGCTGCTCGGTCGGCGCGAGCTCGGCGAGGAAGACCGGGACGGTGACCGATGCCCCACCGACCGCGATGCCGAGGAAGAACCGTGCTCCCGTCAGGAACTCCCAGGTCGGGGCGAGCACGCAGGCCAGGGCGGCGAAGAAGAAGAGGATCGCGAGGGTGTTGATCGTGGGCTTGCGCCCGAACGCGTCGGAGACGCGGCCGATGAAGAACGCGCCGACCGCGGCGCCGACGAGGATGGCCGAGACCATGATCCCCTCGCTGGCGGGGGTCAGCCCGAGGCTCTCCTCCATCGAGTCGAGGGCGCCGTTGATGACGCCGGTGTCGTAGCCGAAGAGGAGACCGCCGAAGGTGGCGATGACCGCTACCGTCCCCAGTCTCTTCGTGTGCGGCCCTGAGACCAGGGCGGGGAGCGCCGTCCGAGGGCTGCTCCCTGACGTGTTGGTGACCACGAGTCCTCCGTTGGTAGTGGTTGCTCTCCCCAGCTTCGTCGCTGCGGGGCCGCCCTGGACCTCGACGACGTGATGAGACTACGCATGTCCGTATGTCCTGTCAATGTGCACGGAGGCGAGACGAGCGTCTCGGGCGGACACGTCCTGGAGAACCCGGGTCATGGCCAGTCTGGCGAGCAGCACCGACACTGGACAGGCGTCGGAGAGGCGGTCTGAGCGGGGCGCGCGGAGCTCGGTCGTCAGCCCGCGTGTCCCCTCGCCGCCACGAGGCTCGCGTGCTCACGGCCACGGTCGGCCGGACGAGCACCGGGACGGGGAGCGGTCCTGCCGAGCAGGTCACGTCCCTCTCGAGTCACGTGCCCCGGGAGGGCGACGCCCGGAGCGTTCTCCGCGAGACATCGTGGCCTCAGCGCGGGCGGGCCCCTCAGCGACCTCGTGACGAGGGCGGGAGTCGCGGTGGTGCCCCTGGAGGGACTCGAACCCCCAACCCTTTCCTTAGGACGGAACTGCTCTTCCATTGAGCTACAGAGGCTGACCCGGCGAGTCTACCGAACCCGCGCCCGCGCCTACGCGGCCGCGAGGAACGCGTCCCACTCCTCCTGCGGCCGCTCGACCCCGCGCACGACCCAGCCGACGCCGTGCGGCGCCTTCGGCTGCCAGCGCAGCGACCAGCCCATCTCGGCCGGCGTCCGGTCGCTCTTGACGTTGTTGCAGCGCAGGCAGCAGGCGACGAGGTTCTCCCAGCTGTCGGCGCCGCCGCGCGACCGCGGCTGCACGTGGTCGATGGTCGACGCCGTCGCGCCGCAGTAGGCGCAGCGGTGGGCGTCGCGCCGCAGCACTCCGCGCCGCGACACCGGCACCGACCGCGAGTGCGGGATCTTCACGTAGCGCGTCAGCACGATCACCGACGGGCGGTCGTAGGCGAAGCCGGTGCTGACCACGGGGTGCTCGGCGTCGGCCGCGAGCACCGTCGCCTTCTGGGTCATGACGAGCACGAGGGCTCGTCGGAACGAGACGACCGCGAGGGGCTCGTAACCGGCGTTGAGGACGAGAGTGCGCATGCTTTCCCTTTCGAAGCACCCTGGACGGCTTCCAGGGATTCGACTGCCCTCGGTGAGAGCTGGGCCAGCAGTCCGCAGACGAGAAGAGCACCGTCACGCGTGACGGTGCTCTGGTCATCGGGCGGGGTGTCGTATGTGCTCGCTCGACGACGCACCCATGGTGCGGGCGGCGGTCGAACGGCTCATGTGACGCTCCTGGTCTCAGCAGTGCTCCGAGAGCGCCAGGTTAACCCGCGAGAGCCGCCCTGCCTAGAGGCGGGGCGGCTCTTCACAGTCCGTTCACGAGCGCGGGAGGCGCGGTGCGGGAGGCGCGGGTCGGCTCAGACCCCGAAGCGCACGTAGTGCACGGCGCTCGTCCACAGCGGGCGGACGCTGACCGAGCCGCCGGGCTTCGGCGCGTCGAGGATCATCCCGTTGCCGGCGTAGAAGCCGTCGTGCGACCCGTCGTTGAAGATGACGACGTCGCCGGGCTGGGCCTCGGAGGCCGAGATCGGCGTGCCGAGCGCGCCCTGCGCGGTCACCGAGTGCGGCATCGAGATGCCGTACTGCGCGTAGACGAACATGACGAAGCCCGAGCAGTCGAAGCCGGCCGGGGTCGCGCCGCCGAAGACGTAGGGCGTGCCGACGTACTGCAGCGCCGTCTGGTAGACGTTCGCGAGGCTGAACGCGCCGGGGGTCGCGGTCGTTCCCGTGGCGGTCGAGCTCGCCGTGGCGGCCGTGCCCGAGCCGGAGAGGTACTCCGACGCGGTGGGGCCGGTGTAGCTGTCGTACGACGCGGCGAGCTGGGCCCGCTCGGCCTCGCGCTGCGAGGCGAGGGCCACCGCGGCGGCCGCGGCGTCGAGCGACTCCTGCGAGGTGGCGGTGTAGCCGTCGCGCGACGCGTCGGCGGCGGCGACCGTGGCGTCGACCGCGACGGTCTGGCCGTCGGCCTGGCGCGACGCCGACTCGGCGGCGGCCTCGCTCGAGCCGGTCGAGGCCGGCGCCGTCTGGGCGAAGGCCGGCAGGGCCATCGTGCCGAACAGGCCGGCGGTGAGGGTCATGACGGCGGCCGTGGCGACGGTCCGCTTGCCTCGCGACCGGCGGGTCGGTCGGGCGGCGGCGGCCTCGGCGGCCGCTGCCGCGAGGGCGGCGGCACGGACGGAGGAGCGCGTCGGGAGGTCGGCTCGGGTCGGGAGAGCGCTGCGGGGCGTGAGGTCGGTGCGGGTCTGGAGGTCGGTGCGGGGAGTGCGGAGGGCGTCGGGTGCGCCTCCGGGCTGGGTGGGCTCGGTGAGGGTCAAGAGGGCGGGTCTCCTGCGTCTCGACAACCCTAGGGAAGTTGCCCCATCCGTTCGTCAGTTCTCGACAAGCGACAGGAGACGGGTGCACGAGACGTCCTGCCACGGGCCTCCACGCCGGCTTCCTGGCGCGGGGACTCAGCGACCATACCTGAGGGAGGCGGTGAAATCATCCTCGAGGAGGACTTTTGTAACGAATCGGTAAAGGCCCGATGTGCCCGCCGTACGCCTCCTGGGAGCCGGCCGGGCGCCTCCCCCGGCTAGGCCGTGACGTAGATGTGCTGTGCGACCTCGGTCGGCAGCTCGAGGCCCTCGTCGTGGCCCTCGACGCGGACGAGCACGTAGGTGCCCGACTTGGTCACGGTCGCGACGCCGCCCGGGGTGACGCCCGCGTCGTGCAGCTGCTGCAGCAGCTCGGGCTCGAACTGCACCGGCTCGGCGAGGCGACGCACGGGTCGTGTGACGCCCTCAGGGTTCTCGGCGAGCACCGAGACGAGGTTGACGACGCCGTCGAGGAACCGCCCGGCCGGCGAGTCGCCGAGCTCGTCGAGCCCGGGGATGGGGTTGCCGTAGGGCGACTCGGTGGGGTGGTCGAGCATCTCGAGCAGACGGCGCTCGACCTGCTCGCTCATGACGTGCTCCCACCGGCAGGCCTCGTCGTGCACGTAGGCCCAGTCGAGCCCGATCACGTCGGCGAGCAGGCGCTCGGCCAGGCGGTGCTTGCGCATCACGTGGGTGGCCTTGCTGCGCCCCTCGGTCGTGAGCTCGAGGTGGCGGTCGCCGGAGACGACGACGAGCCCGTCGCGCTCCATGCGGGCGATGGTCTGCGAGACCGTCGGGCCGGAGTGGCCGAGTCGCTCGGAGATGCGCGCCCGGAGCGGCACGATGCCCTCTTCTTCGAGGTCGAGGATCGTGCGGAGGTACATCTCTGTGGTGTCGACGAGATCGGTCAACGGGGCCTCCCCAGGTGATGCGCGGACAACGTCGCAAGCTTACCCGGCCCGACGGGGAGCCTCGCGCGCCCCACTACGATCGACCCATGGCGGACATCTCCATTCCCACAGACCTGCTCCCCACCGACGGCCGCTTCGGCTGCGGCCCCTCGAAGATCCGCGGCGCTCAGCTCGAGCACCTCGTGACGGCCGGGGCCTCCCTGCTCGGCACGTCGCACCGCCAGGCCCCGGTCAAGCAGCTCGTGGGCCGCGTGCGCGCGGGCCTCGCCGAGCTCTTCGACCTGCCCGACGGCTACGAGGTCGTGCTCGGCAACGGCGGCTCGACCGCCTTCTGGGACGCCGCGGCGTTCGGCCTCGTCGAGCGCCGGGCCGAGAACCTCACATTCGGCGAGTTCGGCTCGAAGTTCGCCGCCGCGACGGCGACGCCGTGGCTCGAGGCCCCGCACGTCGTCCGCGCCGAGCCCGGCTCGCGCGCCGAGGTCGAGGTGCTCGAGGGGGTGGACGTCTACGCCTGGCCGCACAACGAGACGTCGACCGGCGTCATGGCGCCCGTCACCCGGGTCGCCGGCGACGCGGGGGCCCTCACCGTCGTCGACGCCACCAGCGCGGCCGGCGGCGTCGACTTCGACGCCTCGCAGGCCGACGTCTACTACTTCGCGCCGCAGAAGAACTTCGCCTCCGACGGCGGCCTCTGGCTGGCGCTCTTCTCGCCAGCGGCGATCGAGCGCGTCGAGCGCATCGCCGCGAGCGGCCGCTACGTGCCCGAGTTCCTCAGCCTGAAGAACGCGATCGACAACTCGCGCCTCGACCAGACCCTGAACACCCCCGCCCTCACGACCCTGCTGCTCCTGGAGGACCAGACCCGCTGGATCCTCGACAACGGCGGCCTCGCCTGGGCCGACGCCCGCACCCGCGAGTCGTCGTCGGCGCTGTACGACTGGGCCACCGCCTCCGAGTACGCCACGCCCTTCGTCGTCGACCCGTCGCACCGGTCGCAGGTCGTCGCGACGATCGACTTCGCCGAGTCGATCGACGCCGCCGCCGTGGCCGCGGCGCTGCGCGCCAACGGCATCGTCGACACCGAGCCGTACCGCAAGCTCGGCCGCAACCAGCTCCGCGTCGCGACGTTCACGGCCATCGAGCCCGACGACGTGCGCCAGCTGATCCGCTCGATCGAGCACGTGGTCGGCGCCCTCTAGGCCCCACCTCGCCGAGACCGCGGGACGCCCCCGTCACCGAGAGGTGGCGGGGGCGTCGTCGTGGGCCCAGGGACCGAGGAGTCGCGGGTCGGGTCGACCGGGTCAGCGGCGGCGACGTCGACGGCGCGGTGCGCTCTCCTCGCGGGGCGCCGCGTCGGAGTCGGAGTCGTCGTCCGAGTCGTCGGAGTCGGAGACTTCGTCGTCGTCGGAGTCGTCGTCCGAGCGGTCGTGCGAGTCGAGCCCGTCGATGTCGACGCCGTCGACGTCGCCACCGTGCACGACCGCCTGGGGCTCGTCGTCGTCGTCGGAGTCGTCGTCGTCCGAGTCGTCGTCGTCGTCGTCCGAGTCGTCATCGTCGTCGTCGTCGTCGTCGTCGTCGTCGTCGTCGTCGTCCGAGTCTTCGTCAGACTCGTCGTCGTCGTCCGACTCGTCGTCCTCGTCCTCGTCGGACTCGTCGTCCGCCCCCTGGGCGGCGAGGCGGTCGGCCCACGGCACCCACTCGGGCGCGACGAGCGCGTCGTCGCCGGGCAGCAGCTCGACCTCGAGCACGGTGGGCTCCTGGCCCTCGACCTGCGCGACGCTGACAGTCCACGCCCAGCCCGGGTAGCCGGGCAGCAGGGTGGCGAAGCGCACGCTGACGACGCCGTCGACCTCGTCGACCGGCTCGAGCTCGGCACCGATGGTGTCGGGCGGGGTGATCTCGGTGAGCGCCCGGCGAGCGAGCTCGGCGTGGGCCGACCCGGTCGGCTGCGCGGCGGCGTCAGACATCGAACGAGTCCGCGACGGTGCGGAGCAGCACGGCGATGCGGGCGCCGTTCTGCGGGTAGCGGCCGTGACGCAGGTCGCCGCCGGCCTTGTCGAGCACCTTCACGAGGTCCTCGACGATGACGGCCATGTCGTCGGCGGAGCGACGGTTCATCTTGGCGAGGCTCGGGGCGGCCTCGAGCACCCGGACGGAGAGGGCCTGGGCACCGCGCTTGCCGTCGGCGATGCCGAACTCCAGCCGGGTGCCGGCCTTGACGCCCACGGTGCCGGCGGGCAGGGCCGACGCGTGCAGGAACACCTCGGCGCCGTCATCGCTGGTGATGAAGCCGAAGCCCTTCTCGTCGTCGTAGAACTTGACCTTGCCGGTGGGCATGACGTGACTCCTCGTCGGGGGTTGGTGTCGGTGCTCGGTGGGGGTGCGCGGCCTCGGCCGCGGCTCCCGGGGGCTCCACCGCCCGGGTCTGCCGGACGGAGACCTCAGCTTAGGGCGCGCTCTCCGAGCACGCCCCACTATCCTGTGCACGTGGCAGAGATCAAAGACCCGACCGTGTCCGGCGGCGTCCATCGTACTGAACGCGTCCTGGTCTCCATGATCGCCGCCGTCGTGGGGCTCTCCGTGCTGGCCTTCCTGGCCCGCATCGTCGGCACCCTCGTCGGCGTCTCCGACTACACGGCGGGCGTCTGGCCCGCGGTGACCGTCCTGCCGCTGGTCGGCTTCCCCATC
This sequence comes from Frigoribacterium sp. CFBP 13707, assembly GCF_014842245.1. Lineage (NCBI taxonomy): Bacteria > Bacillati > Actinomycetota > Actinomycetes > Micrococcales > Microbacteriaceae > Frigoribacterium > Frigoribacterium sp. CFBP 13707. The sequence goes on from NZ_JACYVL010000001.1 coordinate 523,884, forward strand.
GCGATCCTGCTCATCATCGCCTTCGTCGTGGCCACCGTCGTCCGACGCGGTCGAGAGACCCGAGGCACCACACGCTAGCCGCAGCCGACGGCTGCGCGCCCCCAGGAGGACCCGCCCATGTCCAGTGCTCTCGACCTCGCCGGAGTCCTCCGCGACACCCCGCCCGACGAGCTGGTGCGGAGGCTCGCCCCACGGCTCGTCCGCGCCTCCTCGGTGAACGACGCCTTCGACCTCGCCGACACCCTCCTCGACCCCTCGTCCGTCCGTGACGCCCTGACGCGCCTCGACCGGACGGAGCTGCTCGTGCTCCAGGCGGCCCGCGTCCCGGGCGACGCCGACGCGCTGGCCGCGCGGCTCGACACCGTCTTCGACGTCGACAGCGACGGCGTGCGGGCGGCCGGCGACCACCTCGTCGACCTCTTCCTCGCCGTCCGCACCGGCGACTCCCTCAGCACCCTCGACGCGGTGGGCGAGCGGCTCGACGACGACCCCGAGCTCTCCCCCGCGCGGCTCGGCGCCGTGCACCCGCCCGTCGTGCTCGAGAGCGTCGGCGACGTCGACCGCGCCGCCGTCGACGCCCGGTCGGCCGAGCGGCTCTACGCCGTGGTGATCGAGGTCGCCGAGATCCTGCGCGCCCTCGACCGCTCGCCGGCCCGCGAGCTCGCCAAGGGCGGGCTCGCCCTGCCCGAGACGCGCCGCCTGGCCGAGGCCGCGCACCTCGACGTCGACGACGTGCCCGTCGTGCTCGCGATCGCGGCGCGGGCCGGGCTCGCCGCCTCGGGGCCCGACGGCTACGCGACCACCGCCGACGCCGTCGACTGGCTCGCCGCCTCCTGGCCCGACCGCTGGGAGCAGCTCACCCGGGCGTGGCTCGCGACCCTGCCGACCGAGATCCTCGCCGTGCTGTCGCAGCGGGTCGAGACGTCGTGGGGCGAGCCCCTGGCCGAGTTCACCGCGTGGGCCTACCCGGCAGGAGGCGCGTGGATCGGCGAGCGCCTCACCTCCTTCGAGCGGGCGGCCCAGCTGCTCGGCCTCACCTCGGGCGGCTCGCCGACCTCCGCCGCCGTCGCGCTCTTCCGCGAGGGGCCCGAGGCCGCGCGGGCCCGCGTCGCCGAGCTCCTGCCCGATGCGATCGACGAGGTGTACCTGCAGCACGACCTCACCGTCGTCTCGCCCGGCCCGCTCGCCCCGGCGCTCGACGCCCGCCTCCGCGTCGTCGCCGACGTCGAGAGCGCCGGCCTCGCCGCCACCTACCGCATCACCGAGGGCGGCATCCAGCGGGCGCTGACCCGGGGCGAGACGGCCGACAGCCTGCGCGAGTTCCTCTCCGGCATCTCGCTCTCGGGCATCCCGCAGCCGCTCGAGTACCTGATCCAGCAGTCGGCCGAGCGGCACGGGCGCTTCCGCGTCGCCGCCGCCGACCCCGCGGCCACCGACCTGCCCGAGGGCACGGCCTCGGTCGTCAGCGCCGTCGAGCGCTCCGACGTCGACACCCTCGAGGTCGACCACGCGCTCTCGCCCCTCGGGCTGCAGCGGCTCGACGGCCAGCGCGTCGCCAGCCGCTTCGAGCGCGAGACGGTGTTCTGGGCGCTCAGCGACGAGCGGTACCCGGTCGTGCTGGTCGACCCCGACGGCGACGAGTCGGCGCCGCCGGTGCGCCGTCGCCCGCGGCGACCGGCCCCGGTCGAGGCCCGCGACCCGCTCCGCGAGATGGTCGAGCGCCTCCGCGAAGCCGGCGCCGCGGCGGCGTCGGGCGGCAGCCCCGAGACGACCGACCGCGCCTGGATCGCCCGGCAGCTCGACGCCGCCGTGAAGGGCCGGCTCACGGTCACCGTGACCATCGCCATGCCCGACGGCAGCACCACCCACCTCGAGATGGAGCCCACCGGCATCGGCGGCGGACGCGTCCGGGGCCGCGACAAGAAGTCCGACGTCGAGCGCACGCTGCCGCTGTCGCACGTCGTCGCGGTGTCGAGCGCCACCTGAGCCGGCACCGGGCCGCTCCCCGTCACCCTGTGAGCGGTGTCGGGGGCCCCGCCTAGACTCGATCCTCATGACCGGCCCCCTGATCGTGCAGAGCGATCGAACCGTCCTGCTCGAGGTCGCGCACCCCGACGCAGGCGACGCCCGCCACGACCTCGCGGTCTTCGCGGAGCTCGAGCGTGCCCCCGAGCACGTCCACACCTACCGCATCACCCGACTCGGCCTCTGGAACGCCCGGGCCGCCGGCCACACGGCCGACGACATGCTCGGCACCCTCGAAAAGTACTCCAAGTTCCCGGTGCCGCAGAGCGTCAGCGTCGACATCGCCGAGACGGTCGCGCGCTACGGCCGCATCGTGATCGAGCGCGACGACGAGGGCGCCCTCGTGCTGCGGGGCACCGACTCCTCGGTGCTCAGCGAGGTCACGCGGGCCAAGAAGGTCGGCGAGCTGCTCGGCGTCCGCCGCAGCGACACCGAGTGGGAGCTCCTGCCCTGGGCCCGCGGCGAGGTCAAGCAGCAGCTGGTCAAGCTCGGCTGGCCCGCGGAGGACCACGCCGGCTACACCCCCGGCACCCCGCATGCGATCGAGCTCGACCCCGACGGCTGGGAGCTCCGCGGCTACCAGCAGCAGGCCATCGACAACTTCTTCGAGGGGGGCTCGGGCGTCGTGGTCCTCCCCTGCGGCGCGGGCAAGACCCTCGTCGGGGCGGGCGCGATGGCGAAGGCCGGCACGACGACGCTCATCCTCGTCACGAACACCGTGAGCGCGCGCCAGTGGCGCGACGAGCTCCTCAAGCGCACCTCCCTGACGGAGGACGAGATCGGCGAGTACTCGGGCTCCGTCAAGGAGGTCAAGCCGGTCACCATCGCGACGTACCAGATCCTCACCGCCCGACGCGGCGGCCAGTACACGCACCTCTCGCTGCTCGACGCCCTCGACTGGGGCCTCGTGGTCTACGACGAGGTGCACCTGCTCCCCGCACCGGTCTTCAAGCTGACCGCCGAGCTGCAGGCCCGGCGGCGGCTCGGCCTCACCGCGACGCTCGTGCGCGAGGACGGCCGCGAGAGCGACGTCTTCAGCCTGATCGGCCCCAAGCGCTTCGACGCCCCGTGGAAGGAGATCGAGGCGCAGGGCTACATCTCGCCGGCCAGCTGCTACGAGGTGCGGGTCGACCTGCCCCAGCACGACCGGCTCGAGTACGCCGCCGCCCCCGACGACGAGCGCTACCGCCTCGCCGCCACGGCGCCGGCCAAGCTCGACGTCGTCTCGCACCTGGTGCACCGCCACGAGGGCGAGCAGATCCTCGTCATCGGCCAGTACCTCGACCAGCTCGACGAGCTCGCCGCCGTGCTCGACGCCCCGACGCTCACGGGCGCGACGCCGATCGACGAGCGCGAGCGGCTCTTCCAGGCGTTCCGCGACGGCGAGCTCAAGGTGCTCGTCGTGTCGAAGGTGGCCAACTTCTCCGTCGACCTGCCCGAGGCGACCGTCGCGATCCAGGTCAGCGGCTCCTTCGGCTCCCGGCAGGAGGAGGCCCAGCGCCTCGGCCGCCTGCTCCGCCCCAAGAAGTCCGGCCTGCCGGCGTCGTTCTACACGCTCGTCAGCCGCGACACGGTCGACCAGGAGTTCGCGCAGAACCGTCAGCGCTTCCTCGCCGAGCAGGGCTACAGCTACACGATCCTCGACTCCCCCGCGCTGGCGGCATGAGCGACGCGCACGACCTGTCGCTGGGCGACGACGAGCTCTGGCGCGACAGCCTGCGGCGGGTGTTCCTGGCCGACCAGTCGGCGACGGCGACCTTCGGGCCGCTGGTCGCCTCCCTCGACCACGACGCGCTGGCGTTCGTCGGCCAGCAGGCGCGCGTCGCGGAGTGGGACGCCTCGGTGGTCGTCTCGGTCGAGCGCAGCTACGAGGTGCAGGGCGGGCTGCACGCCGGCTCCGTGCTGAGCGTCGTCACCTGGAGCCCCGACCCCGAGGTGCTCGAGCGCTCCGACCTCCTGGCGGGCTCGCCGGTCAAGGACCACCTCTTCGCCGGCCTGAGCGCCCTCGGCGAGCTGGACGACGCGGAGGAGGCGCGGGTCGTCTCGGCCCCGGTCGAGGCCTTCCCCGGGTGGCAGATCGCCCGCGCCTCCGGCTACACCGCCGTCCTCGAGCACCGCGACGGCGTGGCCTTCACCCTCGCCGTGCCCGACGAGCTGCTCGAGCTGACGACGCGCATCGCGCTCGTGCCCAACACGGACTGGCCCGGCGAGCACACGGCCCGGTGAGGGCGGGCACGCTGCGCTCACCCGGGTGACTCGCGCTCGGCTCACAGACAACACCGAGGAGGCGCGCAGATACTTGCGTGCATGAGTGACGGCCCCAAGATCCTGATCGTCGACGACGAGCCCAACATCCGCGACCTGCTGACCACGAGCCTGCGCTTCGCCGGCTTCGCGGTGCGAGCGGTCGGCAACGGCGCGCAGGCCATCTCGGCCGTGCTCGAGGAGGAGCCGGACCTGATCATCCTCGACGTGATGCTGCCTGACATGAACGGCTTCGGCGTCACCAAGCGCCTTCGCTCGTCGGGCTACACCTCCCCCATCCTCTTCCTCACCGCGAAGGACGACACGGAGGACAAGATCACCGGCCTCACCGTCGGCGGCGACGACTACGTGACGAAGCCGTTCAGCCTCGACGAGATCGTGGCGCGCATCAAGGCGATCCTGCGCCGCACCATGAACGAGGACGAGGACGCGATCATCCGCGCCGGCGAGCTCACCATGGACCAGGACACCCACGAGGTCACCATCGGCGACACGGCGATCGAGCTCAGCCCGACCGAGTTCAAGCTGCTCCGCTACCTGATGCTCAACCCGAACCGCGTGCTGTCGAAGGCCCAGATCCTCGACCACGTGTGGGAGTACGACTTCAACGGCGACGCCGGCATCGTCGAGAGCTACATCTCGTACCTGCGCCGCAAGCTCGACCAGTTCTCGGCCGAGCCGATCATCCAGACGAAGCGCGGCTTCGGCTACATGCTCAAGGCCGCCAAGGCCTGAGCCGCCCGAGCCCCGGCATCGTCGGCGGCGGACACCCTGCTCCAGCACTCTCCCGGGCGCCTGGGGGCCTCACCGGCTCCCAGGCGCCTCGCGCTAGATTGACCCCTCTATGCACGCACGCCTGTCGCAGTGGTGGAACGAGATCTCCATCCGCACGAAGATCACCGGCATCACGGTCACGCTGGTGACCCTCGGGCTGCTCGTCGCCGGCCTCGGCACGATGACCGTGCTGAGCACGTACCTCTACGGCCAGGTCGACATGTCGCTCGAGGCCGCGGCCAAGGGCTTCACCGGCGCGACGCCGAACACGACGAACGCGCAGTCGTGCACCGTCACGTTCGGCGACACGCGCAGCAGCTACGTCGCCCTGTACCGGGCCGACGGCACCCAGATCTGCGACAACAGCGACGAGCTGGCCGCGGGCACGGCCCCCGACCTCTCGTCCGTGCACATCCCCGCCGACGAGACCAACGACGAGGCCGAGAGCGTCTTCAACGAGGCCCACGACCAGCAGTGGCGGGTCTTCGCCTACAACACCACGCTGCAGACGACGTCGGGCGGGTCGGTCGAGCGCATCGACGCGACCATCGTCACCGGCACGAACCTCGCGGTCACCACGGCCCTGATCGGCCGGTTCAGCGGCATCTTCCTGGGCTTCGGCGTCTCGGTCGTCGTGCTCGGCGCCGCGCTCACCCGCCTGCTCGTCACCTCGACCTTCTCGCCGCTGCGCGACGTCGAGGCGACCGCGGCCCGGTTCGCGGACGGCGACTTCAGCCAGCGGCTCGACTCGACGACGCCCAACACCGAGGTCGGGCGCCTCAACCGCTCGCTCAACTCCATGCTCAGCCGGATCGACAGCGCGTTCGACGACCGGGCGCGCACCATCGACCAGATGCGCCGGTTCGTCGGCGACGCGAGCCACGAGCTGCGCACGCCCCTCGTCAGCCTGCGTGGCTACGCCGAGCTCTACCGGATGGGCGCCCTGACGAAGCCGGAGGACGTCGCCCAGGCGATGGACCGCATCGAGAAGGAGGCGATCCGCATGGGCGTGCTCGTGCAGGACCTCCTGGCGCTGGCCCGCCTCGACGAGTCGAAGCCGCTCGAGCTGGGCCCGGTCGACCTCGTGACGATCGCCCGCGACTCCGCCCTCGACACCATGGCGTCGAACCCCGACCGCGACATCGCGGTGGTCGTGCACGACCCGGTCGTGTCGGAGACCGGCGAGGAGGCGCCCGTCGGCCCGGACGCGCCCGCCAGCGTCCCCGAGACGGCCCTCGACCCCGGGGCGACGGGCCCCGTGTCGTTCGCGGGCGCGACCCTCGCCCGGCTGCGCAGCCTGCGGGCCCGCGCCACGCGGGCCGCCGACGAGGCCGCCGCCGGCACCGGTGACGGCACGGCCGGCCACGGCCCCGAGGCGCCCGCCGTCGTGCTCGGCGAGGAGAACAAGCTGCGGCAGGTGATCACGAACCTGATGGGCAACGCGATGCGCTTCACGGAGCACGACAGCCCCATCGAGCTCGTGGTGCAGTCCGACCCGGGCCGGGGCGTGGCGACGATCGACATCGTCGACCACGGTGAGGGGATCCCGCCGCAGATCCGCGAGAAGATCTTCCAGCGCTTCTGGCGCGCCGACTCGTCGCGCACCCGTGACACCGGAGGCTCGGGCCTGGGGCTGGCGATCGTGTCGGGCATCGTGGCGGCTCACCGGGGCAGCGTCGACGTCTTCGACACCCCCGGGGGCGGAGCCACCTTCCGCGTGGCCCTGCCGCTCTTCCCCGAGAACGGCGTCCCGCCCGAGACGCCGGCGACCGGCGTGCCCGGCCAGGCCCCCGCCTCCCCCGGCTCCGTCACGCTCGCGTAGCCCCCGCCTCCGCCGCTCCGTCCCGGTCGCCTAGCCCGCGCCTCCCTCGCTCCGTCCCGCTCGCGGCCCCTGCACGCCTCCGGCCTGCCCGCCGCCTCCCGGCTCGCGTCCCCCGGCGCGCCCGCCCCGCTCACCCGACGTCCGCCACGTCGTAATTTGAGAGAGATCGGGCGATCGAACGCCGGGGATCCCCGTGATCTGGTCCGCGGCGGACGGATCGCTCGCGTTCTTCCGCGGCCACGGGCAGCCCTCCTGCATGCCCAGAACGAGAGAGTTCACGGCGACAGCCCCCGAGAACGTGGTGCCGCAGAGCCCGTGGCCCAGGATCACTCTCAGATCACGAGCCCCGACCCGAGCGGCCGAGCGGACGCGGAGAGGCCGGGGGACGCGGGGAGGCCGGGCGGACGCCGAGCGGACGGGCACACGGGGCGCACCCCGGGAACGCCGAAGGGCGGCTCCCCCGGAGGGGAACCGCCCTTGAGCGTGGAACCGTGCGGACTAGAAGTCCATGCCACCCGTGGGGTCGCCGGCCGGGGCCGGGTTCTTCTCGGGCTTCTCGGCGACGACGGCCTCGGTGGTCAGGAACAGACCAGCGATGGAGGCGGCGTTCTGCAGGGCAGAGCGGGTCACCTTGGCCGGGTCGATGATGCCGGCGGCGATCATGTCGACGTACTCGCCGGTCGCGGCGTTGAGGCCGTGACCGATCGGGAGGCCGCGGACCTTGTCGGCGACGACGCCGGGCTCCATGCCCGCGTTGAAGGCGATCTGCTTCAGGGGAGCGTCGATCGCGACACGGACGATGTTCGCCCCGGTCGCCTCGTCGCCCTCGAGCTGCAGCTCGGCGAGGGCGGTCTTGCCGGCCTGGATGAGCGCGACGCCACCACCGGCGACGATGCCCTCCTCGACGGCGGCCTTCGCGTTGCGGACGGCGTCCTCGATGCGGTGCTTGCGCTCCTTGAGCTCCACCTCGGTCGCGGCACCTGCCTTGATGACGGCGACGCCGCCGGCGAGCTTGGCGAGGCGCTCCTGGAGCTTCTCGCGGTCGTAGTCGCTGTCGGTCGCCTCGATCTCGCTGCGGATCTGACGCACGCGGCCGGCGATCTGCTCGGCGTCGCCGGCACCCTCGACGATCGTGGTCTCGTCCTTCGTGATGACGACCTTGCGGGCACGGCCGAGCAGGTCGAGCGTGGCGTTCTCGAGCTTGAGGCCGACCTCCTCCGCGATGACCTGGCCACCGGTGAGGATGGCGATGTCCTGCAGCTGCGCCTTGCGACGGTCGCCGAAGCCGGGGGCCTTGACGGCGACCGACTTGAAGATGCCGCGGATCTTGTTCACGACGAGCGTGGCCAGGGCCTCGCCGTCGACGTCCTCCGCGATGATCAGGAGCTGCTTGCCCGACTGGATCACCTTGTCGACGATCGGCAGGAGGTCCTTGATGTTGGAGATCTTCGAGTTGACGATGAGCACGTAGGCGTCCTCGAAGACGGCCTCCTGGCGCTCGGGGTCGGTGACGAAGTACTGCGACAGGTAGCCCTTGTCGAAGCGCATGCCCTCGGTCAGCTCGAGCTCGGTGCCGAAGGTGTTCGACTCCTCGACGGTGACGACGCCCTCCTTGCCGACCTTGTCGATGGCCTCGGCGATGAGCGCACCGATGGTGGGGTCGGCGGCGGAGATCGAGGCGGTCGCCGCGATCTGCTCCTTGGTCTCGATGTCCTTCGCGTCGGCGAGGAGCTGAGCGGAGACCGCGGCGGCGGCCTTCTCGATGCCGCGCTTGAGCGAGATGGGGTCGGCACCGGCGGCGACGTTGCGGAGGCCCTCACGGACGAGCGCCTGGGCGAGCACGGTGGCGGTGGTGGTGCCGTCGCCGGCGACGTCGTCGGTCTTCTTGGCGACCTCCTTGACGAGCTCGGCACCGATCTTCTCGAACGGGTCGTCGAGCTCGATCTCCTTGGCGATGGAGACGCCGTCGTTCGTGATGGTGGGGGCGCCCCACTTCTTCTCGAGGACGACGTTGCGGCCGCGGGGGCCGAGCGTGACCTTCACCGCGTCGGCCAGGATGTTCAGGCCACGCTCGAGGCCGCGACGGGCCTCTTCGTCAAAAGCAATGATCTTAGCCATGTGTTACTCGTCCCTCCCGGACGTCATGAAGCAGAGGTACTTGGCACTCACCTGCGGCGAGTGCCAGAGCGATTCTGGCACTCCCACCTTGTGAGTGCAAGCCGTCCGGGCAGGCCCACGGCGAGCCCCCGGACGTGACGACGCCGCCCGCCCCGGGAGGGCGGACGGCGTCGTGTCGGAGGGGCCGAGGGGCCGAGGGGCGGAGCTCAGGCGAGCCGCACCGACTCCGCCTGCGGCCCCTTGCTCCCGGTGCCCACCTCGAAGACGACCGCCTGGCCCTCCTCGAGCACCTTGTAGCCGCTCATGTCGATGGCCGAGTAGTGCACGAAGACGTCCTGCCCGCCTCCCTCGACCGTGATGAAGCCGAAGCCCTTCTCCGCGTTGAACCACTTGACGGTCCCGTGTGCCATGGTGCTGCTCCCCTTGCTGTGTTCGTACGGCGGCCGGTCGGTGCCGGGGCCGGGTCGACGCAGTGGCCTGCGCACCCGAACGGTGCAGCCTCGCTCGTTCGGGGCGGGGCGGGCGGGCCGTAGGGGGCGACCAAGACCAGATGCTAGTGCGGCCCCCGGCGCCGACGACAGCCCCGAAGGCCGCAGAACGAACCCGCGGGCGCCCGTCGGCCCGATCCTTTACACGCCCGAAACAGAAGGGGCACGAGGAAGCCCCCGAGGAGGCGCGGAGCGGGGCCCCTGCCCCGGTCGCACCGCCCCCGCGCTCGCCCGCTACGACGAGAAGTCGGTGCCGAGCACGACGGTGATGGTCGCCCCCGGGAAGGCCGTGCTCTGCTGCGTCGCGTCGATGCCGAGCGACTCGGCGACGCCGAGCGCGGCCGCGCGGTCGGCGGCCGTGGCGTAGTAGACGGTGGAGGTGGCGGAGCGCTCGGGCGCGTTGCCCTGGCTGCCGACCGTCCAGCCGGCGGTGTCGAGCGTCGTCGCGGCCCGGCCGGCGAGGCCACTCGTCGTCGTCGCGTTGAGCACGGCGATCGTCGTCGAGGCGGGCACGTCGGAGGGGTCGGCCGCGGTGGCCGTCGGGGTCGGCGTCACGGCGGGCGTCTCGCCGGCGGCGTCGGTGGACCCGTCGGTCGCGGCCCCGTCGCCGTCGGTCGCCTCGTCGGACGGCTCGGTCGTCGCGTCGCCGGCCTCGGCCGAGCTGCTCGCGCTGGGGGCGACGAACTGGAAGCTGTCGTTGAGGACGCCCAGGGCGACCACCCCGGCGCCGACGAGGAGGCCGGTGGCGAGGGCCGCCCAGGCGACGACCACCCAGCCGCGCCCCCGGCGGGGCTCGGAGCGGTGCGCCCCGACCCTCTCCAGGTCGCGGGGCACCTCGTCGAAACGGTCGCGGGGGTACTTCGGCATGGTCTCCGTGGTCTTCCGGGTCAGCGGGGCGTGGGCCCGAACGAACGGTCGGCGCGGGCCCGGGCGCGCTGGTCGCGCAGGCGCTGCAGACGACCGACCACCAGGGGCGCGTAGGCCAGTGCAGCAGGTCGGTCGATGAGCGAGTTGAGCAACTGCTGATAGCGCGCGACGCCGAGCCCGAGCTCTCTCCGGATCAGCGCCTCCTTCTGGCCCGGCGTGGCCGGCGGGGACTGCTCCAGGTCGAGGATCGCGCGGTCGAGGGTCGACAACGCGCCCGCGCGCACGCCGGTGCCCCTGCTGCCCTCGTCGGTCACGTCCCGCCCTCTCGATCCTGGTCACCATAACGTCGGGGCGGGCCGTGACCGGGGAGGCGGGGCGCGGTTCGGCCCGTTCAGCCGACGGTCGTGAGGCGGGTGCCGTGGGCGTCGCCGACGGCGAGCGGCCGTCCGTCGAGCGCGAGCACCGCGAAGGCCGACGTGCGCTCGACGAGGGCCGGGTCGACGGCCCCGACGTCGTCGAGCAGGCCGATCCGCTCGTACGAGACCCAGGTGGCGCCGAGCCCCCGGACCGTGTCGACGAACTGCTGTCGTCGTCTGCCCGGCAGGTAGACGAGCGTGCCGGTCGAGACGACGACGAGACGTGCGTCGGCGGGCGCCGTCGCCGCGAGGGCCTCGAGGTCGTCGACGGCGTCGCCGCGGGCGACCCGGGGAGGCGCGGTGCGGGCGAGCGCGACCGCCCGCTCGAGCAGGTCGGCACGCTCCGTCGCCCCGGGCGGGAGCAGCGCGCGCAGCCAGGCGACGGCCTCGTCGTCGCGGACGTCGACGGGGTCGAGGTCGAGCCCGGCGCGCCAGACCACCGCCGGCAGCTCGACCGCGCCGAGCCCGGCGCCCGCTCCGCCGGGTGCGTCGTCGCCGCGGCCGTCCGTCACGTCGAGCGTCAGCTGGACGGGGCTGCGCGGGTCGCCCCACCGGACGTCGCCCGCGCGGTACGAGACGAGGTCGGGCAGCAGGCAGAGGCCGGCCGAGGCCCCCACCTCGAGCAGCGCGACCGGCTCGTCGAGGCGGGCCAGGGCGAGCGAGACCGGGCCGCTCCGGCGCAGGTCGTTCGTCTGCACGGCGCGTCGGCCGAGCTCCGCGACCACGGCGTCGGCGTGGTCGAGGAGCCAGCTCCGGAGGCGCGGCCAGGGCCCCGGGGGCGCACCCAGCCACCGGCACGTCGCGAGCACCAGGACGGGCTGGCGCCGCAACTCCGGCGCCCTCTCGACGACGGCCAGCGCGGCCTCGTCGGCGGCGAGGCCGGCGGCCAGCTCGGCCCAGCCGGGCGACCCCTCGGCGGCGGCCTGCGCCGAGTAGGCGAGGAAGCGGTCGGCGAGCGTCACGGGCCCGAGTCTAGGGAGCGCCGCGGGGCGTCACCCGGGGAATGGGGCTCAGCGGGACAGTGTTGGATGGGGAGTCCCCGAACGTGTCAGGAGTGCACCCATGACGAACGACAACAGCACGTACAAGGTCGAGAAGACCGACGAAGAATGGCGCCGCGAGCTCACCCCGGAGGAGTACTCGGTGCTCCGCCAGGCCGCGACGGAGCGCCCGTGGACGGGCGAGCTGCTCGACGAGGAGCGCGCCGGCACCTACGCCTGCGCCGCCTGCGGCGCCGAGCTCTTCAAGAGCGGCACCAAGTTCGACAGCGGCTGCGGCTGGCCGAGCTTCTACGAGTCCGTCCGGCCCGACGCCGTCGACCTGATCGAGGACTCCAGCCTCGGCATGGTCCGCACCGAGGTCCGCTGCGCGAACTGCGGCTCGCACCTCGGCCACGTCTTCCCCGACGGCTTCGGCACCCCGACCGGTGACCGCTACTGCATGAACTCGATCTCGCTGTCGTTCACCGAGGGCGACGCCGCCTCGACGGACTCGAAGTGACCGGCGTCGCCGACGCTGCCCGTCGGCGACGGTCACGGTCGAAGGTCACCGACGAGGCCCCGACGCGCGAGCAGCTGCTCAGCTACGTCGAGGCCGCGTCGACGGTGGCCGACCACTCGGGCCTGCACCCGTGGCGCCTGGTCGAGCTGCGCGGCGACGACCGTCGCGTGATCGGCCGGTCGCTGTCGGCGGCGACCGGGGCGGACGAGAAGTCGACCCGCAAGGCGGAGGAGAAGTCGCTCCGCGCGCCGCTCGTGATCGCGGTGGTGTCGTCGCCGGTGGAGAGCCGGAAGGTGCCCGAGTGGGAGCAGGAGTCGGTCGCCTCGGGCGTCGCCCACCTGCTGTCGCTCGTGCTCGACGACGAGGGCTGGGGCGTGATCTGGAAGACCGGGTCGGAGACCCGGCACCCGGTCGTGCAGGCCGCCCACGGGCTGACGGGCGACGAGAAGCTGCTGGGCTGGCTGTACGTCGGGGGCCACGGCGAGCGCGAGGCGAAGCCCCGCCGCCTGCTCGACCCGGCCGACTACGTCAGGCCGCTGACCGCGGGCTGACGGCGGCCGCTACCAAGTGCGGCGGCTGTTGCCCAGGACGGTCATCGGGATGCCGAACGACGCCGTCATCAGCACGATGCCGGCGAAGAAGATGAGCGCGTTGGGCTCGCCCGAGCCGAACGAGTACGCGAAGAGCGCGAAGCTCACGAAGAGCAGGACGATCGATCCGATCGCGGTCAGGATGTTGGTCATGGTGGCTCCTCGTCGTCACGGGCGGTGGCGCGCGGCCGACGCCGCCCGTCTACTTCACCACGTCGCCGTCGCCCGCGCCAATCCTGCGCCGAGCCTCGGCGGTGCGCCCCGCAGCGCCCGCGGCGAGCGCCGTGGTCGGTAGGATGGCCGAGCCCGCCGCCTTGGCGCAGTCCGGTAGCGCAGTGCTCTTGTAAAGCGAAGGTCGTCGGTTCGAATCCGACAGGCGGCTCCCCCGGCCCCGTGCCCGCCCTCCGGCGGCACGGGGCCTCTCCCGTCCCCCGCCGCTCCTCCTCCTCCTCCTCCTCCTCCTCCTCCTCCTCCTCCTCCGCGGCACCGTCCGTCGTCGACCGGGGTACAGCGATGCCGACAGACCCCGTCGCGCACCCCCGCGCGAGGGCGACCCGAGCTGGGGCTGACGACCCCCGGCGGCACGGAGCACGCTGGGAGGACGCCAGGGACCCGACCTCCCCGGCGTGAGCTCCTCCCCCCGGCCCGTCGTCACGACCCGCTCCTCCCGAGCCCCGCGACCCGGTCCACCCGCTCCACGCGCACCCGCTTGCCCTTCCCACACGCCACGGAAGGGTCCACCACGCCATGAACACCCGTCACCACCGCCGGGGCATCCCGGTCGTCGCCGCCGTCACGGCGGGCCTCGTCGTCGCCACCGGCCTCGTCGCGGCGAGCACGGCCAGCGCATCGGCCGCCACCACGACCCTCGACGCGGCCGCCGCCTCCACCACCCTCGTCACCGGCGACCTGCCCGGCTGGAAGCAGGTGCTGAAGGACGACTTCAGCACTCCGCTCGCCGCCGGCTCGTTCCCCGGGCCGTACGCGTCGCAGTGGATGACGTACGACGGGTTCCCCGACACGTGGAAGATCGGCGCCTACGACGCCGACACCCTCTCCGTCAGCGGCGGGCTGCTCGACATGCACCTGCACACGGGCGCGGACGGGGTGCCGCGGTCGGCCGCGCCGATCCCGCTCGTGAACGGGCAGTGGGGCGGGCAGACCTACGGGCGCTACTCGGTGCGCATGCGCGCCGACGCCCTCCCGGGCTACGGCACGGCCTTCCTGCTCTGGGACGACGAGAACGTCTGGGCCAACGGCGAGATCAACTTCCCCGAGGGCGGGCTCGAGGGCACCACCCACGCTTACAACCACCAGCTCGGCACCCCGTGGAACAACGACCTCGTGCACGACACGGGCGTCTCGTACCAGGCCTGGCACACGTACACGATCGACTGGACGCCGGGGCGCATCAGCTACCTGCTCGACGGCGTCACGGTCGCGACGACCACGACGAACGTCCCCCGCACGCCGATGCACTGGGTGCTGCAGACGGCGACGGACGGCACGAAGCCGGCCGCGTCGGTCGACGGCCACCTGCAGATCGACTGGGTGTCGCAGTACTCCTACGCACCGTCGACCGCGACCAGCGCGCCGGTGACCGCGCCCGCTCCGACTCCGGCTCCGGCTCCGGCTCCGGCTCCGAAGCCCACGCCCACGCCGGCTCCCGCGCCCGCCCCGACTCCCACGCCCGCCCCGAAGCCGACCCCCGCTCCGGCGCCGGCCCCCAAGACCCTGACGACCACGACCCCGACGGTCAGGGGCGACGTCAAGGTGGGCTCGACCCTGCGGGCGAGCGCCGACGGCTGGACCCCGGGCACGGCGGTCACCTGGTCGTGGCGCGTCGACGGCACCCCGGTGCCCGGCGCGACCGGCAGCACCTTCCGCGTCAGGGCCGGCGACGTCGACCGTCGCGTCACCGTCGTGGCGACGGGGTCGGCGGCCGGCTACACCACCGCCTCCCGCACCTCCGCGTCGCTGCTGGTGCTCCCGACGACGTACTTCAGCTGCGGCGCCCTGAACTCCGAGCACCCCGCCGGCGTCGCGAAGAACACCAGCGCCCGCGACCAGGTCGGCACGCGGACCCTCGCCCAGCCGGCCGGGACGACCGTCTCGGCGACCGTCTACGCCGCGAACGCGAGGCTCGACGTCGACCGCGACGGCCTGGTCTGCGAGCGCCGCTGACCGGCGCCCGCCCGGGGCGCTAGCCCTCGAGCTCGCGCAGCAGGGCCGGGAGGCCCCGCAGCAGGGCGTCCCGCTCGTCGCCGTCGAGGCCCGCGATCATCGCGGCCTCGGCGGCGACCTGCACGTCCAGGGCCTCGGCGAGCCGTCGGCGCCCCGGCTCCGTCGGCACGACGAGCCAGCCGCGGCCGTCGGCCGGGTTGGCCTCCCGGGCCACGAGCCCGGCGTCGAGCAGCACGCGGAGGCGCTTGGTGACGGCGGGCGCCGACAGCAGCGTCTCGTCGGCCAGGGCCGTCGGGGTCAGGGGCGCGTCGTGGCGGACGAGGGCGGCGAGCACGTCGAAGTCGGCCCGCCCGAGCCCCAGGTCGCGCAGCAGCTCGTCGCTGCGCCGCTGGATCAGGCGGCCCAGGCGCGTCACGCGGCCGACGACGAGCAGCGGCGACACGTCGAGGTCGGGCCGGAGGCGCCGCCAGCGGTCGTGGACGCGCTCGATCGCGTCGGGTCGGGCTGTGTCGGCGCGGGCAGGGTCGGCGGGGCTCACGTGTCGAGGGTAGCGGTGGTTCACGGGTAAACTATCGACGACCATCTAGTTCACCCGTGAAGCAGTTCGACGACGAACGCCCACCGTCGTCGAGAGGACCCCCGTGGCACCGTCCCGCCCCGAGCCCGCCGCCAGCCCCGCCCCCGGCGCTCCCGCCGCGCCCTCCTCCCCCGTTCCTCCCCCTGCCCCGCCCGCCCCCGCCGCCCGGCCGGCCGTGCTCCCCCGCCCCCGCGACTTCGTGCGCCTCGGCCCGCACGACGGCGCCCACGTGCCGGCCGCGCGGGTCGCCGTCAGCGTCGTGCTCCCGCTCGTCGTGCTCGCGGCAACGGGCCACCTCGCCTGGGCGCCCTACGCCGTGTTCGGTGCCTTCGCGTCGGCCTTCGGCCGCGGACTGCCCGTGGGCCCGCGGCTGCGGATGCAGCTCGAGGCCGGGGCGGTCCTCGTCGCCTCCGTGCTGCTCGGCGCCGTGCTCTCGACGAGCGGGGCCGACGTCGTGCTCGTCGTCGTCGTCATCGCGGCGGTCGCGGGCCTCGGGTCGCTGGTCGCCGACGTGCGGCGGTGGGCTCCCCCGGGGCCCCTCTTCCCCGTCTTCGGGCTCGGCGTGTGCGCGTTCCTGCCCGCCGCCTCCTCGTCCGTGGGCGTCGCCGCGGTGGTCGCGCCGGCGAGCCTGCTCGTGGCGCTGGCGGCGTCGGCGGCCGTGCTGCTGCTGCCCTCCGGCCGACGGCGGGACCGGGCCGCCCGCACCCGTTCGGTCGCGCCCGCCCCGGCCCTCGACCGTCGTCGGGCGCTCCTGCACGCCGCGGTCTGCCTCGTCGGCAGCCTGGTGGCGGGCCTCGTCAGCGTCGCGGTCGGCTTCGAGAACCCGTACTGGGCGATGGTGTCGGCGGTCGTGCCGGTGGTCGGCCGGGCCACGTCGACCCAGCTCGTGCGGGCCGGCCACCGGCTCGTCGGCACGCTGCTCGGCGTGGGCGTCGCGGCCGCGCTGCTCGCGCTCCGCCCCGGGGAGGTCGGCCTGATCGTCGCCTTCGGCGTGCTGCAGTTCGCCGCGGAGCTCGTCGTCGCCCGCAACTACGGGTTGACCCTGCTGTTCATCACGCCGATGGCCCTCGGCATGCGGGCCCTGGCCGGGCCGGTCGACATCGCGCCGCTGGTCGTCTGGCGGGCTGTCGACACCGGCGTGGGGGTCGGCGTGGCGGTGCTGCTGCTGCTGGCGACGCACCGGCTGCGGCGGGCGGCCCTGCCGCCGGCGGCTGCGCCTGTCGCGGCGACGTCGGCGTCGACGGCGGTTGCCACGGCGGTTGCCCGCCCGGCGCCGAGTCGGACGAGCTAGCCCTGGCGGACCGCCTCGCGGCGTCCGTCACGGCCCCACCAGACGAGGTCGGCGACGCCCTGGGCGACCAGCGCGACGGCGACCACCATGACGATCACGGTGGTGCCGGGCGTCTCCCGGTCGCTCGCGAGGGTCAGCACCTGCACCACCAGGCCGAGCAGCCCGACCGCGATCTCGAGCGCGGGCGGCAGCACCGACCCGGTCTTGGTCAGGGTGAACCAGGGTCGGCGCAGCTCGCTCATGCCGACGACCGTAGTCGACCCGACGGGGAGCAGGGCCCCGGAGGCGCGGGCCGGGTCGGCCCCGTAGCCTGGCCCCGTGAGACGGAAGACTGTCGAGATCGACCCCGACGTGCCGAACTGGCTGCTGACGAAGCAGGGCGGCCTGGTGCGCCCCGTCGTCACGATCGTCTGCGCCCTGCTGGTCGCGGCGAGCATCGTCGCCGCCCTCGCCGTCGGCGGAGGGTCGGTGACCGTCGTCACGGTCGTCGTGCTGCTCGCCGTCGCCGGGGCCGTGGTGTGGGCGGTCGCCGACCTCGTGTGGTGGTCGCGCGACGACCGGCGTCGCGTCGTGAAGCTGCCCCGGGGTCCGCGCGCCTGATCGACCCGGGCGGCTCAGCTCTGCTCCGGTGCCCTCGACCGCGCCCACCCGCGGGGCGGTCCCGCATCGCTGATCCACTCCGGAGTGGAGGAGCACCGTGTCGCTGTCACGACTCGCGGACGACTCGCGGACGGCTGTTCCACTCCAGAGTGGAGGAGCGTTCTCGGCGACCACTCCTGCTCCGCCCGACGGCCGAGCACCGGAGCGCAGACGTCGGCGGGGCCCGCGGGACGCACCGTCGCGGTCGGCAGACCCGTGCCTCCCTTGCTCGGTCCATGCCCTGATCGGCATGTCTGTGCCCCGGCAACCTGGCAACCGCCCAGCGACGACAGCCGTAAAGTAGGCGGGATGCACCCTCGCCGTGCACCCGACGCCCCGGCCCCCGACAGCCCCTCGCTCGCTCGTGCCCGGACGACGGTCAGGCGAGACGCGCACCGTCGCGACACAGACCCAGCACGACCCCGCACGACCCAGACACAGCACGACCCAGAACAGCACGCCCAGACACAGCCAGCCCAGGCACAACTCGACAGGGAGCCCCGTTGACCGGAGACGCCACGAGCGGCAACGCCACGACCCGCCACAGCAACGTCGCCCTGCTCGCCGTCACGAGCACCATGGCCGACCGGGTCACGACCTCCGCGAGCATCGACGAGAAGCTCCGCCCGGTGCTCAAGCGCCTGAAGCTGCCCACCGGCCTGCTGCAGCGCGTCGCCGGCGTGCACGAGCGCCGCAACTGGGGCGCCGACCAGAGTTTCGACGACGCCGCCGTCGACGCCGGCAAGCGCGCCATGGCCGAGGCGGGCATCCGGCCCGACCAGGTGGGCCTCCTGATCAACACCTCCGTCACGCGGCCGCACCTCGAGCCCTCCGTCGCCGTGCGCCTGCACCACGGGCTCGGCCTGCCGTCGTCGGCCACCAACTTCGACATCGCGAACGCCTGCCTCGGCTTCGTGAACGGCATGACCCTCGCCGCGCAGCTGATCGACGCCGGCCAGATCGAGTACGCCGTGATCATCGACGGCGAGGACGCCGACGACGTCCAGGTCAACACGATCGAGCGCCTGCTCACCAAGGGCTACGGGCGCGACGACTTCATGAGCGAGTTCGCGAGCCTCACGCTGGGCTCCGGCGCCGCGGCCGCCGTGCTCGGCCGCGCCGACCGTCACCCCGAGGGCCACCGCATCGTCGGCGGCGTCACGCGCGCCGCGACCGAGAACTACGACCTCTGCGTCGGCAGCGTCGACGGCATGTTCACCGACGCGAAGGCCCTGCTCAAGCGCGGCATGGAGCTCGTCGTCAGCGCCTGGCGCGAGGCGAAGCGCGACTGGGAGTGGCAGGGCATGGACCGCTACATCATGCACCAGGTCAGCGACGTGCACACGGGCGCCTTCGTGAAGGCCGCGGGCATCGACCGCGGGCGCGTCCCGCTCACGTACCCGACCCTCGGCAACGTGGGCCCCGCCTCCATCCCCATCACCCTCGTCGAGGAGTCCAAGACCCTCTCGAAGGGCGACCGTGTGCTGCTGATGGGCGTGGGCTCGGGCATCAACACGGCGATGATGGAACTCGCCTGGTGAGTCGCCTCCCCCGCGCCGCCCGGGCGACGTCGCCCGCGACGCTGCCGCCCGCGGGGCTCGACGGGCTCGACCCGGCGTGGTCCCGTCTCGTGACGGTGCCCGCGGGCACCGCAGGCACCGGGGGCGAGGGCCGTGCCGGAGGCGCGGAGCCGGTCGACCGCACCTGGCACCTCCTCGACACGGCGGGCTCCCTCGAGGCGCTCGGCGTCGAGCCGGTGGGCACCGTGCTCTGCGTGCACGGCAACCCGACCTGGTCGTACCTCTGGCGTCGTCTCGCCGCCCGCACCCTCGCGACCGCCGCCGCCGGCGGTGCTGCCTGGCGCGTGGTCGCCGTCGACCAGCTCGACATGGGCTTCTCCGAGCGCACCGGGGTCGAGCGCGGGCTGCCGCAGCGCGTCGCCGACCTCTCGGCGCTCACCGAGCACCTCGGCCTCGCCGGGCCCGTCGTCACGCTCGGCCACGACTGGGGCGGCGTCGTCTCGATGGGCTGGGCCGTCGACCACCCCGAGCTGCTCTCGGGGCTGATGCTGCTCAACACCGCGATCCACCAGCCCGCCGACGAGCCGATCCCGGCCCCGCTGCGGCTGACGCTCGCCCGGGGCGTGCTGGGTCGGGCGACCGTCGCCACGACCGGGTTCCTCGACGTGACGCTCGCGATCGCGCACCCGCGCCTCCCCCCGGAGGTCGCCGCGGGCTACCGCGCGCCCTACCGCGGCGCCGAGCGGCGCGGCGGGATCGGCGGCTTCGTCGCCGACATCCCCGTCGACCAGCGCCACCCGAGCCGGCCTGAGCTCGACCGCGTCGCCGACGCCCTGACCCGCCTCGACGTGCCCGCGCTGATGCTCTGGGGCCCGCGCGACCCGATCTTCGGCGACCGCTACCTCGACGACCTCGTCGACCGCCTCCCGCACGCCGACGTGCACCGGTTCGAGGGCGCCGGGCACCTCGTCGCCGAGGACGTCGACTACGCCTCCGCCGTCGAGACCTGGCTCGGCGACCGCGTCACGGCCGCCGTGCCCTCGGCCGCCACTGCCGCCGCGGCGAGCGACGCGCAGGAGGCGCCGCCCGCCGCTCAGGACCGCCCGCTCTGGCACCACCTCGACACGCTCGCCGAGAGCGACGACACCGCCCTGATCGAGATGGTGCCGCACGGCGCCGCCCGCGCCTCCGGCCCCCGTCGGGTCAGCTGGCGGCTGCTCAGCCGTCGCGTGACCGAGATCGCCCTCGGGCTGCGGAAGCACGGCGTCCGCCCCGGCGACCGCGTGTCGCTGCTGGTGCAGCCCGGCGCCGACCTCACCGCCGTGCTCTACGCCTGCGTGCGCCTCGGCGCGGTGGTCGTCGTCGCCGACGCGGGCCTCGGCGTGCAGGGGCTGACGCGGGCCGTCCGCGGCTCGTGGCCCGACCACGTCATCGGCCAGCTGCCCGGCCTCACCGCGGCGCGCGCGCTCGGCTGGCCCGGCCGGGTCGTCTCGACCCAGCGGCTGTCGCCGGTGGTCGCGGCAGCCCTCGACGTCGAGACGTCGCTGCCCGAGATCGCCGCGCTGGGTCGTCGTGCCGGGCGCGCTCTCGCCTCGCTGCCCGACGCGCCCGCCGCCGACGCCCCGGCCGCGATCCTCTTCACCTCGGGCTCTACCGGCCCGGCGAAGGGCGTCGTCTACACGCACGGCCAGCTGACCGCGCTGCGCGACGCCCTCGCCGACCAGTACGGCGTCGGCCCCGGCACGGGCCTCGTCGCCGGCTTCGCCCCGTTCGCGCTGCTCGGCCCGGCGCTCGGGGCGACGAGCGTGACCCCCGACATGGACGTCACCTCGCCGCGCACCCTGACGGCCCGCGCCGTCGCCGCGGCGGCGGCCGCGGTCGACGCCACCGTCGTCTTCCTCTCCCCCGCCGCCCTTACGAACGTCGTCGCGACGGCCGACGCACTCGACGCCCGCGACCGCGCCGCCCTGGCCGGGGTCGAGACCTTCCTGTCGGCGGGGGCGCCCGTCTCCGAGCGCCTCCTCGCGGCCGCCGGCGAGCTCATGCCGGGAGCGACGCCGCACACGCCGTACGGCATGACCGAGGGCCTGCTGATGACCGACGTCACGCTCGACGGCGTCCGCGCGGCCGCGGCCGACCCCGCCGCGAACGGGGTGTGCGTCGGCGTGCCGGCGGCGACCACCCGCGTGCTGATCGCTCCCCTCGACGACCGGGGGAGCGCCTCCGACACGGCCTCCGACGCCCCCGGCGTCACGGGCGAGATCGTCGTCTCGGCGCCGCACCTCAAGCGCGGCTACGACCGCCTCTGGCTGACCGACCGCGCGAGCGTGCGCGGCGTGCCGGGTGCCGCCGCGGGCGCGTCCGAGCGCTGGCACCGCACCGGCGACGTCGGGCACCTCGACGACCGGGGCCGCCTCTGGGTCGAAGGCCGGCTGCCGCACGTGCTCACCACCGCGTCGGGGCCGCTGACCCCCGTCGCCGCGGAGCAGGCGGTGGAGGCGCTGGCCGACGTCGCCCGCGCCGCCGTCGTGGGCGTCGGCCCGGTCGGCACGCAGCAGGTCGTCGTCGTCGTCGAGACCGCGGCCCGCTCGCGCTGCCCGGGGCTGGCCGCCGCGCCGCTCGCCGCCGCCGTGCGCGAGGCAGTGCACGCCGCCGTCGGGCACCGCGTCGCCGCCGTGCTGGTCGTGCCCGACCTGCCGACCGACGTGCGCCACAACAGCAAGATCGACCGCGCACGGCTCGCCTCCTGGGCCGGCTCGGTGCTCTCGGGCGGGCGGATGGTGCGCCCGTGAGGGTGCTCGTCAGCCGCCGGCCGGCTCACGAACGGGCGAGTTCGACACCACCGGGCCTGCGCGCACGCCCGACCTGGTCGCACACGCCCGCCCGGCCGACGCCGGCCCGGCCGACGCCGGCCCCGCCGACGCCGGCCCCGCCGACGCCGGCCGTGACGGGGCCGACCCCGTGAGGGTGCTCGTCACCGGCGCGAGCGGGCTGCTCGGCGGCGCCGTCGCCCGGGCCGTGGCGGACGCCGGGCACGAGGTCACCACGTTCCAGCGCCGCGCCTCGGGCGTGCCGGGCGCTCGCGACGTCGCCGGCTCGATGACCGACCCGGCCGCCGTCGACGCCGCAGTCGAGGGGCAGGAGGCGGTGGTGCACCTGGCCGCGAAGGTCTCGTTGGCGGGCGCCCCCGCTGAGTTCGAGGCCGTCAACGTGCACGGCACGAGGTCGCTGGTGGAGGCGATGCGCGCCTCCCGCGTGCCCCGCCTCGTGTTCGTGTCGTCGCCGTCCGTCGCGCACGGCGGAGCCTCGATCGTCGGCGACGACGCGGAGCCCGCCTCGCCCGAGCACGCCCGCGGCCACTACGCCCGCACCAAGGCCGCCGCCGAGCGGCTCGCCCTCGCCGCCGCCGACCCCGACCTGCGCGTCGTCGCCGTGCGCCCGCACCTCGTCTGGGGCCCCGGCGACACGCAGCTCGTCGAGCGCATCGTCGACCGAGCCCGCTCGGGCCGCCTGCCGCTGCTCGACCACGGCGCGGCGCTGATCGACTCGACCTACGTCGACAACGCCGCCTCGGGCATCGCCGCCGCGCTCGAGCGCGTCGACGCCGTGTCGGGCGGCGCCTACGTGCTGACGAACGGCGAGCCGCGCACGGTCGCCGACCTGATGGGCGGCATCTGCGCCGCGGCCGGGGTGCCGGCACCGCGCCTCCGCGTCCCGGCCGGGGTCGCCCGGGCGGCGGGGTCGCTGGTCGAGCGCGCCTGGGCCGTGCGCCCGGGCAGCGACGAGCCGCCGATGACGAGGTTCCTCGCCGAGCAGCTCTCGACCGCGCACTGGTTCGACCAGCGCCGCACGCAGCACGACCTGCGCTGGGCGCCGGCCGTCGACCTCGACGAGGGCCTGCGCCGGCTCGCGGCCTGGTACGCCGCGGGGTCGCCCGCCGTCTGACCGCGCGGTGCGGTGCGGTGCGACGCGGCGCGGTGCGGCCGCACCGACGACGAACGAGGTGCCCCGATCGGGGCCGTGAGCTGTGCCCAGGGCCCAGATCGGGGCACCTCGCTGTGAGCTAGATGACTCCCTCGCTCCAGGCGTCGGGGTTGCCGAAGCGGTGCGCCGTGATCGACACGGCCTGCTCGCGGAGGAACGGCAGCAGCTCGAGCCGGCCCGACGGCGTCACCGGGGCCGCGAACACCGCGACGGCGGGGTCGCCGCCGAGCGCGGAGGCGAGCTCCGAGGCGGCCGGCACCGAGGAGGCGCCTCCCGCGTCGCGCACTCCGGTCACCAGCCGCACGCGCTCGGTCTGCACCGCACCCGCGCGCACCCGGTCGTGCCAGGTCGCGTCGTCCTCGACGACGAGCGAGCCGGCCGCGAGGCCGAGGGCCGGGGCGAGCCCGGCGGGCAGGCCGATCGACGTCGACACGGTGAGCGGAGCCCCGGCACGGAGCCCGGCGAGCAGCACCCGCACGGCGTCGGCCGGCGAGGCCCCCTCGGCGACGCGCACGGTCACCGGCAGGGCGCGGTAGCGCAGCAGGTCGCGCTCGAGGCCCAGGGCGCTGACGTCGCGGGCGACGCCGAACTCGTCGGCCCAGTGCTGCTCGTCGGAGGCCGCGGCCGCGGCCACCGCCGCCCGCTGCGCGGCGTCGGCGAGCAGGGGCGCCGCGGCCGAGAGGGCGGCGGAGACGGCCTGGCCGGGCCGCGCCTCCTGGGGGCCGGTGAGCTCGCCGGGCGTCCACGACCCGAGGTGCACGAGGTAGTTCGGCCCGCCGGCCTTGGCCCCGGCGCCGACCGACGACTTCTTCCAGCCGCCGAACGGCTGGCGGCGCACGATCGCCCCGGTGATGCCGCGGTTGACGTACAGGTTGCCGGCGTCGACCCGGTCGAGCCAGGTGCCGAGCTCGGCGGCGTCGAGGGTGTGCAGCCCGGCCGTGAGGCCGTAGTCGGTCGCGTTCTGCAGCTCGATCGCCTCGTCGAGGGTCTCGGCCGTCATCACGCCGAGCACGGGCCCGAAGTACTCGGTGAGGTGGAACTCGCTGCCCGGGCGGACGCCGGCGCGGATGCCGGGCGTCCACAGCCGGCCGGAGTCGTCGAGCTGCCGCGGCTCGACGAGCCACGACTCCCCCGCGCCGAGCGTCGTCAGGCCGCCGAGCAGCTTGCCCGCGGCGGGCTCCACGATCGGGCCCATCTGCGTCGTGGGGTCGGTCGGGTAGCCGACGCGCATCGTCGAGGCCGCGTCGACGAGCTGACGGCGGAACCGCTCCGAGCTGCCGACCGACCCGACGAGGATCACCAGGCTCGCCGCCGAGCACTTCTGCCCCGCGTGGCCGAAGGCTGACTTGATGACGTCGCCCGCGGCGAGGTCGAGGTCGGCGCTCGGCGTGACGATGATCGCGTTCTTGCCGCTGGTCTCCGCGAGCAGCGGGAGGTCGTCACGCCACGAGCGGAAGAGGGCGGCGGTCTCGAAGGCCCCGGTCAGGACGACGCGGTCGACCGACGGGTGCGCGACGAGGTGCCGGCCGAGCTCGCCCTCCTCGACGTCGACGAGCCGCAGCACGTCGCGGGGCACGCCGGCCTCCCAGAGGGCCTCGACCATGACGGCGCCGCAGCGCTTGGCCTGGCCGGCCGGCTTGATGACGACGCTGCTGCCCGCGGCGAGCGCCGACAGCACCGAGCCGGCCGGGATCGCGACGGGGAAGTTCCACGGCGGGGTGACCACCGTGAGGCGCGCGGGCACGAACTCGGCGCCGTCGACCTCGTCGAGCTGCTCGGCGAGGTGGGCGTACCAGGTGGCGAAGTCGACGGCCTCGCTGACCTCGACGTCGCCCTCCGCGATCGTCTTGCCGGTCTCGCTCGCGGCGACCTCGATCAGGTCGGCCCGTCGGGCGCGCAGCGAGGCGGCCGCCCGGCGCAGCACCTCGGCGCGGCCGCGGCCGCCGAGCGCGGCCCAGCCGGGCGCGGCGGCGACGGCGCCCGCGACGATCTCGTCCACCGTCGCGGCGTCCGTGACGCGGGCCGCCTCGATCGCGGCGGTGCCGAGCGTGCTGGTGCGGGCCCGGCCCAGGATCTCGCGGCCCCACGCCCGGTTCGCGGCGAGCGCCGGGTCGGTGTCGGGCTCGTTCTCGAAGGGGGCCGTGGCGTCGGCGACCGGCTCCGGGGAGGCGCCCCGCGCCTCCTCGAGGCGGCTCTGGACCCGGTGGGGCGCGGGCACGACGTCGTCGACCTCGGCGAGCGAGGCGAGGAACCTGCCCTCCTCGCGGGCGAACAGGGCCTCGTTCGAGGCGAGCTCGAAGACGGCCGACATGAAGTTCTCGCTCGACGCGTTCTCCTCCAGCCGGCGGATCAGGTAGCTGATCGCGACGTCGAACTCGCGGGGGTGCACGACGGGCGTGTAGAGCAGCAGCCCGCCGACGTCGGCCTTGACGAGCTCGGCCTGGCCCTCGGCCATGCCGAGCAGCATCTCGAACTCGACGCGGTCGTGCACGCCGCGCGCCGTCGCGAGCAGGTGCGCGAACGCGATGTCGAAGAGGTTGTGGCCGGCGACTCCGACCTTCACCGCGCGCGTGCGCTCGGGCGTGAGCGCCCAGGCCAGCACGCGCTTGTAGTTCGTGTCGCTCTGCTGCTTCGTGCCGTAGGTCGCGAGCGGCCACTCGTGCAGGGTCGCGTCGACGGTCTCCATCGCGAGGTTGGCGCCTTTGACGACGCGCACCTTGATCGCGGCGCCGCCGGCGTCGACGCGGGCCGTGGCCCACTGGGTGAGGTGCTGCAGGGCGCCGAGCGCGTCGGGCAGGTAGGTCTGCAGCACGATGCCGGCCTCGAGCCCGCGCAGGCGCGGCTGGTCGAGGAGGCGCGTGAAGACCGCGATGGTCAGGTCGAGGTCGCGGTACTCCTCCATGTCGAGGTTGATGAACTTCGGCCGGGCGGAGCGGGCGGCGAGCTCGTAGAGCGGGGTGAGCTTCTCGACGACGCGCTCGACGGTCTCGTCGAAGGCCCACATCGAGAGCTGGCTGACGATCGACGACACCTTGATCGAGACGTAGTCGACGTCGTCGCGGGCGAGCAGGGCGCGGGTGCCGGCCAGGCGGTGCTCGGCCTCGCCGTCACCGAGGACGGCCTCGCCGAGCAGGTTGAGGTTGAGGCGGGTGCCCTCGCGCTTGATCCCGGAGATGGCGGCGCCGAGCTTCGCCGGCCGGGCGTCGGCCACGAGGTGGCCGACCATGCCGCGCAGCACGCGGCGGGCGACCGGCACGACGACGCCGGGCAGCACCGGGGCGAGCACGCCGCCGCAGCGCACGGCGAGGCGCATGTACCAGGGCAGGAAGGCCGGCACGCGGTGCGCGAGGCCGGCGAGGTTGCGGGCGGCGACGCTGAGGTCTTCGGGGCGGACCACCCGGTCGACGAAGCCGATGGTGAACGCGAGGCCCGACTCGTCCTTGAGCACCTGCGCGAGAAGCTGGGCCGAGCCGGTGCTGGGGGCGTGCGACGCCTCCTGCGCCCAGCGGCGGGCGAGGGCGACGGAGGCGGCGCCCAGGTCGGCGGGCAGGGCCGGCGACCCGGCGGGGGCGGCGCTGCCGGCCGCGGGGCTCGTCGTCGAGGGAGCGGAGGACGGCCCGGCCGTCTGGTCGAGGGAGGTCATGCGAGAACGGTACGACCAGAACTTGCCACCTGGCAAGGTTCGTCACGAGACCGTAACGTGGGGCGGGTGTCGGGGGCACCGACGGGGACGCAGCTCGTCGCGAGGCCGTGACGTGGCGCGGCGACGAGCCGTCCACAGCCGACGGATCGTCACTGGCGCACGGCCCCGCGGGCTGATATTTTGCTGCCCAGCACGGGACCGCACCGAGGCGTTCGGTGGCGGCCCGGCGACCGGCGGAGGCCACCATGGCGATGATCGAGGCGCGGGGCCTGACGAAGACGTACCGCTCGAAGTCCGGGCCGGTGCACGCGCTCACCGGGCTCGACCTCGTCGTGCCCGAGGGCACGGTGAAGGCGCTGCTCGGCCCCAACGGCGCGGGCAAGACCACGACGGTGAAGATGCTCACCACCCTCGAGGTGCCCGACGCGGGCACGGCGACGATCGCGGGCATCGACGTCGTCGCCGACCCGCAGGCCACGCGTCGCACGATCGGCGTCTCGGGCCAGTACGCGGCCGTCGACGAGAACCTCACCGGCTTCGAGAACCTCGACATGATCGGTCGGCTCTACCACCTGGGCGCGAAGGTGTCGCGGCAGCGGGCCCGCGAGCTGATCGAGGTCTTCGACCTGAGCGCCGCCGGCGACCGCCCGGTCAAGGGCTTCTCCGGAGGCATGCGACGGCGCATCGACCTCGCGGGCGCCCTCGTGACCAACCCCCGCGTGCTGTTCCTCGACGAGCCGACGACGGGCCTCGACCCCCGCAGCCGCCTGGCCCTGTGGGAGATCATCACGTCGCTCGTCGCGGGCGGCACCACGGTGCTGCTGACCACCCAGTACCTGGAGGAGGCCGACCGCCTCGCCGACGACATCGCCGTCATCGACGAGGGCCGCGTCATCGCGGAGGGCACGGCCGACCACCTCAAGGCGCAGGTCGGCGGGCACCGGCTCGTCGTGGCGCTGGTCGACGAGGCCCGCTCCGGCCAGGCCGTCGAGGTGCTGCGGCGCCACGGCGACGCCGAGCCCACGGTCAGCGGCGACGGGCGGCAGGTCGAGGTGGCCGTGACCGACGGCCCCACGGCGCTCCAGCGGTCGTTGGCCGACCTGGGCGCGGCGGGCATCGAGCTGCACGACGCGGGGATGCGCCGCCCCACCCTCGACGACGTCTTCCTCCAGCTGACCGGGCGGAAGGCCGTGGCCGACGACGACTCCCCCGACGACGCCGGCGCCGCGACCGGCCGGAAGGGCCGTTCGGCCCGGGAGAAGGAGGCCCGCCGATGACCGCCACGGCCCTCACCCAGACCCTCGTGCCGTCGTCGAGCGCCGGGCTCGGCACCTGGGCGTCCGACGGCTGGACGGTGACGAAGCGCAACCTGATCAAGGTGAAGCGCTCGCCCGACATGCTGATCTTCGCCGTGCTGCAGCCGATCATGTTCGTGCTGCTGTTCAGCCAGGTCTACGGCGGCGCCATCTCCGTCGAAGGCACCGACTACACGCAGTTCCTCATGGCGGGCATCTTCGCCCAGACCGTGGTCTTCGGCTCGACCTTCTCCGGCGCCGCCATGGCGCAGGACTTGAAGGAGGGCATCATCGACCGCTTCCGCACCCTGCCGATGAGCGCCTCCGCCGTCCTCATCGGGCGCACGAACAGCGACCTCGTGCTGAACAGCATCTCGATGGTGATCATGATGCTCACCGGGCTGGCCGTCGGCTGGCGGGTGAACGCCTCGCCCCTGTCGTTCGTCGGCGGGGTGGCCCTGCTGCTGCTCTTCAGCTACTCGTTCAGCTGGGTGATGGCCCTGCTCGGCATGAGCGTCAAGACGCCGGAGACGATCAACAACGCGTCGTTCATGATCCTCTTCCCCCTCACCTTCATCTCGAACGCGTTCGTGCCGAGCGACACCCTGCCGACGGTGCTCCGCGTCTTCGCGGAGTGGAACCCCGTCTCGGCGCTCGTGCAGGCCGCCCGTCAGTCGTTCGGCAACGTCGGCAGCACCCCGGTGCCCGACATCTGGACGCTGCAGCACCCCTACCTCACGGTGCTCGTCGGCATCGGGGTGATGCTCGTCGTCTTCGTGCCGCTCGCGGTGCGGAAGTTCCAGCGGATCAGCTCGAAGTAGGGCTCAGGGCCGGGCAGGAGTCGCGGGCCGGCCGGGCGCGTCGCCCGCGTCGCGGTCGGCGACCTCGGCCCGCACGGCGGCGTCGAGCTCGTCGGTCGACACCGTGAGCACGGTCGCCACGACGAGCCTCATCGTCTCGGCGACGTGCACCTCGTCGCGGCGGTACAGCCACTGCAGCTGCAGGCCGTCCTGCACGGCGAGCACGACGCGGGCCGCGGTCTCGGCGGTGAAGCCGTCGCGCAGCCAGCCCCGGCCCTCGGCGACGCCGAGGTACGCCGACGTCGACGACACGATGCGGTCGTAGTGGTCGGCGTAGTAGTCGTGGGCGGGGTGGTCGCTCGACGTGGCCTCGGCCGAGGCCGTGATGAACAGCGAGATCACCGCGGGCACGTCGACGTTGTACTCGGCCAGCTCGACGAGCTCGGCGAGGCGCATGCCGCCGACGTCGTCGAAGTGCTGGCGCAGCCGCTCGTCGCGGCGGCGGAGGACCGCCATCAGCAGGGCGTCCTTGGTCGGGAAGTAGTGCATCAGCGACTGGTGAGAGACCCCGCACTGCCGGGCGACCTCGCGGAGCGACGCGCCGTGGAACCCCACCTTGCCGAACACCGGCAGGGCGGCGTCGAGGATGGCCTCCCGCTTGGCGATGCCCTTGCGGTAGCGGCCCGGCGTGCGGGCGACGGGGTCGTCGGTCTCGGCGCTCATCGCGCCCAGCCTAGGTCGGGTGCCCGCGGGGCGACGGCGTGTGACGTCGCGGGAGGCCGAGGGCGGCGGGCACGGGCGGCGGCCGCGCACGGGCCGCAGGGCCGGGCGGGGGGAGCTCGCGGCCGCCGCGCGTAGAGTGCGCCGGGTGAGATGGTCGCTGCTGCGCATCCCGGCGTTCCGCGCCCTGTGGGTCGGGCGGCTGCTGTCGTGGGTCGGCAGCGGGCTCGCGCCCCTCGCCCTCGTCTTCGCGGCGATCGACCTCGGCGCCGACGCGGTGGGCGTCGGCCTCGTCGTCGCCGCCCGCTCCGTGCCGAACGTCGTGCTCGTGCTCGTGGGAGGCGCGGTGTCCGACCGCCTGCCCCGTCGCGTCGTGACCGTCGGCTCGTCGGTGCTCTCCGCGGCGTCGCTCACCGTGGCCGGCGCGCTCCTCCTCGCCGACCGCGAGACCCTGGTCACCCTCGCCGTCGCGGCGGCGGTCAACGGCGCCGCCGCCGCGTTCTTCGGCCCCGCGACGAGTGCGCTGCTCCGCGACGTCGTCCCCGACGAGGCCGTCCGCGACGGGACGGTGCTGGCGCGCACGAGCATGAACGCCGGCCTCGTCGTCGGCACGGCCCTCGGCGGCGCCGTCGTCGGGGTGTTCGGCACGGGCGCCGGACTGATCGTCGGGGCCGTGCTGTTCGGGGCGGCGGCCGTCGTGTTCGTGCGCGTCCCCGGGGGGCCGTCCCGCGCCTCCGGCGGGGCCTCGCTGCTGCGCGACCTGGCCGCCGGCGTCGCGTTCGTCTCCCGCTCGCGCTGGCTCACCGCGACCGTCGTGCTGACGTTCGTCTACCAGTTCGCGTTCGCCGGCGGGGTGCACGTGCTCGGCCCGCTGATCGCCGACCAGTCGTTCGGGCGCGTCGCCTGGGGGTTCGCCGGGGCCGTGCAGACGGCCGGGCTCGTCGTCGGCGCCGTCTGGGCGGGGTCGCTGCGGGGGCGGCTGCGCCTGGCCACCGCGGCGCTCGGGGCCGTCGCCCTCGTCGCACCGCTGATGCTGCTGGCGGGCACCCTGGTCGACCTGCCCTACGTGCTCGACCCGCCCCTGATCGACCCGCTGCACTGGTTCTTCTGGCTCTGCGTCGGGCTGTTCGTCGCGAGCGTGGGCCTCGAGGTCTTCACCGTGCCGCTCGACGTGGCCGTGCAGCTGCAGGTGCCGCGTTCGTACCTGGGGCGCGTCTTCGCCTGCCTGACGCTCGCGTCGCTCGCCGGGATGCCCGCGGGCGAGCTCGCCGTCGGGCCGCTGTCGCGGGTGATCGGCGAACCGCTGACGCTCACCGCCCTCGCGGGGCTCGTGACGGTCGTCGCCCTCGCCGTGGCCGTGACGCCGCGGGTGCGCCGCGTCGACGCACCGCTCGTGCCGGCCGGGCGTGCCGGTCAGGCCGGGCGTGCCGACCCGGCGGACGCGGGCCCCGCGGACGCGACGGGGGCGGCCCGACCCTGAGGTCGGACCGCCCCCGTCGTGGCTCGGTCAGCGGTAGTCGCCGCGGACGATGGCCTCGGCGTACTTGCGCACGTCCGGGCCGGGCTCGTAGTCGATGAAGCGGCCCTTGAGGCGCTCGTTGAGGGCCGCGAAGGCGTCCTCCCACGAGTCGCCCTCGCCGGTCTCGGCGGCCACGTCGCGGACGGCCTCCTGCAGCACGCGGTCGGCGTCGGTGAGGATCTTGTCGCGGGCCTCGTCGTTCCAGACGACGTCGGTGAGGTCTGCCATGGTCTTCGCTCCTACTTCTTCGCGGCGGTCAGGGCGGACTCCTTGTGGGCCGCCTCCGACCCGGACTTGTCGGACTCGACGATGAAGTACGGCTCGTCGCCCGAGGCCTTGAAGGTCTGGCCGTCGAACTCGAACTCCTTCACGCGCTTCTCCTTGACGGTGCCGTGGGTCTCGCCCTGCGGCGTGTTCCACGTCACGTGGTCACCCTTGCTGAACGTCATCGTTGCCTCCTGGCTGGCGGCCCGGGGTCGAGCCGCGGGTCGGTGATGGTGCGGTGCCGTGCACGCTACGCCGCGACTCCCCGGGGTTCTCGGCTCGTCGGGAGGAGGGGTACGACGACGGCCGCGCACCGCCTACGGGCGCAGCGCGGCGAGCGCAGCCTCGACCCGCCGGGCGCGGGTGGCCTCGGTCTTCGCGTCGGTGACCGACAGGGCCATGGCCTTCTGCTTGCCCGGAGGGAGGGCCGCCCAGGAGGCGCGGGACCCGTCGTCGCCGCCGATCGCCTCGTCGAGGGCGGCGGGCAGCTCGACCGTGCGGGGCTCCGTGTCGAGCCCCAGCGTGACCTCCACCTGCTGCCCGCCCTCGACGCCCGCCGCGGCGCGGTGAGCCGCCGACAGCGGCACGAGCGACAGCCCGCCCATCACGCCGACGGTGCTGCGGTAGGTGTGGCCCCCGACGGTGACGACGACCGGAGGGCGGCCGCCCGCGCCGAGGGCGGCGACGACCTCGGGCGGGACGACCAGGCCGGTGGCCGACACGCGCGCCTGGTGCACGGTCGTGGTGAAGGTGACGGGTGCGGGGGCGGCCGGGCCGTCGGCGGGGGTGCTCACGGTCGCGATCCTAGGGCGGCGGCGCGGGCGGCCACCACCCTGCGGACGCCTGCCGACCCTGCCGACGCACGAACCCCGTTCCGTTCATCGCACCCCTGCAGGACGGGGTGCGATGAACGGAACGGGGTGCGCTGCGCGCGGCGCGGCGCGGCGCGGCGCGGCGCTAGCGGCTGCGGCGCGGGCGGCTGCGGCCGGTGCCGCGCTGGGGCCCGCCGCGGCCCTTGGCCGGCGCCTTGCCCTTGCTGGCACCGCGCGGGTCGGGAGCCGACCCCTTGCGGGCCTTCGCCGGTGCGGGCTCGTCCTCGCGCCTCCTCGACCTGCTGCTGTTGGCGGTGCGGCCGCGCACGACGCCGATGAAGTCGTCGATGTCGTCGTCGAGCTGGCCGTCGGGCCAGACCAGCGCGATCGTCGTGGGGTCGAGGTCGGCGACGAAGCGGTGCGTGGTGCCCTTGACGCCGTGCAGACGGGCGAGCGACTGCGGCATGACGGCGACGCCGGCGCCCGTGGCGACGACGGCCACGGCCTCGGCGAGCGAGAGGGCGGGGTCGAGGTCGTGGCGGTGCTCGCCGTCGAGGTCGGCGAGCGCGACCTCCTCCTCCTTGCCGAGCGCCGCGATCGGGTGCTCCTTGTGCACGACGACCACGATCCGCTCCTCGTAGAGGGGGATCACCGAGAAGTCGTCGCCGGTGGGCAGCGGCAGGCGGCCGAGCAGCATCACGACCGGCTCGTCGCCGCCGAGGGCCGCGAGGGGCTCGTCGCCGTCGACCTCGACGACGTCGAGGGGCAGGTCGCCGCGCCGCTCCTCCCACATCCGCGACCACTTCGCGAGCGTCACCCCGGGCACGAACCCCAGGCGGAAGGAGGCGCGGGTCGGCTCGGTCGTCATCGGCCCAGGCTACCGGTGCCCCCGTCGCGCCCCNGTTCCGGTGCGAGGACGTGGTTCGCGGCCGCACGGTGCCGGGCCGGTACCCTGGGCGGATGAGCGACGAGACCCCCCGCGGCAAGGCCCCGCAGACCCTGAAGCCCTTCACGGCCGCGAAGAAGCTCGGGGTGCACCTGCCGGCGACGCCCGAGTCGTTCCAGTCGACCCCGATCACGCGCGACGAGTTCGCCGAGCTCACGGCGAACCCGCCCGAGTGGCTGGCCGAGCTGCGCCGCACCGGCCCGCACCCCCGCCCCGTCGTCGCGCAGAAGCTCGGCGTCACCATCTCGGGCCTCGCCCGGGGCGGCGTCGAGGAGGCGCTGACCACCGACGAGATCCACGCCCTGCTCGAGCAGATGCCGGCCTGGCTCGTCACCGAGCGCGCCAACATGGCCGAGGTGCGCGAGGAGGAGCAGCGCGTCAAGGACCGCGACGCCGGCCGCGCCGCCCTCCGCGCCGAGCGCGACGAGGCGGAGCGCCGCGAGGCCGAGCGCTCCGGCAAGTAGGCAGACCCCAGCCCGCCCCCGCCCCGCCCCGGGCGGCGGCCGGCGGGCGGCGGGCTCCCCCGTCGCGTAGCTTCTGAGCCATGTCCTTCAACGACGACGCCCGCATCGACAGCAGCAAGGTCACGCGGCGAGGCCGCGGCCGCACGATCGGCGTCGCCGGCGGCGGGGTCGGCATCGTCGGCGTGATCATCGTCGTGCTGATCGGGCAGTTCACCGGCGTCGACGTCAGCGGCGTGCTCGGCGGCGGCACCGGCTCCGACGGCGGTGCGCAGTCCGGCGAGCAGGGCGTGGCGAACTGCACCACCGGTGCGCAGGCCAACGAGGACGTCCAGTGCCGCATGGCCGGCGCCGCCGACTCCCTCGACACTTACTGGGCCACCGCGGCCCCGCAGCTCGGCGCGCAGTACGTGACGCCCGAGTTCGCCCTCTTCACGGCCGCCGTCGACACGGGCTGCGGCTCGGCCTCGAGCGCGACCGGCCCGTTCTACTGCCCGCCCGACCAGACCCTCTACGTCGACACCGACTTCTTCGAGCAGCTGCGCGAGCAGTTCGGCGCGACGGGCGGCCCGCTCGCCCAGATGTACGTCGTGGGGCACGAGTGGGGCCACCACATCCAGCAGCTGACCGGGGCGTTCGACCGGGCCGACCGCAGCGCGACCGGGCCGGGCTCCGACACCATCCGGCTCGAGGTGCAGGCCGACTGCTACGCCGGCGCGTGGGTCGGCGCCGCCTCCACCATCCAGGACGACCAGGGCACGACCTTCCTCGAGCCGGTCACCGACGCCCAGGTCGCCGACGCCCTCGACGCGGCGGCCGCGGTCGGCGACGACCGCATCCAGGCGCAGAGCGGCCAGGTCGACCCCGACACGTGGACGCACGGCTCGGCCGAGCAGCGTCAGCGCTGGTTCGAGGCCGGGCGCGCCGGCGGGCCCGGGGCCTGCGACACGTTCAGCGTGCCCGCCGCCCAGCTGTAGGAGGCGCGGGGCCGCCCCCGCGACCACGCTGCGGCCGTCCGCGTCGCCGGCCGGCCGACGACCACTGGCCGCTCCGTGAGAACTCCCAGCCAGCTCCCGACCTGTCGTCCCCCACCGGGAGCAGACTCAGGGCACGCTGCGAGGAGGCACGACATGGCACGTTCGGGCAAGGCGGTCGAGTTCGACCGGTACGGAGACATCGACGAGCTGCACTTCGTCGCCCAGGAGCTCCCCGTCCCCGCCGACGACGAGGTCGTCGTCGAGGTCGTGGCGGCGGGGCTCAACCACATCGAGAACTTCATCCGGCAGGGCGACTTCGTCGACCGCCTCCCCCTCGAGTTCCCCGCCCGGCAGGGCTCCTGCTTCGCGGGCATCGTCAAGAAGCGCGGCGCCGCGGTGCGCGACCTCGCGATCGGGGCCGAGGTGCTCGGCCACTCGATCGGCGGCGGGGCGCACGCGACCTGGGTCACCGTGCCCGCCACGGCGGTCGTCAAGAAGCCGATGAACGTCGAGTGGGAGGTCGCCGGCGGCCTCTACCTCGCCGGGGTCACCGCCTACGACATCGTCCGCGGGCTGCACCTCGGCGCGGAGGACGTCGTCGTCGTGACCGCCGCGGCCGGCGGCGTGGGGCACATCGAGTGCCAGCTCGCCAAGGCCGCGGGAGCGACCGTGATCGGCACCTGCAGCCCCCGCAACCACGACTACCTGCGGTCGATCGGCGTGATCCCGATCACCTACGGCGACGGCATCCAGGAGCGCATCGAGGCGGCGGTGACGCGCCCCGTCACGGCGTTCATCGACAACCACGGCGGCGACAACCCGGAGCTCGCGACCGCCCTCGGCGTGCCGGCCAGCCGGTTCAGCTCGAGCGACGACCGCCTCGACGTCGAGGTGCGCTTCATCACCTCCGAGCGTGACGACGCCGAGCCGGCGATGATCCTCGGCGCCCTCGCCAAGCTGATCGCCGAGAACAAGGTGCGCGTGCTCATCTCGGGCTTCTACCCGTTCGACGCGGTGGCGCAGGCGTTCGACGACCTCGCCGAGAAGCACTCCCGCGGCAAGGTCGTCGTCGGCATGCAGCCGGTCGAGACCGGCGCGCGCTCGCACTGGTACCTGTCGGGCAAGGCCAGGGCCGTCGCGGAGGCGCGGGACTGACGCGCTCCTAGCTCTCGTCGCCGGGGCGGCGCAGCAGCGCCCCCGGCGCGCGCACGGTGGCGGCGGCGACCGCCATGGCGTCGGTCAGCGCGGCCGCCCAGTCGGTCGAGCCGGGGCCGCTCGTGCCGGCGAGCAGGCTGGCGACGATCGACGCGAACGTCGCGTCGCCCGCGCCCATCGTGTCGACGACCTCGCCCGCCGAGACGGCCACGTCTCGGTGCAGCACCGGGCCGCCCGCGAGCTGCAGGTCGGCCCCGTCGGAGCCCCGCGTGGCCAGCACGGCCCCGGCGCCCGACGCGAGCAGCGCCTCCTGCCAGCCCTCGAGCGAGGTGCCCGCCACGAGCTCGGCGTCGTCGGAGCCGATCTTGACGAGCAGCGAGACGGCGGCCGCACGGGCGAACCCGGCGCGGAAGTCGTCGACGTCGCGGAGGAACCCGGGCCGCGGGTTCGGGTCGACCACCAGCCGCGGCGGTTCGGCGCCCACGTGCTGCAGCAGGCGCTCGGTGAGCCAGGCGTCGTCGAACGGGTACGAGCTGACGGCGACGAGGGGCGCCACGGTGATCGCCTCGACCTGCTCGGGCGAGAAGTCGAGGCCCCGCGCGACGGCGGCCTCGGTGAACGAGTAGCTCGGCTCGCCGTCGACGCGCTCGGAGACCGCGCGGCCGGTGCCGAGCGGGTTGACGGTCGCGACCAGCTCGACGCCGTGCTCGGCGAGGTGCGCGCGGATCGCCGCGCCGTCGGCGTCGTCGCCCACGGCGGCGAGCAGGGTGGTCGGCACGCCGAGCCGGGCGAGGCCGACGGCGACGTTGAGGCCGGCGCCGCCGACGTGGTCGTCGGAGCCGGCGGGGGTGCGGATCTCGTCGATGAGGGCGTCGCCGACGACGACGACCCGGCCTGCGGTCTGGTCCATGCGGGCAGCCTACCGAGGCCCGCCGTCACGGGCGACGGGCCCCGGTACGCTGTCGCCGTGACTGACTACGCTCTCGCCGTCGACGTCGGCGGCACGAAGGTCGAGGCCGCCCTCGTGGCCGCCGACGGCACGCTCGCCCCGGGCAGCCGCGACCGCCGCCCGACCGGCCGCGCCTCGAGCAGCGACGAGCTGGCCGGGGCGGTCCGCGACGTCGTGGCGCACGCCCTGGCCGCGGTCGGGCCCGACGACGTCGTCGTCGGCGCGGGCATCGGCAGCGCCGGCCCGGTCGACCTCGTGCACGGCACGGTCTCGCCCATCAACCTCCCCTCGTGGCGCGGCTTCCCGCTCCGCGACCTGGTCGCCGAGCTCGTCGCGGGCGTCGTCGCCCCCGACGCCCCGGTCACGCTGAGGCTCGACGGCGTCAGCCTCGCCCTGGCCGAGCACTGGGTCGGCGCGACGCAGGGGGCCGACAACGCCCTCGCGATCACGGTCTCGACCGGCGTCGGCGGCGGCCTCATCGTCAACGGCCGCCTGCTCTCGGGCGGCACCGGCAACGCGGGGCACATCGGCCAGATCCAGATCGCCGACCGGCCCGCCGGCCAGAACGCCTCGGCGGCGACGCTCGAGGTCATCGCCTCCGGCCCCAACGTCGTGGCGTGGGCCCGCGCGCAGGGCTGGCAGGGCGAGCGCGGGGAGGACCTCGCGGCCGGCTACCTCGAGGGCGACCCCCTCGCCGTCGCGGCCGTGCGCCGCTCGGCGAACGCCGTCGGCGAGGCCGTGTCGTCGGTCAGCACCCTGCTCGACCTCGACGTCGTCGCGATCGGCGGCGGGTTCTCCCGCGTCAGCGCCGACTACCTCGACCTCGTCCGCCGCACCGTCGACGAGGCCCCGGTCAACGACTACGCGCGGCGGGTGCGCGTCGTGCGCTCCGGGCTGAGCGACGAGAGCCCGCTCGTCGGGGCGGCCGCGCTCGTGTGGCAGGCCGGCCTGCTCGGCTGACCCGCGCCTCCCCCGCTTCTGCCTGCCGCAGACCGCCCCGGTGGGCGAGTTCGACGCGAGCGGGCGCGCGTACTGGCCCGCGCGGGTCGAACTCGCCCGCGGTCGCGCGCCCGCGGCACCCGGCCCGTGAGAACCGTTCCCGGCAGGAGCAGCCCCCCAGGAGGCGCGCCTAGGCTCGTGTCGTCCCCCACAGCGTCGTCGGAGATCAGCGCGCCCACAGGCGCGCGAGACACCCGCAACCCCCGGAGGTAACCCCGTGCCCACCACCGTCCCCGCTCTCGTCGCCGCCTCGGCCGGCGCCTCGTTCGAGCGCAGCACCATCCAGCGTCGCGACGTCGGCGCCCACGACGTGCAGATCGACATCGCCTTCGCCGGCATCTGCCACAGCGACATCCACCAGGCCCGCGAGGAGTGGGGCAAGGCCATCTTCCCGATGGTGCCCGGCCACGAGATCGCCGGCGTCGTCACCGAGGTCGGCTCCGAGGTCACGAAGCACAAGGTCGGCGACCGTGTCGGCATCGGCTGCTTCGTCGACAGCTGCCGCGAGTGCGAGAACTGCCTCGCCGGCGAAGAGCAGTTCTGCGTCAAGGGCAACGTGCCCACCTACAACGGCCGCGAGTACACGGGCGAAGAGACCTACGGCGGCTACAGCACGCAGATCGTCGCGAACGAGAACTACGTGCTGTCGATCCCCGAGGGCATCGCGCTCGACGAGGCCGCGCCGCTGCTCTGCGCCGGCATCACCACCTACTCGCCCCTGAAGCACTGGGGCACCGGCCCCGGCACGAAGGTCGCCGTCGTCGGCATGGGTGGGCTCGGCCACATGGCCGTCAAGATCGCGCACGCCATGGGCGCCGAGGTCACCGTCATCAGCCAGACGCTCTCCAAGCAGGAGGACGGCCTCAAGCTCGGCGCCGACCACTACTACGCGTCGAGCGACCCGTCGACCTTCGACGAGCTGAAGAGCTCGTTCGACCTGATCATCAACACGATCTCGGCCGACATGGACATCGACGCCTACGCCCGCACGCTGCGCCTCAACGGCACCATGGTCTTCGTCGGCCTGCCCGAGAACCCGCAGTCGTTCCGCGCCGGCTCGCTCATCATGGGCCGTCGCAGCCTCGCCGGCTCCAACATCGGCGGCATCCGCGAGACGCAGGAGATGCTCGACTTCTGCGCCGAGCACCACATCGGCGCCGAGATCGAGACGATCAGCGCCGACCAGGTCGACGAGGCCTACGAGCGCGTCGTCGCGAGCAAGGTGCGCTACCGCTTCGTGATCGACACCGCCACGATCTAGTCGCCCCGCAGCACGACGACGGCCCCCTCCCGACCAGGGAGGGGGCCGTGGTCGTCCCCGGGCGGGTCCGTCCACCCCGGGCGACGGTGTCAGCCCGTCGCTGTCGTGGTCGCCCGCCGTCGACCCCGAGGAGTCGCGGGTCGCCTACCGCGGGCCGGCGGGCGTGTTGAAGCGGTGCAGCCAGCCCGAGAACTGGGCGAGCTCGTCGTCCGTCCAGCCCTCGACGTGGCTGCGGAACACGGCGCGGTTCTCGTGCCGGACCTCGAGCATGCGCGCCTCGGCCCGCTCGGTGCTGCGCAGCGTCGAGACACGGCCGTCGGAGGCGTCGGCAACGACGTCGACGAACCCGGCGTCGCGCAGCAGGGCGACCTGCCGGCTCACGGCGCTCTTGTCCATCGCCATCGCACGGACGATCTCGCCGGCCGTGCAGGGCTGGTGCTTCATCACGTAGCGCAGCACGTAGAACGCCGTCGGCGGCACGTCGGGGTCGAAGCGGGAGGCCGCGGCGGCGATGGTGCGCTTGGCCTCCACCATGAGCGAGCCGATCTCGTCGACCACGCTGGCCATCAGGCCTTCTCGG
The DNA here is from genome assembly GCF_014842245.1 of Frigoribacterium sp. CFBP 13707. NCBI lineage: Bacteria > Bacillati > Actinomycetota > Actinomycetes > Micrococcales > Microbacteriaceae > Frigoribacterium > Frigoribacterium sp. CFBP 13707. The sequence goes on from NZ_JACYVL010000001.1 coordinate 563,325, forward strand.
CCCTCGTCGTCGGCCTCGGGGAGGCGCGGGGCGTCGAGCACCGCGCCTCCCGGCTGGCCGTCATCGATCGGCTGCGACATCCTTCTCCTCGACCAGGGACGAGAACACCGGGCTCTCGCTCAGCTCGTCGTCGGACACGGGGTGGCCCGCCACCTCGGCGGCCCCGGTCGCGATGATCGTATCGACGGTCCCGGTGCGCGGCTGCGCCTCGGCCGGGGCGCTCGAGACCGCGGGCGCGAGCCCGGCGGTCGCCGCGGCGCCCTTGGTCGCCGGGGAGGCGGCGGCTCCGTCGACCGGTGCCGCGCCTCCCTGGGGGCCGGCCGCGGCTGCGCGCTGGATGCCCGACTTCGTGCCGAGCTCGACGTTCGGCAGCAGGCAGACGAACACGATGGTGATGATCGCGAGCGGGGCCGCGATGAGGAAGACGTCGGCGACGCCCTGGCCGTAGGCCGACTCGATGATGGTGCGGATCGGGCCGGGCACGGTGCTGAGGTCGGGGATGCTCGTGGTCGACTCGCCGCTGCCGAGCGCGCTCGGGTCGACGCCGGCGTCGGTGAGGCCGTCGGTGATGTAGCCCGAGACCTTCGTGCCGAGCACGGCGCCCATGACCGAGACGCCGATCGTGCCGCCGAGGCTGCGGAAGAACGCGACGCTCGAGGAGGCGGCGCCGACGACGCTCACGTCGACGGAGTTCTGCACGACGAGCACGAGGTTCTGCATGACCATGCCGATGCCGAGCCCCATCATCGCCATGAAGACGGAGACGACGGCGAAGTTCGTGTCGTACTCGATGGTCGACATGAGGAAGAGGCCGGCGGCGAGGAGGATCGAGCCCACGATCATGTAGGGCTTCCACTTGCCGTACTTCGAGATGAGCGCACCGGCGACCATCGACGAGATGAGCAGGCCGAGCACCATCGGCAGGGTCAGGATGCCCGCCATGGTCGGCGACTGGCCGCGGGCCAGCTGCATGTACTGGCCGAGGAAGACGCTGGTGCCGAACATCGCGACGCCGACGCTCAGCGAGGCGATCACCGCGAAGGTGAAGGTGCGGTTCTTGAACAGCGTGAGCGGGATGATCGGCTCCTTCGAGCGGAACTCCACGACGACGGCGAGGGCGAGCAGCACAGCTGCGCCGAGGCCCATCAGCCAGCTGGTGGCCGAGGCCCACTCGAACTGCTTGCCGCCGAGCGACACCCAGATGAGCAGCAGCGAGACGCCGCCGGCGATCAGCCCGGCGCCCCAGTAGTCGACCACGACCTTCTTCTTCGGCTTGGCGGGCAGGTGCAGCGTGCGCTGGATGACGATCAGCGCGGCGATGCCGACGGGCACGCCGACGAAGAAGTTCCAGCGCCAGCCGATGGTGTCGGTGAGCACGCCGCCGAGCAGCGGGCCGCCGATCGTGCCGACGCTCATCACGGCGCCGAGGTAGCCCATGTACCGGCCGCGCTCACGCGGGCTGATGATGTCGCTCATGACGACCTGCACCAGGGCGGTGAGGCCGCCGGCGCCGAGGCCCTGGAAGACGCGGAAGGTGATCAGCGTCGCGGTGTCCTGCGAGAAGCCGGCCGCGACCGACGCGAGCACGAACAGCACGAGGGCCACCTGCAGCAGCACCTTGCGGTTCGTGAGGTCAGAGAACTTGCCCCAGAGGGGCGTGCTGACGGTCGTCGCGAGCAGCGTGGCGGTGATGACCCAGGTGTACGAGGTCTGGCTGCCGTTGAGGTCGCTGACGATGCGCGGCAGCGAGGTCGACACGACGGTCGACGAGAGGATCGCCACGAGCATGCCCATCAGCAGGCCCGACAGGGCCGTGAGGACTTCGCGGTGGCTCATGCCGGGCGCTTCGCCCGGTTCGTGGGGAGCCGCGGGCTTCGTGCCCGCGGCGGTGGTGGTCTGCGACAAGGTGCGCTCCGTGGTCGTTCTGAGATGGGGGTCGCTGACCGCCGTTGGTCAGGTAGTTGCTGAACGTCAACGATACGCCGTAGTTGACGGAACGCAACCATCTCGCTGCAGATCGTGCAGACTTTTTCCCGAGCTCCGTCCGCACACGACGGAGGCGCGGTGTGCGTCCTCCGCACACCGCGCCTCCGGCAGGCCCTCGCGGGCTAGCGCACTTCCTCCGGCCGTTTCTTCCGGAACATCTCCGCCGGCTGGTGCTCGCCGTTCCACACCTGCGTGATGCCCCAGACGACGGCCATCAGCGGCACGGCGATGACCGCGCCGACGACGCCGCCGAGGATGGTGCCGGCGGTCAGGGCGACCAGGATGACGAGGCCGTGCAGCTGCAGGGTGCGGCCCATCAGCACCGGCTGGAGGAAGTTGCCCTCGAGCTGGTTGACGAGCACGACGACCGCGATGACCCAGATGGCTGCCACGGGCCCGTTGGCCACGAGGGCGACGAGCGCCGCGAGGATGCCCGCGGCGGTGGCGCCGACGAGCGGGATGAACGCGGTGAGGAAGACGACCACGGCCAGGGGCAGCGCCAGCGGCACGCCGATGATCGCGAGGCCGATGCCGATGCCGATCGCGTCGACCGCGGCGACGGTGGCCGTGCCGCGCACGTAGCCGCCGAGGGTGGCGACCGTCTTGTCGCCGATGCGACGGGCCCGGGCGTACTGCTCGCCCTTGAACGGGCGGAGGAGGAACTCCCAGATGGCCGGGCCGTCCTTGAGGAAGAAGAACAGCACGACGATCATCAGCACGAGTCCGGTCGCGAAGCTGCCGATCGCACTCGCGCCGGCGAGGGCGCCCGAGCCGAACTGCGCGCTCGTCACGAAGTCGACGACGGTGTTCCGCACGGACTCGATCTGGTCGTCGGTGATCGAGAACGGCAGGGTGGTGATCCAGTCCTGAAGCTGGTTGAAGCCCTCCGTCGCCGACTTGGCGAGCGTCGACGCCTGGTTCTCGACGGCCCAGACGAGCAGCCAGCCGACGAGGCCCAGCACGACCACGACGCCGAGCAGGGCGATGATCGTGGCGAGGAGGCTCGGCACCCGGTGCCGGCGCAGGAAGGCGATCAGCGGGTACATCGCCGAGGCGAAGATCAGCGCGAGCAGCACGGGCAGCGTGACGAGGCTCAGCGAGAGGAAGGTGTAGATCACGGCGATGCCGACGACGACGACGGCGATGATCTGCAGGCTGCGGATGGCCAGGCGGCCGAACGCGTCGGTCCAGATGCTGCTCTGGACGGCGGCGTTGTGCTCGACCACCTCGGCGTCCTTGGTGCGGAAGAGTCCCACGGTTCGTCCTCGTCGTTCTGTGTGGTGGTCATGGTGCGCGGCCGGAGGGCGTGCGACGACGTCGTGCGGTGCACGACCGTCTCATCGAACTACCTGAGGGGCCCGGAGGGCCACCTGCCACGCGGGCGACGGGAGAGGAGCCGCCGGGCGGAGCCGCCGGGCGGAGCCGCGGGGCCCGTCAGGCGCGGGGCCGCAGACGACGCCAGACGGCGCGCGTGCGCAGCGGGTCGGCCCGCCACCAGCGGGTGAACGGCACCCCCGAGCGCCCGTGCACCGCGAAGACCCGCAGCGCGCGCCGCGTCCGCAGCCCCGGGTCGGCGCCCCGGTCGAACGGCCGCGCCGAGATGCCCGCCACGACGTCGCGCCGGTAGACGAGGCGGCCGCCCCGCGTCGGCGCCAGGTCGCCGAGGTGGAGGGCGAGGTCCATGTCGTCGTGCAGCCCCGTGTCGCGGCGGTGCACGACGTCGCTCACGGCGGCCCACGCCGACCGGCGCATCATCATGGTCGACCCGAACAGCGGCCAGTGCGCCAGCGCCGAGCCCACGAGCCAGTGGTACGCGCCGACGTACGCCGCCGAGAGCAGCCTCTGGGCCCCCACGGGCGCGTCGTAGAAGCGGGCGTTCGTCGTGACCGCGAGCACGTCGCCGTCGGCCTCGAGGGTGGCCGCGAGCTCGGCGACCCAGGTGCGCGGCAGCACGCTGTCGGCGTCGCAGCGGCCGATCAGGTCGCCGGTCGCGGCGTCGTACCCGGTGGAGGCGGCGGCCGCGATCCCGACGACGGGCTCGGTGACGACGCGCGCACCCGCCGCGGTCGCGACCGCCACGGTGTCGTCGGTGCTGCCGTTGTCGACCACGAGCACCTCGTCGGGCAGCCGCGTCTGGCGCGCGAGCGACCGGAGGCAGGCCTCGAGGTGCCGCGCGTCGTCACGGACCGGGATCACGACGGAGACTCGCACCGGCCCAGTCAACCGCGCCTAGCCTGGGCCGGTGACCACCACCGTCGTCGTCGTGTCCGACACCCACGTGCCGCAGAAGGCCCGCGCCGTGCCCGACGAGCTCTGGGCGGCGGTCGAGGCCGCCGACGTCGTCGTGCACGCCGGCGACTGGACCGGCATCGCGATCCTCGACGAGTTCGAGCGTCGCTCCCGACGCCTGGTCGGCGTCTGGGGCAACAACGACGGCGACGAGCTCCGGGCCCGGCTGCCGGAGGTGGCTCGCGAGACGATCGACGGCGTCCGCGTCGCCGTCGTCCACGAGACGGGACAGAAGGAGGCGCGGGAGGCCCGGGCGGACCGCCTCCACCCCGAGACCGACCTGCTGCTCTTCGGCCACAGCCACATCCCGTGGGACTCGACCACCGCCTCCGGCACGCGTCTGCTCAACCCCGGGTCACCGACCGACAAGCGGCGACAGCCGCGGGCCACGTACCTCAGCCTCGTGCTCGACGCGGGCACCGTGCGCGACGTCGTGCTGCACGAGCTGCCGCTCCGGCCGACGACCCGGTCGCGCCGGGCCGACCTGCCCGCGGGGCCGGTGCGGGAGATCGACGTGATCGTGCCCCACCCGCGCCGCCGCGACTGACGGCGACGCGAGCCGGGGCGGTCGGGCCGGGGAGTCGCCGCGGCTAGGAGGCGGGAGTCTCGGCCGGGGCCGGCGTCTCGGCCGGTGCCGACTCGGTGGGCTCGGGCGTCGGCGTGGCCGTCGACGTCGCCGAGTCGGAGTAGCTGTTGCCGGCCGCGGTCACGACGAAGTTGCGGAACTCCTCGTTGGTGAACGGCAGGCTCGGGTCGTACTGCTGGCCGTTGACCAGGACGGTGGGCGTGCCGCGGAAGGTCTCGACGTCGCTGTTCGGCAGCGGCCCGTCGAGCACGCGCTCGGTCGAGGCGCTGACCCAGGAGGCGAACGTCTGGTCGTCGATGCAGGTCTCGATCGCCGAGGCCTGCTGCACGCCGTCGACGCCCGTGGCGATGTCGGCGAGCTGCGAGTCGTCGAGGCCGCGCGTGCCCTCCTCCGGCTGCTGCTCGAACATGGCGGTGTTGAAGTCGAAGAAGGAGTCGGGCGAGTAGTTCGCGACGCAGGCGGCGGCGTTCGCGGCTCGGTTCGAGTACTTCGTGCCCAGCGAGCTGTTGGTCAGGATCGCGATCGGGTGGTACTCGACCGTCGCGGCGCCCGACGACACGAGGCCGGCGATGTAGTCGTTGTTGGCCGCCTCGAACTGGCCGCAGATCGGGCAGAGGTAGTCGAGGTAGACGACGATGTCGACGGTGTCGGAGGCCGCCGTGGTCTCCGTCGCGACGGGCTCGTCGCCCGCGTCGAGCGCGGGGGTCGTCTGCGCGACGAAGTCCTGGCCGATGCGGATGCCGTCGCTCGCCATGTTGGCGGGGCCGGGGCCGGCCGGCTTGATGCTGTTCGTGATGACCAGCACGACGCCGACGACGATCGCGACGACGACCAGGCCGAGGCCGCCCTGCAGCACCCAGCGGCTCGTCCGCTGACGGCGCTTCTGCTTCTTGCGGGCGAGCTGCGCCTTCTCGCGGGCGGCGGCCCGACGCTGGTTCTTGGTCAGCGACTTGTCGTTCTCAGTCATGGGGGTGCGGTTCTCCGATGCGCGACGGGGGTCGGGGCGTCGCGTCGTTGAGGGGCAGACGGGTAGGGCGGAGCGGGTCGGAGAGCACGTGGCGCGCCTCCGGCCCCCCGTGATCCTAGGAGAGCGCGCTGGGAGATGTCCGGACACCATCCCCCCGACCCCCCTCCGGCCACCCGTCCGGGGGCCCTGCCAGGGGCCGTTCTGTGGCATGCTGAGGCGCGGTGGTCATCGTCGACCAACACGGTTGATCACCGTCCATTCACAACGGATCGTCCGGCACGTACCTGCCGGTGAAGGAGAAACGAATCATGGCGTCCGTGACGTTCAGCAAGGCAACCCGTCTCTACCCCGGCTCGACCCGCGCAGCGGTCGACGCCATCGACCTCGAGGTCGCCGACGGCGAGTTCCTCGTCCTCGTGGGCCCCTCGGGCTGCGGCAAGTCGACCACCCTCCGCATGCTCGCCGGCCTCGAAGAGGTCAACAGCGGCGACATCTTCATCGGCGACCGCAACGTCACCGACGTGCCGCCGAAGGACCGCGACATCGCGATGGTGTTCCAGAACTACGCGCTGTACCCGCACATGACCGTCGCCGAGAACATGGGCTTCGCGCTCAAGATCGCCGGCGTCGGCAAGGAGGAGCGCGCGACCCGCGTCCTCGAGGCCGCGAAGCTGCTCGACCTCGAGCCCTACCTCTCGCGCAAGCCCAAGGCCCTCTCCGGTGGTCAGCGTCAGCGCGTCGCCATGGGCCGCGCCATCGTGCGCCAGCCCCAGGTCTTCCTCATGGACGAGCCGCTGTCGAACCTCGACGCCAAGCTCCGCGTCCAGACCCGCACCCAGATCGCCTCCCTGCAGCGTCGCCTCGGCGTCACCACGGTCTACGTCACCCACGACCAGACCGAGGCCCTGACCATGGGCGACCGCATCGCGGTCCTCAAGGACGGCGTCCTGCAGCAGGTCGGCACCCCCCGCGACCTGTACGAGAAGCCGCAGAACGTCTTCGTCGCCGGCTTCATCGGCTCGCCGGCCATGAACCTCCTGCCCGCCGACGTCGTCGACGGCGGCATCAAGTTCGGCACGGCCGTCACCTCGGTCGACCGCGACACCGTCGGCCAGGCCAACGGCAAGAGCGTCACCGTGGGCGTCCGCCCCGAGGACGTCGTGGTCAACACCACCGGCGCGGGCCTCGCGGTCACCGTCGACGTGGTCGAGGAGCTCGGCGCCGACGGCTACCTCTACGGCCACACCGAGGTCGACGGCGCGCGCGTCGACATCGTCGTGCGCGTCGACGGCCGCAACCACCCGGGCCTCGGCGACACGATCTACATCACGCCGCAGGCGCACCACGTGCACGTCTTCGACACCGAGAGCGGCCAGCGCCTCGGCGACAAGGCCGTCGTCAGCGCGTAGCCCCCGCACCCCCGATCGGCCCGTCGCGTCGCCAGGAGAACCTCTCCGAGCGACCCGGCGGGCCGATCGCCCGTTCCGCCCCCGACCACCCCCGATCGCCCGGCGCGCCCCGGCCGTCCGACCAGAGAAGACCCATGAGCGACTCCCTCAACATCACCTCGGCCACCGTCGACCCGGCGCTGCTCGACCTGCCGTGGTCCCTCCCCCTCGACGAGTGGCCCGACGAGGCCATCGCGGCCCTGCCGAAGGGCATCTCGCGGCACCTGGTGCGCTTCGCGCACCTCAGCGGCTACGTGATCGCGATCAAGGAGACCTCGGGCGAGATGGCCCGGGGCGAGTACGAGATGCTCCGCACCCTGCAGCGGATGGACATCCCCTGCGTCGACCCCCTGGCGGTCATCACGAACCGGCGCGACGTCGACGGCTCGCCCCTCAACCCCGTGCTCGTCACGCGGCACCTCAAGTTCTCGCTGCCCTACCGGGCGCTGTACTCGCAGACCCTCCGCCCCGACACCGCGAAGCGGCTCGTCGACGCGCTGGCCCTGCTGCTCGTGCGCCTACACGTCATCGGCTTCTACTGGGGCGACGTCTCGCTCTCGAACACGCTCTTCCGGCGCGACGCGGGGGCCTTCGCGGCGTACCTGGTCGACGCCGAGACCGGCAAGCTCTACCCGGGCGGGCTCTCGAACGGCCAGCGCGAGAACGACCTCGAGGTCGCCCGCGTCAACATCGCCGGCGAGCTGCTCGACCTCGAGGCCGGCGGACGCCTCGACGACAACCTCGACGCCGTCGACGTCAGCAACGGCATCGTCGCGAAGTACCGCAGCCTCTGGACGGAGCTGACCGGCAGCGAGACGTTCTCCAGCTCGGAGCGCTGGCGCATCACCGACCGGGTCGAGCGGCTCAACGACCTCGGCTTCGACATCGAGGAGCTCGCGATCAAGACGGCCGAGGGCGGCACCCAGGTGCGCATCCAGCCCAAGGTCGTCGACGCCGGCCACCACTCCCGCCGCCTGCTGCGCCTCACCGGCCTCGACGTGGAGGAGAACCAGGCCCGGCGCCTCCTCAACGACCTCGACGCCTACCGGCTGCGCACCGGCAACACCGACGCGGACGAGGAGATGGTGGCGCACGAGTGGGCCGCCCGGGTGTTCGAGCCGGTCGTCCGGTCCATCCCCCGCGACCTCCGCGGCCGCCTCGAGCCGGCGGAGGTCTTCCACCAGCTGCTCGAGCACCGCTGGTACCGCTCGCAGCAGGAGAACCGCGACGTGCCCATCGCCGAGGCGCTGACCTCGTACATCAACGACGTGCTGCGGCACCGCCGTGACGAGCGCACCGTCATCGACCCGGCCACCGAGTCGATCACCCTGCCCGACGCCGAGCTGCTCGAGGCCGAGGACGACGACGACGACTGGCGCTCCAAGGTCTGACCCCGACGCGGTCCCTTCCGTGACCACGCAGAGGAGGCGCGGTGCCGGTCGACCGGCGCCGCGCCTCCTCTGTGTCGGGGCTGACGAGCGCTACGAGCGCTCGGCGCGCAGCTTCGAGATCTCGTAGAGCGTGACGCTCGCGGCCATGCCGGCGTTCAGCGACTCGACGGCGCCCGTGATCGGGATCGACACGATGGCGTCGCAGGTCTCGGCGACGATGCGCGAGAGGCCCTTGCCCTCGCTGCCCACGACGACCACGAGCGGGCGGTCGGCGAGCTCGAGGCCCGGCAGCATGACGTCGCCGTCGCCGTCGAGGCCCAGCACGAAGACGCCCTGGTCCTTGAACGACTTGAGGGTCTGCGTCAGGTTCGACGCCATCGCGACGGGGATGCGCGCCGCGGCACCGGCCGAGGTCTTCCACGCCGAGGCGGTGAGGCCGACTGAGCGACGCTGCGGGATGATGACGCCCTGGCCGCCGAACGCGGCGACCGAGCGGATGATCGCGCCGAGGTTGCGCGGGTCGGTGATGCCGTCGAGCGCGACGAAGAGCGGGTTCTGGCGACGCTTGATCGAGCCCTCGAGCAGGTCGACCGGGTGCGCGTACTCGTACGGCGGCACCTTGAGGGCGACGCCCTGGTGCACCGAGTCGGGGCCCGTGAGGCGGTCGAGCTCGGGGCGCATGACCTCGAGGATCGGCAGCCCGCGACGCGTCGCGAGGTTGAGGATCTCCTTCGTGCGGTCGTCCATCTCGATGCGCGCCGCGATGTAGAGCGTCGAGGCGGGGATGCGCGTGCGCAGGGCCTCGAGCACCGAGTTGCGGCCGGTGACCATCTCGCTGTCGTCGGAGGTCTTCGGCTTGCGGCGGGGGGCGTCCTGCCCGCCGCGGCCGGCGATCGGCGACCCGGCGCGAGGACCGTTGCCCCCGCGGCCCCGGGCGGCGTCGAGGCGCTCGCGCGCCGCCTTCGCCTTGCCCGCGGGGTGGTACGGGCGGTCCTCCGCGGCGGGCGTGGGCTTCTTGCCCTCGAGCGCTTGGCGCCCCTGGCCGCCGCTGCCGACCTGCTTGCCCTTGCTGCCCTTGCGGACGGCGCTGCTGCTCGGCCGCCCCTTGTTCGCTCCGCTGGTGTTCTTCACTGTTCGAGGCTCCAATGCGACCCGCTGGGGGTGTCTTCGATGGTGACGCCGGCGGACGCCAGCATCTCGCGTACGCGGTCGGCCTGCGCGAAGTCGCGCGCGGCCCTGGCTTCCTGGCGGCTGGCGAGGAGGGTCTCGACGAGGGTGCCGAGCGCGCGGTGCGCGTCGCCCTCGTCGTCTCCGCGCCACTCGGGCGCCAGCGGGTCGATGCCCAGCACGGCCACCATGGCGGCGACGTGCTGGCGGTCGCGGGCGGCCGTGTCGAGGTCGCCGTCGTCGAGGGCGACGTTGCCCGACCGGACGGCGTCGTGCAGCACGGCGATCGCCTGCGGCACGTTGAGGTCGTCGTCCATCGCCTCGGCGAACTCGTCGGGCACGACACGGGCGCCGACACCGGCGAAGCGGGTGTCGGCCAGACGGCGCTCGGCGCGGGAGAGGAACGTCTCGACGCGGTCGAGCGCGGCCTCCGCCTCGACGAGCGCGCCGTCGTGGTAGTCGATGGTCGAGCGGTAGTGCGCCGCGCTGAGGAAGTAGCGGACGACGACCGGCCGCGCGAGGGCGAGGAAGTCGGCGGCGAAGATCGAGTTGCCGAGCGACTTCGACATCTTCTGGCCGTCGACGGCGACGAGGCCGTTGTGCAGCCAGTGGTGCGCGAAGGCGTCGCCGGCCGCGGTCGACTGGGCCAGCTCGTTCTCGTGGTGCGGGAACCGCAGGTCGAGGCCGCCGCCGTGGATGTCGAAGGCGCTGCCCAGGTAGCGCTTCGACATCGCCGAGCACTCGATGTGCCAGCCGGGCCGGCCGTCGCCCCACGGCGACGACCAGCTCGCCGAGGCGGGCTCGTCGGCCTTCGCGCCCTTCCAGAGCGCGAAGTCGCGGGGGTCGCGCTTGCCGCGCGGGTCGGCGTCGGCCGCGGGGGCCATGTCGTCGAGGCCCTGGTTGGTCAGGGCGCCGTAGCTCGGCCAGCTCGCGGTGTCGAAGTACACGTCGCCCGAGCCGTCGGGCGCGGCGTAGGCGTGCCCGCGCTCGATCAGCGTCGCGACGATCTGCTGCATCTCGGTGACGCTCGCGGTCGCGCGCGGCTCGTAGGTCGGCGGCAGCACGCCGAGCGCCTGGTACCCCGCGGTGAACTCGAGCTCGTAGCGGTAGGCGCGCGCCCACCACTCCTCGTCGGTGCCGCTCGAGAGCGCGAGGATCTTGTCGTCGATGTCGGTGACGTTGCGCACCAGGGTGACGTCGAGGCCGCGGTAGGTGAACCAGCGGCGCCACAGGTCGTAGACCAGCGCGCTGCGCAGGTGGCCGATGTGCGGCGACGACTGCACGGTGGGCCCGCAGACGTACAGCCCCACCCGGCCGGGCTCGAGGGGGACGAAGTCGACGAGCGCCTGCTCGCGGGAGTCGTAGAGGCGGATGGTCACGCGGTCAGCCTATTCAGTGGTCGTCGGCGGACGGGTCGGACGACCCGTCGTCGGTGAGCGAGGTCGGGGCGACGGCGCCCCGTGCCGGAGCGGAGGCGGAGCCAGGGCCCCGAGGAGGCGCGGTGCGCGCCGCCGGGTCGACGACCGACACCAGCGCGGTCGCGATCGCCGTGAGCCCCTCGCCGCGCCCGGTGAAGCCGAGCCCGTCGGTGGTCGTGGCCGACACGCTGACGGGAGCGCCGACGACCTGCATCAGCCGCTCCTCCATCTCGAGGCGGCGGGCGGAGAGCCGGGGCCGGTTGCCGACGACCTGGACGGCGACGTCGACGACGTCGACGCCCGCGTGCGTCAGGCGCTCGACGGCCGCGGTGAGGAAGACCTCGCCGCTCGCGCCGGCGAAGCGCGGGTCGTCGGTGCCGAACATCGAGCCGATGTCGCCGAGGCCGGCGGCCGAGAGGAGGGCGTCGACGACGGCGTGCGCGACGGCGTCGCCGTCGCTGTGGCCGGCCAGGCCCGCCTCGCCCTCGAAGTGCAGGAGGCCGAGGTGCAGCGGCGCGGCCGGGTCGAACGCGTGGACGTCGATGCCGAGCCCGGTGCGCAGGGCGGGGTCGGGCCGGAGGCGCGGGTCGGGAGCGCCGACCGCCGCGGCCTGCTGCGCCGCGATCGTCTCGGCGCGTTGGAGGTCCCACCGGGTGGTGATCTTGAACGCGACGGGGTCGCCCTCGACGACGACGACCTCGTGGCCGGCCGCCGCGAACAGGGCGGCGTCGTCGGTGTGCTCGGCCCGGGCCGCGGCGTAGGCGGCGTCGAGGGCCGCCCGCGGGAAGCCCTGGGGGGTCTGCATCGCGACCAGCTCGGAGCGGTCGACGGTGTCGAGCACCGTGCCGGCCGCGTCCACGCGCTTGATCGTGTCGCTGACGGGGAGCCCCGGCACGACGCCGCGTCCGGTCGCCTCGACCGTCGACGCGACGAGGTCGAACTGGGCGGTGGGGGTGAAGGGGCGCGCGCAGTCGTGCACCAGGACGGTCGCGACGTCGGGGGCGACCGCCCCGAGGCCGGCGGCGACGCTGGCCTGTCGGCTGGCGCCTCCCGCGACCACCGCGACGTGGTCGGCGACGTGCCCGGCCGCCGCGACGACGAGCTCCGTGGCGTCGGCGAGCTGCTCCTGCGGCACGACCACGACGATCTGGGTGGGCACCGCCGAGGCGAGCACGGCGTCGAGCGAGCGGGCCAGGATGCTGCGCCCGGCCACCTCGACGAAGGCCTTCGGCGTGCCGAGGCCGAGACGCGTGCCGCTCCCGGCCGCGACGACGACGACCGCCCGACCGACCCCCGTCAGGGAGCCGACCGTGCGGTCGTCGGTGGTGCTAGGACGCAAGAACCTCGTCGAGGACGCTCGACGCCTTCTCTTCGTCGGTCTTCTCCGCGAGGGCGAGCTCGCTGATCAGGATCTGGCGGGCCTTGGCGAGCATGCGCTTCTCGCCGGCGGACAACCCGCGGTCCTGGTCGCGGCGCCACAGGTCGCGGACGACCTCGGACACCTTGATGACGTCGCCCGACGCGAGCTTCTCCAGGTTCGCCTTGTAGCGGCGGGACCAGTTGGTGGGTTCTTCCGTGAACGGCGCACGGAGGACGTCGAACACGCGGTCGAGCCCCTCTTTGCCGATGACGTCCCGGACGCCGACCAGGTCGACGTTGTCTGCGGGTACCTCGATGGTCAGATCACCCTGGGTGACGCGAAGCTTGAGGTACAGCTTCTCTTCGCCCTTGATGATCCGCTTCTTGACTTCAGAGATCGTCGCGGCCCCGTGATGGGGGTAGACGACGGTCTCTCCGACCTCGAACTGCATGAATCAGGCTCCATTCTGCGACGCCCAGGATACCATGGAAGGTCGGTGGTAAGGCTGCCCTGACGAACCGCCCCGCTCTGCCCTCGCTAAGCTGGGGCAGACCTTTGCCGTGAACTGGATCCTGGAGGCACTCGTGCGAGTCGCATCTGCAATTGACCGTCGAGGCGTCCGCGCCCTCGCCGCCGCCACCGTGGGTGCCGCCGTGCTCGTCGTCGCCGCCGGCTGCAACTTCATCAGCCCCCAGCGCACGACCCAGTTCTACGACGCCAGCGACGGCACGAGCGTCACGGTCGGCGACGTCAAGGTGCTCAACGCGCTGGCCCTGACCGAGGACGGCGCCGAGGCCAGCCTCGTCATGTCGATCGTCAACAGCGGCGACGACGCCGCGCAGGTGAGCTTCCAGTACGAGACCGAGTCGGGCGACGAGACGCAGACCGTCGACGTCGACGCGAACTCGCAGGTCGACCTCGGCACCGAGGTCGGCCAGGAGCAGTTCGTGATGAGCGACCTCGACGTCACCCCCGGCGCGCTGCTGCCCGTCTTCGTCCAGTACGGCACCGAGACCGGCAAGAGCCTGCAGGTGCCCGTGCTGACCGGCGAGCTCTCCGAGTACGCGACCCTGCTCCCGACGCCGGGCGAGACCACGGCGCCCTCCGCCGAGTCGACGACGCTCCCGTCGCCCGAGGACGGCACGCCCTCGGCCACGCCGACCCCGTAGCGGCACGCGGCGCCCGAACGGCGCCGAGACGACCAGAGGCCCGGCCCGCGTCAGCGGGGCCGGGCCTCTCGTGCGTCGGCGGTCGGACGGAGGCCGCCCGCCGAGGGCGCCTCAGGCCTCGATGCGGTACCCGAGCCCGCGCACGGTCACGAGCGCCTTGGGCTCGGAGGGCACGGGCTCGATCTTCGAGCGGATGCGCTTGATGTGCACGTCGAGGGTCTTGGTGTCGCCGAAGTAGTCGGAGCCCCAGACCCGGTCGATCAGCTGACCGCGCGTCAGCACGCGGCCGGCGTTGCGCATCAGCAGCTCGAGCAGCTCGAACTCCTTGAGCGGCATCGCGACGTCCTCGCCGCGCACCGTCACGACGTGGCGCTCGACGTCCATGCGGATGTCGCCCGCCTCGAGCATGCCGTCGGCGAGGTCGTCGCCGTCGTCGGCCCGGCGACGGAGGACCGCCCGGATGCGCGCCAGCAGCTCCCGCGTCGAGTACGGCTTGGTGACGTAGTCGTCGGCGCCGAGCTCGAGCCCCACGACGATGTCCACCTCGCTGTCCTTCGCGGTCAGCATGATGATGGGCACCTGCGACCTCGAGCGCAGCACCCGGCAGACCTCCGTGCCGGGGATGCCGGGCAGCATCAGGTCGAGCAGCACGAGGTCGGCGCCCGACTTGTCGAACAGGGCCAGGGCGGACGGGCCGTCCTCGGCGACGGTGACGCGGTAGCCCTCGCGCTCGAGGATGAAGGCCAGGGGCTCGCTCAGCGACTCCTCGTCCTCGACGATCAGGATGTGGGTGCTCATCGGGTATCGGTGTCTCCTCGTGTGGTGACCATGACAGGGACGGAACGGGTGTCGGGGCGGGCCTCGAACTCGGGCAGCCGGATCGTGAAGGTCGACCCGCTGCCGACCTGCGACCAGACGCGCACCTCGCCGCCGTGGTTCTGGACGACGTGCTTGACGATCGCGAGGCCGAGGCCGGTGCCCCCGGTGCGGCGCGACCGGGCCTGGTCGACGCGGTAGAAGCGCTCGAAGACGCGGTCGAGCTCGTGCTCCGGGATGCCGTAGCCCTGGTCGCTGACCGCGATCGAGACGCCGCCCTCGTCGTCGACGGTCGCGCCGATGCCGATCCGCGACCCGTCGGGCGAGTAGGCGATGGCGTTCGAGACGAGGTTGTCGACGGCGGTGACGAGCATCGTCTCGTCGCCGAGCACCTGCGCCTTCTTGCCGCCCCGGACGACGAGCGAGATGCCCCGCACCTCGGCCTCGACCCGGTTGCGGTCGACGGCGGTGTCGACGACCGCCCGCACGTCGACGGGGTCGCTCGACTCGAGCGCGTCGGTGGCCTGCAGCCGCGAGAGCTCGATGATGTCCTGGGTGAGGCGGCCGAGCCGGTCGGCCTCGCGCGTCAGGCGGCCGGCGAAGTGGCGGACGCGCTCAGGGTCGGCCGAGGCCGCGTCGAGCGCCTCGGCGAGCAGGCCCACCGCGCCGATCGGGGTCTTCAGCTCGTGGCTGATGTTGGCCACGAAGTCGCGGCGCATGTCGTCGAGCCGGCGGCCCTCGGTGTGGTCCTCGGCGAGCACGAGCACGTAGCGGCCGCCCAGCACTGCCGCCCGCACGCCGAGGGCGACGGTGGCCTCGGAACCGGGGAGGCGCGCCAGGGTGAGCTGCGCCTCCTGCGGGTCGTCGCTCCGCCGCGCCAGGTCGACGAGGGCCTCGACCTCGGGGTGCACGAGGTGCTCCTGGGCGGAGACCAGGCCGAGCTGACGGGCGAACGGCGAGGCCTTCAGCACGTTGCCCGACGGGTCGACGACGAGCCCGGCCGACGAGAGGGCGTCGAGCACCGCGTCGATGCCGTCCGGCAGCGTCGTCTCGACGAGTGCCGCGACGCGGGCGGCCCGGCGCTGAGCCGACACCACCACCATCACGACCGCGGCGCCGACCAGGACGCCGAAGAGCAGCGAGGCCGGCACCAACCAGGTTGGTTCCATGCAGGTCACGATAGTGAACGCCCGGGGCGGGAACGGACGAGAGCCAGCCGGAGCGCTGTACTTTGGGCACTGTTGGGCCTCCCGTCACCGACCGTTAACCTCCACCCGTGAGAGTCGACGGGACTGTGCGGGCGGCTCCGCCGGCACAGCACGGGGCGGTCGCCCCGAGACCCGGACACCCCCGGAACGACGAGAGGCCCAGACTCCCATGCGCGAGGTATTCCAGCAGGAACTGCAAGAGGTGCAGGAGCGCCTCGTCGAGATCGCGGGCCTCGTCGCCGTCTCGATCGAGAACGCCACCACGGCCTTCAACGACTCCGACGTGACGCTGGCCGAGAAGGTCATCGCCGACGACGACCGCATCGACGAGCGCGCGATCGCCCTCGACGAGCTCGCCATCGACATCCTGGCCCGCCAGAACCCCGTCGCCCGCGACCTCCGCATCGTGGTCAGCGCCCTGCGCATCAGCGCGTCGCTCGAGCGCATGGGCGACATGGCCGAGCACATCGCCCAGCTCGCCCGGTACCGCTTCCCCGAGAAGGTCGTGCCGAAGTCGCTGCGCCCGACCTTCCAGGAGCTCGGCCGCCTCGACGTCGCCATCGCGAAGAAGCTCACCGAGCTGCTCACGACGGAGGACGTCCGCCTCGCGGAGGAGATCCGCAACGACGACGACCGCATCGACGAGCTGCACCTCAGCGTCTTCGACAAGGTGCTCGGCGAGACCTGGAAGGGCGCGGCGGTCGACACCGTCGACTCGACCCTCGCGTCGCGCTACCACGAGCGCTTCGCCGACCACGCGGTCTCGATCGCCAAGAAGGTCCAGTACCTCGCGACCGGCGACTGGGTGGCCGCCGAGGTCTGACCCGCTGCGGGATGATGGGGGGATGGCTTCTGTCGCGATCCTCGTCAACGGTCTGCCCGGCTCGGGCAAGACCACCGTCTCGGCCACGCTGGCCGGCGTGCTCGGCTGCCCCCTGCTCGCGGTCGACCCCGTGCAGGAGGCGCTGGCCGACCTGGCCGGGCCGATGATCGCCCCGCAGGCGGTGCGGCGCATCGCCGTGGACGCCGTCTGGGCGATGGCCGGCGAGGTCGAGGCCGGCGTCGTGGTCGACGCGTGCTGGCGGCCCGACGACGACCTCGACGGCGTGCGCGCCGGCGTCGAGCAGGCCGGCTCGCCCCGCGTGCTCGAGGTGTGGTGCGAGGTGGCTCCCGAGCTCGCGCTCGCCCGCTCGGCGGCCCGCGTCGAGGGCGGCGGCCGTCACCCCGTGCACGGCACGGCCGACGAGCTGGCCGCCGGCTGGGCCGACCGGGTCGAGGGCGCGGGGCCGCTCGGCGCGTGGCCGGTCGTGCGCGTCGACACGAGCGGCGAGGTCGACGTCGACTCCCT
This sequence comes from Frigoribacterium sp. CFBP 13707, assembly GCF_014842245.1. NCBI lineage: Bacteria > Bacillati > Actinomycetota > Actinomycetes > Micrococcales > Microbacteriaceae > Frigoribacterium > Frigoribacterium sp. CFBP 13707. The sequence continues at coordinate 580,478 of NZ_JACYVL010000001.1, forward strand.
CGTGATGGAGATCAGCGCGCACTTCGTGTGACGGGCACTGCGTGTGACACGACGGAGCCCGCCCCCGCACGACGGCGGGGGCGGGCTCCGAGGGAGAGGACGCGCCTACAGGCCCTTTTTCTCCCCCTGCGCCGCGACGGCGGCCGCACCGGCGGCGGCGGCCTGCGGGTCGAGGTAGCGGCCGGGGCCGGTGGGGCGGAAGTCGTCGTCGAGCTCGTAGACGAGCGGGATGCCGGTGGGGATGTTGAGCTCGGAGATCTCGTCGTCGCTGATGCCGTCGAGGTGCTTCACGAGCGCGCGCAGCGAGTTGCCGTGGGCGGTGACCAGCACGACCTTGCCCTCGGCGAGGCTCGCGGTGATGTCGCTCTCCCAGTAGGGGATCATGCGCTCGATCACGAGGGCGAGCGACTCGGTGCGCGGGGCGTCGACGCCGAGCTCGGCGTAGCGGACGTCGTGCGCCTGCGAGAACTCGCTGTCGTCGTCGAGGGGCGGCGGCGGCACGTCGAACGACCGACGCCAGGTCTGGAACTGCTCCGGGCCGTACTGCTCGAGGGTCTGCGCCTTGTCCTTGCCCTGGAGGGCGCCGTAGTGGCGCTCGTTGAGCCGCCAGGAGCGCTTCACGTCGATCCAGAGGCGGTCGGCCTCCTCGAGGGCGATGTCGGCGGTCTGGATGGCGCGGGTGAGGCGCGACGTGTACAGGACGTCGGGCTGCATCTGGTGCTCGACGAGGAGCTCGCCGGCGCGCTTCGCCTCGGCGCGGCCCTGCTCGCTGAGGCGCACGTCGACCCACCCCGTGAAGAGGTTCGCCTGGTTCCACTCGCTGTTGCCGTGACGGAGGAGGATGAGCGTCGAAGTCATGCCTCCAGCGTATCGCCGACGCCCCGGGCTGTCAGACTCGGAGCCATGCCCATCGGATCGATCACGCGCGGCACGACCGGCACCAACCGGCTCCGCCGCGTCGACCGGTGGATCGCCGCGCACCCCGTGCTGCGCCGTGCCGACGACCCGTTGGTCGTCGACCTCGGCTACGGGGCCAGCGCGACCACTCCCCTGGAGCTGCACCAGCGCCTCCGGAAGGTCCGGCCCGACGTCGAGGTGGTCGGCATCGAGATCGACCCGGAGCGGGTGCGGCTCGCGTCGCTCTCGGCGCGGCCCGGCGTGAGCTTCCGGCTCGGGGGCTTCGAGGTGCCGCTCGACGGCGGCCGACGCCCGGCCGTGATCCGGGCCCTGAACGTGCTGCGGCAGTACGACGAGTCGCAGGTCGACGCCTCGTGGCGGCTGATGACGTCGCGGCTGCAGCCCGGCGGGGTGCTCGTCGAGGGCACCTGCAACGAGGTCGGCCGCGTCGCGAGCTGGGTGGACGTCACCGAGGCGGGGCCGCAGACGTTCACGGTCGCGCTGCACCTGGCCTCGCTCGAGGCCCCGTCGGTCGTCGCCGAGCGGCTGCCCAAGGCGCTCATCCACCGCAACGTGCCGGGCGAGCGCGTGCACGACCTGCTCGTCGACCTCGACCGGCAGTGGGCGATCGCGGCCCCGCTCTCGGTCTACGGGCCGGTGCAGCGCTGGATCGCGACGGTCGAGGGCCTGCGCGCCGCCGGCTGGCCCGTGCGGCACGGCCGGACGCGCTGGCGGCTCGGCGAGCTGACCCTGCCCTGGAGCGCGGTGGAGCCCCGCGCCTGAGCCCGTGGCCCGGGGTCAGACGACGGCGAGGCGGCGTCGAGCCTCGTCGTGCGGCAGGCCCGTGGCCATCAGCAGGTCGATGACGAGCGGGCGCATCATCAGCACCACGATCGCCTCGGTGACCGGGGCGCCGGGCGCGACGACGGCCGGGTCGAGGCGGCGGGCGACCGCGCTGAGCGCCTCCCTCGCCGCGGGCAGCCGCTCGACGTCGTCGACCGAGCCGCCGAGCACGACGACCGCGCGGCCGGTGCTCTCGACGAGGTCGGCGAGGCCGAGCCGGTCGCGCCCGTCGCCGAGCGACGTGTCGACCCGGCGGGCGATCACCCGGAGGTTGCGCACCGCGAGGTCGACGTGGAGCCGCAGCGACTGCTGCTGACGGAGGTGAGGGAGGCGCGACCTCAGGAAGGGCGAGAGGCGCGAGATCGAGACGGCCGACTCGAGCGTCGACGCCCAGTCGTCGAGCAGCGGCTGCGTCGACCTCAGGCGCCGGAGCGCCTCGTCGGCCCGGCGGACGTCGTCGGTGCGGAGCGCGACGACGAGCGCCTCGAAGGCCGCCCCCACCTCGGCGAAGAGGGCCCGGGCGTCGGCCCGCGCCAGCCCGACCGGGTCGCGGGGCACGATCGCCGTCACCGCGAGGGCGACGAGCCCGCCGACCGCGCCGTCGACGCTGCGCACGAAGGGGCCGCCCTCCGGGTCAGGCAGCAGCATGACGAGCATCGACTGGGTGGCGGCCGCCGCGGCGAAGGCGCTGCTCGGCGACGCGAACCGCGCGACCGCGAGCACGACCAGCAGCACGGCCGCGACCTGCCAGAGGCCCTTGCCGAGCACGAGCAGCATGACCTCGCTGAGGGCGATGCCGATCAGCACCCCGACCGCGTTCTCGAGCACGACGCGGGGCCGGGCATCGCGGGCCAGGCCGAGCGACGAGATCGTGATCGTGACGGCGAGCAGCGGCACCGCGTGGCCGAGCCCCAGGTGCGTGATCGCGTACGACGCGCTGGCGGCCACGACGATCTGCACGATCGCCGGCATCGACGTCACCGTGCGACGGGTCGCCGCCCGGGGGTCGAAGCCGCGGGAGGCGCGCGAAGCCGCCCGCCGGACGGCACCCGGCTGCCGGGTCGCCACCCGGGCCGCCTAGCGGCGGACGGCTCCCAGGCGCGGCAGCCGGGGCACCCCGGCGGCGGCGCCCGCGGAGGCCGGCACGATCGTCTGCGGAGCGGCGGCGACGACGATGTCGGCCGAGAGCACCGCGAGGGGCGCGGTCTCGTCGGTGGTGCGCTTGACCACGGCGAGCGCGATCGGGCCGAGCTCGTGGTGGACGGCGGAGCTCGTGACGCGGCCCACGGGGGCCAGGTCGGCGAGCGGGGCGCCGGCGGCGGTGGCCTCGGCGACGGCCGCCGCGGTGACGACGGGGTCGCCGGGGGCGGGCAGCACGGTGTCGGAGCCGTCGAGGTGCAGCATCACCAGGCGCCGCGGCGGGTGCCCGATGTTGTGCACCTTGGCCACGGTCTCCTGACCGCGGTAGCAGCCCTTGGCCAGGTGGACCGCGGAGCGGAGCCAGTCGAGCTCGTGCGGGATGCTGCGCTCGTCGACCTCGGTCGAGAGGCGCGGGCGCCACGCCTCGATGCGCAGGGCCTCGAGGGCGAGGGTGCCGGCGGCGGGAAGGTCGGACGCCGCGAGGGCCGCCAGGTCGGCCCGGTCGACGAGCACCTCGCGGTAGCTCCAGTCACGGCCGGGGTGGGTCTCGGCGTCGGCGTAGCCGTGGCCGCCGGGGGCGACCTCGCGCCAGGGGTCGACCCAGACCACGGGCACGCCGGCGGGGGCGAGCACCGGGACGGGCAGCTCGACCTCGGCCAGGGCGCCGATCGTCGCGACGTCGGCCGAGCGGTCGGCGACCTCGACCCGCAGCATGAACCGCATGCGGTCGAGCCAGGCCCGCAGGGGCTCCGCCTCCACGCGGTCGACGAGCAGCCAGGTGGTCTCGCCGTCGTCGACGACGCGCGCGGCGTGCTCGAGGCGGCCGTTCGCGTCGAGCAGGAGGGTCTCGGTCGACCGGCCCGGCTCGAGCCCGAGCAGGGCCTGGCTCGTGAGCGAGTTCAGCCAGCTGAGGCGGTCGGGGCCGCTGACGGTGAGCACGCCCCGGTCGGAGAGGTCGATGACCGCGACGCCGCGGACGAGCGCCCGCTGCTCGGTGAGGGGGTTGCCGTAGTGCGCGGCGACCCCGCTGCCGTCGTCGACGAAGCCGTCGCGCGCCGCGAACGGCGACACGACGACGAGGGCGGGGTCGGCGGACGGCGCCCCCGCGACTCCGGCGGCCGGGGCGTCAGTCAACGCGGGCCAGGCGCCCGGAGGCGTGGGTGCGGAGCTCCTGGCCGAGGGCCGCGATGTCCCAGGCCCAGAGCAGGTGGTTCTCGACGAGGCCGTACATGCGCGTGGCGGCCGAGTACTCCTTCGCGTTGCTCGAGCGGAGCACGGCGTCGGTCGACAGGTCGATGCGCGGGCCCTTGACGCGGCCGAGGTAGAGCTCGTTGACGCCCGTGGGGTGCACGAGCTGCACCTCGAGGCCGAACCCGTCATCGGGGCGGCGGAGGATCTCGACGGTCTGCGCCGACCGGAACGGCGCGACGCCCTGGCCGGGCAGCATGCCGGGCCCTCGGTCGCCCACCTCGGCGGGGCGCTCGAGGCGCCAGTAGCCGGTCTCGCTCGCCAGGGGCGTGCGCTCGTCGTCGAGCAGCCAGCTGAACGAGCTGTAGTTGAGGTAGGGCAGGCCGTCGTGGCTGAAGCTGACGCGCTGGCCGAACTCGTGCGTGCGACGGACGGCCGGGGGCGCGCCGTCGACAGGAGCGTCGGGGTCGCCCTCGCCGATCTTGTAGTCGACCACGCCCGTGCCCTCCCACACGCCGATGAGCCAGGACAGCGGGACGAGCTCAGCCGGGAGGTCGGTGGGGATGTCGATCACGGGTCTAGCGCTGGCCCTTGAAGAGCTTGACGAGGACGACGACGGAGACGAAGGCGATGGCCAGCGACGCGAGGGCGAGGAGCCCCACGTAGAACATCTCGAGGGCGAGCAAGGAATCCATGCCGCAAGACTACCCGCGCGGCACCGTCGGCGGGAGGGGCGGGAGGCGGTGCCCAGGGGCTGCCCAGCGGCGGCGGGGCACCGGGCTCAGTGGACGAGCGCGAGCACGCCCGTCGTCACGGCGAGGATGACCAGGCTGCCGCAGAGCGTGAGGACGCAGCGCGAGACCAGGCCGTCCTTCTCGCTGGCGGCGAGCTGCAGCACGAAGCTCAGGATGATGCTCGTGGCCAGCACGAGCGGCAGCCACACGTAGAAGTCGTCGCCGGGGGCGGCGACCGAGACGACGACCGCGACGATCAGCGTGAAGGCCCACACGGGCACCACGGTCAGCGGCTTGAGTCGCACGCGGCGGCTGGTGGGCGGGACGGCCGGGGTGGTCACTGCGCGGTTCTCCGTTCGTGGCCCGAGCACCGAGGGGCGTCGACACGTGGTCGAGCCGGGCATCACTCGTGTTTTAGACTGCCGACCATACATTCACTGGAGGTCCGTGTGGCGCAGCTGTTGGTCTTGACCTCTGCGGGCAGCCCTGACGTGCTCCCGGCTCTGGCTCTCCTCAGCCACCGTACCCGGCAGATCCCGGCCGAACCCGCACAGCTGGTGAACGCGCCCTCGAGCGACCTCATCTTCGTCGACGCCCGGACCGACCTCGCGAGCGCCAAGTCGCTCTGCAAGATCCTCCGCACGACGGGCGTCACGGTGCCCCTCGTGCTCGTGCTCACCGAGGGGGGCCTCACGGCGGTCAACTCCGAGTGGGGCGTCGACGACGTCATCCTCGAGACGGCCGGCCCCGCCGAGGTCGACGCCCGCATCCGCCTCGTGACGGGTCGGCTGGCGCAGTCGCAGACCGGCTCGAAGATCCACGCCTCGGGCGTCGTCATCGACGAGGCGAGCTACTCGGCCAAGGTGCACGGCCGCCCGCTCGACCTCACCTTCAAGGAGTTCGAGCTGCTCCGCTTCTTCGCGACGCACCCCTCCCGGGTCTTCACGCGCGAGCAGCTGCTCAGCGAGGTGTGGGGCTACGACTACTTCGGCGGCACCCGCACGGTCGACGTGCACGTGCGGCGCCTCCGCGCCAAGCTCGGCGACCTCGAGTCGCTGATCGGCACCGTGCGCAACGTCGGCTACCGCTTCAACGTGTACGACGACGACCTGCCGGGGCCCGGCGCGTGACCCCCGCCGACGTCGAGGCGCTCGCCCGCGCGGCCCAGGCGGTCGACGGCAGCCCGCCGGTCAACGACCAGGCGCTCGTCGAGGTGCGCTCGGGCGAGGCCCGGGTCGTCGAGGCGCCGCACGCGGCCGCCGTGCTGCGGTCCGTCAGCGGCGACGACGGCGGCCCGGCCGGCACCGAGGTCGAGCTGGTCGTGCACCCCGACCACCGTCGCGAGGGCCTCGGCGCCCTGCTCGTGCAGCGTGTCCTCGACGAGACGACCGGCCCCACCGCGTTCTGGGCGCACGGCGACCACCCGGGCTCCCGCGTGCTCGCCGCGCGCTTCGGGCTCGACGAGACCCGGCGCCTGCTGCAGCAGCGCGCGCCGGTGGCCCCGCGCACCCCGCGCCTCCGCGAGCGCGACCGCGTCGCCGCGTTCCGTCCGGGCACCGACGACGCGGCCTGGCTCGACCTCAACGCCCGCGCCTTCGCGAGCCACCCCGAGCAGGGCTCGATCGACCAGGCCGACCTCGACGCGCGCCGCGCCGAGCCGTGGTTCGACGCGGGCGACCTGCTCCTGCTGTGGCGGGGCGACGAGCTGCTCGCGTCGTGCTGGCTCAAGCTCGAGGCGGGCCAGCCCGGCGAGTTCTACGCCGTCGCGGTGAGCCCCGACCACCAGGGCGAGGGGCTGGGAGGCGCGGTGGTCGACGCCGGCTTCGCCCGCCTCGCCGAGCGCGGCGCCGACACCGCGGCCCTCTACGTCGAGGGCGACAACGAGCCGGCCCTGAGGCTCTACGCCGGCCGGGGATTCGTCGACCACGCGGTCGACGTGCAGTGGACCCTGCGGCGCTGACGCCGCCGGTCAGGACGACTCCAGGGGGAGAGACATGAGCGAGACACAAGGGACGCCGGCGGACGAGCCGCGCGACGGCGGGCAGGCCGGACGGGCCGACGGGGCCGAGGCAGCAGACCGGGCCGAGGGAGCCACCGGGGTCGCGGGCTCCCCCGCGGCGCCGCGGCGCCGGCGTCGTCGGCTCGTGCTGATCGGCGCGGGCGTGCTGCTCTTCCTGCTCGCGGCGGCGGCCGCCGTCGGGGTCGGGCGGACGGCGGCGTCGCACCGCCCCGAGGCCGCCGTGGCGGCGTACCTCGAAGCCGTGCAGCAGGGCGACGCCGAGCGAGCCTTCGCCCTCGACGGCACGGAGGTCGGCGACGACGACGTCCTCCTCACCGACGAGGCCTACGCCGCGGCGAGCGACCGGGTGAGCGACTTCGACGTCGCCCCGGCGGTCGTCGACGGCGAGTCGGCCACGGTGGAGGCGACGGTGCAGCAGGGCGGCGAGGCGGGCCCCCGGTGGCAGCAGTCGTTCGCCCTCGTGAGCGACGGCCGCGACCTCCTGGTCTTCCCGCGGTGGGAGCTGCAGCCGGTGGAGCTCGGGACGCTGACCGTCCAGGTCGGCGCGCCGTCGTCCGCGACCGTCTCGGTCGCCGGCGCCGAGCTGCCGCGAGGCGACTCGGCCACCGTGGAGCTGCGTGCGCTGCCGGGCAGCTACGACGTCGAGCTCGGCGGCGGCGGCGACCTCTGGGGCGCACCCGCCGCGACCGGCACGGCCTCGGGCGCCGGCAGCCGCGGCACCCCGGCCGTCCTCGTGGCCGAGCTGACCGAGGCGGGCGAGGCCTCGGCCCGGGCGGCCGTCGACGGCTGGGTCTCCGGCTGCGTCGGCAGCCCCGACCCCCGCCCCGACGGGTGCAGCTTCGCCCTGCTCAACGGCGACGGCGGCTACGAGCTGTCGAACCAGAAGTGGACCCTCGAGACGGCCCCGACCTACGACGTGGGCGCGTGGGACGGCACCGGCTGGGACGTCACCTCGGTGACCGAGGGCGCCGCCTCCTACAGCGCCGACGCCCGCGACGCGTCGGGGGCGACGGGCACCTTCGGCTCGGTCTCGCCCGTGCCCGTCCGCGTGGCCGGGGTCGTCACGGACGTGACTCCCGAGGGCGCCGCGTTCGAGGCCGGCCCCTTCCTCTAGGGCCGGGGTACATCGGGGTACGTGGTCGGGGCCGCCGGGAGCTACTCCGGCCCGGTCTCCGGGCTGCCACCTGGCTCCCAGCGCGACGGAGTGGATTGTGGGGACCGCACGATCCCCACGAGCTGCAGGAGAACACCATGAACCCCGTCCGTTTCCTCTCCGACCTCGGAGTCCAGAGCAAGCACGCCTACTGGGGCGGCTTCGCCTCCATCGTCATCGCCCTCGTGGCCTGGCTCGCGTCGCAGGGCAAGGACTCGAACGACAAGGCCCAGTCCGACCGCTGGGGCATCTTCATCGGCCACTGGGCGCCCACGTTCTTCGGGCTCGGCCTCGCGCTGAAGCTCGAGGAGAAGAAGTAGCACCAGCTCGAGCTGTGCCGAACGCCCCCGCGGAATCACGGGGGCGTTCGTCGTCCCCCTATTCTGTTCTGGACATGTGATATCTTCGATCTCAGTTCTGCCCGACGTCATGATCGGGTGACCGACCGAGGGGCCCCATGCGGATCGTCCACCTGACCGACTCCATGTCGAACACCGCCAACGGCATCGTCAACGTCGTCGTCGACCTCGCCACGACGCAGGCCGCCCAGGGGCACGAGGTCTGGGTCGTCTCGGCAGGAGGCGACTGGTACGACCTGCTCCACGCCCACGGCGTCTCGACGGCGGAGGTCGACTTCAGCCGCCGGGCGCCCCGCCAGCTGCCCGCCACCCTCCGTCGCGTCCGGGGCCTGCTCCGCCGCCTCGACCCCGACGTCGTCCACTCGCACACCCTCACGCCCGCCGTGCTCGCCTCCGTGGCCGCCCCCCGGGTGCCGTCGGTGGCGACGGTCCACAACGAGTTCCAGCGGGGCGTCGGCGTCATGGGCCTCTCCGACGCCGTCGTCTGCGTGAGCGGGGCCGTGGAGCGTGCCATGCGGCGCCGACCCCTCGCGCGCCGGAAGACCTGCACCGTCACGAACGCGACGATCGGCAGCCCCCGGCGCCCCGGGCGCCCGGCGGCCGCCGACCTCGGGCACCCCGCCGTCGTCGCCGTCGGCTCGGTGACGCGCCGCAAGGGCTCCGACGTGCTCGTCGCGGCGTTCGGCCGGGTCGCGGAGGCGCACCCCGACGCCCAGCTCTGGTTCGTCGGCAACGTCGACGAGCCCGACACGCTGGAGGCGGCGGCCGGCGCCCCGTGGAGCGACCGCGTGCACACGGTCGGCTCGGTCGCCGACCCGAGGCCCCACCTGTACGGCGCCGACATCGCGGTGACGGCCTCGCGCCGCGACCCGTTCCCCCTCGTCGTGGGCGAGCAGCGCGAGGCGGGCCTCGCCTGCGTCGTCAGCTCGGCGGACGGCCTGCCGGAGGCCGTCGACCACGGCGCGGCGGGCGTGGTCTTCCCGTCCGGCGACGTCGACGCCCTCGCGCGCACCCTCGACCGCCTGCTCGGCGACGAGGCGGCCCGAGCCGACCTCGGCGAGCGCGCCCGCCGCGGCCTCGAGCGCGCGCACGTGACCCGCATGACGGGCGAGTACCTCGCCGTCTACGACCGCCTGCTGGCCGAGGGGCGACGACGATGACCACGACCCGCACCGCTCCGTCCCCCGTCGACGGCACCCCCGTCTCCACCCGGTGGCGGCTGCTGGACAGCCTGCGGGGGTTCGCCCTCTGCGGGATCCTCCTCGTCAACGTCCCCGACATCACCCGGCTGGGCAGCGCGGTGCCGTTCGACGCCGACGCCCCCGCGAGCACCACGCAGACCCTGCTCGAGTTCGCCGTGCAGACCCGCTTCGTCCCGATCTTCGTCGTCCTCTTCGGCCTCAGCCTCCAGCTCGTCGTCGACTCGGCGCGGCGCCGCGGCACGGCCCCGTGGCTGCCGGTCGGCCTCCGCCTCCTCGCCCTCCTGGGCATCGGCTGCCTGCACGCACTCGTCTACCCCGGCGAGGTCCTGCGCGAGTACGCGGTCGTCGGGCTGCTCGCGCTCCCGGTCGTGCTCTGGGCGCCCCGGTGGCTGACCCTGGCGCTGGGCACCGTCGGCACGGTCGCGGCCTACGCCCTGTTCGGCGGCGGGCTCGCGTCGCTGCCCGGCCTGGTGCTGCTGGGGGCCGCCGCCGCCTCCTGGGGCCTCCCCCGCGCCCTCGAGCGGGGCGGCAGGCCGGTCGTGGCGACGCTGGGGGTCGCCGCCGCCGCGAGCGTGGCGGCCGTCGCCTGGCAGACCACCCAGCCCGGCGACCCCCGGTTCACGACCGCGGGCGGCGTCGCCGGGCTGACCCTGGCCGTGACGTACACGGCGGCGCTGACCTTGCTGTGGTCCACGCGCGCTCGGGTCGTCGTCGCGGCCGCGTTCGAGCCCCTCGGCCGGATGGCCCTGTCGAACTACGTGGGGGCGTCGGTCGTCGTCGTCGCCCTCGTGGCGGGCGTGCCCGCCCTCGACTGGACGCACATGACCTCGCCGCTGCCCGCCGTCGTCACGGCGGTGGTCGTGCTGACCGTACAGTCCGTCGTCAGCCGGGCCTGGCTCACGCACTTCCGCTACGGCCCCGTCGAGTGGGCGTGGCGCACCGTCACGTGGCGTCGACGAGCACCGTTCCGGGGAGGAGTGCTCTGACGCGGGCCGTCAGGCTCGCGGCGTCGCCTCGAGGAGCGAGCGCGCGACGGTGCGGGCGTGCTCGAGGGGCTGGTCGAAGGTCTCCATCCCGACCGTGACGATCGCCCCCTCGTGCACGAGCATGAGCGTCCGGGCCAGGTCGTCGGGGCGGGCGAGCCCCGCCTCGCGGCAGAGCTCGGCGAAGAGCGTGAGCAGCCAGCCCTTCTGCCGCGCCGCCTCGGGGAAGACGGCGTTGCCGTCGTGCCCGTCGCCGACCTCCGCCCGCGCGTTGATGGCGCTGCAGCCCTTGCCGCCGTGCTGCCGCGACCAGTCGACGGCGGCGTCGAACACGGCGAGGACCCGCGCGACCCCGGGCTCAGGCACCCGCGCCAGGTGGGCCGCGAGGTGCTCCCGCCACCGGGCGTCGCGGTGGCGGAGGTACGACACGACCAGCGCCTCCTTCGAGCCGAAGCGGTCGTAGAGCGTCTTCTTCGTGACCCCGGCCGCCTCGGCGATGGTGTCGACACCGACCGCGTGGATGCCCTGGTCGTAGAAGAGGTCGGAGGCGGCGTCGAGCACGCGACGGGCCCCCGGCGTGAGCGCGGGCAGGGCGGGGACGGCGAGGCTGCCGACGGGGCTGTCGAGATCGACCATGCCTCGACTATACCGATGTGTATAGTCGAGGCCATGAGTAAACAGATCGGTGTACCGAGTGGCCTCGTCGTGGTCGGCGGGGCGGCCGCGTTCGTCCTGGCCTGGAGCTCGGGCTTCACGCTCGCCGCCCTCGCGACCGTCGACGTGCCGACGACGACCCTCCTGGTCTGGCGGTTCGCCCCGCTCGCCCTCGTGCTGCTCGTCGTCACCGGCCTCCGGGGCGGCCTGCGCGGCGTCACCCGCGGCGACCTCGGGCAGCAGGCCGTCGTCGGGCTCCTGGCTCAGTTCGGCTACTGCGTCTTCGTCTACGCGGCCGTGGCCGCCGGGGTGGCGACGGGCACGACGGCGCTCGTCGACGCCGTGCAGCCGCTGGTCGTCGCGACGCTCGTCGGCCCGCTGCTCGGGCTCCGGGTGCGCGGCGGGCAGTGGGCGGGGCTCGCGCTCGGAGCGCTCGGCGTCGTGCTGGTCGTGGGCTCGCAGCTGGGGGACTCCTCCGCAGCGCCCGCCGCGTACGCGCTGCCCGCCCTGGCGATGGCCTGCCTGGTCGCCGGCACGCTGGTCGAGCGCCGCGCGCCCGTGCGCCTCCCCGTGCTGACCACCCTGACCCTGCACGTCTCCGTCACGGCGCTCGCCCTCGTCGTGCTCGCCGTCGCCACCGGCACCCTGCGGCCGCCCCTCGACGCCTCGTTCTGGCTGGCCGCCCTCCTCGCCGCGGCCCTGCCGACCCTCGCCGCCTACGGCCTGTACTGGTGGCTGATGCGGCGCCTCGGCGTGACGGCCGTCAACGCGCTCCTCTTCCTGGTCGCGCCGACGACGGCGCTGACCGGCGCCCTCCTGCTCGGCGAGCCGTTCTCGCTCGCCACGCTCGGGGGCTTCGCGCTCAGCGCCGCGGGCAGCGCCCTCGTGCTGGGCGGGGAGCGCGGGAGGCGCGGGGCAGCACCCGAGGAGCCCTCCCCCGGTGCCCGCCCCGCGCCTCCGTCACCTGCCGTTCACCGTCGGTGACCCCGACCGGTCACCGCGGGTGGCACGATGGGGGGCATGGACAGCGAACCACGCGTCGACGGCGCCGGCGTCACCCCTGATTTCCTCGACGACTTCGACGAGATCGTCAGCTTCGAGGAGGGCACGCTGCCCGCCGAGCGGTACCTCGACCGCGAGCTGAGCTGGCTCGCGTTCAACCAGCGCGTGCTCGAGCTCGCCGAGGACCCGTCGACGCCGCTGCTCGAGCGGGCCAACTTCCTCGCCATCTTCGCGAGCAACCTCGACGAGTTCTTCATGGTCCGCGTGGCCGGCCTCAAGCGCCGCATCGCCACCGGCCTCGCCGTGCCGACCAACGTCGGCCGCGGCCCGAACGAGGTGCTCGCCGACATCAGCGCGGCGGCCCACGACCTGCAGGAGCGGCACGCCCGGGCCTTCCTCGACCTCGTGCGGCCCGCCCTCGACGACGCCGGCATCCACATCGAGAACTGGTCCGACCTCGAGGAGGCCGACCGGGTGCGCATGCGCGAGATCTTCACCGAGCAGATCTTCCCCGTGCTGATGCCGCTAGCCGTCGACCCGGCCCACCCCTTCCCGTACATCTCGGGCCTGTCGCTCAACCTCTCGGTGCGGGTGCGCAACCCCAAGACGATGCGCCAGGAGTTCGCGCGACTCAAGGTGCCGCAGATGCTGCCGCGCTTCGTGCAGCTGCCCGACAACGACAGCGGTCGGGTGCGGTTCATCCCCCTGGAAGACCTGATCGCGAACCACCTGCAGGACCTCTTCCCCGGCATGGAGGTCGTCGAGCACCACGTCTTCCGCGTGACCCGCAACGAGGACGTCGAGGTCGACGAGGACGAGTCGGAGAACCTCATCCAGGCGCTCGAGCGCGAGCTGCTCCGTCGCCGGTTCGGCCCGCCGATCCGTCTCGAGATCACCGACGACATGGACCCGGTCACGCTCGAGCTGCTCGTGCGCGAGCTCGACGTCACCGACCAGGAGGTCTACCGCCTGCCGGCGCCGCTCGACCTCGCGGGCCTCTTCGAGATCACGAAGATGCCGCGGCCCGACCTCAAGTACCCCAAGCACCTGCCCACGACGGCCGTCCAGCTGCAGCCGACCGAGCCGAACATGAAGCCCGACATGTTCGCGAGCATCGCGCGCCGCGACATCCTCGTGCACCACCCCTACGAGTCGTTCGCGACGAGCGTCCAGGCCTTCCTGGAGCAGGCCGCGGCCGACCCGAACGTGCTCGCCATCAAGCAGACCCTCTACCGCACGAGCGGCGACAGCCCCATCATCGAGGCGCTGATCGACGCCGCCGAGGCCGGCAAGCAGGTGCTGGCCCTCGTCGAGGTGAAGGCGCGCTTCGACGAGCAGAACAACATCACCTGGGCCCGCAAGCTCGAGAAGGCCGGCGTGCACGTCGTCTACGGCCTGGTCGGGCTCAAGACTCACTGCAAGCTCGCCCTGGTGATCCGCCAGGAGAAGGGCACGCTGAAGCACTACACGCACATCGGCACGGGCAACTACAACCCGAAGACCAGCCGCATCTACGAAGACATGGGCCTCTTCACCGCCGACGACCAGGTCGGGAAGGACCTGACGCGGCTCTTCAACGAGCTCTCCGGCTACGCCATCGAGAAGAAGTTCAAGCGCCTGCTCGTCGCTCCCCGCTACCTGCGGCGCGGGCTGCTCAAGCAGATCCAGACCGAGATCGAGCACGCCCAGGCGGGCCGCGCCTCCGGCATCCGCATCAAGATCAACTCGATCGTCGACGAGCAGATCATCGACGCCCTCTACCGCGCCAGCCAGGCCGGCGTGCCGGTCGACGTGTGGGTGCGCGGCATCTGCACCATCAAGCCCGGGCAGCCCGGGCTCAGCGAGACCATCCGGGTGCGCTCGATCCTCGGGCGCTACCTCGAGCACTCGCGGCTCTTCTGGTTCGCGAACGACGGCGACCCGCAGGTCTTCATCGGCAGCGCCGACATGATGCACCGCAACCTCGACCGTCGGGTGGAGGCGCTCGTGCGCCTCACCCAGCCCGACCACCTCGACGAGGTCGGCTCGCTGTTCGAGCGCGCGATGAGCGACGAGACCGCCTCGTGGTGGCTCGCCGCCGACGGCACCTGGACGCGCCACGCCCGCGACGAGGCGGACAAGCCGCTCGTCGACATGCAGAATTCGCTGATGAAGATGATCACGCAGCGGAAGAAGAGCAGCCGGTGACGGTGGCCTCCACGACGGTCGTCGCGGCGGGCGCCGTGTGCTTCCGGTACGTCGGGGGCGCCGTGCGCGTGCTGCTCATCCACCGCGACCACCACGGCGACGTCTCGTTGCCGAAGGGCAAGGTCGACCCCGGCGAGTCGACGCCGCAGACCGCGGTGCGCGAGATCCACGAAGAGACCGGCTACCGCGTCTCGCTCGGGGCGCCGCTCGGCACGGCCGAGTACGTCATGCCCGGCGGGCGCGACAAGGTCGTGCACTACTGGGCCGCCGAGGTCACCGACGAGTCGTTCGCGGCGGCGGGCACGTTCGTGGCCAACAGCGAGGTCGCCGCCATCCGCTGGGTGCCGCTCGCCGAGGCGCGGGCCGCCCTCACCTACGAGCGCGACGCCGAGGTGCTCGACCGGTTCGCCGACCGCGTCGAGCGCGGGGCGGCGCGCACCTTCGCCCTCGTGGCGCTGCGGCACGCCAAGACCACGTCGCCGGCCGAGTGGAGCGGCTCCGACGCGACCCGCCCGCTCCTGCCGCAGGGGCGCCGGCAGGCCAAGACGATCGCCCCCGCCATCGCCGCGTGGGCCCCGCAGCGGCTCATCAGCAGCACCGCGGCCCGCTGCCTCGCGACCCTCGAGCCGCTCTCCGCCCTGACCCACGTGGGCGTCAAGCAGACCGACTCGCTCAGCCAGGACGCCTTCGAGCGCCACGACGACGACGTCGTCGGGGTCGTCGCGAAGAGGCTGAAGAAGAGGGTGCCGGCGGTGTTCTGCACGCACGCCCCGGTGCTGCCGGAGCTGCTGCGTCAGATCGCCACGAGCACGAAGGGGGGCGAGCGGCTCGACCTGCGCCGCGCCTCCTCGCTGAGCCCCGCCGAGTTCACGGTGCTGCACGTCTCCGTCGAGGGCGGCGCCCTGGTCGCCGTCGAGACCCACGGGCCGGTGGGCTGAGGCCGACCCCCACCCCGGCCCGCGGGTCGGGGCCGAGCCCCCCGGGCCGCCGTCGAGGCGGTGGCCCCGGGGGCTCCGTCGTCTCCGGGCGGCAGCACGGCGCCCGCGTCGCCGCAGCCCGTCGCGCCCGCGGCGGGCCGGATGCCCGGCCGATGTTCCCGCCTCGTTAACCTCCCGTTCACCGGCGCAGACGACCGTGGTCAACCAGCCGCCGTAGCGTCACGCACGGGCCGGCACCTGGCCCGCACACACAGCCAACACACTCCACGAAGGAACCTCTGTGAACTTCAAGCGCACCGGCAGCATCTTCGCGATCGCCGCGGTCGGCACCATGCTCCTCGCGTCCTGCGCCGGCAACGAGGGCGGCGCGGAGGCCGGCGACTCCGCCAGCGCCTCCGACCTCTCGGGCACCATCAACGGCATCGGCTCGTCCGCCCAGGGCACCGCCGAGACCACCTGGGCCGCGGGCTTCCAGACCGCCAACCCCGACGTCACCGTCAACTACGACCCGCAGGGCTCCGGCTCGGGCCGCACCAGCTTCATCTCGGGCGCCGCCGACTTCGCCGGCTCCGACGCCGCGCTCAAGGACGAGGAGCTCGCCAGCGAGTTCGCCGCCTGCGCTCCCGGCACGAAGGGCATCGACCTGCCCGTCTACATCTCGCCCATCGCCCTGGCCTACAACGTCGAGGGCGTCGACGACCTGACCCTCGACGCGGCGACCATCGCCGGCATCTTCAAGGGCACGATCACCACGTGGGACGACGACGCCATCGTCGCCCTGAACCCCGACGCCGACCTGCCGAGCGAGTCGATCACGGCCATCCACCGCTCCGACGACTCGGGCACGACGCAGAACTTCACCGAGTACGTCAAGGCGAACGCCGGCGACGTCTGGGACGCCGAGTCGGGCCAGACCTTCCCGTACAGCACCGGTGACGCCGCCAAGGGCACGTCGGGCGTCGTCGACGCGATCAACAACTCGACCAACTCGATCGGCTACGCCGACGAGTCGGGCATCGGCGACCTCTCGGCCGCCAAGCTGATGGTCGGCGGCGAGGCCAGCGAGCTGACCGCCGACGGCGCGTCGCAGGCCGTCGCCGCCTCGCCCCTCGCCGAGGGCCGCGAGTCGAACGACCTCGCGATCAAGCTCGACCGCACCTACGACGAGGCCGGCTCGTACCCGCTCGTCCTGGTCAGCTACCTGATCACCTGCTCCGAGTACGCCGACGCCGAGAAGGGCGCCGTCGTCAAGGCGTACGCCGAGTACGTCGCCAGCGACGAGGGCCAGAAGGCCGCTGCTGAGCAGGCCGGCTCCGCGCCGCTGTCGAGCGACCTCGCCTCGAAGGTCGCCGAGGCGATCGCCACCATCAAGTAGCACCTGCTGCACCCGGCCTGGGTCGCGCGCTCCCGCGCGGCCCAGGCCGCTCCCCTGCTGCGGCCCGCCGCAGCGCTCCTCCCCGACGGTGGCCCACCCGAAGGCCCGCCGCCGAGACACTCACCCGAGCAGGAAGAACCAGGGAATGACCGTCGCCGCCACCACCCCCACGACGAAGGCCACGGTGCGCCCCGGCGACCGCGTCTTCTCGGGGGCCACCCTCTTCTCCGGCATCCTCATCCTCGTGGTGCTCGCCGCCGTCGCGCTCTTCCTGGTCGTGCAGAGCCTGCCGGCGTTCGTCGCCGAGGCCGGCACCCTGCCGAACGACGCCACCAACTTCTGGTCGTACGTCGGGCCGCTCGTCTTCGGCACGGTGTGGGCGTCGCTCATCGCCCTGCTGATCGCCACGCCGCTCGCCCTCGGCATCGCGCTCTTCATCTCGCACTACGCGCCGCGCCGCATCAGCCAGGGCCTCGGCTACGTCATCGACCTGCTCGCCGCCGTGCCCAGCGTCGTCTTCGGCCTCTGGGGCGTCCTCGTGCTCGCCCCCGCCGTGCAGCCGTTCTACGCGAACCTCGTCGACTGGTTCGGCTGGGTGCCGCTCTTCGCCGGCCCCGTCTCCGGCACCGGCAAGACCATCCTGACCGCCGCGATCGTGCTCGCGGTCATGGTCCTGCCGATCATGACCGCCGTCATGCGCGAGATCTTCTTCCAGGCCCCGGTGCTGCACGAGGAGGCCGCGCTCGCGCTCGGCGCCACCCGGTGGGAGATGATCCGCCTCGCGGTGCTGCCCTTCGCCCGCTCCGGCATCGTCTCGGCGATCATGCTCGGCCTCGGCCGGGCCCTCGGCGAGACCCTCGCCATCGCCATCGTGCTCTCGCCCGCCATCGTCGTGAACTTCGCGCTGCTGGGCTCGCAGAACCCCAACACGATCGCCGCGAACATCGCTCTCCAGTTCAACGAGGCCGTCGGCGTCGGCGTCAACACTCTGATCGCCTCGGGCCTCGTCCTCTTCGTCATCACGCTGGCGGTCAACATGCTCGCCCGCTTCATCGTCAACCGCCGCAAGGCCTTCTCGGGAGCGAACTGATGTCGGTCGCCGCGCGCACCACCACGAACACCCTCACCGCGGGCAAGCTCCCCCGGGGCACCGCCTGGGGCCTGCTCGTCGGCAGCTGGGTCCTGTTCTCGGTCGTCTTCCTGCTGCTGCAGGCCGGGGGCATGACGGAGGACTTCAACATCGTCGGGGCCCTGTTCTTCGGGACGATCCTCTTCGACGTCCTGATCGTCGTCGTCTCCCGCATCGTCGAGGGCGGCCGCAAGGCCGTCGACCGGCTGATCACGTCGCTCGTGACGACGGCCTTCATCGTCGCCCTGCTGCCGCTCGTGTCGCTGCTCTACACGGTCGTCTCGCGGGGCCTGAACCGCTTCGACGGCGAGTTCTACACGTACTCGATGCGCAACATCATCGACTCGGGCGGCGGGGCGCTGCACGCCATCGTCGGAACGCTCGAGATCACGGCCTTCGCCGCCCTGATCAGCATCCCGATCGGCCTGCTGACCTCGATCTACCTCGTCGAGTACGGCCGCGGCGCGCTGGCCCGCAGCATCACCTTCTTCGTCGACGTCATGACGGGCATCCCGTCGATCGTCGCCGGCCTCTTCGCCTACGCCCTGTTCTCGCTGTTCGCCGGCCCCGGCGTCCGCTCCGGCGCGATCGGCGCCGTCGCGCTGGCCGTGCTGATGATCCCCGTCGTCGTGCGCTCCAGCGAGGAGATTCTCAAGATCGTCCCGAACGAGCTGCGCGAGGCGAGCTACGCCCTCGGCGTGCCGAAGTGGCTGACGATCCTCAAGATCGTCCTGCCGACGTCGCTCGCCGGCATCACGACCGGCATCATGCTGTCGATCGCCCGCGTCATCGGTGAGACGGCTCCGCTGCTGCTCACCGCCGGGTTCACGGCCAGCATGAACTACGACCTGTTCGGCGACCGCATGATGACCCTGCCCGTGTTCGCGTACACCCAGTACGCGAACCAGGGCCCCAACTCCTCCGACTTCCTCGACCGCGCCTGGACGGCGGCCCTGACGCTCATCCTGATCGTCATGCTGCTGAACCTCCTGGCCCGCCTCGTGTCGAAGCTCTTCTCCCCCAAGCTCGGTCGCTAGACCCGAACCGGCCCGACCCCAGAAGGAAGCACCGTGTCCAAGCGCATCGAGGTCAACGACCTCAACGTCTACTACGGCAAGTTCAAGGCCGTCGAAGACGTCAACATCACCATCGAGCCCCGCACCGTCACGGCCTTCATCGGCCCCTCCGGCTGTGGCAAGTCGACCTTCCTCCGCACGCTCAACCGCATGCACGAGGTCATCCCCGGCGCGTACGTCGAGGGCGAGGTGCTGATCGACGGCAACGACCTCTACGGTCCCGGCGTCGACCCGGTGCTCGTCCGGCGCCAGGTGGGCATGGTCTTCCAGCGCCCGAACCCCTTCCCCACGATGAGCATCCGCGACAACGTGCTCGCGGGCGTCAAGCTCAACAACCGCCGCATGTCGAAGGGCGACGCCGACGACCTCGTCGAGAAGTCGCTCCAGGGCGCCAACCTCTGGAACGAGGTCAAGGACCGCCTCGACAAGCCCGGCAACGGCCTCTCCGGCGGTCAGCAGCAGCGTCTCTGCATCGCGCGCGCGATCGCGGTCTCGCCCGACGTCGTGCTGATGGACGAGCCCTGCTCGGCCCTCGACCCGATCTCGACCCTCGCCATCGAGGACCTCATCGAGGAGCTCAAGCAGGAGTACACGATCGTCATCGTGACCCACAACATGCAGCAGGCGAGCCGCGTCAGCGACAAGACCGCCTTCTTCAACATCGCCGGCACCGGCAAGCCCGGCAAGCTCATCGAGTACGACGACACCGCGACGATGTTCTCGAAGCCCAGCGTCCAGGCCACCGAGGACTACGTCTCCGGCCGCTTCGGCTGATCGACGCCCGGCCCGCAGGGGCCGACCACGCGACGACGGAGGCGGCCCACCGGTCTGGTGGGCCGCCTCCGTCGTGCTGTGGGGGGAACACGACGGAGGCGGTCCACCGGTCTGGTGGGCCGCCTCCGTCGTGCTGTGGCAGGGTCGCGTCGCCGCGGCCGGCCCCTACGCGCTGCTGACCGCCATGATCGGCTCGCTGGTGGGGGCGTCGGAGCCGCCCGCCGGCTCGACCGTGAGGCCGATGGTGGCGCCGGGCGTCATCTCGCCCTTGAGCACCTGGGTGACCGTGGAGTCGGAGGCCGTGTCGAACGTGCCGGCCGGCACAGCTCCGCGGGCCTCGTCGATGTACCAGAGCTCGTACGTCTGGTCGCCGGGCAGCGAGGTGAGGCCGTCGAAGACGACCGCCGAGCGCTTGAGGTCCTCCGACCAGACCAGGGTCGCGGTGCCGCCGGTGCTGACGTCGGCCACCGAGCGCTGGAAGTCCTTCGCCGCGTAGATCTCGTCGAGGGCCGACGCGGTGGACTCGGTGCCCTGGCCGGGGCCGGAGACCTGCTGGAGGATCGCGCCGCCGCCGAAGAACAGGGCGGCAGCGGCCGCGGCCACGCCGAGCACCGCGACGGGGCGGGTGAACCAGCGGGCACGGGCCGTGCCGGTCGCCTCGAGGAGGCGGCCCGCGGTCTCGGACTCGGAGGGCTCCATCTCGGGCACCGACCGGCGGACGGGAGCGACCTCGTGGTCGTCACCCGCGCCTCCTGCGGTGTCGGGGGCGACCGAGGCCTGCTGCGCCGGGAGCTGCGGCAGGGTGCGGATCGCGTCGAGGACGCTGGAGCGGAGGGCCGCCGAGGGGGCGACCGGCGTCGCCGCGTGGGCGAGCAGCAGGACGGTCTCGCTCATGCCGGTCACCTCCTTCCTGGTGGTCTCGGAGCGGCTCATCAGAGCCTCGAAGTCGTGTCGTTCGTCGTCGCTCAGCGCGTTGAGGACGTAGCTGCCCGCGAGGGCCGCCGTCTCGTCGTCGCCGGGCTGTCGGTCGGTGCCCGTGGGCTCGTCGTGGTCGGTCACGAGGCCACCCCCATCTCGTCGCGCAGCCGGATCATGCCGTCGCGCAGTCTCGTCTTGACGGTGCCGATCGGCACCCCCAGCATCGCGGCCACCTCGCTGTGGCTGTAGCCGCCGTAGTACGCCAGCCGGACGGCCTGGCGCTGGAGTTCGGTGAGGCGCCCCAGGGCGCGTTCGACCCGCTCGTGCTCGATGCGGATCTCGACGGACTCGGTGACCGAGTCGAAGTCGGTGTCGAGGTCTCGGACCCCGATGCGCAGGTCGCGGTCGCGGCCGGCCTGCGAGGCACGGACCCGGTCGACGGCGCGGCGGTGGGCCATGGTGAGCATCCAGCTCGAGGCGCTGCCCCGGGCGGTGTCGAACCGGGTGGCCGTCTGCCAGATCTCGAGGAACACCTCCTGGGTGACCTCCTCGCTCTGCGCGTGGTCCTTCAGGAGGCGCTTGACGAGCCCCAGCACACGCGGTGCGGTCTGGTCGTAGAGCTCGGCGAACGCGAGCTGGTCTCCGCCGGCGACCCTGGTCAGCAGCTCGTCGGGAGTCGACGGCCGGAGATCGTCCTCCGGAGTCTCGGTTTCACGGGTCACGAGTTTCAGCATATGTCAGGTCTCACCTCGATCCCCTGGTCGCTCGGGTCCGTCACGGGATCGTGACGGTGTGGGACCGCCCCTCCGCGAGGCCGTCTGGGATGGCGATGAGGCCCGGACCCGCGGAGGGAGCAGCCCGCCCGGCGGGCCGTAGGGGGCCGTGTCGGGCGGAGGATCTGCACGATCCCTCACGTCAATGGTTCGGCACCGGGGAGCACCCGGATTGGGCGAGTTTCGCCCGGGGGACGAGAGATGCACGACGACGGTCGCGGAGCGGGGGCCTCGCCGGGAGGCGCGGTGGGCCTCGACGGGGCGTGCCCGGAGGACGAGGGTGCCGGACCGCAGGAACGCCTCTCGGCGCGAGTCCGCTCGAAGCGGCTGAATTTGGAGCCCGGGGTTACTGCGGCCCGACCTGGACGAGTTTAGCCGCCCGAGCCGGGGCTCGTCACAGGGTTCGCCGGGTGCGAACGGCGGCGCGCCTCCTGAGCGGTCCTGTTGCGCCGGTCTGCTCTGCTGCTCTGCCCCGGTCGCTACGCGAGGCCGCCGTCGCGCCAGAGCGCGGCACAGGCGGTGAGGTCGACGGCGAGCTCGGAGAAGCGGAGCGCCCGTCGGGTCAGGGTGGTCGCGAGGTCGGAGCCGATCGAGTCCTGGTCGTCGGCGACGCTCGTGGCGCCCGCGGCGGCGAGCCGGCAGAACGCCGCACCCCGCTCGAGGGCGAGGGCGAAGTCCCCGACGAAGACGCCGCGGAGGATGAGGTCGGCGAGCTCGACGACCTCCTCCGGGCTGGCCGGGGCCGGCGCGCCCGCGACGATCGGGTCGATGGTGGACGAGGCCGTGACGCCGCGGTCGAAGAGCAGGGCCACCTCGTCGGGGGCCTGCCGGATGACGGCACGGACGAGGTAGATGCGCCACAGCGCGCCGGGCAGCGTGTGTGCGGCGGCGTGCGCCCACAGCTCGGCGACCGCGTCGATGCCGTGCAGGTCGGTGTAGCTGACCAGGCGGTCGAGGATCTCGGGGTTCGGGTCGTCCTTCACCCGCGCGACGAGGGCCGCGGCCGACTCGTGGGCGACCCGGTTCAGCGTCGCCGGGTCGTCGCCGCCCTGGTACGCCTCGAACTGGGCGCCGGAGAACTGGGTGGGACGGTGGAATTCGCGAGGCATCACGCAGAGCTTAGGCGCGGTCGCCGGGCGACGTGCGGGCGGGCGCCGCCGCTTCGCTGAGGGCGGAGCGGGAGCCGGGGAGGCGCGGGTCGATGCCGGTCGGGCCCCCTCGGCCCATCCGGTCTTCCCGGGCCCTCCACCCCTTCTCAGCTCGCCCTCTTTCTCTCAAATTTGAGAGAGATCGACCACGAGACACGAGAGCTGCGCCGTGGAACGGTCCCCCTCGGCCGGATCCCTCTCGCTTTCCGACGACACAGTCGGGGAGGCGCGGGCCGGCCGCCGAGGACGCGCGGCATCCCGTATCGTTGAGCGCGCAGGGGCCTCTAGCTCAGTTGGTAGAGCATCGGACTTTTAATCCGCGGGTCGTGGGTTCGAGCCCCACGGGGCCCACGACGCACGCGCGTGACGCACAGGAGGCCCTCCCCGACTCGGGGAGGGCCTCCGACGTGCGAGGGTGGGGCCGTCATCACGTACCCCTACGTGGCGGCCCCACCGCAGGGGCGCGGACCCGAATCCTGCCCCCGACACCGGGCGTCTGGTCACCGCCCGGTACCCGACGAGCGTACGCCATCTCGCGGCACGACGGGAGGGGATCTCACCATCTCAGGGCCGTTCCGGGGGACACCACCCGGGTGGTCTCTGCGGGGCCGGAGTCGACTTGGGGCATGACCAGCAGTTCTCCGGTGCGGGGCGTCGCCCTGGCGAACCCGGAGGGGTTCAGGTGGCCCGACCCGAATCGGGCCACCTCGCGCGGGATCCGAGAGGATCTCCTGTCGCTTACCCGAGATCGATCAAACCACCGGCGGGAGCGGCCCCGCGTCCCCCATTCCGAGTGCCCCTCGCACGGGGACGATGCCCGACCGGGGCTCGACGGAGGCGCCACCAGGGCGTGAGGGAGCGCCGCCGAGCAGGGCCCCGGGGAGGAAGAGGCGTGCCCCCGCCGAGCGCGGTGCGCGGGCGGGGGCACGTGCGCCGACGATGCAGGACGCCATTCGGATCAGGAAAAGAGCGGCCTGCGTCTACGTCGACGGCGTTCGTCCGGTAACCAGCCGGAACGAGTCGACACGCTACCCCGATTCGCCCCCGCCGCAGAAGGATTCCCAGCAACTTGCGCAATTAGGACAATTTGCTGGTCACCCGACCCGCGCCTCCGGACAGGGCCAGGCGGAGGCGCGGGTCGGCCCGGCTGCCGCCCCCACGCCCGACGCCCGGTCAGCCCGCGACGTGGCGGATGCCCCAGGAGCCCGACCAGCGCTCGCCCGGCTCGAGGCGGAGGAGCCCCTCGCCGGTCGCGAGGGCGTTCGGCGGCGCCGTCATCGGCTCGGCGGCCACGGCCAGGCCGACGACGCCGTCGCGGGGGAAGTTGCGCGGGGTGAACACCTGCACGTAGCCGAACGAGGCGTCCTGCCAGAGCTCGGTCGCCGTGCCGTCCGGAGCCGTCAGGCGGGTGCGACGGACGCCGTCGTCGCCCGGTGCGACGTCACGGTAGGGGGTGTCGAGGTCGAGGTCGCCGACCACCGGCGCTCCGCGGAGGTCGTAGGCGGTGCCCTCGACCGGCTCGGTGCCGGTGGGGACGCCGCGCTCGTCGACGACGAAGCGCGTCGCCGCGTCGAGCGACACGGTGAGGTCGGCCACGTCGACGTCGCCCACGCGGAGGAAGGGGTGCGCCCCCACCGCGAACGGCGCCGGCCGCGCGCCGACGTTCTCGACCTCGTAGCTGACCCGCAGCCCGTCGGCGACGAGCTCGTGCCGCACCGTCAGGTCGAGCTGCAGCGGCCAGCCGTGCTGCGGGTAGACCGTCGCCGCCTGGGTGACCGCGTGCTCGTCGCGCTCGACGAGGCGGTAGCTGGTGTACCGCAGCAGGCCGTGGCTGGCGTTGCCCTTCGACGGCTCGGTGATGTCGAGCTGCTGCGCCTCGCCGTCGAGCGACCAGCGGCCGCCGTCGACGCGGTTCGGCCACGGGAAGAGCGTGATGCCGCACGCCGACGGCGGCACGACCGTGTCGGGGAAGGTCTCGGTCAGCGCGCGGCCGTCGACGGTCAGCGACCGCAGGCCGGCGGCGACGGAGGTCACCACGCCCTCGACGACGCGGCCGTCGACCTCTCGGCGCAGGTGCAGCTGGTCTCCGGTGGGTGAGCTCGTCACGGTCGTCCTCTCTCGTCGTCGTGGTCGGCCTCGACCACGGTCAGGCCCGCGGCGCGCAGGGCGGTGACCCGGTGCTCGTCGGCCCCGGCGGTCACGAGCCCCTCGAACACGTCGAGGGGGCCGATGACGCCGAGGTGCGCCTCCCCCAGCTTGCTCCCGTCGGCGACGATGTAGCTGCGTCGGGACGTCGTCGTCATGAGCCGCTTGAGGTCGGTCTCGGGCAGGTTGACGTTCGTGACGCCGTGGTCGGGGTGCACCCCGGTGCAGCCGATGAAGGCGATGTCGGCCGTGATCGCCGAGAAGACCGTGGTCGCGAGCGGGTTCACCAGGGAGTGCTGGAGCGGCCGGAGCGTGCCGCCCGAGACGATCACCGTGAAGCGCGGCACCGCCTGCTCGAGGGCGAGGGCGATCGTCAGGCTGTTGGTCACGACGACGACGCCCTCGAGCTCGTGCCGCTCGAGCAGCGCCAGCGCGATCTGCGTGGTCGTCGTGCCGACGTCGAGCACGACGCAGTCGCCCGACCGCACCAGGGCCGCGGCCCGCACGCCGATCGCGTGCTTGGCGTCGATGCCGACCGCGCTCTCCTCCTCGAAGGGGCGCTCGACCACCGGGCGGTCGACCGAGAGCGCGCCGCCGTGCACGCGCGAGACGAGCCCGTCGGCGGCGAGGCTCTCGAGGTCGGTGCGGATGGTGACCTCGGAGAGCCGGAACTCGCGGGCGAGCTCGGCGGTGCGGACGAAGCCCCGGCGGCCGACGAGGTCGGCGATGCGGTCGCGCCGCCGCTCGCCCGGGAGGGGCTGGTCGGCGGATTTGGCGTTCACGGGGTCATCTTCGTATGCTTTCACCTGCTTTCGCAAATGCAGGCTGCAGCCGTGGGAGCGCCGACCCCGAGGAGGGACAATGGCACCCATCGCCGTCCGCACGTCGACCCTGGCCGACGGTCGCGAGCTGATCTGGTTCGACGACGCCGACACGACGCTCGGCAGCGAGCGCCGTGTCGACTCGCGCGTGCTCGACCCGCGGCCCGAGACCGCCTCGATGCGACAGGACCCGCTCACCGGCGACTGGGTGTCGATCGCGGCGTCGCGCCAGAACCGCGTCTTCCTCCCCCCGGCCGAGCTCGACCCGCTCGCGCCCGCCAGCGAGACGAACCCCTCCGAGATCCCCGACGTGTACGACGTCGCCGTGTTCGAGAACCGCTCGCCGTCGTTCGGCCCCGCGCTGACCGATCCCGACGCCCCCGCCGGGCTCGACGACCTCGCCGAGATCGGCCTCGGCCGTGTGCGCCGCAGCGTCGGCCGCTGCGAGGTCGTCTGCTTCAGCCCCGACACCGTCGGCTCCTTCGCGACCCTCAGCGACTCGCGCGCCCGCACGGTGGTCGAGGCCTGGGCGCACCGCACCGAGGCGCTCAGCGCGCTGCCCGGCGTCGAGCAGGTCTTCCCGTTCGAGAACCGCGGCCAGGCCATCGGCGTGACCCTGCACCACCCCCACGGCCAGATCTACGCCTACCCCTACGTCACCCCTCGCACCGCGTCGCTGCTGCGGAGCATCGAGGCCTACGGCCCCGACCTCTTCCACGACCTGCTCGAGAGCGAGCGCCAGGGGCCCCGCGTCGTGCTGGCCGGCGAGCACTTCACCGCCTTCGTGCCGTTCGCGGCGCGCTGGCCCATCGAGATCCACCTGCTGCCGCACCGCCACGTGCCCGACTTCGCCGGCCTCACGAGCGACGAGCGCGACGAGCTCGCGGTCATGTACAAGACGCTGCTGCGCGGCCTCGACGCTCTCTACGGCGACGAGACGCCCTACATCGCCGCCTGGCACCAGGCGCCGGTCTCGGTCGGCCGCGACACCGTGCGGCTCATGCTGCAGATCACCTCGCCCCGCCGGGCCGAGACGAGGCTGAAGTTCCTGGCCGGCTCCGAGGCCGCGATGGGAGCCTGGGTGGGCGACCTCGTGCCCGAGGCCCAGGCCGACCGACTGAGAGAGGCGATGACGCGCGCATGACCACCACCGACACCCCGGGAGGCACGGGTCAGGCCCGCAGCTACGCCTCCGTCTTCGACTCCCCCGTGGCCGGCACGTGGTCGGCGCCCGGCCGGGTGAACCTCATCGGCGAGCACACCGACTACAACGACGGCTTCGTGCTGCCGTTCGCGATCGACAAGCGGACCGTCGTCACGGTCGGCCGTCGCGACGACCGCCTCCTCCGCGTCGCGAGCACCTTCGACGAGGGAGTCCACGAGATCTCGCTCGACGAGCTCGACCCCTCGGCCATGTCGGGCTGGTCGGCCTACGTCTTCGGCATCGCCTGGGCCCTGTCGGTCGCCCCGCAGCACGCCGACGCCCCCGCCTTCACGGCGGCCGGCGGCGACGTGTCGTCGATCGACCTGTCGGCCGCCTCCGGCCTCGACGTCTTCGTCGAGTCCGACGTGCCCATCGGCGCGGGCCTCTCGTCGTCGGCGGCCCTCGAGTGCTCCGTCGCCGTCGCCGTCACCGAGCTCTGGTCGCTCGAGGTGAACCGCCCCACCCTCGCCGCGGTCGGCCAGCTCGCCGAGAACGACGCGGTGGGCGCGCCCACCGGCATCATGGACCAGTCGGCGTCGCTGCTCGGCCGGGCCGACTCCGCGGTCTTCCTCGACTGCCGCAGCCTCGAGGCCGACGTCGTCGACCTGGGCTTCGCGGCCGCCGGGCTCGAGATCCTCGTGGTCGACACCCACGTCGAGCACGCCCACGCCACCGGCGGGTACGTCGACCGCCGGGCGTCGTGCGAACGCGGGGCGGAGGCGCTCGGCGTCACCTCGCTGCGCGACCTCTACGTCGACGACCTGCCGCGCGCCTCCGACCTGCTCGACGACGAGACCTACCGCCGCGTGCGCCACGTCGTCACCGAGAACCAGCGCGTGCTCGACACCGTGCGCACGCTGCGCACCGAGGGCCCGGCGGCCATCGGCGCCCTGCTCGACGCCTCGCACGTGTCGATGCGCGACGACTTCGAGATCTCGGTGCCGCAGCTCGACCTCGCGGTCGCGACCGCCCAGCGCTCCGGCGCGGTCGGGGCCCGCATGACGGGCGGCGGCTTCGGCGGGTCGGCCATCGCCCTCGTGCCGAGCGACCAGCGCGACGCGGTGGCCGAGGCCGTCACGGCGGCCTTCGCCGAGGCGGGCTACACCGCCCCGACGATCTTCACCGTGCACCCTGCCGAGGGCGCGCGCCGCGAGAGCTAGGCGCGGGCGGCCGCGGCCGCCGGGCGGGCCGGCTGGTGCCGGCCGGCGCCCAGCGGCGCCAGCCGGCGCTAGCCGGCGCTAGCCGGCGCCACCGGCACCCTCGACGACGGGCGAGTACGACGAAGGCGGGCCACCGTGGTGGCCCGCCTTCCTCGGACTCGCCNCCTCCACGACGTTCTTCAGCAGCATCGCCCGGGTCATCGGGCCGACGCCGCCCGGCACCGGCGACAGGGCACCGGCGACCTGCGCCACCGCCGGGTCGACGTCGCCCCGCAGCTTGTACTTGCCCGTCTCCTCGACGAGCACGCGCGTGATGCCCACGTCGATCACGGTCGCCCCGGGGGCGACCCAGTCGGGCTGCACCAGCCCGGCCACGCCGGCCGCCGCGATGACGATGTCGGCGCGGCGCACCTCGGCCGCGACGTCGACCGTGCGCGAGTGCGTGAGGGTGGCCGTCGCCTCGAGGCGGGTGAGCAGCAGGCCGAGCGGCCGCCCGACGGTGAGGCCCTGGCCGATGATCGTCACGTGACGGCCCGCGATCGGCACGTCGTAGGCGCGCAGCATCTCGACGATGCCGCGCGGCGTGCACGGCAGGGGCGTGTCGATCGAGCCCTTGCCGCCGGGCACCGCGAGCACGAGCTCGCCGAGGTTGACGGGGTGGAGGCCGTCGGCGTCCTTCGCCGGGTCCATCAGCTCGAGCATCGCCGTCGGGTCGATGCCCTCGGGCAGCGGCAGCTGGATGATGAAGGCGGTGACGGCGGGGTCGGCGTTCATCGTCTCGATCGCCGCGCGGATCTCCGCCTCGCTGGCCGTGTCGGGCAGGTCGAGGCGGATCGACTCGATGCCGACCTCCGCGCAGTCGCGGTGCTTGCCGGCCACGTACGACAGCGACCCGGGGTTGGCCCCCACGAGGATCGTGCCGAGCCCGGGCACCACGCCGCGGGCGCGCAGCGCGTCGACCCGGACGCGGAGGTCAGCCTTGACGGCGGCCGCGAGGGCCGTGCCGTCGATCTTCACCGCGCTGCCCGGCCCCGCGATGAGCGGGCGGTCAGCGGGCTCGACGGGTGCCGTCGCGGGAGCGCCGGGTGCCGCGTCGACCGCGGCTCCCGGCCCGACGCCGGCGCTCACGCGTAGAGCGGGAACGCGTCGGTGAGCGCCTTCACGCGCGCCGCGAGGGCCTCGATGTCGGGCTCGGGCATCAGCGCCAGGGCGATGACGTCGGCGACCTCGGTGAACTCCGCGTCGTCGAAGCCGCGGGTCGCGAGCGCCGGCGTGCCGATCCGGACGCCGGAGGTGACCATCGGCGGGCGAGGATCCCACGGGACGGAGTTCCGGTTGACGGTGATGCCGACCTGGTGCAGGAGGTCTTCCGCCTGCTTGCCGTCGACCTCGCTGGCGCGGAGGTCGACGAGCACGAGGTGCACGTCGGTGCCGCCGGTGAGCACGTCGATGCCGGCCGCCTTCGCGTCGGGCGCGGTGAGGCGGGCGGCGAGCAGCTGGGCGCCGCGGATGGTGCGCTCCTGGCGGTCCTTGAACTCGGGCTCGGCCGCGAGCTTGAAGGCCGTGGCCTTGGCCGCGATGACGTGCATCAGCGGGCCGCCCTGCTGGCCGGGGAAGACCGCGGAGTTGAGCTTCTTGAAGAGCGGCTCGTGGTTCGACAGGATCACGCCCGAGCGCGGGCCGGCCAGGGTCTTGTGCACCGTCGACGAGACGACGTGGGCGTGGGGCAGCGGCGACGGGTGCAGGCCCGCGGCGACGAGGCCGGCGAAGTGCGCCATGTCGACCCAGAGGTACGCGCCGACCTCGTCGGCGATGGCGCGGAAGGCCGCGAAGTCGAGCTGGCGCGGGTAGGCCGACCAGCCGGCGATGATGACCTTCGGCTTGTGCTCGAGCGCCTGGCGACGCACGGTCTCCATGTCGATGAGGTACGTCTCGGGGTCGACCTCGTAGGCCACGGCCTTGTACATCTTGCCGGAGAAGTTGAGCTTCATGCCGTGGGTCAGGTGGCCGCCGTGGGCGAGCTCGAGGCCCAGGATGGTGTCGCCGATGCTGGCGATGGCGGAGAGCACGGCGGCGTTGGCCTGGGCGCCCGAGTGCGGCTGGACGTTGGCGAAGTCGGCGCCGAACAGCGTCTTGGCCCGCTCGATGGCGAGGTTCTCGGCGACGTCGACGAACTCGCAGCCGCCGTAGTAGCGACGCCCCGGGTAGCCCTCGGCGTACTTGTTCGTCAGCACCGAGCCCTGCGACTCGAGCACGGCCCGCGGCACGAAGTTCTCGGAGGCGATCATCTCGAGGTAGTCGCGCTGACGGCCGAGCTCCTGCTCGAGCACCGCGGCGATCTCGGGGTCGACCTCGCTGAGCGGGGCGTTGAAGGTCGAGGGCGTCTTCTGGGGGGTCATGGCAGGGCTCTCTCTACACGGTCACGGGACGAGGGCGGCACGAGGTGCCGGTTCTTCAGGTGGCGTGGTGGCCCAGGCGTACGGCCACGTACCGTGTGTGCGTCGCTCCCCGATGGTCGACCATCTGAACGCCAGTCGCGACCCGTCGAGCATACCTCCGCGGGCAGGGGCGCGGGAGGCGCGGAGGCGGTCGTGCGGACCGCCGCGGCGTGGCACGCTGGGGGGCGTGACGCAGACCCTGGACGACACGCGCGTCGGCACCGAGACCGACCCGCGCCTCCTCGTCGCGCCCGACCGCCCGTGGGTCACGCTGGTCTGGGACGACCCGGTCAACCTGATGTCGTACGTGAGCTACGTCTTCCGCAGCTACTTCGGCTACTCGGCCCGCGAGTCGGAGCGGCTGATGATGCAGGTGCACACCACCGGCAGGGCCGTCGTCGCCACCGGCCCGCGCGAGGAGATGGAGCGGCACGTCGAGGCGATGCACGACTTCGGCCTCTGGGCGACCGTCTCGAAGGCCGACGAGTGATCCCCTTCCGTCGCGGCCGGGACGGCATGGAGCTGACGCTGCCCGACCACGAACGTGCCCTGCTGGCCGACCTCGTCGCGCAGCTCGTGACCGTGCTCGAGGGCGGCGACCCCGGCGACCCGGCCATGGCGCGCCTCCTGCCCTCCGCGTACCCGGACGACGAGGAGGCGGCGGCCGAGTTCCGCAGGTTCACCGCCGACGACCTGACCGCCCGCAAGGTCGCGAACGCCCGACGGGTGCTCGACGACCTCGGCCCGCCGCCGACCTCGCGGCTCGACGAGGCCGGGCAGCAGTCGTGGCTGCGCACCCTGACCGACCTGCGGCTGGTGCTCGGCAGCCGACTCGGCGTGACCGACGGAGGGCCGGCGCCGACCGACGACCCGGCCGCCCTCGTGATGAACGACGTCTTCGACTGGCTCGGCTACCTGCAGGAGAGCCTCGTGCAGGCGCTGACGCGCTGACCCCCGCTCGGGGTCGGCCACGGCACCGTCTCGGGCCTGCCGACGAGGGGGCGTCGCCGTAGGATGGGCCCCGGGGCGACGGCGGGGGCCCCGCCGTCCGAGGGGGAAGGGGGAGACGTGGCGCAGTCGCGATCCGGCGAGGCCCTGGGGGCGTCGTACCGCCTCGTCGAGCTGATCGGCTCGGGAGCGGCGGGCGAGGTGTGG
Organism: Frigoribacterium sp. CFBP 13707; assembly: GCF_014842245.1. Taxonomy (NCBI): domain Bacteria; kingdom Bacillati; phylum Actinomycetota; class Actinomycetes; order Micrococcales; family Microbacteriaceae; genus Frigoribacterium; species Frigoribacterium sp. CFBP 13707. The sequence goes on from NZ_JACYVL010000001.1 coordinate 611,894, forward strand.
CGCGCCACGGTCGCTCCGCACGACGACCAGGTCGCCGCCAAGCTGCTGAAGCCCGAGCACGCCGCCGACCCCGGGCTCGTCGAGCGATTCGTGCGCGAGCGCTCGGTGCTCGTCTCGCTGCGGCACCCCGGCATCGTCCGCGTTCGCGACCTCGTGGTCGAGGGCGACCGGCTCGCCATCGTCATGGACCTCGTGCCCGGCGGCTCGGTCGGCGACCTGCTCGAGCAGTCCGGCCCGCTGCCCGCCCGCGACGCCCTGACCATCGCGGCCGAGGTGCTCGACGCTCTCGCCGCCGCCCACCAGCGCGACGTCTCGCACCGCGACGTGAAGCCCGACAACGTGCTGCTCGCCGAGCCCTGGCACCCGGGGCTCGCGGGCGCCGTGCGCGTCAGCGACTTCGGCATCGCCTCCGTCGTCGGCGAACAGGACCGCCGCACGACCGGCCTCCTCGGCACCCCGCAGTACATGGCGCCCGAGCTCATCAGCAACGGGCGCTCGGGGCCCGCCGGCGACGTCTACGCGACCGGCGTCATGCTCTACCAGCTGCTCGCGGGGCGCACGCCGTTCGCCGGTCCGGGCACCGACTTCACCGTCGCCTACCGCCACGTCACCTCGACTCCCCCGCGGCTCGACCTGCCGGGCGACGTCTGGGCGGCGATCGACGGCCTGCTCGCCAAGGACCCGTCTGCGCGCCCCGCCGCGGCCGTGGCCGCCGAGCGCCTGCGCCGCCTCGCCGCCGCCCACGCCGACCTGCCCGCGCTGGCCGCCGTCGAGGCGCCCGAGGGCTTCGACGAGATCGAGCGTCCGGCGACGATCGTGCGCGGCGCCGCGGCCCCGGGAGGCGGCGCCTCCGACGGGTCGACCGCCGAGCTCGAGAGCGCGCTCGCCCACGGCACCGACGTCGCACCCGAGGTGCAGGAGGCGCGGCCCGACCTGGGCACGGACGGCTCGGCCACCGTGGTGCGGCCGCTGCGACGCCCCGTCGCCGAGCCGGCCACGGTCGTCGACGCTCCCCCGCCCACGCGGCTCGAGCGCGTCCGTCAGCTCGCCGGGTCGCGACCCGGCTGGCTCACCGGACGCGTCGCGGCCCTCGGCGGCGTCGGCGTGCTGCTCGTCGTCGCGCTGGTCGTGGGCCTCGTCGTGCTCGTGCCGTCCGGGATGGGCGGCGAGGCGTCCGCGCCCGCCACGGCCAGCGCCTCGGCGAACCAGCAGGACCAGGCGCTGCCGACCGGCCTCGGGGTCTCGCGCGACGCCTCCTCGGACACCGCCGCCGGCACGGTGACCCTGGCGATCACCTGGTCGGCGCAGGCCGCACCCCTCTCGGGCCCGCTGCTCGAGGTCGTGCCGGGGCTCGACTCCGACGCCGCGTGCCCGCCCGTGCGGTGGAGCTCCACCGAGGGGCCCGTCTCGGCGACCCGCAACCAGCCGTCGCTGACGGGCGTCTCGGCACCGTGCGGCTGGACGGTGTCGGGCGTCGAGGTGCCCGCCGGCGGCTCGGTCGAGGTCGAGGCGACGTTCCCCCTCGCCGTGGCGGACGCCGCGGCGCTCGACGAGTGGCTGGACGCCGCGGCGACCGCGACCAGCGAGGCCGTCGGGTCGGACCGCGTGAGCGGCACGGCGTACCCGGTGCAGCGCCTCCGCGACGTCGTCGTGACGACCCCGTCGCGCACCGTCAGCCAGACGGCCCTGCCGGTCACCCTGGTGCCCGTCTGGCCGAGCGGCCCCGACGAGCTGAACCCGCTCTACACGAGCCCCAGCACGGGCACGCCCTCGCAGATGCTGCAGGACGTCGCCGGCGGCGAGGCGGGCGTGCGCTTCGCCGACGGGTGCTCCGGGGCCCTGGCGGTCTCGACCGACGGCCTCGTCGTGACGGCGCTGTCGATCGCCCCGCAGTGCGTGCTCCGGGCCACCGTGGGCAACTTCACGGCCCTCGAGAGCTCGACGTTCGGCATCACCGCCCGCGACTGACCCGCGGAGAGCCGCCGGCCGGCAGTGGTCTGCAGACCGCCGCCCGCCCGCACTCCGAGGATCAGGCGCTCGGGCTGATGGTCTGCACGAGCCGCACCGCGCCTCCCACGCAGGCGTAGCCGCGCCCGCGGCTGAGCGCGACCGGCGCGCGCCGCGGCAGGGTGGCGCCGAGCAGGTCGCCGTCGTAGTCGACGTCGGGCTGCAGCAGCACGCCGCAGCGGGCCTTGCGGACCGTCTTCGTCCAGTGGCTGTAGAGGGTGCGCAGGTCGGCGGACCGGCCCGCGGCGACCACCGTCACCGGCGTGCGGCTCGCGAGCAGCGACGCGATCGACTGGTCGGCGTCGTCGAACCGCTCGGCGTCGTCGATCAGCAGCACGACCGGGCCGCGCTCCAGCCGCAGCGACGCGAGCAGCGCCGGGATCTCGTCGACGCCCACGGCGACGCGGTCGAGCCCGGCCGTCGCGAGGGGCGAGCGCCGGTCGCCGATGCCCCAGACCGCGGGACGGTCACCGGGCAGGGCGCGGATCGACTCGGCGAGGGCGCAGAGCAACGTCGACTTGCCCGACCGGGCGGGCCCGGCGATCATCACGTGCTCGCCCTCGTAGACCTCGAGCTGCGCGGGGGTCAGGTCGTCCTCGCCGATGCCGATCGGCAGCAGCCACGGCTCGCCCGTGAGCACGGGCGCGAGGTCGAGCTCGTCGACGCGGACGTCGTCGGGCAGCTGGCCGATGGCGTTGGCCTTCGGCGGCATGCCGGCCCAGGCCCCTCGCACCTGTGCCACGGCCGCGGCCAGGTCGCCCTCGGGCGTCGCGACGTGCATCTGCAGCCCCGTGACGGTGTCGACGCAGCGACCGGGCACCGCGGCCGGGACGCTCTTGCCCCGGATGCCGTAGGAGGCGTAGTCGTACTGGTCGGCGAGGCGGTACAGCCACTTCTGCGTCGTGACCTCGTCCATCGCCGACGGCACCGCCTTGGCACGGGTCGTCGACACGGCGAACGAGAGGCCGAGGCCGGGGCCGTCGGCGTAGACGCGGTAGAGCAGGTCGAGCAGCTGCTGCCCCTCGTAGTCCTGGTACTCGTCGCGGAGGGCGGCCAGGCCGTCCAGCAGGACGACCGCGCGCCTCCCCGTCCCCGGCGACGCCCGACGCACCTCGAGCTCGGTGCGCAGGTGCCGCAGGAACCGCGCCTGCTGCTCCTTGGCCCCCGTGCCCGAGCCGACGTACGCGACGGTGTGCGGCAGGTCGGCGAGCGGCGCGAGGCCGCGCGAGCCCATGTCGAGCACGTAGAGGTCGAGGTCGTCGGGCGAGGTCTCGCGGGCCATCGTCAGCGCGATGCTCGAGAGGGTCGTGCTCGTGCCGCTGCCGACGATGCCGAGCAGCATGAGGTTGCCCTCGTCGAGCCGCCAGCCGGCGGGGCTCTGCCGCTGCAGGTCGGGCTCGTCGGCGAGGGCCACGGCGACGAGGTCGCCCCGGACGCCGCCCACGACGGGCACGGCGGGCTCAGCGGGCAGGGCGGGCACGGCGGGGGCGGCGTCGGCTGCGGCCGCGACCGCGTCGTCGGTCTCGGGCCCGACCGCCTCGGCGAAGCCCTCCAGCGCGACCCGCTCGCCCAGCGCCTCCGGCCAGACCTGCCGCGGCGGCGCGATGCCGGCGTCGGCGTTCGCCTGCACGACCGCGTCGATCAGCACGTCGAGGTCGGCGGCGTCGTTCGCCGTGGCCCGAGGAGGCGCGGGAGCGGCCACCGGCACGCCGAACGCCCCGATCTCGCGAACGTCGACGGCGCCCGCGGCGACCTCCTGCGCGCGGCCCGTGACGAGGGCGGTCTGCACGGGGGTGATGTCGTCCTGGCCGAGCTTCACGTAGGCGCGGCCGGTCTGCGCACGCCCGATGCCGGCGGCCGCGGGCACGCCGATGACGTTGCTCGAGTCCTCCCGGCTCTGCACGCGCAGCGCGACGCGGAGGTTGGTGTTGGCGAGGATGTCCTCGTTGACGACGCCGGCGGGGCGCTGCGTCGCGAGGATCATGTGCACGCCGAGCGTCCGGCCCACGGCCGCGACGCTGACGAGCGACGACAGGACGTCGGGGAAGTCCTTGGCGAGCATCGCGAACTCGTCGACCACCAGCAGGAGGCGCGGCATGGGCTCCGCCGGACCGGTGCGGAGGTACGCGTCGAGGTTGTCGACGTCGTCCCCCGCCTCGGCGAAGACGCGCTGACGGCGCTCCATCTCGGCCTCGAGCGCCCGCAGCGCCCGGTCGGCGAGCTGCTCGTCGAGGTTGCTGATGGTGCCGATGGTGTGCGGCAGGCGCTCGCAGGCCTTGAAGGCCGCGCCTCCCTTGAAGTCGATCAGCACGAAGGTGAGGCGGGTCGGGTCGTTGCGCGCCGCGAGCCCGGCGACGAGCGAGCGGAGGAACTCGCTCTTGCCCGAGCCGGTGGTGCCGCCGACGAGGCCGTGCGGGCCGTCCTCGACCAGGTCGAGCGTGAGCACGCCCGTCTCGGCGGAGCCGATGGGCGTCGAGACGCCGGTGTCGGCCGCCCACATCGCGCGGATCGCCTGGGCGTCGAGGGCCTGGTGGCCGAGCAGCTCGGGGAGGCGCACCAGCGACGGCAGGGAAGCGCCGGGCACGATCAGCTCGGGGTCGTCGAAGTGCGCGAGGTGGCGGGCGCACTCCTCGGCGGCCTCGAGGGTGACGCCCGCGAGCACGACGTCGTCGACGCGGGCGCGGTCCTCCGGGCGGTGCACGGTCGCGGCCGCGTCGTCGCCGACGACGATGACGCTGGTGCAGGCGGCCGGGAGCTGCTCCTCGGAGGTCGCGATGACGATGCCGCTGACGCGGTGCGGCCGCTCGCCCGGGCGGAGGCTGACGCCGGGCACGCTCCGGCCGTGGCCGAGCAGGGCGCGGGCCGGGGCGTCGCGACCCTCGGTGAGCACCTCGGAGTCGAGCACGACGAGCAGGGCCGGGGTGGGCATCTCGTCGACGGTCTCGCGGAGGCCACGGAGCACGGAGGCGCTCGCCTCGCGCTGCGCCGACATCCACCGCTCGCCCGTGCTGCTGCCCGCGCGGCGGGTGTGCGGCAGCCAGGAGGCCCACTCCCAGTCGGCCTCGCGGCCACGGTCGCAGAAGGTGCCGACCGTGAGGTCGGCGGGCCCGCAGTGCACGGCCGCCTGCACGAGGAGGCTGCGGGCGAGGGCGAGCGCCCCGGCCCGGTCGCCGACGATGCCGACCACGCCGGCGTCGCTGAGGTCCACGACGACGGGCGCGGCGGGCAGGAGGCCGGCCTCGAGCGCCTCCTTGACCTTCTCGTCGCGGCGGGAGACGCCGCGGTCGTCGACCTCGGGCTTCCAGGGCACGTCGCCGATGCCGCCGTGCAGGGCGAGGAAGTCGTCGTCGCCCGCGCGGCGCTGCCACAGCTGGGTCGTCGGCACGGCCGGGCGTCGCAGCACCGTGGCCGGGTCGGGGGCGAGCTCCTGACGGCGGCGCACCTCCTGGGCCGCAGCGTCCGCGATCTCGCGGCGGAACGCCTCCACGGCGGTCGCGAAGCGCTCCTCCTCCTCCTCGAGGTTCTTCCTGCGGCGGTGCTTCTGCTCGAAGTACATGCCGATGGCCATCACCGGGCTGAGCAGGGCGAAGAGCGCGAAGCGGGCGTCGCCGAGCAGCAGCACCATGGCGCCGGCCAGCACGAGCGGCGCCACGACGGTGATGACGCTGAACTTCGAGGCCGGCGGCACGTCCTTGCGGGTGGGAGGCAGCACGGGCTCGATCTCGCCCACGCGGCCTGGGCGGGGCGGGCGGTTGAAGGGCGCCGTCGCGGCGGGTGTGAGGTTGTGCAGCGAGCCAGGAGCCGGCACGGGCGACTCGGGCAGGTCGGGGCGCACGATCAGCACCGCGCCGCCCACGATCACGGTGGTGCCCTCGGTGACGCGGACGCCCTCAGCGCCCACCTTCTCGCCGGCGACGACGGTGCCGTTGGTCGAGCCGGAGTCGCGGATCAGCACGCCGTCGTCGTCGAGCGCGACCGTACAGTGCTCCCAGGAGGCGCTGGCCGTCGGCAGCACGAGGTCGGCCTGCGGCGAGCGGCCGACGACGAGCGGGCGGGTGCGGGGCACCTCGACCACGCGCCCCACGGCGAGCCCGCCGGCGAGCGTGACGTTCCAGCCGGCGACGCGGGCCGGCCGCGTCGTGGCTGTGCGGGCGACGCGCGACCCCTCGAGCAGCACGAGCTCGCGCAGCGGCGTGCCGACCGACACGGCCGAGGCGTCGACGAACAGGTCGTCGTCGGGCCCGACGGAGCAGCCCGCGGCCTCGACCAGCTCGGCCAGGGTCGCGGAGCCGCGCCAGCGGTCGACCTCCACGCTGCGTCGCTGGTCGTCCAGCTCGATCACCACGCGCATGCGGGTCTCCCTCTCGTGCCGCGGGCCGAGCGGGGTCGGCCTCGTCGTCGGTGCGGGGGCGGCGGCGTGGACCACGACGCCGCCCGGGCGGTGCTAGTCGGTCGTCGGCCCGGCGAACCAGACCAGGCGGGCCACCCCGGCGTCGGCGGCCGGGCGGAGTCCGAGGGCCTGCGAGGAGGCGTGCAGCACCTCGACCTCGCCGGTGTCGGGCTCGTCGGCGCCGAAGTCGAGCGCCGGCCCGGCGATGCCGTCGGAGGCGACGAGCGAGAGCGAGCCGAGGGCCGCGGAGACCTCGGCCGGGTCGGAGCTGCCGGCCGCCGAGACGGCACGGACGAGCGCCAGGACGGCGTCGTGGCTGCGCGAGTCGGCCTGCGAGGCCACGGCCGAGAAGGGCTGGTCGCCCGTGAGGTTGACGGCGTCTCCGTCCCGGGCGAGCACGCGCACGCCGGCCAGGAAGGCCGACATCGTGCGGCCGGCGGCGTCGGAGCGGAGGGCCACGGCGTCGTCGGTCTGCACGCCCACGGTCGTGAGGTCGCCGGCCAGGCTGCCGCCGCGCTCGCTCAGCGCCGCGGTGAACGCCGGGCTCGTCGCCTCGGGCGTCAGCACGACCGGCACGGGCAGGTCGGCGGACTGGAGGGCGGCCACGAGGGCGGCCTGGCGCGTGGCCGAGCCGCTCAGCAGCACGGCGGTGGCGGGGACGGCGACGGCGGGGGGCGCCGCCTCCGCGGGGGCGTCGGGGTCGACGTCGGTCGACGGTGCCGCGCCGGCGAGCCGGGCGACCTCGTCGGCGACCGCGGTGTCGTCGCCGACTGCCGAGGCGACCAGGATGTCGGCCACGGCGACGCCGGCCGGGCTGCCGCCGCCGAGGTCGACGAGCAGCGTGTGCGTCGACCCGCCGAGCGCGGCCTGGAGGGCGGCGCCCGTGACGGCGGCGTCGGGCGCGGTCGACCAGGCTCCCTCGCCGGAGCCGCCGGGCACCTCCGCGTAGGGCAGCACGACGGACACGCCGGCCTCGCGGGCGGCGTCGACCGCGCCGGAGACGTGGCTGCCCGAGCTGGCGACGACGATGCCGGCGACGCCGTCGGCGACGAGCACCTCGACGGCCGCGCGGGCGCCCTCGGCGCTGCCGCCGTCGTCCTGCACGGAGAGCGACACGTCGCTGCCGCCGAGCTCGAGACGGCGCTCGGCGACGAGGCCGCCCTGGGCGGCTGCGGCCCACGCAGAGCCCTCGCCCTGCCCCAGCGTGATCACGACGCCGACGGTCGTGCCGTCGGGCACGTCGGAGGCGCGGACCGCCACGGGCACGGAGGCCGGCACCGGGTCGGCGACCGCACGCTGGTCGCCGCGCACGGCCACGACGACCGCGACGACGACGGCCGCGACGACCACCACGGCTCCCGCCGCGAGCAGGAGGCGGCGACGGGGGCGCCGCGGACGCGTCTCGTCGACGCCGGTCTGCTCGGCCCGCTCGGCCGCGGCCGTGCTGCGGGAGGAGGCGTCGGACGGGCTGGCGTGGCTCACTGGTCGGCTCCGATCCGGAAGGACCACAACGTGGTCGAGGTCGCGCCGGCCGGCACGTCGAGGTGGAACGCCGGCAGCGTGGCCGCGGCGTCGACCGACGCCGTGAACTGCGCCTGCTCGCGCATGATGCCCGCGACGTCCTCCGCGCGGATGTTGGCGTAGCCCGACGCGCTCTTCGAGGCGAGGGCCAGCTGGTAGTCGGCAGTGTCCGACTTCGCGGCGCTCGTGGCCATGGCCCCGAGGATGCCGGAGCCGTTCACCTGGCGGTCGCCGAGGTCGAGCATGACCGCGGCGAGGTCGGCCGTGAGCAGCGTGCGGGCACCGTCGACGTCGCGCGTCGAGGAGGCCGTGCTCTGGGCGATGCGCTCGAGGGTCGAGGCCGTCTGGGCGTCGACGGCCGTGGTGAGGGCCGCCGTCTGCTCGTCGATCGTGCCGCGCTGCTCCTCGATGGTCTCTCGGGCGTCGCCGACGACCACGTCCGACGTGGAGGTGAGGCCGGCGATCGAGCGGGTGAAGGCGTCGACGACCGAGGCCTGGCTGACGGCGCCCTGCTCGGCGACGACGCGCACCTGCTGGCCGACGAGGGCCTGGACCTGCTCGGCGACGTCCTCCGAGGTGTCGGCGAACGCCTCCTCGACCTGGTCGGCGAGGCCCTGCTGCTGGGTGCGGACGCGCTCCAGGCGGACGCCCAGGTCGGCCGTGTCGGCAGTGGTGACGGCAGCGGCCTCGCGGAGCTGCTCGACGGCGCCGTCGACCGAGCCGTCGCCCGCGGCGACCGCGCGACGGACGTCGGCCGCCGCGGCGGCCAGGTCGTCGCCCTGCTCGTCGAGGTCGGCGAGCACGAGGCCGAGGCCCTGCGTGTCGTCGTCGACGTCGGTGGTCGCGACCACGTCGTCCCAGGCTGCCAGCTGGTCGTCGAGGCGCTCGGCGAGGGAGGCGCGGTACGGGAAGGGTGCATCGAGCTGGGCCGGCGTCGGCGCGGGCTGCCCCGGCTCGACCTCCGTGCCCCCGTCGTCGGCGCAGCCCTCGGCGACCAGGTAGGAGCGGAGGCGCTCCACCTCGTCGCGGCTGATGCCGGGGCCCCCGCCGTCGTCCTGGACGACGTCGCAGAGCTCGGCGGCGACCTTCTCCGCCTGGGCGCGCATCGACCCGATCTGCTGCTCGTCGCCGATCTCGCGGCGGGCGCTCTCGGCGCGGTCGTGGAGGCCGTCGACCTGGTCGCGCAGCGTGCGGGTGCTGGTGCGCACCGACGTCACGGTGGCGTCGAGGGCGGTCAGGGCCGTGGCCACGGCCGAGTCGGACGGGTCGACGGCGAGGGCCTCGATCTGCGCGGAGAGGTCCACGAGGTCCGCCGTGACGTCGGCGTGACGGTCGAGGGCGGCGTCGGCGAGCTCGGGCTGGAGCGACTCGGCGAGCTCGTCGCCCTGGCCCACGAGGCCGACGAGTGCGAGGGTGACGAGCAGCGAGGAGCCGTAGAGCGAGCAGGTGAGCGACTGCTGCGTCGCGCAGATCTCGGCCGTGGGCTCGGCCGGGCCGACCGTCGATGCGAGCGACGCCGAGACCTCGTCGCGGCAGAGCGCGCTGGCCTGGGCGTAGGCGTCGAGCTGCGTCGCCATCTGCAGGAGGCTGCCGTAGACGCTGCCGGCCTGCTCGGGGGCGGGGACGACCGCGGCGCAGCCCTCGCCGTCGAGCGTCACGGCCGGCGCGGTCGCCGTCGTGTCGCCGAGCAGCGTGTCGACGCTCGTGACCGTCGTCTGCAGCTGGGAGAGGACCGTCGACTGCGTGGCGGTGACCGTCGCGCCGAGGTCGCTCTCGAGAGCGGTCAGCTGCCCGCTCAGGCCCTGCATGGTGCTCGCGAGGGAGGCGCTGCTGTCGCGGAGCTGCTCCGCCGTGCGGACGCCGAGGGTGTCGGAGGTGCTCTCGAGGTTGGTGCGCACCTCGGTGATCGTCTCGCCCGCGCGGCTCAGCACGAGGTCGACGTCGGAGACGAGGGCGATGGTGCGCTCCTGCAGCGCGAGCTCGCTGGTCGAGCTGTCGTCGAAGGCCGAGGCCAGCACGCCGTCGACGGAGAGGTCCGTGGAGAGCCCCGCCTGGGCGGCGAGGTCGAAGGTCGGCGATCGGAAGTCCGCGACGTCGGCGACGAGGTGCAGGGTCGTGCTGGCGCCCGAGCGGGGCGGGGCGAGCAGCGCGCCCCACTGGACGACGGCGTCGCCGCCGTCGTTCGTGCTGACGATGCCGTCGGTCGCCCCGGCGGCGCCGGAGGCGTCGGTGACGACCGAGCTCGGCGAGACGCCCTCGAGCACCGTCGAGGCCGCGAGGCTGAGGGGGGCGCCGACCAGCGCGGGGTCGGTGCGCGACGAGCCGGCGACGTCGTAGGTGAGCTCCTGCGGCGCCACCGTGAGGTTCTCGACGGTCAGGTCGATCTCGACCCGCCCGTCGAAGCCGTCGAGGTCGGCGAGGTCGGTGCCCGACCGGTCGCCGGCACGGTACGACGTGCTCACGCGGATCGGCAGGTCGTCGGCGACGTCGGCGGGCACGTGCTCGGTGCTGCTCGTCGAGGTCGTGCCGGTGGTGTCGTCGACGGAGACCGTCGTGCTGTCGACGGCCGTGATCGACCCGTCGCTCGACAGGGTGGTGGCGACCGACTGCAGGACGCGGGTGGGGTCGGTCACCTCGGGCGCGCCTCCCGTGCAGCCCGTCGCGACCACCGCGACCACGCCGACCACGGCGACCGCCGACAGTCCCCGGGCGCGGCGGAGCGCCCTCCCTCGTCGGGCGGAGCCGGTGCCCCGCGTCGTGCTCGTCTGCGCGTCGGAGCGCACGGCGACGCCCCCGTCGTTCGATCCCCAGGTCATGACGACCAGTCCCCTCGTGATGACGTTCCTCCGCCCAGAGTAGCCGGAGGCGGTGCACCGACAGATCGGTCGCACGCCCCCCGAAGGGGGACCGACGGATCGGTGCACGAGGGTGCATCCTCGACGAGACGAGGTAGTCTCGTCTCGTTCCGGCCCCGGGGGCGCGTCTCGCGCAGGGCCACACCACGATGAAGGGGTACATCACCATGTCTCGCGTTCTCTCCACCGAGCAGGCCAAGACGGCCATCCAGCAGCTGCAGTCGATCGTCAACGGCGGCTTCACCGACCAGATCACCCAGCTCGACGCCCAGGGCCGCATCCTCTCCGACGCCAACGTCTGGGACGGCCCCCTCGCCGCCACCTTCCGCGGCTCGACCTGGCCCGAGACCAAGGCCGCCCTCGACAAGGCCAAGACCGAGCTCGAGCAGCTCCGCACCCAGCTCGACAAGATCTCGCAGGACATCTTCACCGCCGGCGGCGGCGCGTAGCACCACCCGAGGTNTCCATCTGCACTCGGGGGAGAAGAGCACATGACCGATCCGTACGGCAACGAACCGCTGAAGTTCAGCTTCTGGGCGGCCGACAACCTGAAGTCGGCGTTCACGAACGCGGCGTCCGACGTCGAGGGGCAGACCGCCTCGCGCGCCTCCGCCGTCGAGACCGGCAAGCAGGAGTTCCGCGGGCTCTTCGCCGACCTCTTCGCCGAGAACGCGACCACGGCGGCGAGGGGCGCCGAGGGCCTGGTCGACAAGCTCCGCGAAGCTGCCGACTTCGTCGACCAGATCATGGAGTCGGCGAAGCGAGAGAACGCCCGCCGCAAGGAGGCGCGCGACTACACGCAGCGCCAGGCCGAGCGCAACGTGGTCGACCACGTCGTCGACGCCTTCACCGGCGGCGAGAAGGCCCCGACCACGAAGAAGGAGGACCAGCTCGTCCTCCGGGCGAGCTACACGCCGCCGCCCCGCGAGGTGCCCACGGGCGGGGGCGCGTCCGGCCCGACGTCGTCGGCCCTGCCGGCGAACCTGCGGTCGTTCTCCTCCTCGACGACGACGCTCGACGGCGAGCTCTCGTCGCGCCCCGGCACCCTGTCGTCCGCCCTCGACACCTTCTCGACGCAGTGCGACTGGGGCGAGTTCTCCGCCGACGGGCTCGTGCGCGCCCTCTCCGCCTGGCTCGACGACAACGCGAACGACGCCGCCTGGGCCACCACCGTCGCCGACAAGTTCGCGCAGGCCGGCGGCGAAGGGTCGGTGTCGACCCTCTCGAACGCCGCGATCGCCGCCTCGCTGCAGGCCGCCGGCATCGACCTCGGCCGCGACGACCTCGTCATCGAGCCACCGCAGGCCTACGGCGGAGCTCCGACGAACGGCTTCTCGGTCGACCCCGTCAACACCACCACCGGCAACTTCCTCGAGACCGAGGTCGACCTGCCGTTCGCGGGCGCCAGCACGACCCTGAGCGTCTCGCGCACCTACAACAGCCTCGACGGCACCGTCGGCCTCTTCGGGCCGGGCTGGTCGTCCGTCCTCGAGACGCGCCTGGAGCTCGACGACGAGGGCGCGACCTTCACGATGGGCGACGGCCGTCAGGTCGTCTTCCCGCGCCTCGGCGACGGCTGGGACCGCGCCGTCGGCGAGAACTGGTGGCTCGCCTCCGAGGGCAGCATGCTGGTCGTCCGCGACAACGCCGGCGCCCGCTGGGACTTCACCCCCTCGGGCACCTGGCTGGGGTCCGCCGGAGGCGCGGGCACGGCCGTGCAGGTCGCTCGCGGCTCCGACGACCTCCCGGCCCGCCTCACGCACGCCCGCGGCCGCTGGGTCGAGGTCGAGTACGTCGACGGCCGCGTCGCCGTGCTGCGCTCGTCGGACGGGCGCCGGGTCGAGCACTCGTACGACGAGGCCGGACGGCTGGTGGCCGCGACCACCGAGGCCGGCACCCGCCGCTACGGCTGGGACGACGCGGGGCTGATCACGACGGTGACCAGCGCCTCCGGCGTGGTCGAGGTGGTCAACTCGTACGACGACCGCCGACGCGTCGTCGAGCAGCTCACGCCCCACGGCCGCGCCGTGCGCTTCGCCTACCTGCGCGGCCGCGTCACGGTCGTCTCCGACCACGACGGCTCGCGCTCCGACACCTGGATCTCCGACGCCCGCGGCCGTCTCGTGGGCCTGCTCGACAGCTCCGACCAGCGCCAGTCGATGAGCTACGACGCCCACGGGAACCTCGTCTCGGTGATCGAGCGCGACGGCAGCGTGACCGTGCACGGGTACGACGAGCGCGGCCGCCGCGTGCGCACCGTCACGCCCGCCGGCGCCGACCTCACCTGGGGCTGGGACGACCACGACCGCGTCACCACCGTCGTCACCGAGTCGGGCGCCGTCGTGCAGTACGAGTACGCCGACGACGCCGATCGGGACCCCTCGACGATCGTCGACCCCGAGGGCGGGCGCACCGAGCTGGTCTGGCGCGACGGCCTGCTGCAGCAGGCCACCGACCCGACCGGCGTCGTGGTGCGCTGCCGCTACGACGAGCACGGCGACCTCGTCGAGACCGAGAACGCCCTCGGCGACGTCGCGCGCCTCGAGCGCGACCAGGCCGGGCGGCCCGTCGCCGCGGTGAGCCCGAGCGGCGCCCGCACGACCTTCCGCTACGACGCCGCGGGCATGCTCGTCTCGCGCCGCGACCCCGACGGCGCCACCTGGCGTTTCGAGAACGGCCCCGGCGGTCGCCGCACCGCCGTCGTGGACCCGCTGGGCGCCCGCACCGAGCTGAGCTACGCCGCGAACGGCGAGCTCGAGAGCACCACCGACGCCCTCGGCCGCGTCGTCACGCGCACGTTCGACGACCAGGCCGAGCTGGCCCGCGTCGTCCTCGCCGACGGCAGCGTGCAGTCGTTCACCTACGACGCCTTGTCTCGGCTGCGCACGGTCACCGACCCCACGGGGGGCGAGTGGACCCACGAGCACGACCTCGTGGGCGCGCTCACCGCCGTCGTCGACCCGACGGGGGTCAGGCAGGAGGCGCGGCGCGAGACCGCCGACGGCACGGCTACCCTGCGCGACGCGTTCAGCACCACGACCCTGCGCTTCGACGAGTTCGGGCGCCCGGTCTCGCAGACCTCCGCCGACGGCTCCGCCGAGCTGACGACCTACGACCGCTGCGGCCGCCCGGTCGAGCTCGTCGACGGCGAGGGCGGCCTCACGCGCCTCGAGCGCGACGCGGCCGGCCGCGTCGTCGCGGTCGTCTCCCCCGGCGGCGCCCGCACCTCGTACGAGTACGACGCATGCGGACGACCGGCCGCCAGCACCGACCCGCTCGGCGCCCGCACGACGCTGACCCACGACGCCGACTCCCGGGTCGTGGCCCGCACCCTGCCCACGGGCGAGGTCGAGCGCATCGCCTACGACGCCGTCGGGCGCGTCGTCTCGCGGCACGTGCCCGGCGCGGGCACCGCCCGCCTCGGCTACGACGCCGCCGGACGGCTGACCGCCAGCCAGGACACCCGCCACGGCCGGCGCCGCTTCCGCTACGACGCCGTCGGGCAGCTCGTCGAGGCCGTCGACGGCCTCGGCGGCGTGACCCGCTACGAGCACGACGAGCGGGGCCGCGTGGTCTCCGTCACCGACCCGCTGGGCGGCGTCACCCGCCGCGCGTTCGACGCCGCAGGCCGCCTCGTGAGCTCGACCGACCCGCTCGGCCGCACGACGACCACCGGCTGGGACGCCGCGGGCCGACGCGTGCTGCGTCGCGACCCCGACGGCCGCGAGACGCGGTGGAGCCACGACGCCGCCGGCCGCCCCGCCGCGATCACGGTCGACGGCCGCGAGACCGCGGCCCTCCACCTCGACCCCGCCACGCTCACCCTGCGCGTGGTCGACCGCTCGCGGGGCGAAGGCGTCGACGTCGAGCACGAGCTGGTCTTCGACCGGCGCGGGGCGCTCGTCCGCCGCGCGCGCGGCTCCGAGGCGATCACGTGGGAGCACGACGCCGACGGCCGCCTCGCCGCCCGCGTCGACCCCGACGGCACCCGCACCGAGTACCGCCGCGACGCCGCCGGCCGGGTCGTCTCCGTGTCTCACGCCGGGGTCGAGTCGACCCTGTCGCACGACGCCTCGGGACGCCTCGTCGGGTCGGTCGCGGGCGACGTGGCGCAGACCTGGCGCTACGACGACGGCGAGCTCGTCGAGCACGTCACGACCCGCCTCGACGGCGTGCGGAGCACGCTCGTCGAGCGCGACGACGACGGTCGCATCCGGCGCGTCGAGGGCGCCGACGGCGCTGTCGAGTACGAGTACGACGCGGCCTGCCAGCTGCGCTCGGTCCGCGCCTCCGGAGGTGCCCTCACCACCTGGGAGTACGACGCGGCCGGACGAGTCGTGAGCGAGTCGGCCGACGGTGCCGTGTCGCGCTCGACCTACGACGCGGCGGGCCAGCTCGTCTCGCGCGAGCTGCCCGACGGGCGCCGTCTCGACTACGTGCACGACGGCCTCGGCCGCCGCGTGCGGGAGATCGCCGACGACGGCTCGTACGTCGAGTACGCCTGGTCCGACCTCAGGTCGCTGGCCTCGGTCGTCGACCGCGACCCCGACGGCGCGGTCGTGCGCCGCACCGACCTCTGGGTCGATGCGCTGGGCGAGCTCGCCGCGATCGACGGCGTCGAGACCTGGTGGGACACCGCCAGCGCCGTCCCCGCCCTCGTCTCCGTCGGAGGCGCGTCGGTGTTCACCCTGCCGGGAGGCGCGACTCAGGTCGGCGACTACTGGCTCGGCCCGGCCTGGCGCGGCGTGCGGGCGACCGACGCGGGCGACCCCTGGGGCTCGGCCGACGCCTCCTCGGGGCTGGCGGGCCTGGAGCTGCCCGGAGGCGCGTCGCTGACCGCCACGGGCGGGCTGCAGATCGGCGGCCTCGAGTGGCTCGGCGCGCGGGTCTACGACCCGTCTGCCCGCGGGTTCCTCTCCGTCGACCCGCTCGCACCCGTCACGGGCGCGGCGTGGTCGGGCAACCCGTACTCGTACGCCGGCAACGACCCGATGCACGCCGTCGACCCGCTCGGGCTCCGGCCCGCGACCGACGCCGACATGAAGGCGTTCGCGACCGCGAACCAGGGCGCCTTCGCCGCCGCGGGCACGTGGTGGGACGAGAACTGGGAGTACGTCGCTGCGGGCGCCGCGATCGTCGGCGGCGTCGCGCTCATGTGCACCGGCGTCGGCGGGCCCGCCGGCATCGCCCTCATGGCGGCCTCGGGAGCCCTCCTCTCGGGCGGCATCTCGGTGGCGTCGCAGAAGGCCACGACCGGCGAGGTCGACTGGGCCAAGGCCGGCGTGGACACCCTGATCGGCGGGGTCATGGGAGGCGCGGGCGCCGCGGCCGGCGCCTGGGCGACCGGCAGCCAGGCAGCCCGGTCGGCCCTGGCCGTGTCGAACGGCATGAACCGCGTCGGCACCGCCGTCGGCGGCGCGGGGCAGCGTGCCCTCGCCACAGCCGGACAGGCGATCATGTCGGAGACCGGCAAGAAGGTGGTCGCGAACGGAGTCGTCGGTGCCGCAGGCAACTTCGGCACCTACGCGGCGACCACGGACGAGTGGCACTGGGACGAGGCTCTCGGGGCCGCCGGCAACGGCTTCGTCAGCGGCGGCACGGGAGCGTACGGCGGCCGCTTCACCGGCGAGCTCACCGGAGCGGCCGGGTTCCTGGCGAACGGTGCCGTCGGCGCCACCAGCAGCCTGCTCGGCGGAGGGGCCGAAGCCATCATCAGCAACGAGGGCTACCAGCCGGCCGACCTCCTCTGGAACGCGGGGAGCGGCTTCGTCCTGGGGCAGATGCCGGAGGCGGAGGGCACCCCGGGCACCGACCCCGGCTGGGGCATCCACTTCGGCAACGCCGGTGCCGGGCAGGTCGCCAGCTGGGGTGCGGACTCGATCCACGAGGTCGGCGTCGGCATTGGTATCTTGCCACGATGAGCAACGAGACAGCCAAGGGCAAGCCCCGGCGGGACCTGACGGACGACGAGATCGCGAAGGGCACGGTCGTGAACCGGTGGGTGCTCCGTGCCCTGGCCGCGGGCCTCGTCGCCTCGCTCGTCGTCGCCGCGGTGGTCGTGCTGAGGGTGCCCCTCGACACCACGATCGCCTACCGCGGGAACGGTCGCGACGTGGGCCTGCCCGTGCTGGCGCTGCTGCTCGTGCCGCTGATCTTCGTCATCGGGCTGTTCAAGTCACGCGGCCCGGATGCCGGCAAGGTCCCCGAGGCAGAACGCCAGTTCATCGTGGTCGGGTACCCGATCTTCATGCTGCTCGCCCTCGGCGGGCAGCTGTGGTTCGCGGCGTTGTTCTTCGACGCGGCAGGGGCCTGAGGCCGCGGCGGTGACCGCGGTGTCGACGGAGGAGGACCTCGAGGAAGGGCGCGTCGCCTACCTGTGGGGCAGCAGGGCGATCCTCGTGACGAGCCTGTTCCTCGCAGCTGGCTGCGGGGCAGGGGCCAGGACACGAAGGAACTGCCGCGAGCAGAGCGCTTCGTCATCGACATCGTCTACCCCGTCGTGCTGGCGGGGTTCATCTGGGCTCACCTCACGCTGGCGGCCGGGTTCCTCGCCGAGGGCCGCCAGCGGGCCTCGGCGAGGAGGCTGACGACTCAGCCCAGAGGCTCGTAGGGCAGGACGGTGCCGTCGCCGCAGCGCACGGAGTCCGAGGCGCCGGCGACCGAGAAGGTGATCTCCGGGGTCCAGTCGGACGCCTCGAAGTCGGCCAGCGTGCCCACGCTCTTGGGGTAGACCGCCGTCACGACGTCGCCGGAGGCCGTGGCGGCGTCGGGCACGTCCACGCCCTCGTCGTCGCCCACGGCCGCGGTGGCGGAGCGGAAGGCGCCGCCCACGAACTCGGACGACAGTAGCGCCTCGCCGTCGTCGCTGCCGAGGATGAGCTGGAAGGTCGCCTCCTCGGTGTCGCCGTCGACGGGCAGGCCCGTGAAGACGACCTCGTAGGAGTCGCTGGTCTCGGTCAGCTGGACGGTGCCGGTCACCGCGCCCTCGAGGTCGCAGGAGGCCTCGCCCGGCGTCGTCGCGGGAGTCGAGGTGCTCGCCTCGGGGCTGTCACCGCCGGCCGCCTCGTCGGACGAGCCCGCCGAGCAGCCCGCGAGCAGCACGCTCAGCAGCACCGCCCCGGTCGCTCCGATGGCCCGTGTGCTCGTCGTCGACGTCATGGTCGTCTCCCCCTCAGGTGGCGTGTGGCGCCCGGGTGGGGCCGCGTCGTCGACGCTAGCAGCCCGGCCACGGACCTGTCGGTCCGCCGGACGTCGCCCCGGGAGGGCTCAGCTCTCCTTGGGGAAGAGAACCCAGAGGACGACGTAGAGCAGCACCTGGGGGCCGGGGAGCAGCAGCGACGCGACGAAGATCACGCGCACGAGGAACGGGCTGAGGCCGAAGCGGTTCGCGAGGGCGGCGCAGACGCCCGCGATCATCTTGCCGCGGCGGGGACGAGTGAGGGTGGCCATGCGCTCAGCGTGCCAGTCGAGGCTGGGGCGTGCCCGAGCGCCGACGACGCCTCGGCCGCGGCTCGTCCCTCCCCAGGGCGTGCCCGTCCCCGGGAGCACGCCCGACCCGGCGCCGACCTCGGGGCTCGCCCTCCGGCCTGGGATGATGGGGGGATGAGCGCATCACTCGTGGCCAAGGGCCTCGCCGGCGGCCACGGGCACCGCACGCTGTTCGACGACCTCGACCTCACGGTCGCGCCCGGCGACGTCGTCGGCGTGGTGGGCGTGAACGGGGCCGGCAAGTCGACGCTGCTGCGCCTCCTCGCGGGCGTCGACGAGCCGCAGGCCGGCAGCGTCACCCTCAGCCCGGGCGACGCCTTCGTCGGCTGGCTGCCGCAGGAGCACGAGCGCGTGCCGGGCGAGACGGTCGCCGGGTACATCGGGCGCCGCACCGGCAGCACGCAGGCCACCGCCGAGATGGACGCCGCCGCCGCGGCCCTCGGCGAGGTCGACGCCGCCCCGCGCACCGACGGGCTCGACCCGGCCGACGTCTACTCGACGGCGCTCGACCGCTGGCTCGCGAGCGGGGCGGCCGACCTCGACGACCGCCTCCCCCAGGTGCTCGCCGACCTCGGGCTCGACAGCGACGGCGACGGCGCGGTCGGCCCCGCATCGCTGATGACCGCGCTGAGCGGCGGCCAGGCGGCCCGCGTCGGCCTCGCGGCCCTGCTGCTCAGCCGCTTCGACGTCGCCCTGCTCGACGAGCCCACCAACGACCTCGACCTCGACGGCCTCGAGCGGCTCGAGCGCTTCGTCGAGGGGCAGCGCGGCGGCATCGTGCTGGTCAGCCACGACCGCGAGTTCCTCGGCCGGTGCGTCACGAAGGTGCTCGAGCTCGACCTCGCCCAGTCGTCGAACCGGGTCTTCGGCGGCGGCTACGACTCGTACCTGGAAGAGCGCGAGACCGCGCGGCGTCACGCCCGCGAGGCCTACGACGAGTTCGCCGACAAGAAGGCCGACCTGGTCGGCCGGGCACGCACCCAGCGCGAGTGGTCGAGCCAGGGCGTCCGCAACGCGATGAAGAAGGCGCCCGACAACGACAAGATCCGTCGCAAGGCGTCCGCCGAGTCGAGCGAGAAGCAGGCGCAGAAGGTGCGCCAGATGGAGAGCCGCATCGCTCGGCTCGACGAGGTCGACGAGCCCCGCAAGGAGTGGCAGCTCGAGTTCACCATCGGCTCCGCACCGCGGTCGAGCGCGGTCGTGTCGACGCTCAGCGGCGCGGTGTTCCGCCAGGGCGACCCCGAGACGGGCGAGTTCGTGCTCGGGCCGGTGTCGCTGCAGGTGGCGGGCGGCGACCGCATCGGCATCACCGGGCCGAACGGCGCCGGCAAGTCGACGCTGCTGCGCGGCCTCCTCGGGCGGCAGGCGCCGACCGAGGGCGGCGCGAGCACCGGCACCAGCGTCGCCGTCGGCGAGATCGACCAGGCCCGCGCGCAGCTCGCCGGCACCGTGCCGCTCGCCGAGGCCTTCGAGGCGCTCGTGCCCGACTGGCCCCAGGCCGAGGTCCGCACGCTGCTCGCGAAGTTCGGGCTCAAGGCCGACCACGTCTCTCGCCCGGTCGACGAGCTCTCGCCCGGCGAGCGCACCCGCGCGGGCCTCGCCCTGCTGCAGGCCCGCGGCGTCAACGTGCTCGTGCTCGACGAGCCCACCAACCACCTCGACCTCGCGGCCATCGAGCAGCTCGAGCAGGCGCTCGAGACGTACGAGGGCACGCTCCTCCTCGTGACCCACGACCGCCGGATGCTCGAGACGGTCCGCCTCGACCGGCACTGGCTGGTCGAGGGCGGCAGGGTGACCGAGTCGTGAGGGCCGCACCGCGACTCCTCTCGCGCCTCGGCGTCGTCGCGGGCCTGGGGCTGCTCGGCCTCGGGCTGACGGCGTGCACCACGGGCGAGACGGCGCCCGCCGCGGAGACGTCGGGCTCGGCGAGCTCCCCCGCGCCGAGCGCGACGGGCCCGTCGGGCGCCTCCGGCTCCTCCTCGGCCGACGCCTGGGCGACCTGGGACGCCGCCCTGGCCGACGTCGACGTCGAGCCGGCCCGCTGGCTCGCCGTGGGCGACTCGATCACCGAGGGGCAGGGCGCCTCGTCGCTCGGCACCCGCTGGGTCGACCTCACGCGGGACGGGCTGCGGGCGGCGCACCCGGTCGAGGGAGTCGCGGGCGGGGTCGGCTACCGCCCGGCCGCCTTCGCGACGTACGGCCCCGACTCTCCCTGGGCGCAGTGGGCCACCGCCCGTGACGGCCGCACCACGGCGGTCGCCGACGTCGCCGACCTGGGGCACCGCGCCGTCGAGCTCGACCCGGGCTCCAGCCTCCGGTACGACACCGTCGGCACCGACCTCGACCTCTGGTGGACGCCGGGCGAGGGGGCGTTCTCGTACCGCGTCGACGCGCAGGCGGAGGTGGTGGTCGACACGGCCTCGGGAGCCTCAGGCGGCTCGAGCGGCTCGGACGGCTCGAGCGGCTCGGACGCCTCGGACGCCTCCGGCACGGTCGGCGTGACCGAGGTCACGGGGCTCGCCGCCGGGCCGCACGTCGTCACGATCTCGGTCGCCGACGACGCCCCGGCGAGCGTGGTGCTGCAGGGCCTGGCCCAGTTCGACGGAGACCGCGGGCGCGGCCTCACCCTGTACGACTCGGCACGCTCGGGCGCGACGGTGTCGACGTTCACCGACGACCTCGACGGGTTCCTCGCCGCGGCCGGGGCGGCGCAGCCCGACCTCGTGACGATCACGCTGGGCGCCAACGACGCCGTGACGACGAGCCCCGACGACCTCGCGGCCGGCTACACCACGCTGATCGAGGGGCTGCAGGGCCTCGACTCCGCCCCGTCGGTGCTGGTCGTGGACGAGTTCACGCCGGCGCTCAGCGTCGCCTCGGCGTGGAACGGATCCGCCGCCGACTACCGGAGCGCCGTCGAGGAGGTCGCCCGCCAGACGGGCTCCGCGCACGTGACGATCGACGACGCCCTGGCCGGGTCGGGGGTCGCCGACCTCGGCTCGCTGCTGTCGGCCGACGGGCTGCACCCGAACGACGCGGGGCAGCGTGTGCTGGCCGACTACCTGACGGCGACGCTCGCGCGGGGCTGAGCACTCGTCACCGGTCACCAGAGGGGGACCACGACCTCGCCAGGGGACCGGGCCGCGGCGCGGTGCCCGGGCGGGGTCGTGGTCCCGTCGGCTGCCCGGCTAGTCGAGCAGGGCGTACGTCAGCGCGAGGGTGTCGTCGGTCGAGAGCGGCTCGTCGCCCTCGCCGGCGGCGGTCGAGCCGACGATGACGAGGCCGTGCGGCGTGATGACGCTCGCCTGCGTGGTGGGCACGTCGGCCTGGTCGATCGTCGACACGAACGCCCGTCCGCCCACCGCCGAGGCGAGGCCGTCGTCGACGGACTCGGTGCCCTCGGACGCGGTGATCTGCGAGACCTGCTCGTCGATGGCCGCGGCGTCGAGCTCCTGCGCGCTCGCGAGGGCGATGATCGCCGAGCCCTCCTGGGGCTCGACGCCCGGCGTCGACCAGATGCACTGCACGCTGGAGGCGCTGGTGCTGCCGCCCTCCTGCAGCTCGAGGCCGTCGATCGAGCCGCCGAGCGCGGTGCCGACCTCGTCGCACGAGGCGAAGGAGGTGAGCGTGCCGCTCTCGGGAGCCTCGGCCTCCAGGGCCGAGCCGCCGGAGCCGCTGCCGCTGCCGCTGCCGTCGCTGCCCGCGCTGCTGCCGCCGCTCGCGTCGCCCGAGTCGTCGCCGCCGGCCGTGCAGCCGGTGAGCAGCAGGCCGAGCGCGAGGGCCCCGGTGGTGAGGGCGGTCAGCGCTGCCCTCGAAGTCGTCGTGGTCATGGGTCCCCCTGCTGTCGCCGGCGACGCTCGTCGTCGCCGGACCGGGCCACCCTACGCGGCGGGGCGACCGCCCGGCCCTGGCCGCGGAGCGCGCCCGGCCGGACGGCTCCCGGCGACGGCGGGTACCGTCGACCGCCCACGACCACCACGAAGGAGACCCTCATGGCCTCGTTGCTCCGCCGCCTCGCCCCCCTGCTCATCCCGATCATCATCCGCCAGGTCCAGAAGCGCACCGGCAAGGGCGGCTCGACCGGCAAGGGCGGCAGCACGCGCCGTCGCTGACCGACGCCACGGGCGACCCGTCACCTGAGGGAGGCGCGGTGCCGGCACCGGAGCGGGGTCGCGTCGAGCGCGACCCGCCCTCGGTCCCGGCACCGCGCCTCCGTCGTGTCCGGCCGCGCGTCCGTCGTGTCCGGCACCGCTACTCCGTCGTGTACCGGCACCGCGCCTCCGTCGTCCGGGGTGGACCCGGAGTGCGTCAGCGCGGCGAGCGCCGCATCAGGACGGCGTCGGTGACGAGCACGACGACGAGCATCACCGCGGCGACGACGACGTAGAGCAGCGGGAGCACGTCGAGACCGGCTCCGTCGAGCACGAGGGCGCCCATCAGGGCACCGCCGCCGATGCCGGCGTTGAAGCCGGTCGTGTAGAACGCGCTCGCGATGTCGCGGAGGCGTGACGGGGCGACCTGCAGCATCTTCGTCTGGAACAGCGGCGGCAGCGCGCCGAACGTCACGCCCCAGACGACGAACGCGACGAGCGACGGGCCGGGCTGCCCCTCCAGCGCCACCATCGCGAGCACGGCGACGACGACCACGGCCATGCCGACCGGGATGGTGATGCGCGGGCGCTTGCCGAGGAACCAGCCGACGAGCAGCAGGCCGACGCCGCCCGCGATGCCGAACGCGAACAGCGCGAGGCTGAGCTGCGACTCCTCGATGCCGGTCGAGCGCACCAGGTACGGCGCGATGTAGGTGAAGAACGAGTAGTGGCCGACCATGAAGACGGCGGTCACGACGCAGCTGAAGACGATGCCGAGCACCGACGGCGCGGGCATCCGGCGGCGTGCCGTGGTCGTCGCCGACGGCGTGGTCGCGGAGGCGGAGGCGGAGGCGGAGGCTGCGGCCGTCGAGTCGGCCGCGTCGATGGTCGGCACCGCCCCGGTGACGGTGCTCGGGTCGGGGGCGGGCACCGGCGGCAGCAGCCGCCAGACGAGCAGCGCGCCGAGCGCCATGGCTCCCGCGAGCACGCCGAACGCCGCGCGCCAGCCGAGGGCCTGGCCGAGCGCGGTGCCGAGCGGCACGCCCAGCACGAAGGCGAGGGTGCCGCCGCTCATGGCGACGGCGAGCGCGCGGCCCACCTGCTCACGGGGCACGAGGTGCGCCGCGTAGGCGCCGCCGATCGCCCAGAACATGCCGTGGGCGAGGCCGCCGAGGATGCGCGACGCCACGACCAGCTCGTAGCTCGGCGCGACCGCGGTGAGCGCGGCGCTCACGGCGAGCACGGCGATCAGGCCGACGACGAGCAGGTGCCGCGGCAGGCGGCGCGTGAGGTGCGTGAGGGTCGTGCTGGTGAGCACGACCGTGAACGCGAAGACGCTGACGAGCAGGCCGATGGCCGACTCGGTCACGCCGAGCTCGCTGCTCATCTCGGGCAGCAGCCCGGTCGGCAGCATCTCCCCGGAGATGGAGAGGAAGGTCGCGACGGCGAGCGCGAGCAGGCCGGCGAGGGGGAAGCGGGTGGAGCGTCCGTCACCGGCCGGGAGGCGCGGGGGACGCGGAGGTGCGAGGGTCATGGAGGGTCTCGGTCAGTCGGCGGGCGCCGTTCTCTCGACCCGTGGTGCACGGGGAGGATGGTGATCCCGACTGCGCGCTGTCGTGCACGCCCGGGGCCGCGCGTGACGCACGACCACCGTCGAGGGTACGCGACGCGGCCGCGAGGCGCCAGGGCGTGGGGCGGGCGGGCGGGCGGGCGCTTGGCGCTCGGCGCTCGGCGCTCGGCGCTCGGGGCTCGGGCGCGGCGGCGTGCGTGCGTGCGGCAGGCACGGGTGCGGCGGGTGCGTTCCCCGGGGCGGGGCGGGCGGAGGAAGACGCGAGTGATCCGGGGATCGGCCCCGCGCCTCCCGCCTGTTCTCGTCGTCGGCGGGCTGATCACTCTCAAATTTGAGAGGACAGGAAGAGCGGAGGAGCGGAAGAGCCGAGGAGCGGTAGGCGGGCGGGCGCTCGGCGCTCGGCGCTCGGGCGGCTCACGGAGGCGGGGAGCAGCATGGGGCCATGCCCGAGCACGACGAGAAGACCTGCCGCTCGTGCGGCCGCCGCATCGAGTGGCGCAAGAAGTGGGCCGCGAACTGGGACGAGGTCGCGTACTGCAGCGACGCGTGCCGAAAGCGCAAGGTGTCGGCGCTCGACCGGGAGCTGGAGGAGCGCATCCGGTCGCTCCTCGCCAGCCGGGCCGCCGCCTCCACCATCTGCCCCTCCGACGTCGCCCGGTCGATCGCTCCCGACGACGAGGCCGCCTGGCGTGACCTGATGGAGCCGGTGCGCCGCGCCGCCCGCCGCCTGGTCGCCGCGGGCGAGGTCGACATCACCCAGGGCGGGTCGGTCGTCGACCCGTCGACCGCGAAGGGACCGATCCGCATCCGTCGCCACCGCGGCTGACCCGCGCGCGGCCCGGCGAGCCGGCCGAAGCGAGCTGGCCGCCGCGAGCCGGTCGCCGCGTCGGGCACCACGTCCTCGCACGCGAACCACGCCGCGGCGTGGTTCTGGAGCGAGGAAGTGGTTCGTCGCCCCGCGGGGCTGCCCGCAGTAGCGTGAGGGGGTGACCGCGCGCCGCTTCCCCTCGTCCGTCTACGGCGTGGGCAGCGAGCCCGACGCCCGCTTCACGCTGGCGAACGAACGCACCTTCCTCGCGTGGATCCGCACCGCCCTCGCCCTGCTCGCCGGCGGCGTCGCCCTGGAGGCGCTCGGGCTGGGCCTCGAACCGCACCTCCGGCTGGCCGCCTCGCTCGTGCTCATCGTCGCGGGCGTCGCCACCCCCGTGCAGGCCTGGTTCGGCTGGGCCCAGGCGGAGCGGGCGCTGCGGCTCGGCCGCCCGCTGCCCTCGGCTCGGCTGGCGCTGCCGATCGGCGTCGCCGTCGTGGTGGCCGGGGTGCTCGTGCTGCTCGCGGTGGTGCTCGCGTGACCCGGGGGCCGGCCGGGACGTGCCGGGGGGCGGCGGGGCTCACGCGCGCGGCGCCGCGCCGGTCGGCTGCGGGGCGCCGGTCCACTGCAACTTGCACGCGCGCGGCACCGCGCAGGTCGGCGGCGGCGTGAGCGAGGGAGGCGCGGGTCGCGTCGACCGCTCCGCCCGCCCGTTCGACTCCGGGCTGCAGCCCGAGCGCACCGCGCTCGCGTGGCGGCGGACGGCGCTCGCCCTCACGGTGGGGTCGCTCGTCGGGCTCCGCGTGCTGCCCCTGCTGCTCGGCGACGGCGCCGCGACGTACGCGGTCGCCGGGCTCGGGGTCGCGGCGTCGGTCGCGGTGCTCGTGGGAGCGCACCGGCGGTACCGGCGGGTGCACCGCCTCCTCACCTCCGGGGCGGACGACCGCGCCCCGATCGGCGGCGGGCTGTTGCCGGCGGCGGTCGCGCTGCTGACGTTCGCGGCGGGCGTCGCGGCGCTCGCGCTGGCGCTGGCCGGCGCCGCGGGGGCCGGGCAGGGCTGAGCCGCGGCGGCGGCGCACCGCTGCTGCGGGTCGGCGGGTCGGCGGGTCATCGCGACCCCGGGCGGCAGCCGGGAACGAGCCGGCGGGTCGCCGTCACTGCCGGCGGGTCAGCGCCCGCCCGCCCAGGACGACGCCGACCCGCCGCACCTCAGCGACGCACGTCGTGGAGGTGGTGCACCGGGTCGTGCACGAAGTAGCGCGCGAGCGACTCCACCGTGAAGGCCGAGCCGTCCGACCGGAGGCCGGTGCGACCGAGCTGCTCGTCGGCCACGGCCTCGAAGCGGGCGGCGACGACCTCGGCCGCGGCGACCAGCTCGGCGGCGACCGCGGCCGGCTGCTGCTCGGAGTAGCGGTCGGCCACGGCGGTGGCGTCCTGGTCCCAGTTCGCGAAGGCGGGCGCCTCCTCGCGGAGCATCAGCGCGAGCCGCTCGTCGAACACCCGGAAGACGTCGCGCACGTGGGCGCCGTACTCGAGGGCCGACCAGGTGCGGTCGTCGGGGCGGACGGCCGCGTCGGGGGCCGCGAGCACCCCGGGCCACGCCGCCGCGTTGTCGCGGACGAGGCGCGGCACCTCGCGGAACTCCGTCGCCGGCCCGTCGTACCCGCAGTCGCTGCAGGTCTCGTCGAGCACCCAGGTCCAGTTCTTCGTGTCGGGGACGATCGCCATGTCGCGACGCTACCGACGCCCCGGGGAGGCGCGCCACCGACATCCTGCCGACCAGCGACGAGCGCCTGCCGCGGCCGCGTGGCCGAGGCTCGTTCGCCTCCTCCGGTGCCGCAATTCCCGACCATCTGCACCCGAGGGCACACCTGGTGCGGGAAAGATCACGTATTGCAGGCTCGGCGGTCGGCATTTGCAACCACCGGCACGCGAGCAGCGGCGGCGGCGCGGGTCAGACGGGCTGGAGCGGCGGCGGCGCGGGTCAGACGGGCTGCAGCGGCAGCGGCTCGCCGGCGGGCAGCTCGACGACGACCTCGTCGCCAGCACGCACGGTGCCGCCGACGAGCACGACCGACATGACGCCGGCGCGGCGCTCGACCTGGCCGTCGGGGCCCCGGCCGACCATCTGCTTCAGGAGCCCCGGCTCGAAGCCCTCGATCTGCGTGCAGGGGTTGCGCAGCCCGGTCACCTCGACGACGGCCTCCGCCCCGAGCCGCAGACGGGTGCCGGTCGGCAGGCCGAGCAGGTCGACGCCCCGGGTGGTGACGTTCTCGCCCATCTCGCCGGGCGAGACGTCGAGGCCGGCCGAACGCGCCTCCGCGAGGACCTCCTCGTGCATCAGGTGCACCTGCCGCAGGTTCGGCTGGCTCGGGTCGCGCCGCACGCGCGACCGGTGCTGCACCCTCGTGCCGGAGTGCGCGTCGCCCTCCACGCCGAGCCCCGCCACGAGCGTGATCTCGTCGACCACCGGCTTGCTGAAGCGGTGGGCGGAGTCGCGGCTGACGGAGACGACGGAGGCGCGGGTCATGACCACATCCTGCCCCCGGTCGGCGGCGGGGTCACCCCCTCCGCCCGATCTCAGCGCACGGCGGGGGTGACGAGGAT
The DNA here is from genome assembly GCF_014842245.1 of Frigoribacterium sp. CFBP 13707. Taxonomy (NCBI): domain Bacteria; kingdom Bacillati; phylum Actinomycetota; class Actinomycetes; order Micrococcales; family Microbacteriaceae; genus Frigoribacterium; species Frigoribacterium sp. CFBP 13707. The sequence goes on from NZ_JACYVL010000001.1 coordinate 639,231, forward strand.
CACGACCGACGCCGTGGGCTCCCAGCCGAGCGACCGGTAGAGCAGGGCGCCGTCGACCGAGGCCACGAGCAGCCCCCGGGTCGCACCGCGTCGCCGGGACTCGGCGACGAGGGCGTGCACGACCGCCCCGCCGAGGCCGCGGCGGCGGTGCTCGTCGTCGGTCTCGACGCGGTCGAGCACGGCGGTGCCCGCGGGGGTCAGGGCCGCCCGGCCGGTCGCGGCGTCGTCCCCCTCGCCGGGGTGGCCCTCGCCGACCCAGGCGGTCGCCCGCAGGACGGGGGCGGGGGCCGCCCCGACCTCCTGCACGTCGAGCTCGTAAGGCGCCGGCACGTCGCGCACGGCCTGCTGGTCGAGGGCGATGCCCATCAGCGACTCCTCGGCGCTCCGCACCTCGAAGCCGGAGCGCCGACCGGCCGCCACGACGGCCTCGGGGTCGTGGCCGACCACGGTCACCCAGACGCGGTCGCCGAGACGCCCGACCTCGGCGGCCTCGGCGAGCACGGCGGCGAGCTGCTCCGTGCGCGCGGCGCGGGAGGCGGCCGAGGAGGACGAGGTGGCCGAGGCAGCCGAGGAGGACGAACCCGCTCCGGGGCCGCCGTCGAGCGGCACCACGAACTCGGCCCAGCGGTCGGGGTGCCCGAACGGCACGCGCCACGAGCCGTCGCGCTCGACGGCGACGACACCGCGCGAGGCCGTCCAGCCCACGACCCAGTCGGCCACGACCTCGCGGAGGGGACGGGCGGAGGCGGGGGGCGGCACGGCGGGGTCGGTCACCCCCCGAGTCTGCCGCAGCCGGGCGCGGGCCCGCGGCAGGCCCGCGCCCGGGCGCCGGGTACGATCGGCGGACCCGTCCGCGCGCCCCGCGCGCCCTCCCCCGAGGAGCCCCCGTGTTCGAGATCGCCGACCGCCTGCTCGCCCGCCTCGACGCGGGCGAGCGCGTCGCGGTCGCGACCGCCGTCTCGGTCGTCGGCAGCGCGCCCCGCACGGTCGGCACCTCCATGGTCGTGACGGCCGAAGGCACCGTGATCGGCAGCATCTCCGGCGGCTGCGTCGAGGGGGCCCTCTACGAGGCGTGCGAGCGGGTGCTCGCCGACGGCGTGCCCCTGCTCGAGTCGTTCGGCTTCAGCGACGAGGCCGGCTTCGAGGTCGGCCTCAGCTGCGGCGGCACCATCGAGGTCGTCGTGCAGCGGCTCTCCGCCGACGACGACGAGGTCGTCCGCCAGCTGCGGGAGGCGCGGGCCGGCCGCCCGGCGTCGCTCACGCGGGTCGTCGGCGCGGCCGCCACGGCCGACGGGCGCGACGCCGCCGACCGGGACACCACGGGCGACGCCGACGCCACGCGAGGCACGGCCGGGCCGGCCGGCACGGCCGGCACGGCCGGCACGGCCGGCACGGCCGGCCCGCGCCTCGGCGACGTCGTCGACCCGGCCGACCTCGACGCGTGCGCGGGGCTCCGCCTGGTGACCGAGCGCTCGGTGCCGGCCCCGCGACTCCTCGTGGTCGGGGCCGTGGAGTTCGCGGTCGCCCTCTGCGCCGCCGGCTCCGCCCTCGGCTACCGCGTCACCGTCTGCGACCCGCGGCCGGTCTTCCTGACCCCCGAGCGCTTCCCCTCGGCCGAGGAGGTCGTCGTCGCCTGGCCGCCGACCTGGCTCGCGAGCACCGAGGTCGACGAGCGCACCGTCGTCGCCGTGCTCTCGCACGACGACCGGTTCGACGCCGAGCTGGTCGCGGCGGCGCTCGCCTCCCCCGCCGCGTACGTCGGCGCGATGGGGTCGCGCGGCACGCACGAGCGGCGCGTCCGCCAGCTGCGCGCCCTCGACGTCGACGAGGAGTCGCTGGCCCGCCTGCACTCCCCCATCGGGCTCGACCTCGGGGCGAGCACCCCGGAGGAGACGGCGATCTCGGTGCTCGCCGAGGTGCTCGCGGTGCGCTCGGGAGCGACGGGCGTGCGGCTGCGCGACCGCTCCGACCCCATCCACCGCTGACGGGCGCCCCGTCGCCGTCGCCGACGCCGACGAACTGACCACCGACTGATCAACGAACCACCTCGTGACGTGGTTCGTCGATCAGTCGGTGGTTCGGGGGCCCCGCTACCCTCGCAGGATGACCGAGCCGAGCCCCGTCGAGAGCACCGCCGCGCAGCCCGCCTGGGACCACGTCGTCGTCGGGGCCGGCGTCGTCGGCGCCGCGACGGCCCGGGCCCTGGCCCGGTCGGGCGCCCGCGTGCTCGTGGTCGAGCGGTTCGCGCGCGGCCACGAGGCCGGCTCGTCGCACGGCGCCACCAGGATCTTCCGCCGCGGCTACACGGCCGACGACTACGTCGCGATGACCGGCGCCGCCCTCGCCGAGTGGCGCGAGCTGGAGCGCGAGACCGGCCGCGACCTGCTCGACCTCACCGGCGCCGTCGACCACGGCGACCCCGCCGTGCTCGACGCGATCCAGGCCGCGTTCGAGCGCGCCGGCGTCGCCCACGAGCGCCTGGCCCCCGCCGAGGCCGAGGCCCGCTGGCCCGGGCTCCGCATCGACACGAGCGCGCTCGTCCACGCCGAGGCCGGCCGCCTGCGCTCCGCCGACGCCATCGAGGCGATGCTCGACTCCGCGGTCGCGCACGGCGCCGAGCTCCGCTTCGAGACCCGCCTGCGCGACCTCGACCTGACCGACGAGGGGGCGGTGCTCCGCCTCGAGGGCGCAGGAGGCGCCTCCTCGGTGGTCCGCGTCGCCAGCGTCGTGCTCGCGGTCGGCTCGTGGGCCCACGACCTCGTCGCCGAGCACGCCGCCGCGGCGGGCACCCCGCTGCCCCCGGTGCGCGTGACGCAGGAGCAGCCGGCGCACTTCGCCTCCGCCCTGCCCGACGAGGCGTGGCCGAGCTTCGTGCACTACCCCTCCGACCCGGCCCTGCGCTCCGTGGTGAGCAGCGTCTACGGGCTGCTGACGCCGGGCGAGGGCGTCAAGGTCGGCACCCACGGCACCGGCCGCGAGGTGCACCCGGACGAGCGCGACTTCGCGCCGACCGCCGAGGGCACGGCGGTGCTGCGCGAGTACGTCGAGCGGTGGGTGCCCGGCGTCGACGTCGACAGCCTCGTGCCGATCAGCTGCCTGTACGACACGACCCCGACCGAGGACTTCGTGCTCGACCGGGTCGGCGCGGCGACCGTCGCGACCGGGTTCGCGGGGCACGGCTTCAAGTTCGGGCCCCTGCTCGGCACGCTGCTGGCGGGCGTCGCGACGGGCACGCCGGCCCCCGAGAGGTTCCGGCTCGGGGCGGTCGCGGCGAGCTGAGGCGCCGGGCCGCCCCGCGCGGGCAGTCGGGCGAGCGGCTCAGCTCAGCCCTGTGCCTGGCTCTCGCCGCCGCCCGGGCGCACCTTGGCGGTGTCGGCGACGTCGATGCGCGTGACGCCGTCGGGGCGCTCCTCGGTCGTGATGCGCGGAGCCGCGTCCGTCTCGTCCGACTTCGGCGCCCGGGTGAGCTGGTCGTGGCGCTTCTCGTCGGCGGTCATCCCCGTGCTGTCGGGGGCGTCGTGCTCGCTGTCGTGGCTCATGCTGCGACGCTACGCGACCCGGTCGCCGCGCGGCCGGGGTACACCCTGGGACGACGCCCGGGCGGGCCGGGCGCAGGCTGGGGTCGACCGCGGGGAACGCCGCGGCGCCACCGACGCAGAAGGAGAACACCATGGCAGGCATCGCCGACAAGGCCGGAGACTTCCTGAACAGCGACAAGGGCGAGAAGGTCTCGGACGCCGGGCTCGACAAGGCCGGCGACGCGGCCGACAAGGCCACCGGCGGCGGCCACTCGGAGCAGATCGACAAGGCCACCGACGCTGCGGACGAGAAGGTCGGCGACTGATCCACGCCGTCCGTCCCGAGACCCGTCGCCCCGCCTCGCGGGGCGACGGGTCTCGTCGTCTCGGCCCCCGCACTGCATTGCGCTCAACCGAGTTGCGCGCGATGTGGTAGCGTCACGACCATGACGACGACGAGCGCGACCCCGGTGGCGGAGGCGACCACCGCCTCCCCGGCGACCGCTCCCCTGCTCGACGAGCAGATCTGCTTCGCCCTCTACGCGGCGTCGCGCGCCCTGACCGCCCGATACCGCGAGCTGCTCGAGCCGCTCGGCCTGACCTACCCGCAGTACCTCGTCATGCTCGTGCTCTGGGAGCAGGGCCCGACCGGTGTCTCCGCCCTCGGCGAGCGCCTGCACCTCGACTCGGGCACCCTCTCGCCGCTGCTCCGCCGCCTCGACGCCCAGGGCCTCGTGACCCGGGCGCGCGGCGGTCGCGACGAGCGCGCCGTGACGGTGTCGCTGACCGCGGCGGGCGACGACCTGCGCGGCCGGGCCGCGCGCATCCCCGAGAGCATCTGCGCCGCGACGGGGCTCCGGCCCGCCGACATCGCCGACCTGACCGAGACCCTCGGCACGGTGGCCGACAGCGTGCGCGCGGCGTCCTCGTAGGCCGCCCCGCGACTCCTCGGCCCTCGGCCCCCTGACTCCTCCGACCACCCGCGACACCCGACCCACACCGACGAAAGAGAGACAGCATGCCCACTCGCACCGCTCGCACCGCCTGGAACGGAAGCCTCGAGACCGGCGAGGGCCAGGTCGAGATGACCAGCTCCGGCGTCGGCACGTACGACGTGTCGTTCCCGAAGCGCGCCGCTGACGAGGCGAACGGCTCGACCAGCCCCGAGGAGCTGCTCGCCGCGGCCCACTCCGCCTGCTACGCCATGCAGTTCAGCGCCGTGCTCGGCGCGGCCGGCGGCACGGTCGAGGCGCTCGACGTCAAGGCCGACGTCACGCTCGGCCCGGACTCGGCCGGCGGGTTCCGCCTCACGGGCATCGCCCTCACCGTCCGCGGCGAGGTCTCCGGCATCGACGAGGCCGCCTTCCAGGCCGCCGCGCAGGACGCCAAGGAGACCTGCCCGGTCAGCAAGGCCCTCACCGGCGTCGAGATCACGCTCGACGCGACCTTCGAGGGCTAGGCAGCCGCACCGCCTCCCTCCCGGGCGCCCCGTCACGCACGTCGTGGCGGGGCGCCCGTGCGTGGTGGGCGCGAGCGCCGCGCCGGCACCGCCCCGGCACAGTGTCGGCACCGCGCCGGCACCGCCCCGGCACCCGGACTGGGGACGCCGCCGCACCCAACCCGGCGCGGCCGCGCCCCGAAGACTCCTCGACCGCCCGCCCCGACGACACCAGGAGGACACGATGACGCCGCGCGACTCCTCCCTCGACCGCCCCGCCCGCTGTGCCGAGTGCGGCGGCCCGGCCCGTCTCGTGCGGAACCCGTTCTTCGGCTCGGGGCTGTCGGTGCACCCCGAGCTGCTGACCTGCACCTCGTGCCGGTCGGTCACCTTCGTGCCCGCGCCGCCGCGGCGGGCCTGCACGCCGCCGGCCGGCCGACGCCGCGGCCTCCGTCGCGTCGCGCGCTGGTTCTGCCGCCGCTGACGCGCCGCCGCCGAGCCGAGCTGAGACACACCACGTCCTCGCCGGCGAACCACGCCGCGGCATGGTTCGGGTGCGACGACGTGGTTCGTCGCCGTCCGACCGCCGCGTCGGCGCTCAGGCGCCGAGCCGCCCGATCACGCGCCGAGCCGCCCGATCACGCTGTCGTCGAGGCCGCGCAGCAGAGCGGCCACGTCGTCGACGACCTCGGCCGCGCCGGCCTCGGTGAGCTCGCTGCGCGACATGCCGCCGGTCAGCACGCCGACGCAGGCGACGCCGGCCCGCCCGGCTGCCTCGACGTCCCACACCGCGTCGCCGACCATGACGGCGTGGTCGGCGTCGACCCCGGCCTCGTCGAGCGCGGCCTGGACGATGCCGGGGTCGGGCTTGGCCGTCTCGGCGTCCTCCGACGAGGTGACGGCCCAGAGGGCGCCCTCGACGTCGAGCAGGGGGCGCAGCACCTCGAGCTCCTCCTCGGGGGCGCTGGTCGCGAGCACGACGCGGTGCCCGCGGCGGCCGATCTCGGCGAGCAGCTCGGGCACCTGGTCGAAGACGTGCAGGTCGGTGTCGCCGTGGGGCAGGTAGTGCGCGGAGTGGCGCTCCTTCGCCTCCTCGCCCCGCGCCTCCGCGACGTCGTCGCCGAGGAGCGAGCTGAGCAGCAGCGAGCTGTCCTTCCCGATCGCGCGGTGGATCCGCCAGCTGTCGACGGGGTGCCCGATGTCGGCGAAGGCCTTCGACCAGGCGTCGACGTGCGCGTAGTTCGAGTCGACGAGCGTGCCGTCGATGTCGAAGAGGACGGCGGTCGTCGGGGCGTCGGACCCGGCGGAGTCGCGGGTCGGGTCGGAGGAGGAGGAGGAGGACTGGTCGGAGGCGCGGGTCGAGTCGGTCATGCCCCCAGCCTGCGCCTGCAGACCGTGCACCGTTCGGGGCTGGACACGCGCCTCCCGCGTCCTGTCGGGCCGGGCGACACGGCTGGGCGCCGCCTCCGAGATGGCTGGGAGCGGGAACACGCGGCCGCCCGACGGGCGTTGGCTGACGACATGACCACATACGGAATCATCGGAGCAGGCAACATCGGCAGCCAGGTCGCCCGGGCCCTCATCGCCCAGGGGCACGACGTCGTCATCAGCAACTCGCGCGGGCCCGAGACCCTCGGCGACCTCGTCGCCGACCTGGGCGAGAAGGCGCGCGCCGCGACGTCCGAGGAGGCGGCGGAGGCCGGCGAGGTCGTCGTCGTCACGGTGCCGCTGAAGAACTACGAGCAGGTGCCCGTGGCCCCGCTCGCCGGCAAGGTCGTCATCGACACGAACAACTACTACTTCGAGCGCGACGGGCAGATCCCCGCCCTCGACAACGGCCTCGACACCGTGTCGGGCATGCTGCAGCGCCACCTGCCCGAGAGCAAGGTCGCCAAGGGCTTCAACCACATCATGGCGAAGGACATCACGACCGACGGCAAGCCCGCGGGCGACCCCGACCGTCGTGCGCTCGCCACCTCGAGCGACTTCGAGGAGGCCGCCGAGCTCGTGCAGCGCCTCTACGACGAGATCGGCTTCGACACCGTCAACGTCGGCCCTCTGAGCGAGAGCTGGCGCGTCGAGCGCGACCAGCCCGCCTACGTCGTGTCGCAGACCCGCTCGGAGCTCGTCGAGAACCTCGCGAAGGCCACCCGCGCCACCGCGACCGCCGAGCCGGCGCCGCACCCCTCCGAGGCGTAGCCCCCTCGCCCCGCCCGGCGTGAGCTGAGCGGTGCGGTCGGCACCACGCGTCGAGCCCCGGACCGGACGCCGCACCCTGACCACAGGGCGCGGCGACCGGTCCGGGGCTCTCTCGTTCCCGCCGGCCTAGCGCGTCACGACGACGAACCCGCCGGCCTTGACGAGCACCACGCTGCGGCCCGACACGGCCTTCTCCGACACGAGCCGGCCGCGCGAGTCGTAGCTCGACACCGTCGACCGGGTGCCGGATGCCCCGACCGTCGCCGGCAGCGGCAGCCGCGACGTCGACGACACCAGGTCGGTCGCCCGCCCGCCGGCCCCGGTCAGCGACAGCCGCTGCACGAGCGGCCGCACGATCAGCGCGTCGATCGTCACGGGCTGCGAGCCCCGGGCGGTCACGGTGACCGCGGTGGCGCCCGGGCCGACCGGCACGGGCAGGGTCTGCGGCAGCAGGGCCCCGGAGGCGCCGGTCACCCCCTGCGCGCCGACCCGCGTCGACAGCGTGCCGAGCGGCACCTTGCCGGCACGCCAGACCGAGGTCGAGACGACTCCCTCGGCACCGAGCAGCACGGGCTCGACGTGGCGGAGCCCCGACCCGGCGGGCACCGTGATGGTCGCGGTCTGCCCGGGCCGGAGCGTGAGCGCCGAGCCACCGCTGAGCTGCGACTCCCCCGTCCACGCCGACTCGGGCGTGACGACCGTTCCCGTGGTCGCCGTGGCAGCCTCGGCCTCGACCGTCGTGAGGCCGTCTCGGGCGGCGACCGTCGTCGACGCCTGCGCGAGCGCCGAGACGTCGGGCGCACCGTCGAGCGCGATCATCGAGAGGAGGCCGTGGATGGTGCTCTCGGCCCCGCTGTTGCGGTTGACGCTGCCGTCGGCCTGCACGCCGTCGTTCGTCACGCCCGTCGCCCGGTCGTAGACCGGCTGCCCGGCGCGGTTCGTGCCGAAGTACCAGCTGGCGGCCGCCGCGGCGACCTCCCGGAACCCGGCGCCGCCCGAGGCGTCGGCCACGGCGAGCGCCGACTGCAGGCGCGAGTCGGCGCCGTAGGCGATCTGCGTCTGGTCGACCGGCGTCGGGTACCAGGCGTTGTCGGGGCCGCTCGCGGTGAGCAGGGTCGTGGTGAACGACGCCGTGTCGACGACGGCGGGCGCGAGCAGGTCGGCACGGCCGAGCACGGTCGAGGCCCGCGCGAGCGCGGCCGGCATCTGCGACGCCCACGAGTGCCACATCGACCGCGAGTTCGTCCAGGGCAGCACGGCCCCGTAGGGCCAGGTCTGCGGGTCGCCGGAGGCCATGCGGGCCACGCCCTCGGCGAGCTGCGTCGTGGCCGTCCGCACGACGGCGTCGTCGGGGGCCGCGGCGACGTACGCGCCCAGGCCGAGCACCGCCTCCGCCGTGGCGTCCGCGCCGTCGACGATCAGCCAGGCGGGCACCTGCACGCCGTCGGCGACGTCGTACTGCCCGTACCGCGAGAGGGTGTCGCGCTGCAGCGCCGCGACACCGAGCTGGAGGCGCTGCTGCAGGAAGGCCGCGAACTCCGGGTCGTCGTCGCGGAAGGCCGCGAAGCCCTCGCCGAACGCCCAGAGGCTGCGGGCCAGCCAGTAGCTGTTGCCGCTGTCGGACGGGTCGGGCAGCTCGACCGGCACCGGGCTGCGGTTGAACGTCCCGTCGGGCTGCATCCACAGCACGACGTTGCCCGCGGCCGGGCCGGAGGTGGTCTGGAAGTACGCGGTCGCGCGCAGCAGTTCGTACGCCTTCTCGCGGCTCGCCTGAGCCCCGGTCAGCTGCCAGTCGCGCAGGTAGACGACGGCCGCCCGCGAGACGTCGTCGGAGTTGTACGCGCCCTGGCCCCAGTACCCGGTGGCCGGGTCGAGCGGCCCGCCGCCCACGCGGGCGAAGGCGCCGCCGTCGCGGGCGTCGGCGTACGTCCACGGCAGCGTCAGCGTCGGCTCGGAGTCGAGCCGGTAGGAGGTGTGGCCCTCCTCCGGCGCCGGCGTCGCCTGGTCGAGGAGGAAGTCGAGGTGGGCGAGGTTCGTCAGCGGTGCCGGGGCTGCCGCGGGCGCGCCGGCCGCCGGGGTGGGAACCGCCGGAGCCGCAGGGGCGGGAGCCGCCGGGGCGGGAGCGGCGGGAGGCGCGGCGGAGGCGGGCAGCGCCCCCGTCGCCCCCAGCGCGAGGGCTGTCGTGGCGGCCAGGGCGAGCCCGGCCCATCGTGCGGTGCGTGCGGTCATCGTCGACCGCCTCCTTCTGTCTCGTCGTGCGGGGTGCTGGGGGTCAGGCGCGGCGGTGGGGGTCAGGCGCGGTCGAGGCGGGCGACGCCGATCTTGGAGTCGGCCATGCCGTAGAAGACCCACGGCACCCCGTCGACCTCCTCGATCGCGGTCGGGAAGACGACGTTCGGCACGATGCCGGCGCGCTCGTCGTCGGTCTCGGCCTCGAGCAGCGGCTCGGCCGAGCGGGCGAGCACCCGGGAGGGGTCGTCGGCGTCGAGGATCATCCCGCCCGCGGCGTAGTTGACGTTCTGCTGCTGCGCGAAGGCGTCCTCGATGACGCCGGTGACGCCGTGGTGCAGCAGCAGCCAGCCCTCGGGCACGCGGCGCGGGGGCGGGCCGCCGCCGATCTTGAGCTCCTCGAACGGGGCCGCGGGCCCGGCGACCGGCCGGTGCTGCCCCCAGCGGGCGAGGGCGCGCAGGTCGCGCTCGACGGCCTCGACCGGCACGTAGCTGATCCAGATCGAGTGGCGGCCGTCGGTCACCCCCGCCGGCAGCGGGCTGCCCTCGCCCGGCACGGTCGCGCCGATGTGCCACATCGGCCGGTGCAGCACGGCGAAGCTGCGCACCCCGTCGGGCGCCGTCACCGCCTCGGGGAAGAACGTCGTGTCCTTGTTGTGGAAGAGGCCGAGGTCGGTGTCGAGCTCGTCGACGTAGTCGAACGTCACGGGCCCGAGCCGGCGCCACTCACGCAGGTCGTCGCTGACGGCGACGGCGGTGCGCGGGCCGAGCGGCCCGTACGCGACGTAGGTCATGACGTGCAGGCCGAGCTCGTCGACCCGGGTGACGCGGGGGTCCTCGACGCCGGAGTGCGTGGCGCCGCGCTCCCAGCCGCGGTCGGGGGCGAGCACGACGCCCTGGCGCTCGACGCCGACGGGCACGCCGTCGTCGACGAGCACGCGGGCGAGGCCGACGCGCGAGACGTTGCCCGCGGCGACGAGCCGCGGCAGCAGGTAGAGCTCGCCGTCGGGCCCTCGGCCCGAGCCGGGGTTGAGCACGCCCTCGGCCTCGAGCGGGTCGCCCGGGTCGGGGGTCATGACGACCCCGGCGCGGGTCAGCCGGTAGGGGAAGGCGCCCGGCGCGACGGCGGTGGCGGAGCCGCCCGAGGGGCCGGTGGAGGCGGTGGAGGCGGTGGTGGGGGATGCGGTGGTCACGGGGATCTCCTGTCAGCCCTTCACGCTCGAGCCGACGTCGGTCGAGATGAAGTAGCGCTGGAACACGATGAACAGCACGACCACGGGCGCCGCGAGCACGACGGCCCCGGCCAGGGTCGCGCCGAAGGGGTTGGCGGCGGTCGCGGCGACGTTCGAGATGTAGTTCGCCAGCGAGACCGCGAGCGGCTGCATCGATGCCTCCTTCGTGATGAGGAACGGCCAGAGGAACTCGTTCCACGGCCCGATGAAGGTGAGCAGCAGCGCCGTGACGAGGGCCGGCCGCACGAGCGGCAGTGCGATGTTCCACAGCAGCCGGAACTCGCCGGTGCCGTCGATGCGGGCCGCCTCGAACAGCTCGCGCGGCAGCTGGAGGAAGTACTGCCGGAAGATGATGACCGCCGTCGAGTTGATGGCGAACGGCAGGATCATGCCCAGGTAGCTGTCGCTGAGGCCGTAGTTGCGGGCGATCAGCACGTAGAGCGGGATGACCAGCAGCTGGAACGGCACGACCTGCACGAGCAGCGCCAGCGCGAACGTCACCCCGCGCCCCCGCCACTGCAGCACGGCCAGCGCGTAGCCGACGAGCACGCCGAAGACGACCGTGCAGACCAGCACGCCCCCGGTGAAGATGCCCGAGTTCACCAGCCCGGTCAGCAGACCGATGCGGCTGTCGATGGCGGCGTAGTTCGCGCCCGTCAGGTTCGACGGGTGCGGGAAGGCCCCGGCGACGGTGGGGTCGGGCTTCGTCTGCAGCGAGCCGATCACCATGTAGTAGAAGGGGAAGAGGAACGCGAGCGCCCCCACGGCGAGGACGACGCCCCGCAGCACGACCTGGAACCTCGACATGTCAGTCCTCCTTCCCGCCGGCGAAGCGGTTCTGCAGCAGCGCGATCACGAGCACGAGCACGACGAGCACGACGCCGATGGCGGCCGCCTGGTCGGGGTTCCCCTGCTCGATGCCCTTCTGGTACATCAGCAGGACGGGCGAGGTCGACGCGCCGTTCGGCCCGCCTCCCCCGGTCAGCAGGTAGGGCTCGGTGAACAGGTTCGCGCCCGTCACGGTCGAGACGAGCAGCACGAGCACCGTCGCGGGCCGGACGCCCGGCACGGTCACCGTGAAGAACGACCTGACCACGCCGGCGCCGTCGCTCGACGCCGCCTCGTAGAGCTCCTTCGGCACGTTCTGCAGCGCCGCGAGGTAGAGCAGGATGTAGAACCCGAGCTGCTTCCACGTGACGAACAGCGCGATCGAGGGCATCGCCCAGGCCGAGTTGATGAGCCACGACGGCGACGGCGCCAGCGGCCCGAGCACCTGGTTGACGAGCCCGTTGCCGTTGAACAGGAAGAGCCACACCGCGACGACCGCGACGCTCGCGGTGAGGTACGGCACGTAGTAGGCCACCCGCAGGAAGCCCTTGAACCGCACGACCTTGTTGAGCGCCGTCGCGAGCACGATGCTCAGCACGACCGTGAGCGGCACGTTGATGACCAGGAACACGCCCACGTTGCCGAACGACCGCAGCACGGCCGGGTCGGTGAACGCGGTGACGAAGTTCTGCAGCCCGACGAACGGGCGCTCGACCTGGGCGCCGGGGGCCGTGAAGAAGTAGTCGTGGAAGGCGATGTACACCGCGTAGCCGAGCGGGTACGCGAAGACCGCGAGCACGAAGACCAGGTACGGCGCGCTGAACAGCAGGCCGAGGGGGTTCTTGCCGAGCGGGCCGCCGCGACGACGACGCACGGGGCCGCGACCGCCCGACCGGGCCCCGCCGGGGCGGGGGCGACCCGAGGAGGCGCGGGGCGCCTCCTCGGAGCCGCCGCCGGCCGCCGGCGTGGCCGGCTCGGCGCTGAGGGTCGACACGGCCTAGCCCTGGGCCGCGAGCTCGTCGACCTTCGTGGCCGCGTCGCCGAGGGCCTGGTCGACGTCGCCCTCGCCGAAGATGACGCTCTTCGACCAGGCGTCGCGGAGGGCCTGCAGCTCGGCCACGGTGTTCGGGCCGGACGGGACCTCGATGGTGCGGGCCGCCTGGTCGCCGAAGAGCGCGTAGGCGGGGTTGGCCTCGAAGTAGTCGGCGTACGTCGTCGCGAGGTCGGTGCGGATCGGCATCTGGCCGGTCGTCTCGAGCAGCGCGCGGTCCTGCTCCTCGCTCGTGGAGAACTTCAGGAACTCCCACGCGGTGCCCTGGTTCTCGCACGCCGTGTACATGCCGACGTTCTTGGCGTCGCTGAAGGTGTACGTCTCGTCGGCGGGCGTGCCGTCCTCGGTCGGCACGGGCACGGCGCCCCAGTTCACGTCCGAGTAGACGTTCACGGCCCACGGCCCGACGATCGACATCGCCGCCTCGCCGTCGGCGAACGAGTCGCCGGTGTACTGCTCCTGGCCGGCGAGGCCCTGGTCGTAGAGGTCGCGCCAGAACCCGGCGACGGTCTCGCCCTCGTCGTCGGCGAAGGTGGCCTTGCCGTCCTCGACGAGGCCGGTGCCGCCGGTCGCCGCGGCGTAGAGCGGCATGAAGTCGAACTGCGTCTGGAAGAACTCGCTGGTCGGCGCCGGGTGGATCGCGTAGTCGGAGACGCCCGCGTCGACGAGCGTCTTGCTCGTGGCCAGGAAGTCGTCGTAGGTCGAGAGCGCGGGGGCCTCGGCGTCGAGGCCGGCCTGCGTGAAGAGGTCCTTGTTGTAGAAGATCATCACGGGGTTCGACTTCCAGGGCAGCTGGTAGTACTTCCCGTCGGCGTCCTGGTACTGCTCGGCGAGGTCGCCGCTGCGCTCCTCGACGTAGTCGGCGCCGTCGTCGAAGCTCGACAGGTCGACGAGCCCGCCCTGCTTCTGGAACTGGCCGACGGCGCTGGGGGCCGTGTTGTAGACGAGGCAGGGTGCGTTGCCGGCCGTGATGGCGGCGCCGATGACCTCTTCGCTCGACTTGCCGGCGGGGATCTCCTGCCCCTTCACCTGCTCGTCGGGGTGGTCGGCGTTCCAGGCCTCGACGGCGGCCTTGCCCCAGGCGACCTCCGACTCGTTGTTCGAGTACCAGATCGTGATCGGCCCCTTCGCGGTGAGGGCGTCGCCGCCGCCTCCCCCGCCGCCGGAGCAGGCGGTCAGGCCGAGGCCGGCGAGCAGGACGGTGGCGCCGATGAGTGTGGTGCGTCGTTGCACGGTGTTCTCCTTGATCGGGTGGTGCGCTGTGAGGGGGTGCCGCCACCGGCGAGCCGGCGCGGGCGGAGGTCAGGAGGCGCGGGTCGGGCCCGCCGCCTCGCGGTAGACGTAGAGCTCGCGGCGGCCGGGAGGCGCGTCCCAGCCCTGTGCGAAGGTCCAGCGGCCGTCGACCCGGCTGAGCCCGCCCCAGCTGAGCGAGCCGCCCGGCGTGAGGGCGAGCTGCTCGAACGGGCGAGCGACGTCGTAGAGGGCCTGGCTCGCGGCGAAACGTCCGTCCACGTCGTGGAAGACGTCGAGCACGAGGTGCCCGTCGCCGGTGACGATCGCCGCGGCGACCTCGTGCAGGTGGCCGCCGACGCTCGACAGGTCGAGGTAGTCGACCGGCTCGAAGGCCCAGGTGCGCATGTCGTCGGAGCGGCCGACGTGCAGCACGCCGTCGAAGCCCTCGCTGACGAACATCAGGTACTCCCCGCCGAGGCGGACGGCCTCGCCGTGCTCGTCGCGGGGCACCACGGCGCCCTTCGCCCAGAGCCTCGTCTGCTCGGGCGGGGCGATCGGGCCGAGGCGCTGCCAGGTCACGAGGTCGTCGCTGACGGCGAGCATCATCTCGCAGCCGACCGCCCCGACGGGGTAGCCCGTGCTCGGGAACGCGGCCCGCGCCTCCTCGGTGATCGGGTGGACGCCGTTGTAGAACAGCCACCAGCGGCCCTCGGCGCGGTACACCTTCGGGTCCTCGGTGCCGAGCAGCTCGAGGTCGTCGGTCGGGCGGACGACCGGGTTGGCGGGGTCGTCGACCCACGAGGCGCCCGGGGCCGTGAGGTCGAGGGTCGCGTGGCCGATGCGGCTGCCGAGGCTCTCCTTGACGGGCGACGCCCGGTAGAAGAGGTGCAGCGTGCCGTCGTGCTCGACCATCGAGGGGTTGTAGAGCGACGAGCTCGTCCAGCCGATGCCGTCGGGGTCGCTCCACTGGCCCTCGAGCGTGAAGGTCAGGGCGGGGTCGGGCTCGAACGGGCCGACGGCCCAGTCGGGGCGGTCGGGGCCGTAGGCGGCCGGGCCGGAGAAGGTCAGCTGCGCGAGGGCGCCGGTCTGCTCGTTCTCGTGCACCAGCGCGTCGTCGAGCACGGCGCGGAGGGCGTCGGGCGTGAGCGGCTCGAGGCGACGGGCTGCGTCGGTGCTGGTGTTGCTGCTGGCGGGGGTCATGGGGCTCCGACTTCGTCGTCGTGGCGGTCTGGCTGGCGTGGCTGATGGTTACCGAAACGTTTCGGTAGACAGGAAGCTAACACGGCCGGGCACCGAGCGGAAGGGGCTCGGCCGACGAGGCGCCGGGCTCAGCGCGCGGCGGGGGCGGTGGAGTCGCGGACGAGCAGGCGGGCCGGCGCCACCGAGGCGTCGGGCCCGGCCTGGCCCTCGACGGCCGCGAGCAGCAGCCGGGCGGCCTCGGCCCCGATCAGCCGGGGCGTCGTCGTGAGGGTCGTCAGCGCGGGGCGCACGTACGAGCCGAGCTCGATGCCGTCGAACCCGGCGACGCTGACGTCGTCGGGCACGCGGACGCCGAGCCGGTCGGCCTCGGCCATGAAGCCGATGGCGGCCAGGTCGTTCGCGCAGAAGACCGCGGTGGGCCGCTCCGGGCGCGACAGGAGGTCGGCCGCGGCCCGACGCCCGCCGTCGTAGGTGAAGTCGGCCTCGACGACGACGCCGGGGTCGTGGCCGGCGGCGACCAGCGACTCCTGCCAGGCCTCGACGCGGTGGACGGCGTGCACGAAGCGGGCGGGCCCGGCGACGTGCGCGAAGCGGCGGTGCCCCAGCCCGACGAGGTGGTCGACGAGCTCGCGCACGCCCGCGGCGACGTCCTGCCGGACCGCCGGGAGGGGGAAGCCGGGGGCGGGGTTGACGCCGACGGCGGGCAGGCCGAGCTGCTGCACGAGCGGCACGCGCGGGTCGTCGACGACGAGCTCGTTGAGGAACACCCCGTCGACGCGGCGCCCGGCGGCGAGGCGGCGGTAGCGGTCGAGGGTCTCGTCGGCCGCGGAGCCCATCTGCAGGATGAGCGCCCAGCCGCGGGGGTCGAGCACCGACTCGAGGCCGCCGATGAAGCTGCCGAAGAACGGGTCGCTCTCGAGCACGAACGGGTCGCGGTGCACGACGAGGCCGACGGTGAACGCGCGCCCGGAGCTGAGCGAGCGGCCGCGCACGTTCGGCACGAAGCCGAGGTCGGCGGCGGCCTGCTTGATGCGCGCGCGGGTCTGGTCGGAGACCCCGGGCCGGTCGTTGAGGGCGCTCGACACCGAGCTGATCGCGACCCCGGCGCGGGCGGCGACCTCGACGATGGTGACCCGCTGGGTCATGTCGCGCCTCCTCGCCTCGCCCGTGACGGCTCCGCCGCGGCGAGCGCCGCGGACCGGGTCGATGCTACGGCAGGCGTCGCGGCGCCTCGCGGCCTGGCCGTTCAGCGCGCGTGCACGAGCGGGTCTGCGGACTCACAGCCGTTCCATCGGATCCCGCCAAGAGACTGCACGACATGCACCTTCCCTGGCACCGCGGGCGCGCGGACGACGACGCGGCCACCTCGACGGGCACTGCCGACCTCGACGTGTCGGTCGCGTCTCCCCGGGCTCCTGCCGCGACGGTCGTGCCGGAGGCGGCGGTCGCCTCCGCGGGCGCGGTCGTGCCGGAGGCGCGGGTCGCCTCCGCGGGCGCGGTCGCGCCGCCTGCCCCCTCGCCCCCGGCCGCCTCGGCCGTCCCGCCCGCGATGCAGCTCGCCGGCGCCTGGGGCTGGCGGCTGCTCGTCGTCGCCGGCTGCCTCGCCGTCGCGGGCTGGCTGATCGCGACCCTCGAGGAGATCGTGGTGCCGCTGCTCATCGCGATCCTCATCTGCGCCCTGCTGCAGCCTGTCGTGCGCCTGCTCACGCGCCGCCGCCTCCCCCACTGGCTCGCGATCGTCATCGCGCTTCTCGGCCTCGTCGTCGTGGTCGGCGGGCTGCTCGTGCTCGTCGTCACGCAGGTCCGGGCCGGCGCGGACGACCTGACGGCGAAGGGGGTGGCGTCGTACGACGCGCTGCGGGAGTTCCTCCGCACCTCGCCGCTGCAGCTCACCGACCGGGAGTTCGACCAGTACGTCGGCCAGGCCGGGCAGGCCCTGCAGGACGCGAGCCAGCAGATCCTGAGCGGGGTGGCAGCCATCGGCTCCGCGGCCGGGCACGTGCTCGCGGGCGGGCTGCTGACGCTGTTCGCGACGATCTTCCTGCTGATCGACGGCCGCGGCGTGTGGCACTGGGTCGTGGCGCTCTTCCCGCGCGCGGCGCGGCCGGCCGTCGACGGCGCAGGGCTCGCCGGGTGGCAGACGCTCGCGTCGTTCGTGCGGGTGCAGGTGGTCGTGGCCGCGGCCAACGCGGTGGGCATCGGGCTGTTCGCGGCCTTCCTCGGGCTGCCGCTGGCCATCCCGATCGCCATCCTCGTCTTCCTCGCGTCGTTCATCCCCGTCATCGGCGCGATCGTGACCGGGGCCCTCGCCGTGCTGCTCGCGCTCGTCGTCGCGGGCCCGGTGCAGGCGCTCGTGATGCTCGGCGGGGTGCTGCTCGTGCACCTGCTCGAGGCGCACGTGCTGCAGCCGCTGGTCATGGGAGGCGCGGTGCGGGTGCACCCGCTCGCCGTCGTCTTCGCGGTGGCGACCGGGTCGCTCGTCGCGGGCATCCCCGGCGCGCTGTTCGCCGTGCCGACGGCGGCGACGGTGAACGTCATGGTGAAGCACGTCGCCTCGGGGCGGTGGCGGGCGGCGGTCGAGGGGCCGGCCCTGCCCGACGGCACGCCCGCGAAGGGCGCCTAGCGGCGGGCGGGCCCCCGGGCCGGCCAGGGGTCGACGGAGCGCGAGCCCGCACGGGAGCGCTGCTCGGAGCGGAGCAGCCAGCGGCCGAGGCGGCCCCGGAGGGTCGCCTTCTGCGCGGCGTCGCGCGCCCACCGTTCGTCGATCATGTCGACGATGGCCCGGAACTCCGCGAGCACCGCAGAACGAGCTGCGTCGTCGTCGGTCATGGCTCTTCTCCCGCCTCAGGGTCGCGACGACCCTCCTCGTCACCGAGGTCGAGCCGCGCGATCTCGATTCCGATCACACGTGCTATCGCTTCATCCTCCCGGGTCGCCCAGGGCGACGCAAGGAGGACGCACATCATCGCCGCACCAGCACGCTGCTGGTCGGTGCTGCGCCCCAGGCACCTCTCCAGGGTCCACGACCACCTCGTCCACCACTGCTCACGCACGGTCGCGGCGTCGAGGCGGCGTCGTGACCGGCGAGCGTCGGCCACGGTCGCCCCGACGCTGACGACGGAGACGACCGCGGAGACGCAGGCCGCGAGGAACACGGCGGCGGCGCCCGGCGGCCAGGCGGCGAGGTCGAGGAACGGCATGGCTCCAGGCTGACCCACCTCCAGGGGCGGACGGAGACGACACGGCTCCGCCTGTGGACGGCGGGACCTGTGGACATGGAGGGAGCTCGAGGGCCGGGGCCGACCCGTGCGGCTCGTCGGCGTGCTTCGCTGGGCGGATGCGCATCGGAGTGTTCGTCTCGAGCTGGGAGCAGGGCTGCTGCGGCACGGCGGCCGGCATCGGCGACGAGGTGACGTGGGAGCTGACCTGGGGCCGCGAGTGGATCGAGGCGTCGTACGGCCCGGAGGAGGCGGCCGGCGTCGACTTCGCCGAGACACACCACGGCGGGGACGATGCGCCCCGGGTCGCCGTGGCCGGGCGGATCCTCTCCGTCGACGCCGTCCGACAGCGCTCCCACCGACCGGACCCCGGGGGCCCGTGGACGAACGTCGTCGGCGAGTCGACCAGCGTCGCCGTCGAGCGCCTCCCCGGCCACGGCGAGGACGAGGACGAGGCCGGGGCAGCGGTCGCGGTCTCGGTCGCTCTCTCGGACGAGAACGACGCCTCTCGACCGTTCGGGCCAGGCTTCATCCTGCGGTCAGCGGGGCCCGACGCCCTCGACCTCGCCGGGCAGAGCGGCGTCGCCGGGTGGAGGGTCCGCCTCGACGTCGACGACGGCACCGCCCTGCCGGACGCTCGCTGACGGGCCCTGGCCGACGACGCGGACCAGGCACGGCCCGGACGACGACCGTCGGCGTACTCTCGAGCGGCCCTGGCCCGGCCTCAGCCCCGCCCCTCCCCCACCGGCAGCCACACGCGCATCGTCGACGGCCCGCGGTTGCCCCACGAGGCGTAGGGCACGAGGTCGACGCGGCCGAGCTGCTCGACCGTCGCCGCGACGGACTGGCCGTACGGCCAGGGCGCCGGCCGGGTCCAGCTGCGGGTCAGCGCCACCCGGGCGCCGGTCGGCGTCGTGACGGGGGCGACCCGGGTGTCGACGAGGACGTCGGCGACGCTGCCCGAGGGCAGGTCGACCGACTCGAGCGCCAGCACCAGGGGCCCCCGCTGCACGGCCACCTGGCCGCGCACCGCGTCGATCCGCGGGTCGGGGTGCACCCAGGAGGCGCGGGTCGGCAGGTCGAGGACGACCACGTCGCCCGCCGCGAACGCCTGCCGCACGACCACCGTCGAGGTCGCGTGCCGGCTGACCTCGCCGTCCGGCGCGACCAGGGTGACGGCCGCGCCCTCCGTCCACGACGGCACCCGGAGCGTCAGCTCGACCTCGCGGTCGGTGGCCTCCCGCCAGGTCACCTCGACGCGGCCGTCGAACGGGTACCCGCTCGCCACCGAGAGGGCGACGGGCGTGCCGTCGGGCAGCTCGACGTCGACGTCGTAGCTGCCGTACTGGTGCAGCTGCACGCCGTCGTCGGTGCGGGTCGCGAAGTACTGCTCCACGCTCGCCAGCGTCCGCGCGACGTTCGTCGGGCAGCACGACACCTCGAACCACGGCGCTCGGAGGCTCGACAACGCGCGGGCGTTGACCTCGAGCTCGTCGGGCGCGGTGCCCTCGGTGCGCTGGTGCAGCGTGTTCGTGTAGAAGAAGGCGCGCCCGTCCTCGCGGGGTGACGCCAGGACGACGTTGAGCAGCGTGCGCTCGATCAGGTCGGCGTACCGGGCGTCCCCGTCGGCCAGCAGCAGCCGCCACGACAGCATCGTGGAGGCGATGCCGGCACAGGTCTCGGAGTACGCGCGGTCGGGCGGAAGCTCGTGGTCGGCACCGAACGCCTCGTCCTGGTGGTGGGAGCCCATGCCGCCGGTCACGTACGTGCGGTGCGCGACCGTCGCCTCCCACTGTCGGCGGACGGCGTCGGCCAGCTCGTCGTCGCGCGTCTCGACGGCGACGTCGAGGGCTCCGGCGGCGAGGTACAGCGCGCGCACGGCGTGGCCGCGCAGCACGTCGGCCTCGCGCACGGGCCGGTCGTCCTGGAAGTACTCGGCGCCGTACTCGATCTCGGCGAGCAGGCCCCGGCCGCGACGGTCGACGAAGAGCCGGGCGAGCTCGACCCAGCGGGGCTCGTCGAGCGCGCGACCGAGCTCGGCCAGGGCCACCTCGATCTCGGGGTGACCGCAGATCGCGACCCGCCCCTCCGGCCCGAACTCACGCCACAGGTGCTCGGCCAGACGGCGACCGACCTCGACGAGGCGGGGGCCGGTGCCCGTCCGCTCCGCGGCGACGACGGCCTGCAGGAGGTGGCCCATGGAGTACAGCTCGTGGCCCCACTCGAAGTCGCTCCACCGGGCGCGCTGCCAGGGGCGGCCGAAGCTGGTGTGCAGGTAGCCGTCGTCGTCCTGCGCGCCCGAGACGCGCTCGACGAGGTCGTCGTAGCGGCGCTGCAGGTCGGGGTCGTGCTGACGGCCGAGCTCCCACGCCATGCCCTCGAGCAGCTTGTAGACCTCGCTGTCGACGAACTCGATGCCGGAGTGCTGCCACTCCACGTCGACCTGGTCACGGCCCGCGGCGGCGAGGTCGAAGTTGCGGATCCAGCCGATGCGCTCCATCCAGTCCTCACAGTGCCGCAGCACGACGTCGGCGTTGAGCTGCTGCTTCTCGGCCCAGAACCCGCCGGTCAGGCGCACCTGGGTCGCGTCGAGGGGGGTCAGCGTCGACGTGCGGGGGTCGACGGGCCCGGCGAACCGGCGCCGGTCGCCCGCGAGCGTGGTGGGGCGGGGGGAGGTGGTGGTCACGGTGGTGCTCCTGGTCTCGGGGGGTACGGCGACGGGCTGCGCGGCGAGGGGCCGGGTGGTCACGGTCAGTCCTTGACGGCGCCGGCGGTGACGCCGGCGGCGACGTAGCGCTGGGCGACGACCAGCAGCACCGTCGCGGGGATCGAGGCGACGACCGCGGTCGCCATGATCGAGTTCCACTCCTGGTTGTTGTTGCCGATGTAGCGGTAGATGCCGAGGGTGATGGTCTGCGCGTCGCCGCCGCTGTTGAGGGTCGACGAGAAGACGAAGTCCGACCAGGCCCAGAGGAACGCGAAGAGACCGACGGTCACGGCCGAGTTGCGGCTGACCGGCAGCACGATCGAGACGAAGGTGCGCCAGGTGCCGGCCCCGTCGAGCTTCGCGGCCGAGAGGAGCTCGTCGGGGATGCCCTGCATGAACGCGGTGAAGATCAGCACGCCGAAGGGCACCGCGAGGGTCGAGTCGGCGATGACGAGGCCCCACCACTCGTTGAGGATCCCGAGGTTGAGGTAGATGGCGTAGAAGCCCATCGCCATGATCACCTGCGGGATCATCTGCGCGACGATCATCACGAAGCTCAGGGCTCCGCCGCCGACGGGCCGCAGCTTGGCGAGCGAGTAGGCCGCGGGGGCCGACAGCGCGATCGTCACCACGACGGTGCCGAGCCCGACGAGCAGGCTCGTGCCGAGGTACGGCAGCTGCTCGCTGACGACGGCGCGGTAGCCGTCGAGGGTCGGCTGCGCCGGGAACCACGACGGCGGGCTCTGACGCATCTGCGCCGTCGGCGTCAGCGAGACGTTGATCATCCAGTAGATCGGGAACAGCATCACGGCGGTCAGCGCGACGCCGACGACGGTGGTGCCGAGGCTGCGCCGGCCGAGGCGCCTCGAGGAGGCGCGGCGTGCGTCGCTGGGCGGGCTCGCTGCCCCGGTGGGCCGGGTGGTGGTGGCGGCGGTCACGAGTTCGCCTGCTTCCTCTGCACGCGCAGGTAGACGAGGCCACAGATGAGGGCCATGACGATGAGGAGGTTGCCCACGGCGGCCGCGGGCCCGAAGGTGGGCAGCGTCGAGCCGAAGCCGAGCTGGTACGACCAGATGGCGAACGTGGTCGAGGCGTCGCCCGGCCCGCCGCGCGACATGATCCAGATGATGTCGAAGACCTTCAGCGTGTAGACGAGGCCGAGCAGGATCGTGATCGCCGAGACCGGCCCGAGCAGCGGGAAGGTGATGCGCCAGAACGCCTGCCACGCGTTCGCGCCGTCGAGCGAGGCGGCCTCGTAGACGTCCGCGGAGATGTTCTGCAGCCCGCTGTAGAGGATGACGAGGTTGAACGGGATGCCGATCCAGATGTTGGCGATGATCACGCTCGTCAGCGCCCACTGCGGCGAGGTCAGCCAGTTGACCTGCTCGCCGCCGACGGCACGGATGACCGAGTTGACCACGCCGCTCTCGCTGTTGAGCATCCACGACCAGGTCGAGGCGCTGACGATGAGCGGCAGCAGCCACGGCACGAGGAAGAGCGCCCGGAGCGTCGACGAGAGCGGGAACTTCTGGAAGAAGAAGACCGCGAGGGCCATGCCGATCGAGAACTGGAACGCGATCGAGATCGACGTGAAGAGGAGGGTGTTGACGAGGGCGGGGCCGAAGGTGGGGCTCTGGAAGACCTCGACGAAGTTCTGCAGCCCGATGAAGGGCGCGGTGCCGTCGATGAACGACCGCACCGTGTAGTCCCGCACGGAGAGGTCGACGTTCCGCAGCAGCGGGTAGACGTAGAAGACGGCGAGGTAGGCGACCACCGGGGCGAGGAACGCCCAGGCCGCGGCCTGGCCCGGCTCGACGCGTCGACGGCGGCGCGCCGCGGAGGGGTCCGGCGGGGCGCCGGGGGCCGGCGGGGAGGCCGGCCGTGCTGCTCGGGTCGCCTCCGGGCGGGGGACGGTGTCGGTGGTCATCTGCTGCTGCTCCTCGTCGGGGGACGGTGCGGGGGTGCCGCGGGGGCCGGGGCGCCGTGCGCGCCCCGGCCGGGTGCCAGGCCGGGGCCTCGCTACTTCGTGGCGGACTCGGCGGCCTGCTGCGCCTCCTGCAGGGCCTCCTCCGGGGTCGACGACCCGCTCAGGCTGTTCTGCACGGCCTTCCAGAGCTGCTCCGAGATCTTCGGGTAGTCCGTGCCGAGGTCGTCGCTGGTGCGGCCCTTCGCGTCGGCGACCGCGTCGACCCAGGGCTGGAGGTCGGGGTCGGCGGCGACCTGCGCCTCCTGCGCCTCCGTCGTCGGGGCGACGTACGAGAGCGTCGTGTCGGTCGCGACGAGGTTGTCGGTGCTCGTCAGGCAGGCCTGGATCTTCTCGGAGACCGCGTAGCGCGCGTCGTCGGACTGCACGGGCACCGTCAGGAACTCGCCGCCGGTCGGGGCCGGGGCGGCGCCGCCGTCCTTCGAGGGGATGGAGATGATGCCGTAGTCGATGCCCGACTCCTTGACCCCGGCCAGCTGCCAGGTGCCGTTCTCGCCGAAGGCGTAGTCGCCGGTGAGGAACTCCTGCCAGCTGGTCGTCTGCGTGTTGCCGATCACCGAGTTGGGGGCGTAGCCCGCGTCGACCCAGTCGGTCCACAGGGCGAGGGCCGACTGCCCGTCGTCGGAGTCGAGCGTGGTCAGGTCGGCGCCCGAGCCCCAGAACCAGGGCAGGAACTGGAAGCTGCCCTCCTCGGTGCCGATGGCCGAGAAGGTGATGCCCTTCTTCCCCGCCGCGGTGACCGCCTCGAGGGCGGTGGTCAGGCTGTCCCAGTCGGTGATCGAGGCCGGGTCGACGCCGGCGGCGTCGAGGACGCTCTTGTTGTAGTAGAGAGCGAGCGTGTTGGCGCCGATCGGGACGCCGTAGGTCTTCCCGTCGAGCTGGCCGGCGGCGAGCAGGTTCGCCTCGACGGCGGAGGTGTCGGCGCCGGTCTCGTCGGTGTCGGTGAGCAGGCCTGCCTCGGCGAGCGTGGAGACGACGGGGTTGTCGACGAGCAGCAGGTCGGGGCTGTTGCCCTGCTGGCCGGCGAGGAGCGCCTTGCTCGTCAGGTCGGAGGTGTCGTAGCCCGTGCGCTCGATCGTGACGCCGGCGTCGGTGCCGCACGAGGTGACGAGTTTGGCCCAGTCGCTGGAGTCGTCGAACTGGGGGTACGGGTCCCAGAAGGTGTAGGTGCCGGACGCGGCGTCGGACGAGCCTCCGCCCGATCCGCCGGCGCAGCCGGTGAGCGCGGCCGCGGTGGCGAGCCCGACGACGGTGACGATGGCGGCCTTGCGGCGAGTGTTCGTGTTCACGGTGATCCTCTCTGGTGCTGCAGGGATCTCGCAGAGAGGCCGCGCGGTCCGCGCATCTCACCGTCGAGAAAGTAGGGGGTGTCGGCTCCGGTGCGGGGTGGACACCGAAACTGGTTTCGGGGATGAAGCTATGCCTGCTCGGCTTGCTTGTCAACACAGACATGAACTAATTTCGGTACATGGCCACGACAGGGGACAGGGCGGGGTCGACGACGGTCACCCTCGCCGACGTGGCGCGGGTCGCGGGGGTCTCGGTGGCGACGGCGTCGAAGGCCCTGAACGGCCGGGCCCAGGTCGCGGCCGGCACGCGGCTCAAGGTCGAGGAGGCCGCGGCGGCCCTCTCGTTCACCCCGAACTTCTTCGCGAGGGCCCTCAACTCGGCTCGCACCGGGACCATCGGCATGGTGACGAGCGACCTCGACAACCGCTTCGTGCTGCCGATCCTCCTCGGGGCGGAGGACGCCTTCGGCTCCGGCTCGCTCTCCGTGCTGCTGGCCGACGCCCGCGACGACGCCCTCCGCGAGCAGCTGCAGATCGACTCCCTCCTGACCCGACGGGTCGACGGCCTCCTCATCGTCGGCCGGACGACGAACCCGCGGCCGCCCGCCGCCGTGCCCGCCGACGTGCCGGTGGTCTACGTGTACGCGCCCTCGACCGGCGACGGCGACGTGTCGTTCACGCCCGACAACGTCCAGGCCGGCACCGCCGCGGCCGAGCACCTGCTCGGCCTGGGCCGCCGACACATCGCCCTCGTCAACGGCGAGGCGTCGTACGCCGCCGCCCGCGACCGCGCCGCCGGGGTCGCCGGGGCCCTGCGCGCGGCCGGGCTCGGCCTCGTCGGCGGCGACTCGCTCTACGGGCAGTGGGGCGAGGCCTGGGGCCGCGACTGCGCGCGCTTGCTCGTGCGCGGCAGCGACCCCCTCGACGCCGTCGTCGCGGGCAGCGACCACATCGCCCGGGGCGTGCTCGACACGCTCCGCGACGAGGGCCTGCGGGTGCCCGACGACGTCGCGGTCGTCGGCTTCGACAACTGGGACCTCCTCGTGCGGGAGTCCCGCCCCCCGCTGACGAGCGTCGACATGGAGCTCGAGGTGCTCGGGCGCACCGCGGCGCAGCACCTGGTCGACATCATCGAGGGGACCGTCTCCGCCGGCGTGTTCCCACAGCCGGTGCGCGTGCAGGCGCGGGCGTCGACGATCCCGCGCACCGACGCCGGGGCGTGACGCCCGACGTGAGGCGCTGAGCCCGCGCCTGCGCCGTGGCCCTCGTCGTCGGCCGAGGGCGAACTCGCTCGCCCTCGTCCGAGGGCGAGCTCGCCCGAGCTACGGCCGGGCGACCCTTGACCTCGCGTCCTCGAAACCACTTCAGGGCACCTTCTTGCTTAATCTGTAGGCCTCTGTCAGTCTCAGCGAAAGCGGTTTCGGACAATGCCGTCCCACGCGGCGCCGCTCGTCCACGCGAAGGAGCACAGGATGAGAAAGACCAAGAAGACCATGGGGGCCGTCCTCGCCCTCGGCCTGAGCGCAGCCGTCGTCGCGGCGCTCGTCACCCCGGGCGCGACGGCCAGCGCCGCCGGGAACACGCTCGTCGTCGACGCGTCGAGCAGCATCCGGCCGGTCACCCACGTCGGGGCCGGCGGCCTGTACGCCGTCTCGAGCACCACGGAGCCGGCGCCGGGCCTGCTGACCCCGCTGCGGCTCAAGCAGCACACCCAGCCGGCGCCCGGGGTCCAGCAGCTCGGCAACGGAGCCACCGTCCCCTCCGGCGACGTCCTCGTGACGGCGCCGGCGTTCACGCGCGACGGTGCGCAGTCGTACGCCCGCATGCCCGACGTGTACCCGGACTTCCCGTACCGCTGGATCAGCTGGGCCGACTGGACCCAGAAGATCGACACGATGGTGAAGGCGCGCGTCGACGCCACCGGCACGACGAACATCAACGGCTGGGAGCTCTGGAACGAGCCCGACGGCACCTGGGACACCGCGAAGGCCGGCCCCTTCCTCGACGGCTGGACCCGCACCTACCGCCAGGTGAAGCTGCAGGACACGACGACGCCCATCGTCGGCCCGAGCTACAGCCGCTACTACCCCGACCTGATGCGCGACTTCATGGCCCGGGCCAAGGCCGACGGCACCCTGCCCGACGTCGTGGTCTGGCACGAGCTGGAGGACGAGACCTACAACACGGTCGACGAGCACGTCGCCGACTACCGGGCCATCGAGCGCTCGCTCGGCATCAGCCCGCGCCCCATCTCGATCAACGAGTACGGCTCGCCGTCGCAGGTCGACACCCCCAGCGTCGCGGCGCACTACATCGCCCAGTTCGAGCGCACCGGCATCAACGATGCCGAGCGGGCGTACTGGTACGAGTCGGGCACCGTCGGCGGGCTCGTCTGGAACGGCGCCCCCACCGGCTCGTACTGGCTCTACAAGTGGTACGGCGAGATGGCCGGGAACATGCTCGCCGTCACGCCCTCGGGCGACCTCGACGGCTTCGCGTCGTACGACTCGACCCGCAAGATCGTCAACGTCGCCCTGGGCGGCACCTTCGGCGACAACGCCGTCCAGGTCAGAGGCCTCGCGAGCTTCGGCGCACAGGCCAAGGTGACGGTCAACTACACGCCCCGATCCGGGCGCATGACCAACGTCTCGGCACCCACCCAGATCTCGAGCACGACCGTCTCGATCGTGAACGGAGCCGTCACGGTGCCGATCACGAACCAGGACTACCTGGGCGCCTACCAGGTCGTCGTCACGCCGGCCGCCGGGCCGACGACGTCGTACCAGCAGGTGTACGAGGCCGAGAACGCCACGGTCGTGAACGCGCAGCGCCTGTCGTCGGCCACGGCCTCGAACGGCGGCTACGTCGGTCGCATCGACGGCCTGGGCGACGGCCGCTCGAACAGCTTCGTCGACTTCGTCGTCGAGGTGCCGACCGCGGGCGCCTACTCGCTGACGACCCGGTACGCCAACGGAGGTGCGGCCACGTCCACCCAGGGCCTCGCCTACAACGGGGGCGCGTTCTCGACGGTCTCGTACCCGACCACGGGCGGATGGGGCCGGTTCGCCGACTCCGCCGCCGCCCCCCTCACCCTGAAGGCCGGCTACAACGTCATCAGGCTCGCGAAGGGCTCGCCGAACTACGCCGGCGGCAGCGGCTTCGCGGAGATCGACTCGATCACGGTCCGGCCCCGCTGACCCGGGCCGGGCAGAGCCGACGGCCACGTCACGGGAGCCCCGTGACGTGGCCGTCGGCCTGTGCGGTGGCCACCGTCGCGGCTGGTGCCCGGAAGGGGGCGTGAGCCCCGTCGAGGTCGTCGCCCGAGGGGCGTCCCCGACGCCTCGATTGGTCCTTCTGCCCCAAAAGTCAGAGAATTGCTCCTCATGTCAGGAAACCAGCAGGCCCCCCGACCTACCGATCCGCCCGGCGACCACCGCCACGACCGCAGCGCCGGAGGCGCGCGACGCCTCGTCCGCGACTTCACCGAGCCGCCGCCGAGCGGGGTGCACCCCGCCCTGATCCCGGGCCTCGGCGTCGAGCAGACCGGCCGTGTGTTCCGCACCGACCGCACCGTCTTCGGCGTCGCCATCCTCTTCGCGGTCGCCTTCCTGGCGTGGGGCGTCCTCGGCGGCGGGAGCCTCGCCTCCACCGCCTCGGCCGTCCTGGCCTGGGTGATCGAGTACACCGGCTGGTTCTTCACGTCGATCGCGACCGTGATCATGGTCTTCATGCTCTGGGTCGGGTTCGGCCGCTTCGGGCGCATCCGCCTGGGGCGTGACGACGAGGCGCCCGAGTTCTCGATGTTCTCGTGGATCTCGATGCTCTTCGCCGCCGGCATGGGCATCGGCCTCGTGTTCTGGGGAGCGGCCGAGCCGCTGACGTTCTTCGAGACGCCTCCCCCCGGCACCGACGAGGCCGAGACGGTGGAGGCGATGCACACGGCCCTGACGCAGGTCCTGTACCACTGGGGCCCGCAGGCGTGGTCGTTCTACGCCCTCATCGGCGGCGCGATCGCCTACGGCGCGTACCGCCGCGGCCGCACCCCGCTGATCTCGTCGATCTTCGCGTCGCTGCTGGGCGAGGGCCGCACCCAGGGCCCCCTCGGCAAGACCATCGACATCTTCGCCATCATCGTGACGCTCTTCGGCACGGCGGCCTCGCTCGGCCTCGGCGCCCTGCAGATCGGCCACGGCGTCGAGCTGATCAGCGGCATCGGCCAGGCCGGCAACACGCTGCTGGTCGGCGTCATCACGGTGCTGACCATCGCCTTCATCATCTCCGCCGTGTCGGGGGTCTCGCGCGGCATCCAGGCCCTCTCGAACATCAACACGGTCGTGGCGCTCCTGCTGGCGCTCTTCGTGTTCTTCGTCGGCCCGTCCATGCTGATCCTCAACGTGATCCCGTCGGTCGCCGCCCAGTTCGTCGGCGACCTGCCGATGATGATCGGGCGCTCCGGCTCGCAGGGCGAGGAGGCCCAGGCCTTCCTGTCGAGCTGGACCATCTTCTACTGGGCGTGGTGGATCTCGTGGTCCCCCTTCGTCGGCATGTTCATCGCCAAGATCTCGCGCGGCCGCACGCTGCGCCAGTTCGTCTCCGTCGTCGTGGTCGTGCCGTCGATCGTGTCGTTCATCTGGTTCGCGATCTTCGGCGTCACCGCCATCGACCAGCGCATGAAGGACGCTCCGCTGCCCAGCAGCCCGCCCGAGGAGGTGCTGTTCGGCATGCTCGGCGGCCTTCCGCTGGCGGGCGTCACGACGGTCATCGCCGCGATCCTCGTCGCGATCTTCTTCGTCACCGGCGCCGACTCGGCGTCGCTCGTGATGGGCACGCTGTCGCAGCAGGGCCGCCCCGAACCGTCGCGCTGGGTCACCGTGACCTGGGGCGTGCTCGTCGGCGCGATCGCCGCGGTGCTGCTCGTCGCCGGCGGGGAGGACGGCGCGGGGCTGAGCGCGCTGCAGAACGTGACGATCATCGCGGCGCTGCCGTTCGCGATCATCATGGCGTTCATCATGATCGCGTTCCTCAAGGACCTCCGCCGCGATCCGCTCATCCTCCGCGACCAGTACGCCGAGCGCGTCGTGCGCCACAGCGTGCGCAACGGCCTCGAGGAGTTCGGCGACGACTTCGCGCTGGTCCCCGCCGCGTACGACCACTCGAAGGACGACCTCGCCTGGGTCGAGCACGACGCCGACGAGGGGCTGAGCGCCTCCTACGCGGCGGTCGNACCCGGGGAGGCGCGGACGACGCCTCCGTCGCCGAGGGAGCCGTCCCCGGCAGCGGCGAGCAGCACCGCTCCTAGCCGTCCACCACCCGAGGGCGCCCCGCACGACAGCCGTGCGGGGCGCCCTCCGTGCGCCCGGCGGCGCCGAGCGAGGTCGTGCGGACTCGACGGGGCCCCTTGCGGTCACCGGGGATGTCGCTAGCGTGTCGTGATGAACACCGCCACGGTCGTCGTCACCCTCATCGTCCTGGGCATCGTCGCGGCCACGGCCGTGGTGGTCCTCCGCGAGCACCGGTCGCGCGTCCTCGCCGCGCGGCTCGACGCGCAGGAGCACGAGTCGGGCCTGCGCGCCCAGGCCGAGGCCGAGCGACAGCAGGAGGGCCCGCGCGGCGAAGCCGGCGGCATGTCGTGGTCGGCCGGCGGGCACAACTCGGCCTGAGGGCGGGGGCGGCCGTCGGGCCCTGCCTCGAGGATGTCCGCCCCCGCGAACTCGTCGCCTGATGTCGACAGTGGCCTAGCCTGACCAGATGTCGAAGAAGAACGTGGGGGCGGCCGCACTCGCCGTGCTGACCGTCGTCGGGGGCCTGCTCCTGACTGGCTGTGCGTCGGGGAACGCGGCGGCCGGGGCTCCGTCGCAGACGTCGTCGCCCCAGGCCGCCGTCGGCACGGGCGCCGGCGGCGACGACTGGCCCGACGGCGCCGACGCGAGCACGCCGGCGTGCCAGGACGCGTCGGCCGCGACCCTGGCCGTCGTGAACACGTCGCTGCACGAGGCATCCGTCGCGAACGGCACGGTCGAGTCCGTCCTGCCGTGGCTCAGCGCCCGACCCGACACCGACCTCGGCACGTGGACGCTGACCGGCCTCGTCGAGAACGCGCAGACCGCACAGGGCACGGAGGGCGGCTACTTCGTCGTCTTCGCGACCGACTCGGACCCCACCTCACCGACGTTCGACGGTCAGGTCTCGGCGGTCGGAGGCGCCAGCGCCGCCGTGACGACGCTGCCTCCCCTCCAGCCGGCCTACGTCGGGCCGACCGACATGGACGACGTCCCGGCGGGCGCGCTCGCCTGCGGCACGCAGCGGTCGCGGGAGTCCTGACCGCGCGACCCCCACGACGAACGACGTGCCGCACACCCCGAGGGGCGTGCGGCACGTCGTGTCGGCGGCTGCGACCTAGCGCGGGTCGCGCACCGCCTCGTCGGCGGCGTCCTGCGTCGCCGTCAGGGGCTCGAGACCACGGCGCCGGGCGACGACCGCTGCCGAGCCGAGGCCGAGCAGGGCGAGCGCCAGCATCGCCAGGACTCCGGTCGCGACGCCGGGGCCGGTGTACGCGAGGTCGGAGGCACCGGCACCGGAGCCCGGGCGGGCCGTGATCGGCGTGGCACCGGAGGCCGCGGGCACGACCGGCACCGCGACTCCTGCACCCGCACCGGGCGCACCCGGGGCCGGCGCACCGGGCGTGCCCGGGTCGACCGGAGCCGGGTCGACGGGCGTCGGCACGACGGCCTCGGCACCCACGCGGTAGCTCGCCGTCGCGGTCAGGCCGGAGCCCGCCCCGAGCGCGCTCACCGTGCGGACCCCGTCGGGGGCGTCGGCCGCGATCGTGCTGACCAGCGCGAAGGAGCCGGCCGAGTCGGCGATCACGGTCTCGACGAGGGGCTCGCCCTCGTCGACCACCGCGACGGTCGGCGCGCCGGGGGCCGTGGCGGCCTCGGGGGCGATCGTCACCGCGACGGCCTCGCCGACCCGGAAGCCCGAGCCCGAGATCGTCAGCGACTGGCCCTGCTGCACGACGTCGTCCGACACCGTGAGCGTGCCGGCCTCGGCCTGCGCCTCGGCGCACGCGTCGCCCTGCACCCCGACGGCCGGGGCCATCGGCAGCACCGTCGCGGGCACGGTCGCCGTCGGCACCGTCACCACCGCGTCGTCCTCGCGCACCGTCACCCAGCCGAAGCTGTCGCCGATGGTCGAGCCCTCCTGCGTGTTCGAGATCGTCGCGCGGAACCGCGTCGTCGCCGTCGGGCTCGAGAGGTCGTCGCCCGTCGTCGGCACCGTGACCACCTTGCAGGTCTCGCCGGGCGCGAAGGTCAGGGGCCGCATCGCGACGTCGACCTTGCCGCTCGGCGTGCCGATAGCGCTGAACCACGCGGTGGTCGGGGCGTCGGAGGCGCGGCTGAGCAGCACCGGGACGTCCACCGACCCGAGGCCGTCGCCCTCCTCGATCGCCACGTCGGGCACCGAGACGAACGGACGGGTCGAGATCGCGGCCGTGCCGACGCTCGGCGCCGCGAGGAACGACAGGTCGCTGAGCAGCGCACCGCCGGCGACGCGGGGAGCCGTGAAGCGCACCTCGCGCACGTCGGCCAGGTCGACGCCGGTGAACGACGCGACCGGGATCTCCAGCTGCTGCAGCAGCAGCTTGCGGAGCGGCGCCTTCGTGCCGGGCAGCACCTGCAGGGCGTCGCCGAACTCCGAGGCGGGCAGGCTCGCCGAGCCGCCCTTCCCGTCGACGAGCGTGACGACCAGGTCGGTGCGGGCCGCGACGGTCTCGTCGGGGCTCACACGGAACGACAGCCGCTCGTAGCCGGAGACGTCGGTCGAGCCGCCGGGCATCGGGACGCGCAGCTCGGCCGGGGCGGCGGTCGCCGACGAGGGCTCGGTCCAGGTGAACCGCAGCGACGGCGTGGTCGGCACCGACGGCGCGAAGTTCGCCGGGGTGAAGTCGGGCACCTGGGCCGACAGCAGCGAGGTGGCGCAGTAGGGCTGCGTGCCGGGCACCGGGCGACCGGCGAGGCTGGCGCACCAGGCGTACGTGCCGGCGCCGGCCACGCGCACGGCGGGGTCGGGCACGGCGAACGTCTGCACGTCGAGGCGGGTCGAGGCGGGCTGCGAGGCGGTGACGCGCACGTCGGCGCGGCCGGCCGAGGCGGGCACCTCGTCGGAGCCGTCGAACATCGGCAGGAACTGCTGCTCGCCGCCCATGGTCAGGCGGAAGAAGCCCGTGAGGTACGCGGTGCCGACGTCGTACTGCTCGTCGTCGGTGAGGCGGGCGGGCGCCGTGCCGTAGCCGCAGTCGGGGTCGACCTGCTGGCGGTCCTGCGCGGCCCAGTCGTCGCTGGCCGAGTAGGCGTACTTGCTCGGCGTCCACGTCGTGTTGTAGAAGTTGTGGTTCGTGCCCATCACCAGCACCGACGAGCGCAGCACGTTGTCGCCGTAGGCGAGGCGCGAGTCGTCGAAGAAGTGCTGGCCCTGCAGGTTCGACACGTCGCCGTCGCAGTACGGCAGCACGACGGCCATCGGCACGTCGGGCAGCGTCATGCGGCCGAAGTCGGTCGGTGCGAGCGGCAGCACGGCCTCGATGCCGAAGGGCTCGGGCAGCTCGGCGTTCAGCAGCGCGGCGCGCACGGCGCCGTCACCGCCGCGCGAGTGGCCCATCAGCCCGACGTGGTCGAGGTCGAGGCGCCCGGCGAGGGCGGGGCTGAGGCCGACGGCCGTGCCGGAGTTCGCCTGCTCGAGCAGCGCGAGGTGGTCGAGGATCAGCTGGGCCCGGGCGACCGCGCCGTTGTCGTCGGAGAGCGTGCCGTCGAGGGCGTTGATCGCGTTGGCCGAGATCGAGACGACGGCGTAGCCCTGGCTGGCGAGCACGTCGGCCGAGTCCTGGTACCCCAGGTAGCTCTCGACGTCGACCTGGTCGGGGCTGCAGGGCCAGGCGAGCGGGTTGCGGGTGCCGCCCGAGCACGAGGTGTGGCGCCCGTGCAGGAACATCACGACCGGACGCTCGCCGGTCGCCCCGACGGGCATCGTGACCGACGCGCGCATCTCGCCGAGCCGCCCGAAGCCGCGGATCTCCTCCGCCTCGTCGCCGAGGTCGTAGTCGAGCCGCTCGGTGCCGTAGGCACCGGTCGTCGCGGGGTCGGCCGCGAGCAGGCGCTGCGCGTCGGCGACGCCGTCGTCGGGCACGGCGTCGGTGGTGGGCGCGGGCGCGGCCTGGCGCCGCTGGGCCTGGCCGCCGGGGGCGCGGGCCGGGTCGCCCTCGCCCGTCCAGCCCGCCTGCACCGAGGAGGCGGTGGCCGCGACGGGCAGGGTGGTCACGACGGTGAGGGTGAGACCGTCGAGGCTCTCGGTCGCGACGCCGAGCTCGACGCCGTCGGCCCACAGGGTCGGGGCGGCGCTGCGCTGCTCGACGGGGGCGTCGAGGGTCTTGGTGACGACGTACCCGCCGGCGGCGGGCGTGACCGACCAGTCCGAGCCCTGGGCGAGGGTCGTGACCGTGGGAGGCGCGGCGGAGGCCGGGGCCCCGAACGCGAGCGTGCCGGCGGCGACGCAGAGGGTGGTGGCGACGGCGACGCGTCGCCAGAGGCGGTCGAGCGGACGCGACGGGGCGCGACCGGCGGAGGGCCTGGGGGCAGGCCGAGGGGCAGACGAGGGCACGGGTCTCCTGGGTGAGGGGGCGATGACGGACGGTCGTCCGCCCCCGGGCTCCGTCGGCGGCGTGCTCTCCGACGCCCCGGCTCTGGGCGGATCCAGGGGAACCATAGAGCCGTTCCACAGGCCCCCAGGTCGTTTCGTATACGTTCTTCACACAGCCGAAACGGGGCCGTAACACCGGGTGCCAGAAGGCGAACGGAGCCCCGCCCACGAGGGAGGGGCCCTAGAGTCGGCCCCATGCTCATCGCCCTGATCGCCGGCGCCCTCGCCGCGCTGCTGCACGTCTACATCTTCGTCATGGAGTCCGTGCTGTGGACGACCCCGCGGGTCCGCGCCACGTTCGGCATCTCGAGCGACGCCCAGGCCGAGCACACGAAGCCGCTCGCCTACAACCAGGGCTTCTACAACCTCTTCCTCGCGATCGTCACCGTGGTCGGCGTCGTGCTGATCGCGTCCGACGACTCGGCGGGCGCCTCCCCCGCGGGCGTGGCCCTGCTCGTCGCGGGCACCGGCTCGATGCTCGCCGCCGCCCTCGTGCTCGTGCTGAGCGACCGCACGAAAGCCCGCGCGGCGACGCTGCAGGGCGTGTTCCCGCTGGTAGCGCTCGTGGCGCTGCTGATCGCCACGGTCGCGTAGCACGCCCGCCGCCCGCACTACCCTGGGCTGGTGACCGACCCGACCAGCGACTCCCCCACCACCACGCACTGGACCTTGACGCTGGTCTGCGAAGACCAGCCCGGCATCGTGCACGCCGTCAGCGGGGCCGTGGTGGAGGCGGGGGGCAACATCACGGAGTCGGCCCAGTTCTCGAGCCACGACACCGGCACCTTCTTCATGCGCCTGCAGGTCGAGGCCCCCGGCGAGCGCGCCGCCTTCGAGGCGCAGCTCGCCCCGGTCGTCGAGCGCTACGGCATGCAGCACGCCCTCGACGTGGTCGGGCGCCCGACGCGCACCCTGGTGCTCGCGAGCAAGGCCGCGCACTGCGTCAACGACCTGCTCTTCCGGCAGCGCGCCGGGCAGCTGCCGATCGAGGTGCCGCTCATCCTCGCCAACCACGACGACCTGTCAGGCCTCGCCGAGTTCTACGGCAAGCGCTTCGAGCACCACCCGGTCACCGACGCCGCGTCGAAGGCCGCCTTCGAGGCCCGCGTGCTGCAGGTCGTCGACCGCTACGACATCGAGCTCGTCGTGCTCGCCCGCTACATGCAGATCCTCAGCCCCGAGCTCTGCGCGGCGCTCGAGGGGCGGGCGATCAACATCCACCACTCGTTCCTGCCCGGGTTCAAGGGCGCGAACCCGTACCGCCAGGCCCACGCCCGCGGCGTCAAGCTGATCGGCGCGACGGCCCACTTCGTCACGAGCGACCTCGACGAGGGCCCGATCATCGAGCAGAACGTCGTGCGCGTCGACCACACCCGCAGCGCCCCCGAGCTGATGGCGATCGGCCAGGACGAGGAGAGCCGCACGCTCACCCAGGCGGTGCGCTGGTTCGCGGAGGACCGCGTGCTGCTCGACGGTGCCCGCACGATCGTCTTCCGCTAGGAGCGGCGGGGGTCGGGCGCCGGGGCGGGGGCGGCGCCGACGCTCGGGCCGTCCCGCCCGCGGTGCCGGGGCGGGCGCCGAGCCGCCGGACGTACGCTGGCCCGGTGACACCGACCTCCTCCGCGCCTCCCCCCGGCCCCTCGCGCACCGGGCCCGTCACGCCGCTCGGCGTGCTGCGCGTCGCGACGATGGCCTTCGGCCTGCTGAGCCTCGCGGCGTGGGGCTACCTGGCGTGGCCGTTCCCGTGGCCGGCGGTGCTGGCCATGGTCGCCGCGCCGCTGTTCGCCGTCGCCGTGTGGCTGCTGTTCCGGTCGCCCCGCTCGGTGGTGCGGACCGACCGGGTCGGCAAGACCCTGGTCGAGACGGCCGTCGTCGGCGCGGTCGTCGTCGTCTGGGTGCAGCTCGGCTACCCCGTGGTCGCGGTCGTCGTCGCGGTCGTCGCGCTCGTGACCGGCGTGCTGGTCGCGAGGCGGGAGGGCGACTCCTGACCGTCCTGTTCCGCGGTGCGCACGCCGTCGACGCCTCGGGCGAGCGGCCCGGCACGTGGCTGCTCGTCGACGGCGACCGCATCGTCGCGACCGGTCGCGAGGTCGACCTCGACATCGACGTCGACGTCGACGTCGACGTCGACGCGGACCCCCGGGCCTCGGCGCCCGGGCAGCCTGCAGGAGGCGCGGTGCCGGTCGCCGACGCCACCGTCGACCTCGCGGGGGCCCGCCTGACGCCGGGGATGGTCGACCTGCACTCCCACGGGGCCGGAGGCGCCTCCTGGGACGACGACCTCGCCGACGTCGAGGGCGGCCTGGCCGTGCACCGCGCGCACGGCACCACGCGCTCCGTCCTGAGCCTGGTCTCGGCGCCCCTCCCGCGCCTCCGGCGGTCGCTCGAGCGGGTCGCCGCGCTGCGGGAGCGCGACCCGCTCGTGCTCGGGGCGCACCTCGAGGGGCCCTTCCTCGCCCCGGGGAGACGGGGCGCCCACGACCCGCGCCACCTCGTCGCGCCCTCGCCGGAGGCGGTCGACGCCCTGCTCGCCGCTGCGCCCGGCGTGCTGCGACAGGTGACCGTCGCGCCCGAGCTGCCGGGCGGCCTCGAGGCGATCGAGCGGCTCGTGTCGGCGGGCGTCGTGGTCGCCGTGGGCCACACGGAGGCCGACCACGCGCTGACGGCCGCGGCGTTCGAGCGCGGGGCGACGGTGCTCACGCACGCCCTCAACGCGATGCCCGGGCTGCACCACCGGGAGCCCGGGCCGGTCGGGGCGGCCGTCGGCGACGAGCGCGTGACGCTGGAGCTCGTGCTCGACGGGCGGCACGTGCACCCGCAGGTGGCGGCGCTGCTCTTCGCCGCCGCGCCCGGTCGGGTCGCGCTGGTGACCGACGCCATGGCCGCGACGGGTGCGGGCGACGGTGAGCACCTGCTGGGAGGGCTCGCCGTCACCGTGACGGACGGGCGCGCCGTGCTGGCGGGCACCGACACGCTGGCGGGCTCGACCCTGACGCAGGACGCGGCCCTGCGCCTCGCCCTCGGCCCCGCGCGGCAGTCGCCGGTCGCGGCCGTGACGGCGCTGACGCTGACGCCGGCGAGGGCGCTCGGCCTCGCCGCGGCGCCTGCCGGATCGGCCGGTGCGGGAGCGGGCACGGAGGCGGGGCTGGGGGCGGAGGCGGGGGCGGTGGCACCTGCACCCGCGATCGCCGCGGCGCCTGCCGCGGGGGCAGCCCCTCTCGGGCTGCTGGCGCCCGGCCACGCCGCCGACCTGGTCGTCTGGACCGACGACTGGCACGTCGCCCGCGTCTGGGCCGCCGGGGTCGAGCTCGACGTCGGCCGCGCCCCCGGGGGCCGGTGACGGCGTCTCGGCGCAGCGGGCCGTGCCGCCGGGGGTGCGTGACCGCATCCCGACGCCGTCCGACCGGCTGATGCCCGTCGGGCTGGCGGTCGCCCGGCGGGGCGGCGGTGGCCCGGCGGGGCGGCGGTCGCCCGGCGGGGCGGAAGCGACGGTCCAGGACGCTCGATCCACTCCGGAGTGGAGCAGCCGCCCGCCCGGTCCGCCCGCCTAGATCCGCTCCTCCACTCCAGAGTGGAACGGCGAACCGCCCGCGCCCGCGCTCCCGCCGCTCCGGCACTCGCACTGCACGACCGCTGTTCCACTCCGGAGTGGAGCAGCCGCCCGCCCGGTCCGCCCGCCTAGATCCGCTCCTCCACTCCAGAGTGGAACGGCGAACCGCCCGCGCCCCCGCCGCGCCGGCACTCGCACTGCACGACCGCTGTTCCACTCCGGAGTGGAGCAGCCGCCCGCCCGGTCCGCCCGCCTAGATCCGCTCCTCCACTCCAGAGTGGAAGAGGGATGCCAGGGGGTCGCTCCGGCGCGGGACGCAGCCGTGGCGACGGGGACGCACCACGTTCTCGCACGGGAACCACGCCGCGGCGCGGTTCGGCGGCGAAGACGTGGTGCGTCGTCGCCGGGCTGGTGCGACGGGACGCGGGCCGAGGGGGAGACGAGGTTCCCGCGCGGAGCGTGCGGTGACGCACCCTGTCCTCGCAGGCGAACCCCGCCGCGGCGGGGTTCGGGTGCGAAGACGGGGTGCCTCACCGGGCCCGGCCCGGCCCTGCGCAGCCCGGCCCGAGCGGGCCCGGCCCGGCCCAGCCCGGCCCGGCCCAGCCCGGCCCGGCCCCAGAGCGTGCGGCCCGAGCGGGCCCGGCCCAGCCCTAGAGCGTGCGGCCCGCGTTCGCGTCGAGCCACGCCTTCGGGTCGACCTGCGTCGAGCCCCCGACGAGCACCTCGAAGTGCAGGTGCTCACCCGTGGCGACTCCGGTGCGGCCGACGGCTCCGACGAGCTCGCCGACCCCCACCGACTGGCCGGTGACGAGCGGGCTGGAGCCGAGGCGCATGTGCGCGTACAGCGTGCTGATCTTCTGCCCGTCGATCACGTGGTCGATGACGACGTACTGGCCGAACTGCGCGTGCAGCCCCGAGACCCGCACGACCCCGTCGGCGACGGCCCCGATCGGCGTCCCGCCGCCGGGCGTCATGTCGAGCCCCATGTGCATGCTCGAGCAGGCCGCGCACGGCGCCGCCCGCGGGCCGAAGCCCGAGCTCAGCACGACGCTGCCGGGGAACGGCCAACGGATGTCTCCCGTGCCGCTGTTCACGACGGTCCCGGCGCCGGACGCCGCACCGCGCGGTGCCGCACCGGACGAACCGCGCGCCGACGACCCGCTCTGCGTCGCGGTCGACGACTCGGCGGCCACCTCCACCGGCGGCGGCGGGGGCGGAGGCGGCGGGTCGGTGACGCCGAAGCCGTCGCGGTCGTCGACGGTCAGCACGACGAGCGAGGCCGCGAGGGTCTGGCCGGGCAGCGGCGCCGTGGCCGACGTCTGCACGCCCGAGCCGCCGAGCTCGGTCGCCGTCGCCGGCGTGACGTTGGAGGAGAAGAACAGGGTGACGGCGACCAGCGCGAGAGCGGGCACGGCGGCGTCGCGGACGCTCCGCAGCGCGCTCCGCACCGAGCGGGCCGGGCGCCCCGAGCGAGCGGAGGCGGGGGTAGCGCTCGTGGCGCCAGCGACCTGCGAGGCCGCCACCGACCGCAGCGACGCCGGCTGCCGGAGGCGCGGTGCCGGTCGACCCGACCCCTCGCCCCGGGGCACCGAGACGGGGTGGCGCGTGGTCACCGTGCGCCGTGCGGCGGCCGGCAGGACCACGGGCCCCGCCGCGGGCGGCTCGACGGGCTGGACGACCGAGGGCACGACGGGCTCGAGACCGGACTCCGACGCAGCAAGAGCGGGAGCGACCAGCCCGGCGGCGGTCGCCTCGGCGGCACGCTCGAGGGCCCTGGCCTCACGCCGCGTGAGCGGCACGGGCGACGATGCGGGGTCGGTCACGAGAGGCCTCTCACCGGGCTCGCGCTGCTGATCACGGTTCTCCTCGTCGACGGACCTTCCGACCCTAGTCACCATCCTGCCCGCTGACCAGCAGCTCAGGCCGATCCGACGGCACCGCCGACGCCCCCAGAGCGGGCGACGAACGGACGACGAGCGAGCGAGAGCCGCGCCTCAACGCACCCGCAGCCCCGGGAAGTCCTCGTCGCGCCACTCCCCGTCGAGGCGCTCGCCCGACCGGGCCGCCGCCTCCTCGCGCTCCCGCAGCTCGACCCGGCGGATCTTGCCCGAGATCGTCTTCGGCAGCTCGTCGGTGAACTCGACGCGGCGCACGCGCTCGTAGGCGGGCAGGCCTGTGCGGGCGTGGGCGAGCACGGCGCGCGCCGTCTCGGCGGTGGGCTCCCAGCCCGCGGCGAGCGTGACGTACGCCTTCACGACGGCGAGGCGCACGGGGTCGGGGGCGGGCACGACGGCCGACTCCGCGACGGCCGGGTGCTCGATCAGGACGCTCTCGACCTCGAACGGCGACACCTTGTAGTCGGAGGCCTTGAAGACGTCGTCGGTGCGGCCGACGAAGGTGATCATGCCGTCGGCGTCACGGGTGGCGACGTCGCCGGTGTGGAAGAGGCCGTCGCGGGTCGCGGCCGCCGTGCGGGCCTCGTCGCCGAGGTAGCCCGTCATGAGGTTCACGGGGCGCACCCGCAGGTCGAGGCAGATCTCGCCCTCGTCGCCCTGCTCGCCGGTGACCGGGTCGACCAGCACGACGTCGACGCCGGGCAGCGGGCGGCCCATCGACCCGGCGACGACGCGGCCGCCGGGCGGGTTGGCGATGATCGCCGTCGTCTCGGTCTGGCCGTAGCCGTCGCGGATGTCGAGCCCCCACGCCTGCTGCACGCGGTCGATGACCTCCGGGTTGAGGGGCTCGCCGGCCGACAGCGCCTCGCGCAGCGCGACCGGCGCCTCCCCCAGCGACGACTGGATCAGCATGCGCCAGACCGTCGGCGGCGCGCAGAACGAGGTCACGCGGGCCCGGTCGAGCTGCTCGCGGAGGGCCGCCGCCGAGAACCGCGCCTGGTTGTGGACGAAGACGGTGGCCTCGGCGATCCACGGGGCGAAGAAGCAGCTCCAGGCGTGCTTGCCCCAGCCGGGCGACGAGATCGTCAGGTGCACGTCGCCGGGGCGCAGGCCCAGCCAGTAGGTCGTGCTGAGGTGCCCGACCGGGTACGACGCGTGGGTGTGCACGACCATCTTCGGCTTGCTCGTCGTGCCCGAGGTGAAGTAGACGAGGCAGGGGTCGTCGGTCGCCGTCGCGACCTCCGGGCGGGCCGGGGAGGCGCGGTGCGAGTCCTCGAAGGAGGCCCACCCCTCGAGCTCCCCGCCCACCACGATGCGACCGACGCCCGGGTCGACCCCGTCGAACTTGGCCGCGTCGGCGACGTTGACGAGCACGTGCCGCACGTCGCCGCGCACGACGCGGTCCTCGACGTCGTGGTCGGCGAGCACCACCGAGGTGGGCAGGATGACCGCACCGACCTTCATGACCGCGAGCATCGCCTCCCACAGCTCCACCTGGTTGCCGAGCATCAGCAGCACGTGGTCGCCGGGGCGCACGCCGCGCTCGACGAACCAGCTCGCGACCTGGTCGGAGCGGCGGCGCATCTCGTCGAAGCTGACCGTCGTCTCGCGGCCGTCCTCCTCGACGATCCAGAGCGCGGTGCGGTCGTTGCCCTCGGCGACCACGTCGAACCAGTCGACGGCCCAGTTGAAGCGGTCGCCGACGTCGGGCCAGCGGAAGGAGTCGCGGGCCGCGTCGTGGTCACCGGCGGCGGCCGCCGAGGCGAGCGAGTCGCGCGCCGCGCGGAACGCGTCGGTCGCGGCCGGGTCGCGCGGGGCGGCCCGCGGCGTGGGGGCAGGGCCGGGGGTCGAGCTCGGGTCCGGGATCGTGGTCGGGTCTGCATCGTCGAGGGGCACGCCACCATGATGCTCGCTCGCCCATGCCGACGACGGAATGCGCCGCCCGCCCCTCAGAGCGTGACGACGAGCTTGGTCGCCGACACCCCCTCGCCGAGCCGGTCGAGCGCGGCCTGCACGTGCTCGAGCCCGTGCCCCACGACCTCGGCCCGGGGCGCCGGCACGAACCGGCCCTCGGCGAGCGCGGCGGGCAGGTAGCCGGCCCAGAGCATCGGGCCGACCTCGTCGTGCATCAGCGAACTGCCCCAGACGAAGGTCGCCCGCACCCCGCGGAGGCGGCTGCG
This sequence comes from Frigoribacterium sp. CFBP 13707, assembly GCF_014842245.1. Taxonomy (NCBI): domain Bacteria; kingdom Bacillati; phylum Actinomycetota; class Actinomycetes; order Micrococcales; family Microbacteriaceae; genus Frigoribacterium; species Frigoribacterium sp. CFBP 13707. The sequence continues at coordinate 680,675 of NZ_JACYVL010000001.1, forward strand.
CACCATCACCGCGGCGGTGCGGCTGCCGAGCGCGACGACGGTGCGCACGAGGCCGAGGCTCAGGCCGGGTCGCCGGGGCACGCCGCCGAACGAGACCGAGGGGCTCGCCATGCTGACCCGGGGCGCGCCGGTGCGGGCGGCGATCGTCACGCACGGGCCGGCCGACCCCGTGCCGATCGCGAGCACGCCCGCCACCCGGCGACCGTGCAGGGCGGCCACGACGTCGTCGACGACGCCGGCGTCGCGGTAGTCGAGGAGCTGCGAGGCGCCGAGGGCGCGCAGCCGCTCGTGGTTCGCGGGCGAGGCCGTCGCGACGACGTCGTAGCCCGCAGCGACGGCGAGCTGGATCGCGGCGCTGCCGACGCTGGTCGTGCCGCCCCAGACGACGACGACCTCCCGGGCGCCCTCGATCGGGGCGGGCCCGGCGCCGACGGGGTGCCGGAGCCCGAGCTGGCCGCCCTGGAAGAGCGCGCTGGCGGCGGTGCTGACCGCCAGGGGCAGGACCACCGCCTCCTCGAACGCCGTGCCCGCGGGCACGGGGGCGGCGAGCGCCTCGCGCACGAGCACGAGCTGCTGGAAGCCGCCGCCGGGGGCGTGCTCCTCGCCCTTCTCGACGCCCACGGCGAGCGCCACGACCCGGTCGCCGACCGTGAACCGGGTGACGGCCGAGCCGACCGCGACCACGTCGCCCGCGACGTCCTCGCCGAGCACGGCGGGGGCGGGCAGCCAGCGGTACAAGAGGTCGCCGGTCGTCTGCTTGACGACGTCGACCGGGTTCACGGCGACGGCGCGGGCGCGCACGAGCAGCTCGTGCGGGCCGGGCGCGGTGACCGGGGCGGGGCGCACCGTGAGGTCGGCGAACGGCGCGTCGAGCCAGGCGGCGACGTTGGTCAGCCCCGCGAGGTCGGGGCCGGAGGCGCGGGCGGGGGTGGTGGCGTCGGTCACGGTGTCCTCCTGGACGTCGGCGAGGTGATGTCACCTCGTGTCGTCACTGTACACACGATGTCACTCCGTGTCATCACTAGGATGGGCGCATGAGCAGATGGCAGCCCGACGCCCGCGGGCGACTGGAGCAGGCCGCGCTCGAGCTCTTCCGCGACCGGGGCTTCGCCGAGACGACCGTGCCCGAGATCGCCGCGCGGGCGGGCCTGACCCCGCGCACCTTCTTCCGTCACTTCGCCGACAAGCGCGAGGTGCTGTTCGCCCGGCAGTCGGAGGTGCCCGCCCTCGCGCGGCGGATGATCGCCGAGGCGCCCGCGTCGCACTCGCCGATGCGGATCATCGCCGAGAACCTCGACGCCGTCGCCGCCGCGCAGTTCCCCGACGGGGTCGAGGCGGTGCTCGCCCGCAAGGTCGTCATCGACGGCGACGAGGGCCTGCGCGAGCGCGAGCTGCACAAGATGTCGGCCCTCGGCGACGCGCTCCGTGAGGGCTTCGCCGAGCGGGGGGTCGACCCGCTCACGGCCGCGCTGACCGCCCAGGTGACGATGACGGTGTTCGGCGTCGCGATCGGCCGCTGGCTCGCGGGCGGCGACGACGACGCGCTGCCCGGGCTGCTGCACGACACGCTCGAGTCGCTGCGCGGGCTGCTCGCCGACGGCTAGCGGCGCGTCCGTCACGGGCGGCTCCGACACCGGAAGCTCCGTCACGGGCCGGCACCGCGCCTCCGCCCGGCTGCCTCGTCGCTCGACCCGCGACTCCCCCCTGACCTCGGCCGCGCCACGCCGGGCGGGCGCGCCGCCGCCCCGCCGCGGGTGCACAGTGGAGCGATGACGCAGAAGACCCTCCTCGTGATCGGCGGCACCGGTCAGATCAGCGCCTCGTGCGTCCGGCTGGCCGTGCGCGACGGCTGGGCCGTGACGGTCGTGAACCGCGGCAGCACCTCGATCCGTGCGCTGCCCGCCGAGGTCGAGCACCTGACCGCCGACGTCCGCGACGAGGAGTCGCTGGCCGGCGCCCTGCGAGGCCGCCGGTTCGACAGCGTGGCCGACTTCCTGACCTTCACCCCCGAACAGCTCGCGACGATGCTGCGCGTCGTGGCCGCCAGCACGGGGCAGTACGTCTTCGTCGGCTCGGCGTCGACCTACCAGAAGCCGCCCGCCGTGCTGCCGATCACGGAGGCGACGCCCCTGTTCAACCCGTGGTCGCAGTACGCCCGCGACAAGATCGCCTGCGAGCGCCTGCTGCGCGACGAGCACCTCGCCGGGCGGGTGCGCGCGACGGTCGTGCGCCCCTCGCACACGTACGACGAGACGCACGTGCCGCTGCTCGGCGGCTGGACGGTCATCGACCGGATGCGCCGCGGCGAGCCCGTCGTGCTGCACGGCGACGGCACCTCGATGTGGGCGATGACGCACTCCGACGACTTCGCGCCCGCGTTCGTCGGGCTGCTCGGCCGCGACGAGGCGCTCGGCGAGGCCTACAACATCATGGGCCCCGAGCTGTTGACGTGGAACGGCATCGTCCGCTGCCTGGCCGACGCGGCGGGCGGGTCGCTGCAGCTGGTGCACCGCACCACCCACGACCTCGTCGAGCTCGCCCCGGAGTGGGACGCCGACCTGCGCGGCGACCGCAGCCACCCGGCCCTGTTCGACACGACGAAGATCCGCGCTCTGGTGCCCGACTGGGAGCCGCGGGTGCCGTTCGCCGAGGGTGCCCGCCAGATCGTGGCGTGGCACGACGCCGACGCGTCGCGCCGCGTCGTCGACCCCGCGGTCGACGCGCTGTACGACCGGCTCAGCGCGTAGCTCGCGGCCGGACGGGACGGGCCGGGGGCTCGTCCTCCCCGGGCCGACGTCCCCGGGCCGGCCGCGGGGCCGGCCAGGGCCGCCCGCTAGGCGCCGGTGACCACGGCCGTCCGGCGCACCCAGGCGTCGTCGCCGAGCTGGGCGAGCATGAAGCGGGCGACGTCGCCGCGGCTGATCGAGCCCGACGCCCCCTCGGGCAGACGCTCCCCCACCGCGACCTCGCCGGTGGCCGGGCCGTCGAGCAGGCGCGTCGGGTAGACGAGCGTCCAGTCGAGGTCGCTGGCACGCACCTCGGCGTCGGCGACCTCCTTGGCCTCGTAGACCTTGCCGAGCACGGTGTGGAAGAACATCTTCTGGAAGGCGTTGGCGTCGCGCTCGGAGTCGCCGACGCCGAAGGCCGAGCAGACGACCAGGCGCCGGACCCCCGCCGCGGTCATCGCGGGCAGCAGCGCCCGCCCCACCTCGACCTCGACCGGGTGCCGCACCTGGCGCGATCCCACGGCGTTGACCACCGCCTCCTGCCCGGTGACCGCGGCGGCCACGTCGGAGGCCGACGTCGCGTCGCCGACCACCACGCGCACGCCGTCGTCGACGTCGAGCTGCGACGCGTCGCGCACCAGCACCGTGACCTCGTGGCCGGCCGACAGCGCGAGGCGCAGCACGTGCGACCCCACTCCGCCGGTGGCGCCCAGCAGCAAGACCTTCATGGTGCCTCCTCGTCGACGGCGGTCGGGCCCGCGCGTCTCGCTCGTGTCGCCACAGCGAACACCGTCGGGCCAGGAGCGGGCCGAGAGGCCGCTGCACGGTCGCCGACGGGCGGCGGGTAGGCGGGGCGGCGGGGCGGGCGGGGGCCAGCGGGCCGGTGCGCCGGGTCAGCCCTCGAGCAGGTACGTCCGCACCGGCAGCCCGAGCAGCGGGTGCTCGTGCAGCTCGCCGTGGGGCCGCCAGCCGTGGGCCTCGTAGAGCCGCACCGCCGGAGCGTTGCTCGGCATGACGTGCAGCGAGAGGCGGGCGTGCCCGGCCGCGCGGGCGTCGGCCGCGACCGCGTCGAGCAGCGCGCCGCCGAGGCCGCGGCGCGCGTGGCCCGGAGCGACGCCGAGCATCGACAGGTACGCCGCGTCGGGCGGGTCGGTCGGGTAGCCCGAGCCGGGCGCGGTGACCAGGGCGAAGCCGAGGAGTGGCGCCGCCGGCGAGCCCGCCGCCCCCGCGCCCGGGGCGGTCAGGTCGTGCACCCCGCGGCCGGCGACCCACGGCGCGGCGAACTTGGCCGCCGCCCGCTCCGCGGTGCCCCGCGCCGGCTCCGCCCCGTCACGCTCGCGCAGCGCCGCGAGCCAGACCTCGACGCAGGCGGCGGCGTCTCCGCGCTCGAGGGGGACGGTGGGGACGGGCTCGGTCACGGCAGGCACGCTCCCATGCTGCCAGGGCAACCCCCTCCCCCACGGCTGGTGCGCCGCCGGGACCGCCACTAGCCTGGGCCCATGACCGGCCTGCGCCTCGAAGAACTGTCCGCCTCCACCGTCGTGGCGGCCAACAACCTGACGCTCAAGCCCGGTCAGGAACAGTACGTCGCCCCCGTCTCGCACTCGATCGCCGAGGCCTACGTCAACCCGACGACGGCCTGGCCGCGCGTCGTGGTCGACGACGACGAGGTGGTCGGCTTCATCATGGGCAACTTCGACGCCGAGAGCGACGACGACACCCTCCGCAGCTGCATCTGGCGCATGAACGTCGCCGCCGACCAGCAGGGCCAGGGCATCGGCCGGTTCGCCGTGCACGCCCTCGCCGACGAGGCCCGGCTCCGGGGCTTCGACCGCCTCACGGTGGTCTACGAGCCCGGCGACGACGGCCCGGAGGAGTTCTTCCGGCACATCGGCTTCGAGGTCGTCGGCGAGACCCCCTACGGCGAGCACGTCGCCGCGCTGACGATCGCCCCCTCGCCCCACGCGGAGTGACCGCGGCGGCGGCGGCGGCGTCGGGCGGGGCCCAGTCGAGCGGGGCGCCGTCGGGCGGGGCGCCGTCGGGCGGGGTGCCGTCGGGCGGTGAGCCGTGGGCAGGTGCGCCCGTCGGCGATCTGACGGGCGCGCCGTCGGCCGGCGACGACTTCGCCTCGCGGGTGGTCAGCGTGGTCGAGGCGATCCCGCCGGGCCACGCGATGACGTACGGCGGCGTCGCCGCGGCCGTCGGGTCGCGCTCCTCCCGCGGGGTCGGCCAGGTCATGGCCCACGCGGGGTCGGAGCTGCCGTGGTGGCGGGTCGTGCGCGCCTCGGGGCTGGCGCCGCAGGGGCACGAGCAGCGCGCCCTGGAGCAGTACCGGGTGGAGGGCACACCGCTGCGCTGGGCGCGGACGGGCACCTTCCGGGTCGACCTGACCCGCGCCTCCTGGTGGCCCGAGGGCTGACCGCCCCTCCGGGCGGCCACGGCCGCGCCCCGCGTGCCCGTGTGCCCGTGTGCCCGTGTGCCCGTGTGCCCGTGTGCCTCGTCGGTGAAACGGAGAGTGATCCGGTCGCCGGGACCCGGCAGAGCCTGGCTCTGGGGGCCCAGCGGTCGGATCACTCTCAAATTCGGAAGGGGTGCGGGCCTGGCCCGGCGCGAGGGGATCGCCGGCGCGACCGGCTCAGACCAGCGAGTCGCGCCAGGCGGCGTGCAGCTGGGCGAAGCGGCCCGTGCCGGCGATGAGGTCGGCGGGCGTGCCGTCCTCGACGACGCGGCCGTGCTCCATGACGAGCACCCGGTCGGCGATCGCGACCGTCGACAGTCGGTGCGCGATGATCACCGCGGTTCGGTCGGCGAGCAGCGTCTGCAGCGCCTCCTGCACCATCCGCTCGGAGGGGATGTCGAGCGACGCGGTCGCCTCGTCGAGGATGAGCACCGCCGGGTCGGCGATGAACGCCCGCGCGAACGAGAGCAGCTGCCGCTGGCCGGCCGACACCCGCCCGCCGCGCTTCGCGACGTCGGTGTCGTAGCCGTCGGGCAGCGCCATGACGAACTCGTGGGCGCCCACGGCCCGGGCGGCCCGCTCGATCTCCTGGCGCGTCGCGTCGGGCTTGCCGAGAGCGATGTTGTCGGCGACGCTGCCCGAGAAGAGATACGCCTCCTGCGTCACCATGACGATGGCCCGGCGGAGGTCCTTCGGGTGCAGGTCGCGCAGGTCGACGTCGTCGAGGGTCACCGTGCCGCGGGTGGGGTCGTAGAACCGCGACATCAGCTTCGCGAGCGTCGACTTGCCCGCACCGGTCGAGCCGACGAGCGCGATGGTCTGGCCCGCGGGCACGTGCAGGTCGAACTGCGGCAGCACGACGGCGTCGGCCGAGTAGGCGAACTCGACGTCGTCGAAGTCGACCGCGCCCCTCGCGTGCCGCAGGTCGACCGGGCGCACGGGGTCGGGCACGCTCGGCTGCTCCTCGAGCACGCCGGAGATCTTCTCGAGCGCGGCGGAGGCCGACTGGTAGCTGTTGTAGAACATCGCCATCTCCTCCGCCGGGTCGAAGAAGCGCTTGGCGTAGAGGGCCACGGCGAGCAGCGCGCCGATCTCGAGCGTGCCGCCGATCACGCGGAAGCCGCCGAACAGCACCACGGCCGCGAGGGTCGCGTTGCCGATCAGCACGAGACCGGGGTCGAAGGTGCCGAAGAGCGTGAACACCTTCGAGTTGGCGCCGCGGTTGCCCTCGACCTCGCCGGCGTACTCGACCTCGTTGCGCGCCTCCTTGCGGAAGGCCTGCACGGCCCGCATGCCGGTCATCGTCTCGACGAAGTGCACGATCACCCGGGCGCTCGTGACGCGCGTCGCGCGGAAGAGGCGCTGCGAGCGCACCTGGAACCACCGCGTCAGCGCGACCAGCGGCACGAGCGCGACGGCGAGCACGAGCCCGCTCGGGGCGTCGAGGCTGACGAGCGCGATCGCGGTGAAGACCATGTAGAGCAGGCCCTGCACGAGCTGGTTGATGCCCGAGTCGAGCAGCTCGCGGATGGAGTCGAGGTCGCTGGTCTGCCGCGAGATGATGCGGCCCGACGTGTACGTCTCGTGGAACTCCAGGCTGAGCCGCTGGGTGTGGAGGAAGAGCCGCTTGCGCAGGTCGAAGAGGATCGCCTGGCTGATGCGCGCCGAGAGCACGGTGTACTGCGCCATCAGCACCGCGCCGACGACGCCGGTGGCGAGGTAGACGCCGACGACGAGCAGCGCCGGCGCCCAGTCCTGCTCGCTCATCAGCGCGGGCAGCGCGCGGTCGATGCCGGCCGCGATCAGCGCCGGCCCGGCCACCTGGCACGCCGTGCTGACCACGACGACGAGCGCCATGACGACGAGGCGCCAGCGGAGCGGCCGCACCAGCGACCCGAGGAGGCGCAGCGAGCGCCCCCGGAGCCGCTTGCTCTCCGCCGCGGTGAAGTCGTCCCTCTCCTCGCCGCGGACCCCCTCGGTCGAGGAGCCCTGCCCGATCCGCTTCTGCGCGGGCGTGCGGCCGTCGAGCTTGGCGTGCTCGGCGGGGGCGTCGGGGCGGTCGCCCGGGAGTGCCTGGTCGCTCACGCGAGCACCTCTTCTCGGCTGGGGACGTCGCCGTCGTCGAGCGACGAGATGACGTAGCGGTAGTGCTCGTTCGTGGCGAGCAGGTCGGAGTGGGTGCCGACCGCGGTGACGACGCCGTTCTCGAGCAGCGCGACGCGGTCGGCGAGGGTGACGGTCGACGGGCGGTGGGCGACGATCAGCGACGTGGTCGACGCGAGCACGCGCCGGAGCCCCGCCTCGACCCGGGCCTCGGTGTCGACGTCGAGCGCCGACAGCGGGTCGTCGAGCACGAGCACCGCGGGCCGTGCCGCGATCGCGCGCGCGAGGGCGAGCCGCTGCCGCTGGCCGCCCGAGAGGCTGAGCCCCTCCTCGCCGACGCGCGTGTCGACTCCCTCCGGCAGCTCGTCGACGAACTGCGCCTGCGCGATGTCGAGCGCCTCGCGCAGCACCCGCTCGGACTCGACGGGGTCGTCGACCAGGTCGGGGCGGCCGAGCAGCACGTTCTCGCGCACCGAGGCGCTGAACAGCGTCGCGTCCTCGAAGGCCATGCCGATGTGGCGGCGCAGCTCGGCCCGGGTGAGGTCGCGCACGTCGACCCCGTCGAGCAGCACGCGGCCGCCGGTGACGTCGTAGAGGCGCGGAACGAGGGCGAGCAGGGTGGTCTTGCCCGAGCCGGTCAGGCCGACCAGGGCCATCGTCTCGCCGGGCTCGACGACGAGGTCGACGCCGTTGACGAGGTCGTCGAACTGCGCCGGGCTGTCCTGGTAGCGGAAGTGCGCGGCCTCGAACTCGAGCCAGCCCAGCGGCTCGGCGATCGTCTCGGGGTGCTCGGGGTCGGTGACCGTGTTGACGCTGTCCATCACCTCGAAGAAGCGGTCGACCGCGGTCCGGGTGTCGAAGGTCATCGACAGCAGGAACCCGATCGACTCCACCGGCCAGCGCAGCACGGTCGCCGTGGCGAAGAACGCGAAGAGCTGGCCGACCGTCAGCTGGCCGTCCGCGGCGAGCCAGATGCCGCCGAGCAGGCAGAGCGCGAAGGCGACGTCGGGCACGAGCAGCAGCCACAGCCAGAGCTGCGAGATGGCCTTCGCCTTCTCGATCTCGGTGCCGCGCAGGTCGTCGGCGCGCTTCGCGAACTCGCGCAGCGAGTGCTTCCCCCGCCCGAACGCCTTGAGCACGCGGATGCCGTGCACGCTCTCCTCTACGCTCGTGGCGAGGTCGCCGACCTGGTCCTGGCTGCGGCGGGCCACGACCGAGTAGCGGTTCTCGAACGCGAGGCTGACGACGAAGACCGGGATCGATGCGACGACGAAGATCAGCGCGAGCACCCAGCTGTAGAAGAAGAGCACGACGAAGCCGACGACGATCGTCAGGAGGTTGACGACGAGCAGCACGACGCCGAAGGCCAGCCAGCGACGGATGAGCGACAGGTCGCTGACCGACCGGCTGAGCAGCTGCCCGCTCTGCCAGCGGTCGTGGAACGCCACCGGCAGGTCTTGCAGCTTGGCGTACAGCGCGTTGCGCATGGTGGCCTCGACGTGGGTGCTCGGGGTGAGCACGAGCCGGCGGCGAGCGGCGATCATGCCCGCCTCGACGACGCCGAGCACCAGCACGACGGCGAAGGCCGGCCACACCTGCGCGGTGTCGCCGCTCGAGAGCGGGCCGTCGACGAGCAGCTGCAGCACGGCGGGGATGACCAGGGCGACGACGGCGGCCAGCAGCGCGGCGACCATGCCGAGCACGATGCGCGGCAGGGCGGGCGCGACGTAGGGGCGGAGGCGCGCGAGCGACCGGACGGTCGACGGGCGACCCGGCTCGGAGCGCGCGGGGGCGGAGGGCTGGCGTGACATGGGTGGTCCAAGTGTCGTGATCGGAGCGCGACGCCGGGGCGCGGCGTCGCGGAGCGTGGAGCGGAGGGCCGCCGGGGCTCCTGGGGAGGAGCGGGGCGGGCGGCCGCCGGAGGTGCCGGTCGGCGCAGTGGAGGAGGGACGGAGGCGACGGTCGTCGGCTGCGGGCAGCCTCACAGACTATGTGATCCGTTGCGCACCCCGCAAGACCAGGTGGTTCGGACGAACGAGCCGGACGCCGGACGACGGCCGCCCCGCCACGACGGGTCGTGACGGGGCGGCCGGAGAGCGACGCGGGCGGCGTCAGTGGAAGAAGTGGCGCTCCCCCGTGAAGTACATCGTCACGCCCGCGGCCGTCGCCGCGGCCACGACCTCCTCGTCGCGGATGGAGCCGCCGGGCTGCACGACGGCGCGCACGCCGGCCTCGAGCAGCACCTGCAGGCCGTCGGCGAACGGGAAGAACGCGTCGGAGGCGGCGACCGAGCCGGTGGCCCGCTCCCCCGCCCGGGTCACCGCGAGGTGGCACGAGTCGACCCGGTTGACCTGGCCCATGCCGACCCCGACGGAGGCGCCTCCGTCGGCCAGCAGGATCGCGTTCGACTTCACGGAGCGGCAGGCCCGCCAGGCGAACTCGAGGTCGGCGCGGGTGGCGGCGTCGGCCTCCGGCCCGGCGACCAGCGTCCAGCCCTCGGACGAGAAGGCGTCGAACGAGTCGACCTCCTGCACGAGCAGGCCGCCGGAGACCTGGCGCACCTCCTGCGTCGGGCGGGCGAAGCCCTCGGGCAGCACCAGCAGGCGGATGTTCTTCTTCGTGGTGAGGACCTCGAGCGCCTCGGGCTCGAAGGCCGGCGCGATGACGACCTCGGTGAAGATGTCCTTCACGACCTCCGCCATGGCGCGCGTGACCGGGCGGTTCGCGGCGATGACGCCGCCGTAGGCCGACACCGGGTCGCAGGCGTGGGCGCGGCGGTGCGCGTCGGCGATCGCGTCGGCGGCGTCGGGCGAGGCGACGGCGATGCCGCAGGGGTTGGCGTGCTTGATGATCGCGACGGCCGGCTCGGCGAAGTCGTACGCGGCGCGGAGGGCCGCGTCGGCGTCGACGTAGTTGTTGTACGACATCTCCTTGCCGTGCAGCTGCTCGGCCTGCGCGATGCCCGTGCCCGCGGGCGAGGCGTAGAGGGCCGCCGCCTGGTGCGAGTTCTCGCCGTAGCGCAGGGTGGCGAGGCGGTCGCCCTCGAGGGCGACGTGCTCCGGGAAGCCGACCCGCGACTCCTCGGCGCCTGCCTCGGTGCCCGCTTCGGTGTCTGCGGCGTCGTGCTCGGCGCGGACTCCGACGTTGTCGGCGAACCAGGCCGCGACGGCCGTGTCGTAGGCGGCGGTGTGCGCGAAGGCCTCGCCGGCGAGGCGCTGACGCTGCGCGAGGGTCGTGCCGCCGAGCGTGAGCGACTTCACGATCTGCGCGTAGCTGGCGGGCGAGACGGCGATCGCGACGTTGGCGTGGTTCTTCGCGGCGGCGCGCACCAGGGCGGGGCCGCCGATGTCGATGTTCTCGACCACCGTCGGGGCGGCGGCGCCCGAGGCGACGGTCTCGACGAACGGGTACAGGTTGACGACGACGAGCTCGAACGCGGCGATGCCGAGGTCGGCGAGCTGCTGCTCGTGCGACTCGAGGCGGAGGTCGGCGAGCACCCCGGCGTGGATGCCCGGGTGCAGCGTCTTGACGCGACCGTCGAGCGACTCGGGGAACCCGGTCACGGCGCTGACGTCGGTGACGGAGAAGCCCGCGTCGCGGATCGTGGAGGCGGTGGAGCCGGTCGAGACGATCTCGACCCCGGCGGCGGAGAGCGCCTCGGCGAGGTCGAGCAGGCCCGTCTTGTCGCTGACGCTGATCAGCGCCCGGCGCACCGGCACGGCGTCGCGGTCGCGGTAGAGGGCGGGGTCGATAGCGTGACCGCTCATGCGGTGGGCTCCTGTTCGAGGTCGATGGTCTTCGTGGCGATGTCGTGCACCGTGCGGACGAGCAGCTCGCGCTCGACGATCTTGATGCGGTCGTGCAGCGACGACTCGTCGTCGCCCGGCAGCACCGGGATGCGGCGCTGCGCGAGGATCGGCCCGCTGTCGACGCCGGCGTCGACGACGATGACGCTGGCGCCGGTCTGCTCGACCCCCGCCGCGATCGCGTCGCGGACGCCGTGGGCACCGGGGAACTCGGGCAGGTAGGCGGGGTGCGTGTTGATGAGGTGCGGGCTGAGCGCCTCGACCACCCGCGGCGGCAGCAGGCGCATGAAGCCGCTGAGCACGACGAGGTCGGCGCCCCAGCCGGTCAGCTGCGCGAGCAGCTCGTCGCCCCAGCTCGCGCGGTCGGGGAACGCCGTGAACGGCACGGTGAAGGTCGGGATGCCGAACGCCTCCGCGTGCTCGAGCCCGTCGGCGTCGCGGTCGGCCCCGACGGCGACGACCCGCGCGGGGTAGTCGGCGTGCTGCGCGGCCTCGAGCAGGGCACGCAGGTTCGAGCCGCCACCGGAGATGAGCACCACGAGCTTCAGCACCCGGCAAGCCTAGCGGTGGCCCGACGGGGCCCCGGTCAGCGGGTCAGGCCGTCGATCTGCTCGGTGACGTCGCCGTCGTCGTCACGGGCGCCACGGCCGCTTCCGGTGGCGGTGCCGGTGCCGGCGGGCTCGGGCGGAGTCGCGACCACGTCGATCGGGCCGGTCGCGTCGTCGTCGTGCTCACGGCGTCGCCGCGACGGGATCGACGGCAGGCTCGGCAGGCTCGGCAGCGACGGCAGGGAGGCGCGGGTCGGCAACCGAGGGAGCCGGCGTCGCGAGGGCGTCGCCTCCGCGTCACCGTGGTCGTCGGTGATCTCCGGCCCGACGGCATGCGCCCCGTCGCGGTCGCGGTCGCGGTCGCGGTCGCGCCCGGCTCCGGCGGCACGGAGGTCGTCCTCGCGCCGCGCGTCCTCGCGCCGCGCGTCGTCGCGCCTCGCGTCCTCGCGCCTCGCGTCCTCGCGCCGCGCGTCCTCGCGCCGGTCGTCCTCGCGCCCGTCGTCGTCGCGCCCGTCGTCGTCGTGCCCCAGGAACTTGCGGATCGACACGGTCAGCGCCAGCGCCGCGGGCAGCCCGACCTCGAGCGCCGCGAAGGCCCCGACGAGCAGCGGGTCGGGGCCGACGTCGACGAGACGGCCGGGCCCGACCGAGCCGGAGGCGGCCCAGGCCAGCAGTCCGACCGCGAGGCCCCCGACGACGCCCGCGGCGACGCCGACCACGACGCGGCGCAGCAGGTCATCGACGCCGGCCCGGCGCAGGGCGGCGTGCACTCGGCCGCGCAGCAGCGTGGCGACGACGAAGGAGGCGACCACGGGCACGAGCAGCCCGACGAAGCCGAACGGGAGGTCGGCCGTCGGCAGGGCGCCGAGGAAGGGCACGGCGGGCAGCGGCCCCACGGTCGTGCCGAGCGGCGAGACGCCCGAGCCGGTGCCCAGCGCGAAGCCCGGGCCGACGAGCCAGGAGGCCGCCCAGACGACGAGGTCGGGCAGCAGGGCGAGCTGGCCGAGGGTGAGCGCGAGGCCGCCGAGGAACCCGCCGTGGGCGCCCTCGTAGAGCGTGATGAGCTCGGCGTAGCTGGTCACGAGCAGCAGGCCGACGACGAGGCCCGAGACGGCGAGCAGCACGGCGGCGCTGCCGACGCCGATGCGCAGGGCGGCGGCCGTCACGACGCGGACGGCGTCGGGGAGCCGGCCGACGGTGCGGGCGACCCAGCCCGTGACCGGGTCGGGCTCGGCGTCACGGCGACGCCGCGTCACCTCCGCCATGGCGACGAGCGGCACGGCGTAGACGAGCGTGGGCAGCACGATCCCCTGCATGAACGACGGCGTCGCGAGCTCGTGCCGGGCACTGGCGGCGAGGCCCGTGCTGAGCAGCGCGAAGGCCCCGATGCTGACGAGGACGCCCATGACGCGGTGCGGCGTCTCGGCGATCGCCCGCCCCGCCCGCACGGCGAGCAGGACGGTCAGCACGGAGAAGCCCAGGGCGGCGATCGTCACCGAGATGGGCGCGTCGGCGCCGGCGACCCCGGAGGCCGCCGCCGTGGCGGGGCTGAGCTGGAGGGTGAGGTCGACGCCGTGGCCGACGAGCCAGACGTCGACGGCGGCGCGCCAGAAGACGATCCAGTCGATCTGCAGGCCGTACTGGAAGGCCCAGAGCGAGCTGAGCACGACGACCGGCAGCCCGACGCCGATGCCGACGACGAGCAGGGCCTCGAGGGCCGCGAAGACGGCGGTGACTGGGCGGTTCATCGGGCTCGACTGTACCGGGGCCGCGCGGGGCCGCCGACCCGCCCCGCGGGCGCGCCGCGCCCCGGCCGCGGCACGACGAACGGGCGTGTGCGACGTCCCTGGGCGGTCGTGACCGCCCGCGGACGCCGCACACGCCCGTCGTGCCGACCGGGGTCGGCGGGGCCGGCGAGGGCCGGCGAGGGCGTCGCGCCTAGAGCGCGGCGTAGACCTCGCGCAGCAGGGCCGCGGTCTCGCTCGGCGTCTTGCCGACCTTGACCCCGGCGGCCTCGAGGGCCTCCTTCTTGGCCTGTGCGGTGCCCGCCGAGCCCGAGACGATGGCGCCGGCGTGGCCCATGGTCTTGCCCTCGGGCGCGGTGAAGCCGGCGACGTAGCCGACGACCGGCTTGGTCACGTGGGCCGCGATGTAGTCGGCCGCGCGCTCCTCCGCGTCGCCGCCGATCTCGCCGATCATGACGATCGCCTTGGTGTCGGGGTCGGCCTCGAACGCCTCGAGGGCGTCGATGTGGGTCGTGCCGATGACGGGGTCGCCGCCGATGCCGATGGCGGTCGAGAAGCCCAGGTCGCGCAGCTCGAACATCATCTGGTAGGTCAGGGTGCCCGACTTCGAGACGAGGCCGATCGGGCCGCTGCCCGAGATGCTGGCCGGCGTGATGCCGACGAGCGACTCGCCCGGCGTGATGATGCCGGGGCAGTTCGGGCCGATGATGCGCGTGGTGCCCTTCGCCTTGGCGAGCGACCAGAACTCCGCGGCGTCCTGCACGGGGATGCCCTCGGTGATGACGACGACGAGCGGCACCTCGGCCTCGATGGCCTCGATGACGGCGTCCTTCGCGAAGGCCGGGGGCACGAAGACGATCGAGACGTCCGCGCCCGTCTTCTCGACGGCCTCCACGACCGTGCCGAAGACGGGCAGCTCGACGTCGCCGTGGGTGACGGTCGTGCCGGCCTTGCGGGCGTTGACGCCGCCGACGACCTGGGTGCCGGCCTTGAGCATCAGGGCGGTGTGCTTGGTGCCCTCGCCGCCGGTGATGCCCTGGACGATGACCTTGCTGTCGCGGGTGAGGAAGATCGACATTGTTCTGAGGTCCTTTACTTCGAAGCCAGCTCGGCGGCCTTGTCGGCCGCCTCGTCCATGGTCGCGACGACGGTGACGAGCGGGTGCGCCGCCTCCGCCAGGATGCGTCGGCCCTCGTCGACGGCGTTGCCGTCGAGGCGGACGACGAGGGGCTTGGTGGCCGAGTCGCCGAGGATGCCGAGGGCCGCGACGATGCCGTTGGCGACCGCGTCGCAGGCCGTGATGCCGCCGAAGACGTTGACGAAGACGCTCTTGACCTGCTCGTCGCCGAGGATCACGTCGAGGCCCGCCGCCATGACCTCGGCGCTCGCTCCGCCGCCGATGTCGAGGAAGTTCGCGGGCTTGACTCCGCCGTGCGCCTCACCGGCGTACGCGACGACGTCGAGGGTCGACATGACGAGCCCGGCGCCGTTGCCGATGATGCCGACCTCGCCGTCGAGCTTCACGTAGTTGAGGCCCGAGGCCGCGGCCTTGGCCTCGAGCGGGTCGGCCGCGTCGGCGTCCTCCAGCTCGGCGTGCGCGGGGTGGCGGAAGGCGGCGTTCTCGTCGAGCGAGACCTTGCCGTCGAGGGCGACGACGTCGCCCTGCTCCGTGAGCACGAGCGGGTTGACCTCGACGAGCGTCGCGTCCTCCCCCTCGTAGACCGCGTAGAGCTTGACGATGACCGGGGCCACCTTGCCGACCAGCTCGTCGGGGAAGCCGCCGGCGCGGGCGATCTCCTCCGCCTTCGCGAGGTCGATGCCGGCGCGCGGGTCGACCTCGACGCGCGCGAGGGCCTCGGGCTTCTCGACGGCGAGCTGCTCGATCTCCATGCCGCCCTCGACGCTGCAGAGCGACAGGTACGAGCGGTTCGCTCGGTCGAGCAGCACCGAGAAGTAGAACTCCTGGGCGATCTGGGCGCCGCCGGCGACCATCACGCGCTTGACGACGTGGCCCTTGATGTCGAGCCCGAGGATGGCCTCCGCCGCGGCCTGCGCCTCGTCGGGGGTCTTCGCGACCTTGACGCCGCCGGCCTTGCCGCGACCGCCGACCTTGACCTGGGCCTTGACCACGGTGACGCCGCCGAGCTGTTCGGCCGCCGCGCGCGCCTCCTCAGGGGTGTCGGCGACGATGCCCGGCAGGACGGGCACGCCGTAGGACTCGAACAAGTCCCTGGCCTGGTACTCGAAAAGATCCACGCTGTTCTTCCAATCCGCATCGCTGCGCCAGTGCTAGCTCGGTCGTGCCGCAGGGCGGCACCGGCCTCGTCACGGCTCAGCCGAAGTGTCTCGACGTCGTGACGAACAGGCCTCGGCCAGCCTAGCGCCTGGCCTGTGAGCCGCCCTCGGGAGCCGTGACGGGGGTACCCTCCCCGGCCGGGGTACGGATGAGGAGGGATCTCTGCCGATCGCCTGTGCAGCCTGAGCGTGTCGCCGGGGCCGGGAATCTCATGGTCACTCCCGGCGCACCACGGCGCCGCCCGCACCACGAGGAACGCCATGAGCCGCACCGCGAAGAAGCCCGCCCACACCGCCCCCGACGCCGCCACGATCGCGGAGACCGCCGCCCGCCTCTTCGAGTGGGACGAGCTGCGCCCCGCCCAGGCCGAGGCCATCACGGCGGTGCTCTCGGGCCGCGACACGTTCGGCATCATGCCCACGGGCTCGGGCAAGAGCGCGATCTACCAGGTCGCCGGCGCGCTGCTCGACGGCCCGACCGTCGTCGTCTCGCCCCTCATCGCGCTGCAGGCCGACCAGGTCGCCGGGCTCGTGGGCCACCCGGACGCTCCCCCGGCCGCCGACATCAACTCCGGGCACTCCGACGCAGAGAACGACGAGAGCTGGCGTCGCATCGAGGCGGGCGAGATCACCTACGTCTTCCTCGCGCCGGAGCAGCTCGCCCGCGACGAGACGGTCGAGCGCCTGTCGCGCGCGGGCGTCGCCCTCTTCGTCGTCGACGAGGCGCACTGCGTGTCGTCGTGGGGCCACGACTTCCGCCCCGACTACCTGCACCTCGGCGAGGTCGTCGAGGCCCTGGGCCGCCCGCCGGTGCTCGCGCTCACCGCGACCGGCTCGGGCCCCGTGCGCGACGAGGTGATCGAGCGCCTGCGCCTCCGCGACCCGCTCGTCATCAGCCGCGGCTTCGACCGCCCCAACCTGTCGCTCTCGGTCGTGCGCCACGAGGACGACGCCGAGAAGCGCCGTGCCGTCGTCGAGCAGGTCGCGGAGCTCGTGACCCCCGGCATCGTCTACGTCGCGACCCGCTCCGAGAGCGAGCGCTACGCCGACGAGATCGGCGAGCGCTGCCCCGACCGCACCGTCGAGGCGTACCACGCGGGCCTCCGCTCGGCCGAGCGAGGTGCCCTGCACGAGCGCTTCCACGCCGGCGAGATCGACGTCGTCGTGGCGACGAGCGCCTTCGGCATGGGCATCGACAAGCCCGACGTGCGCTTCGTCGTGCACGCCGACGTGCCCGAGTCGCTCGACGAGTACTACCAGGAGATCGGGCGGGCCGGGCGTGACGGCGAGCCCGCCGACGCGACGCTGCACTACCGGCCGGAGGACCTGGGGCTGCGGTCCTTCTTCGCGTCGGGGCTGCCGTCCCGTGCCGAGCTGCGGTCGGTGTACGAGGCGGTCCGCGCCTCCTCGGGGCCGGTGCGGCGCACGACTATCGCCGAGGCGACCGATCTCAAGCCGCGGCAGGTGTCGCGCCTGGTCGACCTGCTGCTCGAGGCGGGCACCGTGCGGGAGGAGAAGGAGGGGTACACCGCGACCTCCGGCGTCGACGCCGAGACGGCCGCCGAGCGGGCGAGGGAGACCGCGGAGGCGCGTGACCGGGTCGAGAAGTCGCGCATCGCGATGATGCGCAGCTACGCCGAGGGCCGGGGCTGCCGCCGACGCTTCCTGCTCGGCTACTTCGGCGAGGAGGCGCCCGAGCGCTGCGGCAACTGCGACGACTGCCGCGCGGCCGAGGAGGCTCCCGAGCTGCCGGCCGCCGAGGAGTCGCGGGTCGGGTCGGATGCTCCGGCCCCGCTCTTCGACGCCGACACCCGCGTCACGCACCCCGCCTGGGGCGAGGGCACGGTCATGAGCACGGAGGACGACCGGCTGACGGTCTTCTTCGAGAGCGAGGGCTACAAGGTCCTCGCCGTCGAGGCCGTCGTCGAGCACGACCTGCTCAAGGCCGTCTGACACCCCGGCGGAGTAGACCGGGAGCGACCCGAGCACCACCCCCGACCACCGCACCAGGACCACTAGGAGACACGCATGTCGAAGGACAAGAACCTCGCCGCCCAGCAGCTGATCGGTGAGATCCTCACCGCCCGGGAGGTCGACCGCCTCGGCGAGGGCTTCCACGCCGACGTCGTCGACCACGACCCGGCGCCGGGCGCGCCCGCGGGCGTCGCGGGCATCAAGGCGTTCTGGAGCGACTTCTTCACGGCCTTCCCCGACGTCGACCTCGCGGTCGAGACGCTCGTGGCCGACGACGAGAACGTGACCGCCGTGTTCACGATCTCGGGCACGCACACCGGGCCGTTCCAGGGCCACGAGGCGACCGGGAAGTCGTTCACCGTGCGCGGCATCCAGGTCGGCCGCTTCGACGACGACGGCCTGCTCGTCGAGCGCTGGGGCGCCACCGACGAGGCCGGCCTGATGCAGCAGCTCGGCCTGAGCTGAGCGGCTGCTTCTCTCACCACCCACCGCTGTTCCATCCATCCCTGACCCACCACCGGAAGGACGCACCATGAGCGACACCCACGTGCCCGCCGCCTCGGGCGACGAGCCCTACGACGAAGAGACCGAGTTCGAGGAGAGCCAGCAGATCGTCACGAACGACGCGGTCGCCGGCGAGACCGTGCGGCCGGGCCTCGGCGACGGCAACGACGGCCCCACCGGCGGGTCGCCGCGCGAGGCCGAGCCGGGCCTCGCCGACAACGACCTCGCGGGCGAGGACATCGACCTCGACGAGACCGAGTAGACAGCAGCACCGCTACGACGCCCGCCCACCTAACTACGGCGGGCGGGCGTCGTCGTGTCCGGTGTGAGCCGAAGTCGCGCGCTGTCGTCAGTCGCGTCGTTCATCCACCACCCGCAATGGGCAGGGCAGCGCGCACGGGTCCACGGTCGTCTCCGAGCTCACGAAGGCGACGGTCTGCCACCATCACGCGTCGGTGGCAGGCTGCCGCTACGCGAGGACTGTGAGTGGCGATGATGAAGCTGGTTCCGCTCTCCTGAAGACGGGTGAAGAGATCGAGGATCTCGCCTTCGGTGTCCTCGTCGAGGGCGCCGGTGGGCTCGTCAGCAAGGATGAGGGTGGGACGCCTGATGATCGCTCGCGCGATCGCGACACGTTGGGCCTCCCCCCCGGAGAGCTTGGTGACCGGCTTCTTGCCCATGCCCTCCAGCCCTACCAACGCGAGGGCCTCCCTCGTCCGGCGCTCCGGTTGCTCCAGTCCGCGGGCGCCGAAGAGGACGTTCCGTTCAACGGTGAAGTCGTCGAGGAGATCGTAGGACTGCGCGACGAGGCCGATGTGCCGTCGTCGGTGGTCAGCGAGCGGATCGAGGTGCTTCGCCAGCGCCGTGCCTTGGAAGACGTACTGTCCGTCGTATCGACCATCCAGGCCGGCGATGATTCGCAGCAGCGTCGTCTTGCCGCTGCCGCTTCGCCCGAGGAGTGCCACCGAACGCTCGTCAGATGCCATGGTGAAGGTGAGGCTGTCGAATATCGGGCGCATGGCGCCGTTGGGCTCGCGCACGGCTTTGGTGAGCGACTGCAGCCCGAGGAGTTCGGTCATGGTTCGTTCCTTGGACGGTGTCGGATGGTGTGTCGGAGCTGCGTACGGCAACGCAACAGATCCGCGGCCCCCAGCAGGGCGATGAGCGTCAGGCAGAATGTCCGTGCGGACGAATCCTGGTTCGGAAGCAGGTGCGTGACCGCGAGGAATACGACAGCAAGGCTGGCGTACTCGATGGCGACGATGGTCAGCACTGCTCGTCCGAGGTCGCTGCGGCTCTGCCCGAGCTCCCACGCGATGCGAATTCGTCGTTCTCTGCGTCGGGTCGCGCTGTTCGTCAGGATGCCGCTCATCACGAGAGATGCCGCCGCTACAAGGCACTCGACGGTCAGCACCAGGGCGAAGTTGTCGTGAACGAGAGCGCGGACTGAGGCGAACTGCGTCAGGTAGCTCGGCACGCTCAGCAAGGCGTATTGGTCGAACCCTGATGACGTCGCTGCGCTCTGCAGTGTCGTGAAGACCACCGTATCGGGCTGGCCTCGGTCGACGGCGATGTTGGCGTTCAGCATCGCGAAGGCGAGGATGCCGTAGAACCCCGGATCGGCCTCGGCCGCCCCGGTGATGCTTCTCGGGTAGGGAACGACGAGGTGGTCGTCCAGAAAATGATTGATGTCGCCCTGGTAGAACATCGAGGCGTTCGGCGGGAGGAACCCGGCGACCCGCATGCGGGTGGGCTTGAAGTAGTAGTTGACGGTGAGGCGGTCGCCGACGGCGTAGACACCGTCGTAGTCGGCCCCGAGGAGGACAGGAATCGTTTCGCTGTCGTAGTCGACAGCACCCCAGTCCAGATCGATGTCGTTCTGACCCGCGAGGTTGTAGAAGTCGAAGGTGGATTCGCTCAGCTGCACGGATTTGACGTTCACGACCTGCTTGCCCAGGACCGGATCCTCGTAGGGACCCTGCACTGTCTCCTGGGTTCCGTAGCCTTGCTCGAACGCCTGCCCGCCCGCGAAGTCCGCGACCGGCATGGCCTGATCGAACGCAGAGAGCAGCCGCACGCCTGCAGGGGCGCCTTGCTCGAGGGAGTCATAGAAGGTGGTGACCTTCTCAAGGTTCGCCAGGGACTTCCGGTACTGCTCGAAAAGCGCAGGGTCAGTCAAGCGATCGGTCAGGCCGTACATGTCGACTTCGGCGGAGTCGTCGAAGCTCTGGCTGACCGCATCCTGGGTCGACCGCGAGAAGCTGAATACGTTGTAAAGACTCGTCACGAGGAAGGCGAGCACGAAGACCTTCGCCACGAGACGGCCGTAGGTGCCGCGCAGCAGCGACGACGCGTTCATCTGTCCCTCACCCAGAGCGATGTTGCGAGGGCCCCCGCAGAGACGACGGTGCTCAGCACGAGCGGTGCGCCCGCTGCGGCCGCGAGTTCCGTCGCAGAGCGCAACGCTCCCGCTGAGGCCAGCGCGAGGCCCCAGACCGTCACGAACACAGCCCCAGCGAGCGAGGCGAGAGGGAGAACGCTCAACATCAGCACGCGCAGGCGTCGAGAACCGAGCCGGTACTGAACGGCTGCGACCGGCCTGCGGAAGCCCGCGATGAGCAGCCCGGAGGCCCCCGCACCGAAGAGCGTGAGTCCCCACCCGCACAGGATCACGATCGGTGAGACGTAGTCGATATTGGTGCGTTGATCTGTTCGCCCGCCTACCGGTTCCGTCGCTCTCACCCTCATGTCTGGCAGCGCCTGCGCGCCGCCCTCTACGTCGACAATGACAGGCCCGTCGACGCTGGCGAGGTCCCGGTCCTGCAGCAAGACGTCATGGGCGAGTCCGCTGTCGGCACGGACACCGAGACGGCCGATGACCAAGAACGCCTGCCCCTCGTAGTCGACGTAGCGCCGCCCGTTGTTCAAGCGTGTAGCCACCTGGTGGCCGACGAGAGCAACACGCTCGTCGGTGGCGCGGAACTGTCTTCCTTCGTGGATCGGCAACGGTTCAGGTCGGCCCAGCGTGCGAACCACCCGCAGGTGGCCGCTACCGTCGAGCTCCTGGAAGAGGCGGCCGGTGGGGGGTGTCCTGTCGAGCTCTGCTCGATCGACGACATCGAGCGAGTCGAGCCTCACCGCCGTGGCGCTGTAGAGGTTTCCTCCCTCCAAGGCAACGGCACTGCGGACATCGGCGTAGACGCCGATCCCTGCGCCGAGGGCGCTGAACAGTACTAGGAGCGTCACGCTCAAGAGAGGTTCTCGACGGTTCATGAGGTTCCCGAATGGCTAGAAGCGAGAAGGGGGGGGGGAGGGCAGAACCCTCCCGCCCCGAGGTCCTACCGGCCGTAGTAGGACTTCGCTGACCCCTTGCCGTAGGTGTGGTTCGCGACGAACCACGGCGACGTGGCCTGCGTGCCGCTCGTGCCCCACTGACGACCCGAGCTGGTGAGAACCGTGCTGCCGCTCTCCATCCGAGCAGTCGTGTAGTGGCGCACGCCTACCCACGTCGTCCAGCCCTTCGCGCGCTTGTTCGTGTACCCGTTGACGACCTTCTCTTCAGATGCACCCCGGTGGTTCACCGCGGTCACCGCCGCCGATCTGCCACCGATCTCAGGGCCGGATGAGGTCGAGAACGAACCGGTGTTCTCATCCCACCCACCCAGCTCAGCCGCGCCGGCAACACCAGCCGGCAGAGCTACGGCACCGACAACGAGCGCCGCGACGGCTATCGACATCTTCATTTTCTTCATTTCGATCCTCACCATTGACTGCGAAGAAGGGCAATGGGGCTCCTTGCATACGACTGATGTCGTGCAGCAAGTGACGCCGAACGCCCAGTCGAACCCCAGCGGAAAGTCCGCTTCCCAGCGGCATCCTGCCAGTATTGACATGTTCCACACAAGAACTGGGCGGTATTCAGATCGGCAGCCTGACGACGACGGCCTGGCCAGCGAGCGCTGGCGAGCCACGAGGAGGCCTGCCTGATGCGGCAGCTCGGGCGTGCCGCGCCCTACGGCGAGGAGACCACCTTGGAGGAGAGCCAGCAGAACGCCAGGAACGAAGCCGTCGCCGGCGAGACTCGGCTGCCTAGCGAACGGTTCGACAAACGGCCTCTACTCGACCGGCGCGCTCTGCCGCATAGCCAAGCTTGCAGACCCAGGCGCGCCCCTAGACAGGATCCCTCTAGCCGCAAGCTACAGCCATGTGGCCGAAGACCTGGTCGAGGCATCAGCTCGTGGTCCACTGCACGTGAAGGGGCTCGACGTCGTCGACGAAATGCAGATCTTCGTCGGAGGGCGCAGCCATGAGTGGAACCCCGCTAGGTGTCCGGCGCACACCCACGAGAGGGCTTTCATCCATTTCGCGGTTGTCTGTCATCGCTAGACCAACTTCTCGATCGGCGCGACCTTCATCAGCAGCTTCTTGCGGCCAGCCGTGTCGAAGAGCACCTCGGCGATGCGGCGGGCACCGACGCCGGTGACGGCCATGACGCGCCCCTCGCCGAAGTCGACGTGCGAGATGCGGTCGCCCTGCTCGAGCTCGAGGTCGCCGTTGTCGCGCACGGTGCCGGTGACCCGGTTCGACCACTCCGTCTTCGGCTTGGTCTTGGCCGCCGCGGTCGCGCGGTCGTAGCTGCCGCCGCCGTAGCCGCCGCTGGCGCGCGGGGACGAGCCGAGACGGTCGCCCGCACCGCCCTCGCGACGCGCGTTGAGCGCCCGCGGCTGCGTGCCTCCTCGACTGTCGGCCATGCCGGGCGACTGCTTCCAGTCGATCAGCTCGACCGGGATCTCTTGCAGGTACCGCGACGGCATCGCCACGTTCACCTCGCCGAACTGGGCCCGCGTCATCGCCAACGACAGGAAGAGGTGCTTGCGGGCGCGCGTGATGCCGACGTAGAACAGCCGTCGCTCTTCAGCAGGGCCGCCGGGCTCGCTCGCCGACATGCGGTGTGGTAGCAGGTCTTCTTCGACGCCGGTGAGGAAGACGGCCTCGTACTCGAGGCCCTTCGCCGTGTGCAGCGTCATCAGCGACACGGTGCCGCTCGTGTCGTCGAGATCGTCGGCCGCGGCGACCAGCGTCACCTCGGTGAGGAAGTCGAGCAGGGTGCCGTCGGGGTTGTTGCGCTGGAACTCCTTCGTCACCGCCACGAGCTCGTCGATGTTCTCGGCGCGGGCCTCGTCTTGCGGGTCACGCGACGCCCGCAGCGCCTCGATGATGCCGCTGCCCTCGATCAGCGTGGTGAGGATCTCGTGCACCGGCGCCGTCGCGGCCGTGGCCTGCACGCCGTCGAGCAGCTGGCCGAGGCCCGTGATCGCCCCGGTCACCTTCGGGCCGAGACCCAGCTGGTCGGCGTTGCGCAGCGCCTCGCGCAGCGGCGCCTCGTGCTGGTCGGCCCAGCGCTGCATCGCCGTCTCGGTCGCCGGCCCGATGCCGCGCTTCGGCACGTTCATGATGCGGCGCAGCGCCATCGGGTCGAGCGGGTTCGCGACGGTGATCAAGTACGCCATGGCGTCCTTGATCTCGGCGCGCTCGTAGAACTTCGTGCCGCCGAGCACCCGGTACGGGATGGCCGAACGGATGAAGATCTCCTCGAGAGCTCGGGTCTGCGAGTTGGTGCGGTAGAACACGGCCATGTCTTTGTAGGCCATGCCGCCCTCGCGCAGCTTGGCGATCTCGTCGGCGACGAACTGGGCCTCGTCGTGCCCGGTGTAGCCCGTGAACCCGGTGATCTTCTCGCCCGCACCGACCGTCGTGAAGAGGTTCTTCGCCTGGCGGTCGAAGTTGTTCGAGATGACGGCGTTGGCCGCGTCGAGGATGTTCTGGGTCGAGCGGTAGTTCTGCTCGAGCAGGATGACCTTCGAGTTGGGGAAGTCACGCTCGAACTCGACGATGTTGCGGATGTCGGCGCCGCGGAAGGCGTAGATCGACTGGTCGGAGTCGCCGACCACGGTGAGGGAGGCGCCGGGGATCCGCCCGCTGCCGTCGCGCATCGACTGCACGTACTGACCGCCGCGCTCGAGGTCGTCGACGATCTCGGGGTCGACCGGCCGCGTCAGCTCGCGGATCAGCGCGTACTGCGCGTGGTTCGTGTCTTGGTACTCGTCGACGAGGATGTGCCGGAACCGCCGCTGGTAGAGCGCGGCCACGTGCGGGAAGGCCCGGAAGAGGAAGACCGTCTGCGCGATCAGGTCGTCGAAGTCGAACGCGTTCGCCCGCTGCAGCTCGCGCGTGTACTGCCGGAAGATCTCGAGGAACATCACGTCTTGCGGGTCGCCCGCGTTGATCTGCCGCGAGTAGGTCTCGACGTCGGTCAGCTCGTTCTTCAGCTTCGAGATCTTGCCCGACGCCTGGCTGACCGTGAAGCCGAGCGAGTCGGCGTCCAGCTCTTTCAGGATGCGCTTCAGCAGCGCCCGGGAGTCCGCCGAGTCGTAGATGGTGAAGCTCTTCGTGAAGCCGAACTGCTCGGCTTCGCGCCGGAGGATGCGCACGCAGGCGCTGTGGAACGTGCTGATCCACATTCCCTCGCCGGCCTGGCCGACGAGGTGGCCGACCCGCTCGCGCATCTCGGCCGCGGCCTTGTTCGTGAAGGTGATGGCGAGGATCTGGCTCGGCCAGGCCTCGCGCGACGCGATGAGCCCGGCGATGCGCCGGGTCAGCACGCTCGTCTTGCCCGAGCCGGCACCGGCCACGATCAGCAGCGACTGCCCGCGGTACTCGACCGCTTCTTTCTGCTGGGGGTTCAGCCCCGCGGTCAGAGGGTCGCCGGAACCGCCGGCAGCGTCAGAGGGCTCGAGCACGATCGTCATGGCGGGCCCAGTCTAGGCGGGGCCCCCGACACCGGGCAGGGGGCCGCCCAGCGCCTCCTCAGAGCCCGTCGCGCACCGCGATCGCGAGGTCCGGCTGGTCGGCGAAGACCCCGTCGACGCCGAGCTCCATCAGCGCCTGGAACTCCGACTCGTAGTCGCCCGTCGCGGCCTTCCCGCCGGCCTGGCGGTTCGCCTTCGCGAGGAAGTGGTTCTCGATGCGCAGCGTCCAGGTGAAGACCTCGAGGCCCGCCGCGTGTGAGCGGTCGACGACCCGCGACTCCGTCGTGCCGTCCGGGGCGACCAGGGTCGACTTGTCGAGCGAGACGCCGTGCAGCCCAGCCGCGGCGAAGCCCGCCAGCGAGGCCTCGTCGAGCTGGTCGACGTAGGGCGTCGCCGCCGAGCCGTCGCGGGCGACGAGGTCGGCCGCGGCACCCGCCTTCTCGAGCAGGTAGACCTGCCGGCCGCCGACCCCCCGCTCGCGCAGCTGGCCGAGCACCGTCTGCTCGAAGCTCTCGACGGTGAGGCGCGGGTCGTCCGTCCAGCCCGCGGCGGCGAGCTCGGCGGCGAGCAGCTCGTCGAGCGGCAGCCCGATCGAGGCGAACCACGTCGCGTGCTTGACCTCGGCCACGAGCCCGACCGGGCGGTCGGCCCCGTCGAGGATCGCGAGGAGGTCGCTGAGGCGCTGCACGCGCCCCTCCCCGTCGTGCGCGGCGCTGCCGGGCCGGAGCTGCGGCAGGCGTTCGCGCACCCGGAGGGTGGACAGCTCGGGCCAGGTGAAGTCCTCGGTGAACCAGCCCTCGACGACCCGGCCCTCGATCTCCTTGGTCGTGCGGCGGTCGGCGAACTCGGGCCGGTCGGCGACGTCGGTCGTTCCCGAGACCTCGTGCTCGTGCCGGAGCACGAGCACGCCGTCGCGCGTCGCGACGAGGTCGGGCTCGATCGCGTCCGCGCCGAGCTCGACGGCCAGGCGGTAGGCGGCCTCGCCGTGCTCGGGGCGGTAGCCGCTCGCGCCGCGGTGGGCGATCACGAGGGGCGTGGCGGCGCGCGGGGAGTCGGTGGTCGAGGAGGCGGGGGAGGTCACGTCGGCCACGCTAACCGCCCCCGCCCGGCCGACGCCCCCGTGGGCCCGACGAGCGCCCCCATCCGTGCAGACAGTGCACGTTCGCCCGTCGCGAATGTGGCTCTCATCAGGCAGATCCCCAGCCCGTGCCCGGCCGACACGCGTTAGCCTTTCCCCACGGCGACACGGGTGGACGAGAGCGAGCCCGCGCCGGGCCACGTGGCCCGGCGGCGACCCGGCAGCACCACTCCGGGTCACCACGTCACCGTCGACAACGCGATCAGAAGAGGAACCCCTTGGCATTCTCGAATCCCGGCTTCAGTCAGTCGCCGGCCTTCTCGGAGAAGGGCGGGCCCGTCATCCGCCAGCAGCAGGCCGACGCCCGCACCGTCGCCTACGACGGCATGACGGCCGAACAGCTGCAGGAGCTCTACACGAAGCCCGCGGCCGGCCCCGACCAGACCGACCGCATGACCTACGAAGACACGATCACGAAGACGCTGATCGCGTTCGCCGTGGTCGTCGTCGGCGCGGCCGTCGGCTGGTTCATCCCCGCCCTGGCCTTCGTGGGCGCGATCGCCGGCTTCGTGCTGGCCCTCGTCAACATCTTCAAGAAGAAGCCGTCGCCCGGCCTCGTGCTCGCCTACTCGGCCGCGCAGGGCCTGTTCGTCGGTGGCATCTCGAGCATCTTCGAGGCCCAGTGGGACGGCATCGTCACCCAGGCCCTGATCGGCACCGTCTCGGTCTTCGTCGTCACGCTGCTGCTCTTCAAGAGCGGCAAGGTGCGCGAGTCGGCCCGGGCCACCAAGGTCTTCATGATCGCGATGATCGGCTACGCCGTCTTCTCGCTGCTCAACGTGGGCCTGATGCTCTTCGGCGCCAACACCAACCCGTGGGGCCTCCGCGGCGCCGAGATCTTCGGCATCCCGCTCGGCTTCATCATCGGCATCCTCGTCGTCGTCATGGCGGCCTACTCGCTGGTGCTCGACTTCACGCAGGTGAAGACGGGCGTCGAGCGCGGCGCCCCCCGCATCTACGGCTGGTCGGCCGCCTTCGGCATCGTCATGACCGTGATCTGGCTCTACGTTGAGATCCTGCGCATGCTCGCGATCCTGCGGGGCAACGACTAGCCGACACGGCTGCACCACATCGAGCGGGGCTCGTTCCGAGAGGGGCGGGCCCCGCTCTTGTGTGCGGGGAGGAGCCGCCCGCGCCGTTCGTGGGCACGCGGCTGCGGTCGGGGCCGAGGCCGGGGACTGGCACCCAGTTCTCGCACGGGAACCCTGCCGCGGCGGGGTTCGTGTGCGAGAACGGGGTTCGGGATGGGACGGGGGTGGGCGGGACGGGTGCGACCCTGGAGTGCGTGAGCCTGGATGGCTGGGGCGGGCGTGGCCTATGCCGTCGTAGGTACCGGGTGGGGACGCTACCGGGTGGGCACCGGGGGCGGGGGCGCCCCCGGAATGACCGGGGCTGAACGCTTCGCGTTCAGAGCGGCCCGGCGGGGCTGAACGCTTCGCGTTCAGAGCGGCCCGGGGCGGGCGTGGCTGGCGTCGTCGTAGGTACCGGGTGGGGACGCTACTAGGTGGGCACCGGGGGCGGGGGCGCCCCCGGAATGACCGGGGCTGAACGCTTCGCGTTCAGACCGCCCCGGTCATTCCCACTCGATGGTTCCCGGGGGCTTGCTGGTGACGTCGAGCACTACTCGGTTGACGCCGTCGACCTCGTTCGTGATGCGGTTCGAGATCTTGGCGAGCACGTCGTAGGGCAGGCGCGTCCAGTCCGCCGTCATGGCGTCCTCGGACGAGACGGGGCGCAGCACGATCGGGTGACCGTACGTGCGGCCGTCGCCCTGAACGCCGACCGAGCGGACGTCGGCGAGGAGCACGACCGGGCACTGCCAGATCTCCTCGTCGAGGCCGGCCGCGGTGAGCTCGGCGCGGGCGATCGCGTCGGCCTTCCGCAGCAGCTCGAGTCGCTCGTGCGTGACCTCGCCGATGATGCGGATGCCGAGGCCGGGCCCGGGGAAGGGCTGACGGCCGACGATGACCTCGGGCAGGCCGAGCTCGCGGCCGATGGCGCGCACCTCGTCCTTGAAGAGGGTGCGCAGCGGCTCGACGAGCTCGAACTGCAGGTCCTCCGGCAGGCCGCCCACGTTGTGGTGGCTCTTGATGTTCGCCGTGCCCGTGCCGCCGCCGCTCTCGACCACGTCGGGGTAGAGCGTGCCCTGGACGAGGAACTTCACCGTCGCGTCGCCCTCGGCCGCAGCCTCGAGCACGAGCGCCTCGGCGGCGCCCTCGAAGCTGCGGATGAACTCGCGGCCGATGATCTTGCGCTTCTGCTCCGGGTCGGTCACGCCGGCCAGCGCGTCGAGGAACTGCTGCTCCGCGTCGACCGTCACGAGGCGGACGCCCGTCGAGGCGACGTAGTCCTCCTCCACCTGGCGACGCTCGTCGGCTCGCAGCAGGCCGTGGTCGACGAAGACGCAGACGAGCTGGTCGCCGACGGCCTCGTGCACGAGGGCGGCCGCGACGGCCGAGTCGACACCGCCGGAGAGGCCGCAGATGACGCGCGACGAGCCGACCTGCTCGCGGATGCGGGCCACCTGCTCGGCGATGACGTTGCCGCTGTTCCAGTCGGCGGGGATGCCGGCGGCGCGGTGGAGGAAGTTCTCGAGCACGGCCTGGCCGAACGACGAGTGCTTGACCTCGGGGTGCCACTGCACGCCGTAGAGCCTGCGGGCGTCGCTCGAGAAGGCGGCGACGGGGGTCGCGGCGCTCGAGGCGAGCACGTCGAAGCCCTCGGGGGCCTTCGAGACCGAGTCGCCGTGGCTCATCCACGTCGTCTGCGAGGTCGGCTGCCCCGAGAGCAGGGTGCTCTCACCGGCGGCGAGGGTCACGTCGGTGGCGCCGTACTCGCGCTGGCCCGTCTGCGCGACCTCGCCGCCGAGGGCCTTCGCCATCGCCTGGAAGCCGTAGCAGATGCCCAGCACGGGCACGTCGAGCTCGAGGATCGCCGGGTCGAGGGCGGGCGCGCCCTCTTCGTAGACGCTGGACGGGCCGCCGCTCAGCACGATGCCGACCGGGTTCTTGGCCGCGATCTCGGCGGCGGTGATCGTGTGCGGCACGATCTCGGAGTAGACGTTGGCCTCACGCACCCGTCGGGCGATCAGCTGCGCGTACTGCGCACCGAAATCGACGACGAGGACGGGGCTCTGCGCCGTCTCGGTGGCTTCTGTCACGCGGGGGCTCCCTGGGTCTTCGGGGTGGGCTCGGCGACCAGCTCCGCGTGCTCACGCAGGGCCAGCTTGGTCATGTGGCTCTCGACGAAGAACGAGAGGAAGGGCACGACACCGCCGAGCGCGATGATGATGAACCGCGAGAACGGCCAGCGCATCAGGCTCCAGAGGCGGAAGTCGGCGAAGAGGTAGACGACGTAGAGCCAACCGTGGGCGATCAGGATGGCCGTCGAGAGGTTGAAGCCCTCGGTGATGCTGTCTTTCGGGACGAGGAAGCCGCCCTGCCCGCCGAGCTGCATCTCGAGCTGCAGCGGCGTGTACTTGAACACCATCTCGAAGACGAGCAGCAGCAGCATCACGCCCGTGACGTAGGCGGAGATCTTGTAGAACTTCACGGCACCCGGGATCTTCGGGATGTCGCGTTGCCGGGGCTTCAAGGGCATGGGGTCGATCCTACTCGGGGCGGGACGGGGGTCGAGCGCCGCTGCGGCGGGCGACCCGGAGGTCGGGAGGGGAGACGGGAGGAGCGGGTCAGGCGGCGACGTCGGCCGCCAGCCGCGCCTCCTCCGCCTCGTCGATCTCGCGCTCGAACGCGTCACGGACGAGGCGGAACCAGAGGAAGACGGCGAAGCCGGCGAACACGACCCACTCGATCGCGTAGAAGACGTTCAGCCAGTTCAGCGACACGTCGTCGACCGGCGCCGGGGAGTAGATGGCGTCGAGGCCGCCCCATGGCTCGGAGGCCACGACGTAGCCGGCGTAGACGTCGCCGCTGAAGTCGGACCACTCGTTGACGAGCGCCGCGACCGAGACGACCGTCTCACGGCCGTCCTGGTAGGCGCCGTCGGAGGGCGCGTCGCTCGGCGAGTACCGGCCGACCAGCGACACGTCGGAGCCGACCGGCACGGCGGCCTCGGCCGCGACGGCCTGGTCTTCGGTGGGGGCCCAGCCGACCGCGACCGCCACGGAGGCGCCGTCGGAGTCGTCGACCAGGCGGCCGATCAGCCACCAGCCCCGGTCGCCGTCGTTGACGCGGTCGCTGACGACGCGGAAGTCGTCGGCGTCGAACTGGCCGGTGACGCTGACCATCTGACCCCCGACGCGGTCGAAGAACGGGGACTGCGGCTCGACGGTGTCGGAGAGCACCTTGACGGTCTCGGTCTCGGGGTTGACGACCTTGCCGCTCTCGATGCTGCGCTCGATCTGCCAGTGGCCCAGCCAGGCGAAGATGCCCGCGATGACGAGCGCGAGCGCGAGCATGGCGATCCAGCGCGGCCGACGGGCCACCTGCCACATGGAGTCGGGGAGGTCGGAGCCGTCGGGAGCGCTCGTGACGGGATGGACCTCGAGGCGACTCACGGGGGCCATCGTACCGTCGGCCCCCGACGGCCCCGCTGTGCGTCCGCTGCGCTCAGCCTGGCGCTCCGCGTCGAGCAGCGCCCCCCCGATGACGCTCAGTACTCGGGGTCGCGCTGCCGCGTCGCCCGCTGGTCGGACTGCTGCCCGGCCTGCTCGGCCCACATGGCCCGCTCGGCCGCGCTCATGCCGTCGACCTCCGAGTCGTCGTCGAGGTCGCCGTCAGGGTCGCCGTCGCCGCCGGCGGCGCCGGTCGGCGAGGTCGCCACGTCGAGCTCGTCCACGACCGGCCGTGCGTGGTCGAGCTCGTCGACCACCACGGTCCGTCGACGGCGGGGCACCGGCGGGTCGTCGAGGTCGGGGTCGTCGAACAGGCCGGAGTCGGGGTCCGGGTCGCGAGCGATCGTGTCGCCGGGCTCCTCGCCGGCGAGCGCCGCCTCCATCAGGGCGATCTCGTCGGCGTGACGCCCCTCGCGCTGCTGGCGTCGCGCCTCCGCCGCGGCCTTCTCGGCCCGGTGACGCGACCGGAACAGCACGGCGCCGATGCGCTCGGAGTTCGCGGCGAGCAGCGGGCCGATCACGGCCATGATCAGCACGTAGAGGCCCGCGAAGGGCTGCAGCAGCGGGTTCAGCCCGGCGCCCGCCGAGAGCGTCGCGAGGATGAGCGCGAACTCGCCGCGGTTCTGCAGGATGAACGAGGTGTTCAGCCCCGCCTGCGGCCCGAGCTTGTTGAGCCACGCGACGAACTGGCCCGCGACGAGGTTCAGGCCGATCGTGATGCCCACGGCCGCGGCCACCGGGCCGAGCACGCTCGGGAAGAGCGACGGGTCGAGCCCGAGGCCGAAGTTGAGGAAGAAGAAGGCGCCGAAGACGTCGCGCATCGGCAGGGCGAACTGCTCGACCCGGTTGCGGTACTTGGTCGCCCCGATGATCAGGCCGATGAGGAAGGCGCCGATCGCGTCGGTGACGCCGAGCACCTCGCCGAGGCCCGCGAAGAGCACGGCGAGCCCGAAGAAGAGCACGGTGAAGAGCTCGTCGTCGCGGGTGCGCATCAGCTTCGACACGACGCGGCCGCCCCACCGCGCGACGCTGAACATCACGACGAGGAAGACGAAGGCGATGCCGAGCTTGAGCACCACCGGCCCCGGGTCGGTCTCGCCGCTCAGCACGACGGAGACGATGGCGAGGTAGATCGCGATGAAGATGTCCTCGACGACGGTGACGCCGAGGATCATCGGCGTCTCGCGGTTCGCCAGGCGGTTCAGCTCGATGAGCAGCTTCGTGACGATCGCGCTCGACGACGTCGCGGTCATGCCCGCGACGATCAGGGCCTCGCGGGTGCCCCAGCCGAGCATGAAGCCGAAGGCCAGGCCGACGCCCATGTTGACGGCGATGTAGGTGCCGCCGGAGACGATCAGCCGGCCCGCGTTCGAGAAGAACTCGTCTTGATCGAACTCGAGGCCCAGGTTGAACAGCAGCAGGATCAGGCCGAAGATCGCGATCAGCTCGATGCTGTGCGCGTCGAAGCTGAGCGGGAACCAGCCCGTGTTCGTGCTCGCCAGCAGCCCGACGAGCATGTAGATCGGGATCGACGGCAGGCCGATCAGCTTGCCGAGCCGCCCGAGCACGTAGGCGAGCAGGAGGAGGATGCCGAGGACGATCAGCTCTTCACCCAGGTGCACCGGCGATCAGCTCCCGGGCGGCGAGTCGACCGGGGCGCGGTGCCCGAACGTGCCCGTGCGGTACCAGGAGAACGCCTTCGCGACCTTCTCCGGCGACCCGGCGACGACGAGCGTGTCGCCCGGGAACACCTTGAAGTCGCCCGACGGGGCGGGGTTCGCCGCGTCGCCGCGGACGACGGCCACGACCGTGAGTCCCACGACGCCCTTGGCGCCGAGGTCGCCGAGCGGCTGCCCGGCGATGTGGTCGTCGTAGTCGACGGTGAACCAGTCGATGCTGAGGCCGGGGATCTGGTCGAGCGCGGAGAGCGACTCGGTGATGCGCGTGCCGCCGAGCAGCTCGGCGAGGGTGTGCGCCTCGTCTTCGCTGAGGCGCAGGGAGACCTTCGTGACGTCGGCCCCGTCGGCGTCGTCGCTGAAGGTGATCAGGTCGCTGTGGCCCGAGCGGTGCGTGATGACGCCGCACTTGCCGCCGTCGTCGGTGATGAAGGTGTGCAGCACACCCACGCCGGGGAGCTTGACTCGACGCACGTCAACCATGGTTGGTCTCCAGGAGGATCGGGGGCAGTCGTCTCAGCCTAGCGGCGGGCTCCGTCGCGCTGGCCGGGCTGCTCATGGTGGGCACAACAGGGCCCCGGGCCCCGGTGTTCCCTCCTCGTGGCCGCGTTCTCGGCGGGCGGGCCTGCGGGAGGCGCGGTGCCCGCCCCACGGGCACCGCGCCTCCTGCAGCCTGGTCGCGTCGCGACCCCGCCTCGCCCTCGGCTCAGCCCTCGCGGCCTCCCGGCTCGCTGGCGCGCGCCGGCTCGTCGGCGGGCGTGCCGGCCGGCTCCGCCACCGTCTCGCCCGGCTTCGGCGCGCCGCCCTGGTCGGCGCCCGGCACCTTCATGTCGTCCTCGTCGAATCCGAACGTGATGTCGGGCGCCTCGAGCCGCACTCGGTCGGCCGAGGCGTCGTCGGGCTCGAGCTGGCTGGCCCGCTCGGCGGCGACGCGCTTGAGGTAGTTGCCGACTTCCTCCTCCGTCTCGGAGTCGGACCAGCCGTGCACCTCGGCCATGAGGCGGGCGGCCACGGGCGCGGCGGACTCGCCGCGGTCCCACGCCTCGATCGAGATGCGGGTACGACGGGCCAGGACGTCCTCGAGGTGCAGGGCGCTCTCGTGGCTGGCCGCGTAGACGACCTC
Organism: Frigoribacterium sp. CFBP 13707; assembly: GCF_014842245.1. Taxonomy (NCBI): domain Bacteria; kingdom Bacillati; phylum Actinomycetota; class Actinomycetes; order Micrococcales; family Microbacteriaceae; genus Frigoribacterium; species Frigoribacterium sp. CFBP 13707. The sequence continues at coordinate 714,153 of NZ_JACYVL010000001.1, forward strand.
CGCGGCGATGTAGTCGTCGGCGCCGGGCAGCGGTTCGGCGAGCTCGGGCCGCTCGCGGATGAGGTCGAGCAGCTCGTCGGTGAGCGTGCCGTAGCGGTTCAGCAGGTGCTCGATGCGGACCTTGTGCACGCCGAACGCCTTCGCGATCTTGCCGCGCTTGTTCCAGGCCGCGTGGTAGCCCTCGGCGCCGAGCAGCGGGATCTCCATCGTCGTGCTCTCGGGGATGCGACCGTCGAGGGCGGCGACGGCCTCGTCGATGGCGTCCTCCGCCATGACGCGGTAGGTCGTCCACTTGCCGCCGGCGACGACGACGAGGCCGGGCACGGTGTGCGCCACGATGTGCTCGCGCGACAGCTTCGAGGTCTGGTCGGACTCGCCGGCCAGCAGCGGCCGGAGCCCGGCGTAGACGCCCTCGACGTCGTCGCGCGTCAGCGGCACGGCCATGACGCGGTTGACGTGCTCGAGGATGTAGTCGATGTCGGCGGCCGTCGCGGCGGGGTGCGCCTTGTCGAGGTCCCAGTCGGTGTCGGTCGTGCCGACGAGCCAGTGACGGCCCCACGGGATGACGAACAGGACGCTCTTCTCGGTGCGGAAGATCATGCCCATGTCGGAGTGGATCCGGTCGCGGGGCACCACGAGGTGCACGCCCTTGGAGGCCCGCACCTTGAACTGGCCGCGCTCCCCCACCATCGCCTGCGTGTCGTCCGTCCAGACGCCGGTCGCGTTGACGACCTGCTTGGCGCGGATCTCGAAGTGCTCGCCGGTCTGGTAGTCGTGGGCCTTCACCCCGACGACGCGCTCGCCGACCTTCACGAAGCCCTCGACGCGCACGCGGCTGGCCGCGTGGGCGCCGTAGCTCGACGCGGTGCGGACGAGCGACGAGACGTAGCGCGCGTCGTCGACCTGGGCGTCGTAGTAGGTCAGGCCGCCGACGACGGCGTCCTTCGAGAGGCTCGGGATCGCGCGCAGCACCTGGGTCTTGCTGAGGTGCCGGTGGTGGGGCACCCCGGGCGGGCGACCGCCCGTCCAGCTGAAGATGTCGTAGAGGGCCATGCCGGCGCCGATGTAGAAGCGCTCGTAGACGGGCTTGCTCAGCGGGTAGAGGAAGCGCACGGGCTTGACGAGGTGCGGGGCGAGCCGCTGCAGCAGCAGGCCGCGCTCGATGAGCGCCTCGCGCACGAGGCGGAAGTTGAGCTGCTCGAGGTAGCGGATGCCGCCGTGCACGAGCTTCGACGACCGGCTCGACGTGCCGGAGCCCCAGTCTCGTGCCTCGACGATGCCCACGCTGAGGCCGCGGGTCACGGCGTCGAGGGCGGAGCCCGCCCCGACGATGCCACCCCCGATCACGAGGATGTCCAGCTCTTTCTCCTTGAGCGCCTCGATGGCGTCGGCCCGTTCCTCCGGACCGAGCTTCGAGGAGAGGGATGCGGACGCGGTCGTAGCCATGCGGGGCCTCCATCGTTGGATCGGCGCGGGCCTGAGCCCGCCTCATCGCCCATCCAACGCCCGTCAGCCTGACAACGGCGCGTGAGATCGCCCCGCTGGGGACGGATCGAGGTCTAGTGCGGCTGGTAGGGGGCCACGACGACCTCGCTGCGCTGGAACTCCTTGAGGTCGCTGTAGCCGGTCGTCGCCATCGCGCGACGCAGGGCGCCGACCAGGTTGGCCTGGCCGTCGACCGTGGAGGCCGGGCCGTAGAGGATCTTCTCGAGCGGGCCGACCTGGCCGACGTGCACGCGACGGCCGCGGGGCAGCTCGGGGTGGTGCGCCTCGGCGCCCCAGTGGTAGCCGCCGCCGGGCACGTCGGTGGCGCGCGCGAGGGCGGCACCGAGCATGACGGCGTCGGCGCCGCAGGCGACGGCCTTGACGATGTCGCCCGAGGTGCCGAGCCCGCCGTCGGCGATGACGTGCACGTAGCGCCCGCCCGACTCGTCGAGGTAGTCGCGGCGAGCGCCCGCGACGTCGGCGACCGCGGAGGCCATCGGAGCGTGGATGCCGAGGGAGGCGCGGGTCGTCGAGGCAGCGCCGCCCCCGAACCCGACGAGGACGCCGGCCGCGCCCGTGCGCATGAGGTGCAGCGCTGCCGTGTACGTGGAGGCGCCTCCCACGATCACGGGGACGTCCAGCTCGTAGATGAACTCCTTGAGGTTCAGGGGCTCGGTGCTCTTCGACACGTGCTCGGCCGAGACGGTCGTGCCGCGGATGAGGAAGAGGTCGACGCCGGCGTCGACGACGGTCTGGTAGAGCTCCTGCGTGCGCTGCGGGCTGAGCGAGCCAGCGACGGTGACGCCGGCGGCGCGGATCTCGGCGATGCGAGCGGTGACTAGCTCGGGCTTGATCGGCTCGGCGTAGATCTGCTGCATGCGGGCGACGGTCTCGTCCTCCGGCAGGTCGCGGATCTCGGCGAGGACGGACTCGGGGTCGTCGTACCTCGTCCAGACGCCCTCGAGGTCGAGCACGCCGAGGCCGCCGAGCTGGCCGATGCGGATGGCCGTCTCGGGGCTGACGACGGAGTCCATCGGCGCGGCGATGATCGGCGAGTCGAACTGGAACGCGTCGATCGACCAGCTCACCGACACGTCTCGGGGGTCGCGGGTGCGCCGGCTCGGGACGATCGCGATGTCGTCGAACGCATAGGCGCGGCGCGCGCGCTTGGAGACGCCGATCTCTACCTCAGTCACCGTGCCACCCTACCGGGTGCCGCCCCGCGCCGAGCCCGGCGGCCCGCGGCCCACCCCGGCGCCCGGCCCCGGCACGGCCCCGGCGTCCGTCGCCCGCACCCTCGGAGCACGGGCGAGTCCGACCCCGACGGTCTACGACGCTCGCCCCCGTTGGTCGTACTCGCCCGGAACGTGTCGGCGGGGGACGACGAGACCCGCCGAAGCCAACCTCGCGGCGAGCCGACCGAGGTCGAGGGCGTCGTCCCATCCTCATCGGGCGAAGCCGTTCACCTCAGGAAGGCGTCGCACGGCGTTCTCGCGGTCCTTCTCGTGGAGGAGCGCCTCCTTCGACGAGCGCCCCGCCACCATGCCCTCGTCGACGTACTTGTCGGTCCCGTCGGCTTCGCCGGCCACTCCCTCGCTCGCCCACCAGAAGTCGAGGGTGGCGACGTGGCGACCCTCCTCGCGGAGGACGTGCTGGAGGACCGGGTCGGGCAGCCCCAGGAGGCGGATGCCCACCCGGCTGACCGACTCGAGGGGCGACGCGGCGCGGGGATCGGCGAACTCCACGACCGCTCCGACCCGGCGAGCACCGCGGATCGTGCCTCGGGACTCGAAGTCCGCGAGGAGCTCGGCGAGCGTGACGACACGTCGACGCAGGGCATCGTCCGTCATCACGACGGCGCGGAGGAACGTCTCGGTGAGGCAGACGTCGACCAGCGTCGTGGCCACGGACGTCACGAGCACGCCCTGCACGACGTCGAGCCCTTCTCGGCCGACGGCCCGGGCGTGCTTGACGAAGCCGTGTTCACGGCGGCTTCCGCCCGCGGGCGGGACGAGGACGTGCACGGCGGCCCCGGGCGCTCCGACGACAGGGAGCCCGTGCAGCACGGCCGCGGAGAGATGGCTGACGACGACGTCCGACCGGCAGGCGGCCGCCGCCGCCACCGCGGTGGTCGCGTGGCGCTCCTCCACGCCCATCTCAGCCCAGACGGACGTCTCGACGTACGCCCCGCGGCGGACCCGCACCAGGGCTCCTCGGGCGTGGGACCGTCGGAGCATCGCCGGGTCGAGACCGAGCGAGGAGACGTCGCGACTGAGCAGGAGTCCGGGGCGGTGGACGGTGATGAGCATCCGCCCAGGATCGTCCGGGGCAGGCGGCGGCTCCTCCCCCGGCGCTCCACACGGGGACCACGGGCCACGCGCACCCCCTGGGAAGGGACGATCGCCCGGGACGACGACGGGCGAGTCCGAGCCGGGCGGGCGTCCAGGGACGCCCGCTCGGGTCGAACTCGCCCGGGGTTGGCGAGGGCGGCGGGCTAGCGGCGGTAGTTGGGCGCCTCGACGACCATCTGCAGGTCGTGCGGGTGGCTCTCCTTGAGGCCGGCCGCGGTGATGCGGACGAACTTGCCCTTCATCTTCAGCTCGTCGACGGTGCGGCCGCCGACGTAGAACATCGACTGACGGAGGCCGCCGGTGAGCTGGTAGACCACGTTGCTCAGCGCGCCGCGGTAGGGCACCTGGCCCTCGACGCCCTCGGGGATGAGCTTGTCGTCGCTGGGGACGTCGGCCTGGAAGTACCTGTCTTTCGAGTACGACGTGTTCTTGCCGCGCGTCTGCATGGCGCCGAGCGAGCCCATGCCCCGGTACTTCTTGAACTGCTTGCCCGCGACGAAGACGAGGTCGCCGGGGCTCTCGTCGCAGCCGGCGAGCAGCGAGCCGAGCATGACCGTGTCGGCGCCGGCGACGAGCGCCTTCGCGATGTCGCCCGAGTACTGGAGGCCGCCGTCGGCGATGACCGGCACGCCGGCCTCGCGGGCCGCGAGCGACGCCTCGTAGACGGCGGTGACCTGCGGCACGCCGACGCCGGAGACGACGCGGGTCGTGCAGATCGAGCCCGGCCCGACGCCGACCTTGATCGCGTCGGCCCCGGCCTCGATGAGCGCCTCGGCGCCCGAGCGGGTGGCGACGTTGCCGCCGATGACGTCGACGGAGGCGAAGGTCGGGTCGGCCTTGATGCGCTTGATCATGTCGAGCTCGCCGGCGCTCTCGCCGTTGGCCGTGTCGACCACGAGGACGTCGACGCCGGCGTCGCGGAGGGCGCACGCGCGCTCCCACGCGTCGCCGAAGAAGCCGATGGCGGCACCGACGCGGAGCCGTCCCTCGTCGTCCTTCGTGGCGTCGGGGTACTTCTCGCTCTTGTCGAAGTCCTTGACGGTGATGAGGCCGCGGAGCTTGCCCGCCTCGTCGACCAGGGGCAGCTTCTCGATCTTGTGCTGGGCGAAGATCGCGATCGCCGAGTCGGGGTCGACGCCCTCGGGGGCCGTCACGAGGGGGGCCTTCGTCATGACGTCGCGGACGAGCGTGGTCTGCATCTCGAAGGGCGAGACGAAGCGCATGTCGCGGTTGGTGATGATGCCGACGAGCGTGCCGTCCTCCTCGACGACCGGGAGGCCGGAGACGCGGAACTGGCCGCAGAGGGCGTCGACCTCGGCCACGGTGGCGTCGGGGGTGGTGGTCACCGGGTTGGTGATCATGCCCGACTCGCTGCGCTTGACCTTGTCGACGTGGGCCGCCTGGTCGGCGATCGAGAGGTTGCGGTGGATGATGCCGATGCCGCCCTGGCGCGCCATGGCGATGGCCATGCGCGACTCGGTCACGGTGTCCATCGCGGCGGAGAGGAGGGGGACGGCGACGCGGATGCGCTTCGTGAGGCGGGACGAGGTGTCGGCCTCGCTCGGGATCACGTCGGTGCGCCCCGGGAGGAGCATGACGTCGTCGTACGTGAGTCCGATGAATCCGAACGGATCCGGCTGGTCCATGAGTCCCCTTCGAAGGAGCGAGATGAGGTGGTCGGTGGCACCGGATCGCCGTCGACTCCGGTGCTCCATGTTAAGCCGCCCCGTGCCTCCTGAATTCCGCCCTCGGAGGACGCTCTCGTGCGTCGATGTCGCTATTTCGTAACGAATTGTCGTCATTGGCCTGTGTCCTGCACGAAACACGGCCGACACACAGCGAAAGTAGCGTCACCAACGACGGTCGCCAGCGGCACCCGGGGCATCGCCCCGACTGGCACCTGTCCAGGAGGTCCCGTGAAACCCGACACGACCATCGCAGGCAGAGCTCCGCTCCGCCCTGCCCTGATCGTCACCGTCCTCGCTCTGCTGCTCGGCCTCGCCGGCGCGTTCGTCTCGGTGACCCTGGCTCCCTCGGCCGCCCACGCGCAGGGCGGGGCCACGGCCTCGTGCCAGGCCGACGCGAGCACGGGCTGCATCCAGGGCAGCATCAGGACCTCCGACGGCGAGCCGGCCACCGGCGTCGTCGTCGACGTCACGGGCCCCGGCGGCTTCGAGGGCACGGCCGAGGTCGACGGCACCGGCCGCTGGGCCGTCCCCGTCACCGAGGCCGGCGAGTACGCCGTCCAGCTCGACGAGGAGTCGCTGCCCGACGGGCAGTTCCTCCGCAACGCCGAGACCGAGCGCAGCGTCGACGCGACGCTCGGCGCCAACAAGAGCGTGATCTTCCAGCTCACCCAGACCGAGGGCGAGGTCTCCGGCGCCGCCGCCTCCTCCTTCAACTGGGACCGCCTCGCGCAGCAGTTCGCCTCGGGCATCCGCCTCGGCCTGCTGCTCGCCCTCGCCGCGATCGGCCTCTCGCTGATCTACGGCACCACCGGCCTCAGCAGCTTCTCGCACGGCGAGCAGGTGACCCTCGGCGGGCTGCTCGCCTACGTCTTCGCCAACCAGCTCGGCATGAACATCTTCCTGGCGGCGACGATCACGGTGATCCTCTGCGCGGCCACCGGGTTCATCCAGGACTGGGCGATCTGGAAGCCGCTCCGACGGCGGGGCCTCAGCCTCACCCAGCTCATGATCGTCACGATCGGCCTGTCGATCGCCCTGCAGTACGCGTTCCAGTACTTCTTCGGCGCCGCGACCGTCCGCATCCAGACGGCCAACCCGACCACGGTCACCTTCGCGGGCGTCACGCTCACGGTGCAGTCGTACGTCGCCATGGGCATCTCGGTGATCGTGCTCGTGCTCACCGGCCTCTTCCTCACGAAGACCCGCACCGGCCGCGCCACCCGCGCCGTCTCCGACAACCCCGCCCTCGCGGCGGCGTCGGGCATCGACGTCGACCGCATCATCCGCCTCGTGTGGACGGTCGCGGCGGGCCTCGCCGGCCTCTCGGGCGTCATGCTCGGCCTCGTGCTCAACGGCGTCAACTGGATGACCGGCCTGCAGATCCTGCTGCTCATGTTCGCGGCGGTCACGCTCGGCGGGCTCGGCACCTCCTTCGGCGCCCTGGCCGGCTCGCTCATCATCGGCGTCATCGTCGAGCTGACCAACCTGGTGCTGCCGGGTGACTTCAAGTACGCCACCGCGCTGCTGATCCTGATCGTGATCCTGCTGTTCCGTCCGCAGGGCATCTTCGGTCGCGCCGAGCGGATCGGTTAAGGGGACAACACATGGACTACGTCATCGACCTCATCCGCCAGCTCACCGGCGAGGCGCTCGCCCCGACCACGGCCGCGTTCGCGATCGCCGCGATCGGCCTCAACATCCACTTCGGCTTCACCGGACTCATCAACATGGGCCAGGCGGCGTTCCTGCTGCTCGGCGCCTACGGCTTCGCGATCTCGCTGACCAGCGGCCTGCCCCTCGGGCTCGCGGTGCTGATCGGCATGGCATGCGGCCTCGTCTTCGCGCTCATCCTCGGCGTCCCGACGCTGAAGCTGAGGGGCGACTACCTCGCCATCGTGACCATCTGCGCGGCGGAGATCATCCGCATGGTCGGCCGGTCGAGCATCCTCACCGACGTGACCGGCGGCTCGAACGGCATCACCGGCTCGTCGTACCGTGACCCCTTCACGGCGCTCTCCCCCCTGCCCGACGGTCAGACCACCGTGCTGTGGTTCACGTACGACAACAACGGCGTCAACGGCTGGTGGATCCGCATCGTGGCCTGGGCGCTCGTGGCCCTGCTCTGCGTCATCGTGTTCCTGCTCAGCCGCAGCCCGTGGGGCCGCGTGCTCAAGGGCATCCGCGAGGACGAGGACGCCGTGCGCAGCCTCGGCAAGAACGTCTTCTCGTACAAGATGCAGGCGCTCGTCTTCGGCGGCGTGATCGGCTCGCTGGCGGGGATCATCTACGTGCTGCCCTCGTCGGTGCAGCCCGACGCCCTCGGCCGCTCGACGACGTTCTTCATCTGGACGGCGCTCCTGCTCGGCGGCGCGGCCACGGTCTTCGGCCCGGTGCTCGGCGCGATCCTGTTCTTCGTCGTCCGCCTGCTCATCCGCACCCTGGCCGGCGACTTCATCCCCGCGAGCATCATGAGCAACCAGCAGGCCGACCAGTTCTCGTACGTGCTCGTCGGCGTCGCCCTGATGTGCCTGATCATCTTCCGACCGCAGGGAATCCTCGGCAACAAGAAGGAGCTGTCGTTCAGTGTCTGAGACCACGACCACCGGCACGGCCGGAGCGCCCTCGGGCCGCGACCGCAAGCCCGGCTACGACTACGACCGCACCGTGCTGCGCCAGAAGCTCACGACCGTGGGGCGCACGCCCGGCTCGTCGAAGCCCGACCCCATCCTCACCGTCGACAACGTCGTGCGCCGCTTCGGCGGCATGACCGCCGTCGACGTGGGGCACGTCGAGGTGCAGCGCGGCGCGATCACCGCGCTGATCGGCCCCAACGGCGCCGGCAAGACGACGTTCTTCAACCTGCTCACCGGCTTCGACAAGGCGTCCTCCGCCCCGACCGCGTTCAAGCGCGGCGAGGGCACGGCCAAGTGGGTCTTCGACGGCAAGCCGATGGGCAACGTCGGCGCGGCCAAGGTGGCCCGGGCCGGCATGGTGCGCACCTTCCAGCTGACGAAGGCGCTCTCGCGCCTCACCGTGATGGAGAACATGCTGCTGGGCGCCCGCGACCAGCCGGGCGAGAACTTCTTCGTCGGCATCGTGCCCCCGCTGTGGAAGGCCCGCGAGCGTGAGATCACCGTCAAGGCGGAGGAGCTGCTCGCGCGCTTCAAGCTGCTCGAGAAGAAGGACGACTACGCCGGCAGCCTCTCCGGCGGCCAGCGGAAGCTGCTCGAGATGGCCCGCGCCCTGATGAGCGACCCCGAGATGATCATGCTCGACGAGCCGATGGCCGGCGTGAACCCGGCGCTGACGCAGTCGCTGCTCGGCCACATCCAGTCGCTGCGCGACGACGGCACGACCGTGCTCTTCGTCGAGCACGACATGCACATGGTCCGGCACATCTCCGACTGGGTGATCGTCATGGCCGAGGGCAAGGTCGTGGCCGAGGGCCCGGCCGACACCGTCATGGACGACCAGGCCGTCATCGACGCCTACCTCGGCGCGCACCACGACACCGACCTCGGCGACGACTCGCTGCTCACCGACGAGGCGTTCGACCAGATCGAGGAGGAGGTGGCGGCCGAGGACGCGGCCCGCGAGGGCGACCCGACCCGCGCCTCCTCGACCACCACCGCGGGCGGCGTCGCCGGGCGCGACCTGCCGGGCTCGCCCGACCCCTCCACCCCCACCGCGACGAACGCGGCCGACGACCAGCAGAGCGGAGACAGGGCATGAGCGCCTCGACTACGGAGATGCACCCCGGCACGGAGAAGTTCGCCGGCACCGAGCCGATCATGAACGCCAGCGGCCTCGTGGCCGGCTACCTGCCCGGCGTCAACATCCTCAACGGCTGCGACCTGGTCTGCTACCCCGGCGAGCTGATCGGCATCATCGGCCCGAACGGCGCCGGCAAGTCGACGCTGCTCAAGGCCCTGTTCGGCCTCGTCAAGATCCACGAGGGCAGCGTCACGCTCGGCGGCGAGGACATCACGAACCTCAAGGCCAACAAGCTCGTGCAGGCCGGCGTCGGCTTCGTGCCGCAGACGAACAACGTCTTCCCGTCGCTGACCATCGAGGAGAACCTGCAGATGGGCATGTTCCTCCGCCCGAAGGCCTTCACCGAGCGGCTCGAGTACATCTACGACCTCTTCCCCGTGCTCGGCGACCGTCGCGGCCAGCGCGCCGGATCGCTCTCGGGCGGCGAGCGCCAGTCGGTCGCCATGGCTCGCGCGCTGATGATGGACCCGAAGGTGCTGCTGCTCGACGAGCCGTCGGCCGGCCTCTCGCCGGTGCGCCAGGACGAGACCTTCATCCGCACCCGCCGCATCAACAAGGCCGGCGTCTCGGTGATCATGGTCGAGCAGAACGCCCGCCGCTGCCTGCAGATCTGCGATCGCGGCTACGTGCTCGACCAGGGCCGCAACGCCTACTCGGGCACCGGCCGCGAGCTCGCCGACGACCCGAAGGTGATCGAGCTGTACCTCGGCACGCTCGCGAAGGACGTCGACGAGACGCACTGACCCCGGCGCCGAGCGCCACGGGGGCCCCCACGCTGGGGCGTGTGGCCCCTCGGGCGTCGTGGGGGGGGGGCTCGTGTGGCGGGAGGCTCGTGCGGCGGGGGCGCTGGGCCTGCGGGAGGCGCGGTGCCGGTCCCACGCACACCGCGCCTCCCTGCGGCCCTCGCTGCGGATCGTGGCCGGTGCGGCGGGTCGGCGTCACTCCCGGCGGGCCCGCGCCGGCCCGCCCCGGAGGACACCGACCCGCCGCACCCGGGGCTCTGCCGGAGAACGCGAGGGATCCGTCGGGCGCCGACGCAAGGAGGCGGGCCGCCGAACCATCGCAGCACGGATCACGCTCAAATTTGAGAGCACGAGGCTGTAGGAGGCGCGGAGTCCGTCCCGCGCACACCGCGCCTCCTGCAGGCCCTCGGTGGTGGACCGTGGCCGAAGCGGCGGGTCCCCGTCACCCCCGGCGGGTCAGCGCCCACCCGCCCAGGAGGACACGGACCCGCCGCACACGCCTTCACCGCACCACGCACCCCACACACGGAGAAGGCCCCGACGCCGNGAACTGGTAGATGCCGATGAAGGCCGACGACGGGTCGTTCTTGTCGTCGAACGGTCCGATGCCCGAGGGGCCGGTGTAGTGGATGTCGCCGCCGCCGTCGAGCGCGGTGACGCACTCCTCGAAGGTCGAGCACTCCGTGCCGTCGGTCGCCCCGGAGACCCCGGCCATGTTGGCCTGGATCGTGCCGGCGTCGGTGCCGCCGCCCTTCACCGCGGCGAGCGCGGCGAGGATGGTGGCGTCGTAGGACTCCTGTGCGTACGAGTAGTCGGCGAGGGGGCTGCCGGCCGTGCGCTGGTAGAAGTCGCTGAAGCGGGCCTGCAGGTCGGTCGACGGGAACGCGCCGGGGATGGTGCCCTTGGCGCCCTCGAGGGTGCCCGGGTCGAAGTCCTCGCTGTAGTCGGCCGTGTTGCCGTCCGACATGTAGACCTTGCTCATGTCCCAGCCCTGCGAGACGAGCTCGGGCACGATCGACGCGGTCTCGTCGAAGGCGAGGATGACGATGGCGTCGGGATCGGAGCCGATCGCCGCGGTCACCTCGGACGAGAACGTGGTCTGGCCGGGCGGGAACTCCTGGCCCTCGCCCTCGGCGCCGTAGACGACGGTGCCGCCGGAGGACTCGATCGAGGCCTGGGTCGAGTTACGGAGGCCGGTGCCGTAGGTGTCGTTGAAGACGATGAACGCGACGTTGGCGTTGCCGTCGTCGACGATCTGCTGGCCGAGCGCCGAGCCCTGGACGGAGTCCGGCGGCGCGGTGCGGAAGTAGTACGACGAGTAGCCGCTGAGGTCGGTCGCCGTGTTGGCGGGCGAGATCTGCACGATGCAGGCCGCGGTGATCTGGTCGATGACGTTCAGCGTGACGCTGGAGGACTCCGCGCCGATGGCGACGGGCACCTTGGCGTCGATCAGCTGCGTCGCTGCGGCGCTCGAGACGGTGAGGTCGTTGCTGTCGCCCGAGTCGGTGCTGGGGTCGATCGTGACGTCCTGGCCGAGCACGCCGCCGGCGGCGTTGATGTCCTCGACGGCGAGGCCGACGCCGGACTCGGCGGGCGGGTTGAGGTACGCGAGGGTACCCGTGCTCGGCAGGATGGTGCCGATGCGGAGAGCGTCCTGGCTGGGGCTGCTGGGCGCCTCGCAGGCGGCAGCGGGGTCGGTCTTCGCCGACGCCGACGCGCTCGACGAGGAGGTGTCGTCGCTGGGCGTCGAGGTGGACGAACAAGCGGCGAGGAGGACGGAGGCGGCTCCTGCGAGCGCCAGAGCCTTCAGCCCTTTGGTGGATCGGATCATCCGTGGTCCCTTTCTGGAAGCGCGTGCAGCCGGACCGCCACTAGGCAGACGGTCCTCGCGATTGAGAAGAAACTAGGGCTCGATTGTTTCCGGCGCGTGTTCTGGTCGTCACTCAGGGGTTTCGTTAGCAATTCGTGACATGCCCTCAGGAGGCGCGGTGCGGGCCCCGGACGGACGTCACGCCACGGCGGGCCGCGGCCGTGCCCGGCGGCTCGCCGACACCATGTCGACGGTCAGCACCACGAGGGCGACCCAGACGATCGCGAAGCCGACCCAGCGGCTGGTCGGCATCTGCTCGTGGAGCAGGACGACGCCGACGACGAACTGCAGCACGGGCGCGAGGTACTGGGTGAGCCCGATCGTCGCGAGGGGCAGCCGTCGCGCGGCGGCCGCGAAGAGCAGCAGCGGGACCGCGGTCACGACGCCCGAGCTGATCACGGTGAGGGTGTGCAGCAGGCTCACCGAGCCGAACACGACGCCGCCGTCGACGCCGGTCGCCGCGATCACGACGAGGGCGACCGCCGCGACGGGCGCGACCGCGAGCGTCTCGAGGGTCAGGCCGCTGACGGCGTCGACGCGACCGCCCATCTGCTTCTTGACGAGCCCGTAGGCGCCGAACGAGAACGCCATGATCAGCGACGCCCACGGCACGCCGCCGGTGCCGAGGGCGATCACGACGACGGCGACGGCGCTGAGGCCGATGGCGGCCCACTGGGCGGGCCGGAGGCGCTCCCGCAGCACGACGACAGCGAGCAGGACGGTGACGATCGGGTTGATGAAGTAGCCGAGGGCCGCCTCGACGACGTGCCCGGCGAGCGTCGCGACGATGAAGGTCGTCCAGTTGACGACGATGAGCACGCCCGCGAGCGCCATCGGCGCGACGACGCGGCCCTGGCGCAGCAGCGCCAGGAAGGCCTGGAAGCCGCGCGTGACGGCGAGCAGCACCAGGCAGAACGCCAGCGAGAAGAGGATGCGCCACGAGACGATCTCGAACGGCCCCGAGGGCGACATGAGAAGGAAGAAGATCGGCAGCACGCCCCACAGGCCGTAGGCGCTGACCGCGTAGGCGAGGCCGGAGCCGGCTCGCTCGGCCGGGCCCGAGGGCCGGGCGGGGCCGACGGGCTCGACGGGGGCGGAGGAGGCGCGGGCACGGTCGTCGGTCACGTCACGACTCTAGGGCGAGCCCCCGTCGCCGACCGGCCCGGTGCTGCCGTGGACCGTGCCGCTCCTGCCGATCTCGCGCACGGGCGGCCCGCACAGCGCCTCGACGGGACGGCGCCCCGTCTCGCGCCGCCCGCGCACGACGAAGGCCCCCGCCGTGTGGCGGGGGCCTCCGGGTGGAGCAGGGTGTCGACCGACTAGCGGACGATGACGGCGAGCACGTCGCGGGCCGAGAGGACGAGGTAGTCCTGGCCGTCGTACTTGACCTCGGTTCCGCCGTACTTGCTGTAGATGACCTTGTCGCCGACGGCGACGTCGAGCGGGACGCGGTTGCCGTTGTCGTCGATGCGACCCGGACCGACCGCCACGACCTCGCCCTCCTGGGGCTTCTCCTTGGCGGTGTCGGGGATCACGAGGCCGGAAGCCGTGGTCTGCTCGGCTTCGACCTGCTGGATGACGATGCGATCTTCGAGCGGCTTGATGGAGACCGACACGGTTGACCTCTGCTTTCTCGGAACTTCGTAGAACGTGGGGTGGCACTCACCACGTGCGAGTGCCAGGAACAACTGTAGGGGCCCGCTGGCACTCGGTCAACACGAGTGCCAGCGGCACGGCGTCGATGCGCGAGACTGGAGCCCATGGACACCACCGAGCTGCTCGAGATCCTCTCGCCCGAGGGGCTCCGGCTGCTCGACTCGCTGCCGGCGCGGCGGAGCGACGACGACGTCGTCGGCACGGTCGCGGCGCTCCGCAAGCAGGGCCACTCCCCCGCGCTCGTCGCCGCCGTGCTGAGCCAGGCCCGGCTCCGGGGCCGTGCCGTCGCCAAGTTCGGCGACTTCGCCAGCCGCATGCTCTTCACCGAGGCGGGCCTCGAACAAGCCACGCGCCTCCCCGTGGCCGCCCGGCACGCCGGCCGGTTCCGCGCCGCCGGGGCCCGGCGGGTCGCCGACCTCGGCTGCGGCATCGGGGGCGACGCGATGGCCCTGGCCGCCCTCGAGCTCGACGTGCTCGCGGTCGAGCGCGACGAGGTCACCGCCGCCGTCGCCGCGTACAACCTCGCCCCCTGGTCGGGCGCCCGCGTCGAGCACGCCGACGCCGCCGACGTCGACCTCGCGGGCGTCGACGCCGTCTTCCTCGACCCGGCCCGGCGCACGGCGGGCCACAGCGGCACCAAGCGCCTCGCCGACCCGGCCGACTGGTCGCCCTCGCTCGACGTCGCCTTCGGGCACGCCGAGCACCGCCCGACCGGGGTCAAGCTCGGCCCCGGCATCGACCGCGAGCTGCTGCCCGCCGACGCGGAGTGCCAGTGGATCTCCGTCGACCGGGAGGTCGTCGAGCTCGGGGTCTGGTTCGGGGCGCTCGCGCGGCCCGGCGTCGGGCGGTCCGCCCTCGTGGTCACCGCCTCCGGCACCGCCGAGCTCACCGCGCCCGCCGACTCCGACGACGTCGAGGTGGGCGACCTCGGCGAGTGGCTCTACGAGCCCGACGGCGCCGTCATCCGGGCCCGCCTGATCGGCGACCTCGCCCGGAGCCTCGGCGCCCGGACGGTCAGCCGCGACATCGCCTACCTCACCTCCGACACGCCGGTCGAGACGCCCTTCGCCCAGGTCTTCCGTGTGGTCGAGGCCCTGCCCCTCGACGAGAAGACCCTCAAGCGCGAGCTGCGCGCCCGGGGCGTCGGCCGCCTCGAGATCAAGAAGCGCGGGGTCGACGTCGACCCCGCCGCGTTCCGCAAGCGCCTGTCGCTGCAGGGCACCGGCTCAGCGACGCTGGTGCTGACGCGCGTCGCCGGGCGGCACACGGCCCTGCTCTGCGAACGCGTCTGACCCGACACGACGACGGCCGCCGCACCGGGGTGCGACGGCCGAGGTCGTCAGGAGGCGCGGGCCGGGCGGCGAGCACCGCCGCCGGACCGCCTCGGGTCAGTACCCGTAGTAGCTGCTGTCGGCGACGGTGCTGAAGAACGTCGCCCAGCCGATCCAGACGACGATCGCGAGGGCGATGCCCGCGTAGCCGACGATGAGGCCGGTCAGCCAGAACCCGCGCGAACGGGGCTCGCGCTTCTGGGCGATGTGGCCGAGCACCACTCCGGCGATCGAGAAGATGATGCCGGCCCCGAAGGTGACGACGAGGATCGTGATGAACGCGCCGAAGATCGACCCGATCATCGCGAGCAGGCTGAGCACGCTCGACGGCTTGGTGGGCCCGGCCGAGGCGTAGGGGGCGTAGGGCGAGCCGTAGGGCTGCTGCGGCTGCGGGGCGCCGTAGGGCTGGCCGTACTGCTGCTGCGGCTGGCCGTACTGCTGCGGGGGCTGACCGTACGGGCCCGGCTGCGGCTGGCCGTAGGGGCCGGGCTGCTGCGGCTGACCGTACGGGCCCTGCTGCGGCGGCTGCTGCCCGTACTGCCCCTGCTGCGGCTGCTGCCCGTACTGCTGCGAGCCCGGCTGGCCGGGTGCCGCCGGGCCGGACGGCGCGGCGTAGCCGGGCCGGGGCGGCTGAGGAGCACCGTACGGCGCGGACGCGGGGGCCCCGTAGGGAGCCGACTGCGGGGCACCCTGCGCCGGCGCACCGTAGGGCGCCGACTGCGGAGCGCCCTGCCCCTGTGCCGGGGCACCGTACGGCGCCGACGGCGCACCGCCCTGCGCTGAGCCCGGCTGGGGCGCCGCGAACGACGACCGCTGCGGGGCCGGGGTCTGCCCCGGGGCGACGAACGGGTCGTGGGCGGGGCGCGCGGCGGGCTGGGACGCGGCGCCGGGGAAGGAGGTGGGCGGCAGCGGCGGCGACTGCTGGTCGCCCGCGGGCGCGGGCGGAGGCGTCGGCGCCTGCGTCGGCTCGGACTGCGGCGCGTCAGCGGACTGCGGTGCGCGCCCGGACTGCTCGGGGGTGGTGTCGTCGGTGGCCATCAGGAGCCTTTCGCGTGCGGGCGGCGGAGCATCGGTGGAGTCGCGGTGCGGTGTCGCAGATCAGGTGCGGTGCCGTGCGGTGTCGCCCCGGCCGAGGTGGACCGGACGGACGACGGGGCCCATGCCGTCGGCGTGGACCCCGTCATCGTATCGACGCCTCCGATGAGGCAGCCATGAAGCCCGTGGGCGTCGCCTCAGTACGTCGAGTAGTCGAGCTGGCCCGAGCTGGCGAGCGCCCCGAAGAGGACGGCGAAGCCGACGGCCAGGAGGATGCCGCCGATCAGCACGACGTAGCCGAGGATGGTGCCCCAGAGCGCCATGCCGCGCCCCTCCTCGCCCGTCTTCTTGATCTGGCTGAGCGAGATGTGCCCGACGACGATCGCGGCGATGCTCGCGACGCCGGTGAAGAAGCCCGCGATGCCGAGGATGAGGGCGATCAGCGCGAGGCTGTTGCGGGGCGCCGGGCCGTAGCCCGGGCCGCCGGGCGCGCTGTAGCCCTGGCCGACGGGGGCGCCGTAGGCCGGCGGCTGCTGGCCGGAGGGCGTGCCGTAGCTGTCCTTCTGCGGCTGGCCCTGGGGGGCCGGGTACTGGTCGGTCATGTCCCGTGGTCTCCTCGTCGTGCGCCCGGCTCGTGCCGGTGGTCTGGTCCGCTCGATGCTACCGGCAGCGGCCCCGGCTCAGACCGCCTGCACCACGGTGACCGGCAGCGTCGAGTCGGCGTCGAAGTCGAGCGGCGAGGGCGCGTGACCGCGGGCCACCAGCTGGGCCCCCAGTGCGGCGATCATCGCCCCGTTGTCGGTGCAGAGCGAGAGCGGGGGCACGCGCAGCTCGACGCCCGCCGCCGCGCAGCGCTCGGCCGCCAGCGCGCGGACCCGGGCGTTGGCGACGACCCCGCCGCCGAGCAGCAGCCGCGGCACGCCCCGGTCGGCGCACGCGGCGAGGGCCTTCGTGAGGAGCACGTCGGCGACGGCCTCGCGGAAGCTCGCGGCCACGTCGGCCACGGGCACCTCGAGCCCCTCGTCGCGACGACGCTCGACCCAACGGGCGACCGCGGTCTTCAGCCCCGAGAACGAGAAGTCGTACCGGTGCCGCACGAGGTCCTTCGGGAGGGTCAGCCCGCGCGGGAACCGGATCGCCGCGGGGTCGCCCTCGGCGGCCACCCGGTCGATCTGCGGCCCGCCGGGGTAGGGCAGGCCGAGCAGGCGGGCGACCTTGTCGAAGGCCTCGCCCGCAGCGTCGTCGATGGTCTCGCCGAGCAGCTCGACGTCGTCGACGAGGTCGCGCACGTGCAGCAGCGAGGTGTGGCCGCCCGAGACGAGGAGCGCGATCGTCGGCAGCTCGAGGTCGCTGCCGTCCTCGCGCAGCACGTCGGCGCCGACGTGGCCCACGAGGTGGTTGACGGCGTAGAGCGGCGTGCCGGTGGCGAGCGCGAGGGCCTTAGCCGCGCCGACGCCGACCATCAGGGCCCCGGCGAGACCGGGGCCGCTCGTGACGGCGATCGCGTCGAGCTGGTCGAGGGTGACGTCGGCCTCGGCGAGCGCGGCGCGCAGGGCCGGCTCCATCGCCTCGAGGTGGGCGCGGGCCGCGACCTCGGGCACGACGCCGCCGTACCGGGCGTGCTCGTCCATCGACGACGAGATGACGTTGGCGAGCAGGGTCGTGCCGCGCACGATGCCCACGCCGGTCTCGTCGCAGCTGGTCTCGATGCCGAGCACGAGCGGGCCCGAGTCGCCGGACGCGGCTGCGGGCGCGACGGACGGTGCCGGGGAGGCGGTGGTGGCGGTCACGGGGTCGGCTCGCTCTCGGTCGCGGCCGGCCGGGTCTCGGTCGGCGGAACGGTCAGGCGCATCACGACGGCGTCGACGCCGTCGGGCATGTAGTAGCGGGGGCGGACGGCGATGGCCTCGAAGCCGGCGGTCTCGTAGAGGTGCTGCGCTCCCGGGTTGTCGGCTCGCACCTCCAGGAAGACCTCGCGGGCGCCGCGCCGCCGGGCCTCGGCGACGAGCTGGGTCAGCAGGGTGCGCCCCAGGCCGCGGCCGCGCGCGGCAGGGACGACCGCGATGGTCTGCACGTCGGCGTCGGGGGCCCCGGGCAGCGAGAGCAGCCCGGCGTAACCCTCGACGACGGTGTCGTCGGCCTCGGGAGTGGCGACGAGGTAGTAGCCGTCGCGCGACGCGAGCTCGTGCGCCATGCCGCTCCGCGACCACGCGTCGGTGGCGAAGACCGACGTCTCGATCGCCATGACCGCGTCGAGGTCGTCGACGTCGGCCCGGCGCAGCCGCCAGCTCACCGGCCGACCGGCTTCGGCCCTGCCGAGGGCGTCACGTCGGGCTCGCGGAGGTAGAGCGGCTCGGGCGCCGCGAAGGCGCGGCCGTGCTCGAACAGGCGCTCGGCGAGCATGCCGAGGGCCGCCGCCGAGACCACGGTCGCGTCGGGGTCGGTGCGGGGCGACCCCGAGGAGGCGCCCGTCGCGTCGTCGAGGTCGGCCGGGCGCACCAGCGCGGGCCCGTCGAGCAGCACGGGCAGGCCGTCGTCGTCGAGCCCGGCCCACGCGCTCCAGGCCACCTCGCGGCGGCGGGCGTCGGTGACGACGACGAGGGGCGCGTCGAGGCGGCCGCCGGCCTCGGCGACGTCGCGCCCGGCCTCCGCCGAGAGCCGCTCGAAGGCGACCGCGTCGTGGCTGCCGACCGCGAGGCAGGGCACCCCGGCGCCGAAGGCGAAGGCGCGCGCGGCGACGATGCCGACCCGCAGCCCGGTGAACGGCCCGGGGCCGACGCCGGCGACGACCGCGCTCAGGCGCGAGGGCTCGACGCCCGCGGCCCGGAGGGCCTCGTCGATCAGGGTGCCGATCACCTCGGCGTGCCGCCGGGTGTCGGCGACCGCGCACTCGGCGAGCACGCCGCCGTCGCGGTCGACCACGGCGACGGCCGAGCCGGCGGAGGTGTCGATGGCCAGGATCACGCACCGATCGTACGCGGTCCCGGGGAGGCGGCCCGCGCCTCCCCGGGGCCTCCCCCGTCGACGAGGCGGACCGCCGCCCCGAGGCCCGGGGCGAGCCGGCGCCGCGTCAGTGCGCGCTGAGCACGCGCAGCACGTCCGCGTGCCGCCCCTCCGCCTCGGCGTCGCGGAGGAAGCGGACGCGGTCGACCAGGACCTCCTCGACGTCGGGCTGCTCGGTGAGGACGCGCATCGTCTCGTCGAGGTACTCGTCGAGCGGCATGGCGTTCGGGTCGTCCGACTGGCCCATCAGGGTCGTCTGCACCGCGGGCGGCACGAGCTCGACGACCTGCAGCGGGGTGTCGGCCCACTGCACCCGGAGGCTCTGCGTGAACGAGTGCACGGCCGCCTTCGTCGCCGAGTAGGTCGGCGCAGCCGGCAGCGGCACGCTGGCGAGGCCCGACGAGACCGTCACGAGCACGCCGTCGGGCTTCGCGGCCAGGAAGGGCGCGAACGCCGTCGTCGTCCGGATGGTGCCGAGCAGGTTCGTCACCACCGTCGCCTCGGCGGTCTCGAGGTGGGCGGGGTCGCGGAGGTCCTCGGGCAGCATGATGCCGGCCATCGTCACGACGACGTCCAGGGCGGGGTGGTCGCGCGTGACGCTCTCGGCGGCGGCCGCGATCGAGGCGGGGTCGGCGACGTCGACGACGACCGACGACATGCCGGGGTTCGCGGCGACGATCTCGTCGAGCAGGGCGCGGCGGCGACCGCCCACGACGACGGTGTCGCCGCGGGCGTGCAGGCGCTCGGCCAGGCCGCGGCCGATGCCCGAGGTCGCGCCGGTGATCAGGACGGTGTTGCCGGTGGTCTTCACGGTGCCTCCAGGGCGGTGAGGGGGTTCTCGGGGTGACGGGCGCCGTCGGGGCGCCCACGACGACCCTCCTCCGTCAGCACCGGGGAGGGAAGGGAGCACCGGTCGGGGGAGCGGCGCTCCCTGGCTGGCGGGCGCCGACCACGGCAGGATGGCGGCATGGACCGCTCCGGGCTCGCCGACTTCCTCCGCCACCGCCGTGAGCACCTGCAGCCCGCCGACGTGGGGCTACCCGCAGGGGCCCGACGACGCACCGCGGGGCTGCGCCGCGAGGAGATCGCCGGGCTCGTCGGCATGTCGACGGACTACTGGTCGCGGCTCGAGCAGCAGCGCGGCCCGCAGCCGTCCGACCAGATGCTCGCCGCCATCGCCCGGGGGCTCCGCCTCGGCCTCGACGAGCGCGACCACCTGTACCGCCTCGCCGGCCAGGCCGTGCCCCGCCGCGCCCGCCACACGCCGCACGTCAGCCCGGGGCTGATGCGGGTGCTCGACCGGCTCGACGACTCCCCCGCCCTCGTGATCACCGAGGCCGGCGAGACCCTCGCCCAGAACCGGCTCGCGACCTCGCTCTTCGGTGACCACATGGCCCGTGCGGGACTCGACCGCAGCGCCGTGCACCGCTGGTTCGCCCGGCCGGAGGCGCGGCGCCCGTACCCGGAGCGCGAGCAGCCCCGGCAGGCCCGCCTCCAGGTCGCCCAGCTGCGGGTCGCGACCGCGTCGGCCGACCCCGACCCCCTGGCGGTGCGCGTCGTCGAGAGCCTGCTCCGGGTCAGCCCGGAGTTCGCCGAGCTCTGGCGCCTGCAGGAGGTCGTCACCCGCTTCGACGACCACAAGACGCTGTGGCACCCGGAGGTCGGCGAGATCGAGGTCGACTGCCAGGCCCTCTTCACCGAGAACCAGGCCCAGGTGCTGCTCGTGCTGACGCCGCGGGCGGGCACGACGGCGGCGGAGTCGCTCCGCCTGCTCGGGGTGCTCGGCGCCCAGGCCTTCAGCTCGTCGGGAGCGTGACCCCGGCCCAGCGCGGGCCGTGCGCGGTGACCGTGACGCGGCGCGGCTCGTCGTGGACGTCGTCGGCGGCGGCCACGTCGTCGGCGAGCGCCTCGTCGGCGAGCGCGTCCTCGGCGACCGGCACCCCGCCTCCGGCGCCCGTCGGCCGTTCGATCACGACGTCGAGCCACGAGTCGGCGACTCCGTCGAGCAGCCCGGCGCCCCACTCGACGACGACCACCGAGCCCTCGTAGTCGAGGTCGAGGTCGTCGAGCTCGGCCGCGCCGCCGAGGCGGTAGGCGTCGACGTGCACGAGGGGCACGCCCGACTCGCTGGGGTGCGTGCGGGCGAGCACGAAGGTGGGGCTGGCGACCTGGCCCCGCACGTGCAGGCCCTCGCCGAGGCCGCGGGTCAGCGTGGTCTTGCCGGCGCCGAGCGGCCCCGTCAGCACCAGCAGGTCGCCCGCCCGCAGGAGGCCGGCCAGGCGACGGCCGAGCGACTCCATGGCGTCGGTGTCGACGACGGCGCCCGCGAAGAGCGCTCGCCCCTCGTCGACCGGGGCCGCGTCGTCGGTCACGCGCGACCGCCCGTGTACACCCGCTCGACCCGGGCGCCGATGCGGCACGAGACCTCCTCGGGCACGCTGCCCGTCAGGTCGGCCCACTCGCCGATGGTGAGCTCGCCGCGGTCGCCGGGGCCGAAGAGCACGACCTCGTCGCCCACCGCCACGTCGTGGTCGCCGACGTCGACGAGGAACTGGTCCATCGCGACCCGGCCGACGATCGGGTGGCGGCGACCCGCGATGGTCACCTCGACGCCGTGCTGGGCCCGGCGGCTGACGCCGTCGGCGTAGCCGATCGGCACGAGGGCGAGGGTCGTGTCGTGCGGCGCCCGCCAGGTGTAGTCGTACGAGACGCCCGTGCCGGCGGGCACGCGCTTGACGCGGACGACGCACGCGCTCACCGTCAGCACGGGGCGGAGGCCGCGGTCGGCGGCCGTCACGCCCTCGGTGACCGGGTTGCCGTAGCCGTTCGAGCCCATGCGCACCATGTCGAAGCGGCGCTCGGGGTGCTCCATGCCCGCCGAGCTCGACGACATGTGGCGCTTCTCGAAGGTCGCGCCGAGGGCGGCGGCGTCGTCGAGGGCGCGGCGGAAGACGAGGGAGGCGGCGTGGTCGTCGGCCTCGCTGGTCTCCGACACGTGCGAGAAGCAGCCCCGGAGGCGCACGACGCCCTCGTCGCGTAGCTCGACGGCTCGGGTGACGAACTCGGCCCAGTCGGCGGGCAGGCAGCCCTCGCGGTGCAGGCCGGTGTCGATCGTGAGGTGCACGAGGGCCTCGTGGCCGGGGCCGGCGGCCCGGGCGGCGGCGGCGAACGCCTCGAGCTGCTCGAGGGTCGAGACGCCGAGGTCGACGCGCAGCCGCACCGCGGCGTCCCAGTCCTCGTCGGGGCCGAGCTGCCAGGCGAAGTACGAGGCGTCGTCGCCGACGCCCTCGCGCCGCAGGCGGTACGCCGGCTCCGGCTCGACGGTGCCGAACCAGCGGATGCCCGCGGCGAGCGCCTCGGGCACCAGCACGTCCACGCCGAGCGAGTAGGCGTCCGCCTTGACGATCGCGAGCACCTCGACCGGGGCCATGCGCTCGATCAGCGAGGTGAGGTTCGCCCGGTAGGCGGCGAGGTCGATCGTCGCGCGGCGGAGGTACCCGGCCGCGGGGCGCGCCGCGACGGGCGCGGGGCCGGTCTCGGGGGCGGTGCCGGTCTCGGGGGCGGTGCCGGTCTCGGGGGCGGTGCCGGTCATGCGTAGCTCCTCGGGAGGCGGGCCGACAGCGACGCGACGACCTCGTAGGTGATGCCGTCGAAGGCCCGGGCCCAGTCCTCCGCGCCCTGGTGCCCGAGGGCGGGGTCGCCGAACAGCACGACCTCGTCGCCCACCTCGACCGGGTCGTCGCCGACGTCGATGACGAGGGCGTTCATCGCGATCCGGCCGCGCACCCGGTAGGTGCGCTGCCCGATCGTGACGGAGGCGCGGTCGCTGGCGGCACGGTCGACGCCGTCGGAGTACCCGACCGGCACGATGGCGATGGTCGTGTCGCGCTCGGGCCGGAAGACGTAGCCGTACGAGACGCCCTCGCCCGCGGGCACCCGCTTGACGGTCGTCACGGGCGCGCGCATCGTCAGCGCCGGGCGCAGCCCGAGGTCGGCCGCGCGGCGGTCGGGGAAGGGGCTGAGCCCGTAGGCGGCGAGCCCGAACCGCACCATGTCGACGGGCCCCTGGCCCACGTCGGCGAAGTGCAGGGCCGCGGCCGAGGCGGCGACGTGCCGGAGGCGCGGCTCGAGCCCCAGCCCCCCGAGCGTCTCGATCGCGGAGAGGAAGGCGGCGACCTGCGCGCCGTCCTCCTCCGGGGAGGCGTTCGACAGGTGGGTCATCACGCCCTCGACCGGCAGGCGGTCGGCGAGCGCCGCGGCGCGGGCGAAGAACTCGGGCCACTCCGCGGCCACGGCGCCGTTGCGGCTGAGGCCGGTGTCGACGCAGAGGTGCACGGCCCGGACCCCGGCCGCCGCCGCGGCCTCGAGCTGCGCGACGTCGGAGACGGCGGGCGTGACGTCGTGGGCGGCGGCACGCTCGAAGGTCTCGCCGGGAGCGTGCAGCCAGGCGAGCACCGGGGCCGTGACCCCGGCCTCCCGGAGCTCGACGGCCTCGTCGAGATCGGCGACGCCGAGCCAGTCGACGCCGGCGTCGACGAAAGCGCGGGCGCACTCCACGGCGCCGTGCCCGTAGGCGTTGGCCTTCACCACGGCCATCACGCGGGCCGGCGCCACCGCGGCCTTCAGGGTCGCGACGTTGTGCCGCAGGGCGGCGGTGTCGATGGTCACCCGGATGTCCTGCGTCACGCGTCGGCTCCTGTCTCGGTCTCGGCGGTCTGGGTCGGGCGGTGGTCGTGCTGCGGGGGCTCGTGCTGCGGGGGCTGGTGCTCCGGGGGCTCGTGCACCGGGGGCTGGTTCTGCGGGGCACGCTGGTCGGTCTCGGCCACCACGTAGGCCACGGCGACTCCCCCGTCGTGGCTCAGCGAGAGGTGGAGGCGCGTCGCGCCCCGCGACTCCGCCAGCGACCGCGCTCCCCCGGTCAGCCGGAGCGAGGGGGCGCCGCTCGCGTCGGAGACGACCACGATGTCGTGCCACCGCACGCCGGTCGACCCGCCGAGGGCCTTGATCAGCGCCTCCTTGGCGGCGAACCGGGCCGCGAGCGACCGCACCGGTCGGGGGCTGCCGTCGGCGAGCACCCTCTCGGCGTCGCCGAAGAGCCGGGCGGCGAGCGCGCCGGTGCGCTCCAGCGAACGCTCGAAGCGCTCGAGGTCGACGACGTCGACCCCGATGCCGACGATCACGGGCGGGCGCGGGTGCTCATGCGGCCGGGTGCCCTACTCGACCGTGACCGACTTGGCGAGGTTGCGCGGCTGGTCGACGTCGAGGCCCTTGGCCGCGGCCAGCTCCATGCCGAAGACGTGCAGCGGCACCACCGAGAGCAGGGGCTCGAAGAGCGGGGCCGCGAGCGGGATGTGCAGCACCTCGTCGGCGAAGGGCAGCACCGCGGCGTCGCCCTCCTCCGCGATCGCGATGACGCGGGCGCCGCGCGCGCGGATCTCCTGGATGTTCGAGACGACCTTGGGGTGCAGCGACCGCGGGTCGCGCGGGCTCGGCACGATCACGAAGACGATCTGGCCGGGCTCGATCAGGGCGATCGGCCCGTGCTTCAGCTCGCCGGCGGCGAAGCCCTCGGCGTGGATGTAGGCGAGCTCCTTGAGCTTGAGCGCCCCCTCGAGGGCGATCGGGTAGCCGACGTGGCGGCCCAGGAAGAGGACGGACCGGGTGTCGGCCATCCAGCGCGCCAGGGTCGCGATGCGCTCGGACGACTCGAGCACCTTGCGGATCTTGTCGGGCACGGCCTGGAGGTCGGTGACCTGATCGGCGATCTGCTCGGCGGTCAGGGTGCCACGCAGGGTCGCGAGGTGCAGGCCGAGGAGGAACAGTGCAGTGCCCTGCGCGACGAACGCCTTCGTCGACGCGACGGCGACCTCCGGACCGGCGTGCGTGTAGATGACGGCGTCGCTCTCGCGGGGGATGGTGGAGCCCTGCGTGTTGCAGATCGACAGCACCTGCGCGCCCTGCTCGCGGGCGTACTTGACCGCCATCAGCGTGTCCATCGTCTCGCCGGACTGGCTGATCGAGACGACGAGGGTCTTCTCGTCGAGCACCGGGTCGCGGTAGCGGAACTCGTGCGCGAGCTCGACCTCGACGGGCACGCGGGCCCACTGCTCGATGGCGTACTTGCCGAGGATCCCCGCGTAGGCGGCCGTGCCGCAGGCGATCACGATCACGCGGTCGACGGTGAGGAGGCGGTCGCGCACGCCGTCGAGGTCGGTGAGGGTGACGGCGCCGTCGTGCACGCGGCCGAGGAGGGTGTTGGCGACGGCCTCGGGCTCCTCGCTGATCTCCTTCGCCATGAAGCTCGACCAGCCGCCCTTCTCGGCGGCCGAGGCGTCCCAGTCGACCTCGAAGGTGCTGGTCTCGACCGGCGCGCCCTCGAAGTCGACGACGTCGACCGAGTCGGGGCGGATCGTCACGATCTGGTCCTGCCCGATCGACATGGCGCGGCGGGTGTGGGCGACGAACGCGGCGACGTCGCTGCCGAGGAAGTTCTCGCCCTCGCCGAGCCCGACGACGAGCGGGCTGTTGCGGCGGGCGCCGACGACGACCCCGGGCTGGTCGGCGTGGACGACGAGCAGCGTGAAGGCGCCGTCGAGCGTGTTGACGACCACGCGGAGGGCCTCGGTCAGGTCGCCGGAGGCGCGGTAGGCACGGGCGACCAGGTGGGCCGCGACCTCGGAGTCGGTCTCGCTCGAGAACTCGACGCCCTCGGCGAGCAGCTCGGCCTTGAGGTCGGAGAAGTTCTCGATGATGCCGTTGTGGATCAGCGCGAGGCGCCCGCCGTCGGAGAGGTGCGGGTGCGCGTTCGCGTCGGTCGGGCCGCCGTGGGTGGCCCAGCGGGTGTGCCCGATGCCGGTCGCCCCGTCGGTCAGCGGCTCGGCCTCGAGGTCGTCGACCAGCACCTTGAGCTTGCCGGCGCGCTTGCGCGTGCCCAGCTGGCCCGCCGCGTCGACGACGGCCACGCCGGCCGAGTCGTAGCCGCGGTACTCGAGGCGCTTGAGCCCGCCCAGCAGGACCTCGATGCTCTTCTCGCCGACGCCCGAGGCGCCGACGTAACCCACGATTCCACACATGCGACCGATCCTATGCGGTCCCGTCCGCGCCTCCTGTGCGGTCGTCCCGCGCGCCCGACCGGGTAGCCTCGCCGTCATGGCCGAAGCCCCTCCGTCGACGACGACCCCCGCGCCGGGCCAGGCCGCGCACGCCGCACACGCTCCCCACGCGCCGACGCACGCCACCCCGTTCGTCGAGATCGGGCGCGACGCCTGGGCCGACCTCGCCCCCGCGACGCGCCTGCCGCTCACCGAGACCGAGATCGTGCAGCTGCGGGGCCTCGGTGACCGGCTCGACATGCGCGAGGTGCAGGACGTCTACGTGCCGCTCAGCCGCCTCCTCAACCTCTACGCCGCGGGCGCCCGCAACCTGCACCGGGCGACCAGCGACTTCCTCGGCGAGCGCGCCCAGCGCACGCCCTTCGTGATCGGCGTCGCCGGCTCGGTGGCCGTCGGCAAGTCGACGGTCGCCCGTCTGCTGCGCGAGCTGCTCAGCCGCTGGGACGACACCCCCCGCGTGGAGCTCGTCACGACCGACGGCTTCCTCTACCCGAACGCCGAGCTCGAGCGCCGCGGCCTCACCGACCGCAAGGGGTTCCCCGAGTCGTACGACCGCCGGCACCTGCTGCGGTTCGTCTCGCAGGTCAAGAGCGGGGCGGAGGAGGTGCGGGCGCCGTTCTACTCGCACACCAGCTACGACATCATGCCGGGGGCCGAGGTCGTGGTGCGGCGCCCCGACATCCTCATCGTCGAGGGCCTGAACGTGCTGCAGCCGCCGACCCCCGGCCGTCTCGCCCTCAGCGACCTGTTCGACTTCACGATCTACGTCGACGCCCGCACGAGCGACATCGAGTCGTGGTTCGTCGAGAGGTTCCTCGCCCTGCAGAAGGGCGCCTTCACCCAGGAGCGCTCGTTCTTCCACCGCTTCGCCGGCATGGACGAGGCGGAGGCGCGCGCCCTCGCGTCCGGCGTCTGGCGGTCGGTGAACGAGCCGAACCTCGTCGAGAACGTGCTGCCGACGCGGTCGCGGGCGACCCTGGTGCTGCGCAAGGCGGCGGACCACGCGGTGAGCTCGGTGCTGCTCCGCAAGATCTGAGCGGGCCTGCGGTGCGGCCACCGCGACTCCTCGGCGGCCGGAGCCCGGGAGGCGCGGGTCGGCTCACACGGGCAGCAGCGACCAGACGGCGGTGAGGCCCACCAGGGCGACCGCCACCGCCACCGCCACCGCGTTGAGCCGGCGGTGCTCGACCATGATCGCGACGTACTCGCGGAGGAAGGCGCTCGGCACGTAGTACGCGGCCGTCGGCGAGCCCACCACCTGGGCGTCGCTGCCGATCGACCGGGCCAGCAGGGCGGCCCGCAGCACGTGGTAGTCGTTCGTCACCACGAGGGTGCTGCCGTCCCGCCCCGCGTCGCGCTGCACCTCGCGCGAGTAGAGCAGGTTCTCGCGGGTGCTCGTCGAGGCGGTCTCGGGCCGGACGTCGGCGGGGTCGGCCCCCTGCGCGAGGAGGTACTCGGCCATGGCGTCGCCCTCGGCGCGCGGCTCGTCGGAGCCCTGGCCGCCCGACGGCACGAGCAGCGGCCTCGCGGCGGTGCCGGGCACGGAGCGGTAGACCGAGAGCGCCTTGTCGAGACGGCTGCGCAGGAGCGGCGGCACCTCGCCGCGGACCAGGCCGGAGCCGAGCACGACCACCGTCGCGGGCGTGCGCGTGTGGCGGTAGCGGCTGTAGACCAGCGAGTAGAGCCCGAACGCGGCGAAGGTCGCGGCCGCGTACCCCGCGACGAAGACGAGGAGGACTCCCAGGGCGACGAGGACGACCCCGACCGGCCCCGGCAGCTCGGCGACGTCGGGCCCGAAGACCAGCGCGGCCGCCGCGACCGGCACGAGCAGGATGGCGACGCCCGCCAGCAGCGACAGCAGATTGCCGAGGCTGCGCCCCTCGGAGCGCAGCATGGTGACGCCGTTGCCGAGCAGGAAGAGCGCGAGCACCACGACGAGCAGGCCGGCGACCACGACGCCGAGCAGGACGGCGCTCTGCTGGGCGGGCCCGGTCGCGGCGACCTCGAGCACGCCGGCCACGAGGAGGCAGCCGAGGGCCGCGACGAGGAAGACGCCGTTGCGCAGACGCCGCGCGTCGCGGCGGCGGCTGACGACGTAGAGCACCGCGAAGACGACGGCGGGCAGCAGGAGGAGCATGCGCCCATGGTGCCCGATGCGGGCACGGGGGCGGGGACGCCGGGCCTGCGGGAGGCGCGGGTCGGGCCCGCTAGAGCGCCAGTCGCTCGCGGACGACGTCGGCGAGCTCGTGCGCGACGCGGTCGGCGGTCGCCTGGTCGGCGGCCTCCACCATGACCCGCACGACGGGCTCGGTGCCCGACGGGCGGAGCAGCACGCGGCCGGTGTCGCCGAGCTCGGCCTCCAGGGCCGCCACGGCGTCGGCGACGCCCTGGTCGCCGTCGAGACGCTCACGGTCGACGCCACCGACGTTGATGAGGATCTGCGGGAAGACCGTCATCACCCGGGCCAGCTCGGCCAGGCTCTTGCCGGTCTCCGCCATGCGCGCGACGAGCGACAGCCCGGTGAGGATGCCGTCGCCGGTGGTGGCGTGGTCGCCGAAGACGATGTGGCCGGACTGCTCGCCGCCCAGCGTGTAGCCGCCGGCGCTCATGTCCTCCAGGACGTAGCGGTCGCCGACGCGGGTCTGACGCACGGCGATGCCGTGCTGCTCCATGGCGCGGATGAGGCCGAGGTTGCTCATCACCGTCGCGACGAGGGTGTCGTGGGCGAGGCGCCCGTGCTCCTTGTGCGCCAGGGCGATGATCGCCATGATCTGGTCGCCGTCGACGACGGTGCCGGTCGCGTCGACCGCGAGGCAGCGGTCGGCGTCGCCGTCGTGCGCGATGCCGACGTCGGCGCCGTGCTCGAGCACGGCGCGGGCGAGGTTGTCGAGGTGCGTCGAGCCGACGCCGTCGTTGATGTTGACGCCGTCGGGGTCGGCCCCGATCAGGGTGACCTTCGCGCCCGCGTCGGTGAAGACCTCGGGCGAGACGGCCGAGGCGGCGCCGTGGGCACAGTCGAGCACGACGTGCAGGCCGTCGAGGCGGTGGGGCAGGGCCCCGAGGAGGTGCAGGACGTAGCGGTCCTCGGCGTCGGCGAACCGTCGGATGCGACCGACGTCGCCCCCGACGGGCATCAGCTGCGGCTCGGCCATGGCGGCCTCGATGCGGTCCTCGACCTCGTCGGGCAGCTTCGTGCCGCCGAACGCGAAGAACTTGATGCCGTTGTCGGGCGCCGGGTTGTGCGAGGCGCTGATCATCACGCCGAAGTCGGCGCCGATGTCGTCGACGAGGAACGCCGCCGCGGGGGTCGGGATCACCCCGGCGTCGAGCACGTCGACGCCGGAGCTGGCCAGGCCCGCGCACACGGCGGCGGTCAGGAACTCCCCCGAGATGCGGGGGTCACGGGCTACCACCGCGACGGGTCGTCGCCCTTCAGCACGACGAGCGTCGGCGTGGTGGCCCTTCGTGAGCACCACCGCGCTCGCCTGGGCGAGGCCCAGGGCGAGCGCGGCGGTCAGCTCACGGTTGGCGAGGCCCCGAACACCGTCGGTACCGAAGAGACGCGACATCGCGAGACCTGCCTGTGGGGATGTGTGACTAGCGCTTCGAGAACTGCGAGGCCTTGCGGGCCTTCTTGAGACCGGCCTTCTTGCGCTCGATGACGCGGGCGTCACGGGTGAGGAAGCCGGCCTTCTTGAGCGTGGCGCGGTTGTTCTCGCGGTCGATCTCGTTCAGCGTGCGGGCGATGGCGAGGCGCAGGGCGCCCGCCTGGCCGGAGGGGCCGCCGCCGGTGACCTTGACGGTCACGTCGTAGGCGCCGAGCAGGTCGAGCACCTTGAACGGGTCGTTGATCAGCTGCTGGTGCAGCTTGTTGGGGAAGTACTCCTCGAGGGTGCGGCCGTTGACCACGAAGGTGCCGGAGCCGGGGACGAGGCGGGCACGAGCGATGGCCTCCTTGCGACGTCCGACGGCGGAGCCGGAGACGTTGAGGACGGCGCGGGGGGTCGCCGAGGCCTCGGGAGCGGAGCTCTCCGTGGTGAAGCTCTCGGGAGCCTGGTCGATGGAATCTGCGATCTGAGCCACTGTGTGGGGGTCCTTAAGTCTGAAGGCGGACGCTACTGAGCGACCTGGTCGAGGGTGTGAACCGTGGGCTGCTGAGCAGCGTGGGGGTGCTCGGCACCCGCGTACACCTTCAGCTTCTTGATCTGGGCACGGCCCAGCGAGTTCTTCGGCAGCATGCCGCGGATCGCCTTCTCGACGGCGCGCGTGGGGTGCTTCTCCACCATCTCGGAGTACGTGGTGGCGGTGAGGCCGCCCGGGTAGCCGGAGTGGCGGTAGTAGAGCTTCTCGGCCAGCTTGGAGCCGGTCAGGGCCACCTTGTCGGCGTTGATGATGATGACGAAGTCGCCCATGTCCATGTGGGGGGCGAAGGTCGGCTTGTGCTTGCCGCGCAGCAGTGCTGCCGCGTGGCTGGCCAGACGGCCGAGGACGACGTCGTTGGCGTCGATGATCAGCCAGTTCGGCTGGACGTCAGCCGGCTTGGGGGAGAAAGTGCGCGTCACAGTAGTGCTGCTTCCTGGTCGAGGTGAGGTGTTCGTGGATCCCGCTCCGTTGCCGTTGTCGCCGAAGAGACGGCGAGAACGAGTCAGGTGGAGGGCTCAACTTCGGGCGCCGCGCGCAGTTGCGCAGACACCAAGGGTCGACGATACCCGACACGCCCGGGGCCGTCAAACGGCGTCACGCGCCGCCGAGCGCCGCCAGGGGCTGGCCGTCGAGCCGGAACGTGGTCCACTCGTCCATCGACGTCGCGCCGAGCGACCGGTAGAAGCCGATCGACGGCTCGTTCCAGTCGAGCACGGCCCACTCGACGCGGGCGAGGCCCCGAGCCGTCGCCTCCTGCGCCAGGCGCGTCAGGAGGGCCCGCCCGTGGCCGGAGCTCCGGTGCTGCGGCGCGACGTACAGGTCTTCCAGGTGGATGCCGTGGACGCCCTCCCAGGTCGAGAACGTCAGGAACCAGACGGCGAGGCCCGCGAGCTCGCCGGGCTCGTCGCCGTCGACGACGAACGCGAAGACGGCGGGGGCGTCGGCGAAGAGCGCCCGGCGGAGGTCGCCCTCGGTGGTCTTCACCGCCTCCGGCTCCTTCTCGTAGACCGCCAGCTCGACGATCAGGCGCAGCATCTCGGGGACGTCGGAGGGGGTCGCGGGGCGGGGAGCGGTCATCCGTCGAGGCTAGCGGCCGACCGCTTGACCTGGGTGAGCACGACCCGGGCCGCCACCTCGTCGTCGGGCGGGTAGCCGACCTCGACCATGGTCAGCCCCGTGGCGGGGACGACGCGGAACTCACCGTTGCGCTCGGCCTCCCGCCGGACCCCGACGGCCCGGTGCTCCGGCATCGACCCCTCGCCGACGGCGACGCACGCCCCGACGAGGTTGCGGACGAGGTTGTGGCAGAAGGCGTCCGCCTGCACGGTGGCGACCAGCACGCCGTCGGCCTCGCGCCTCCACGTGAAGTGCTGGAGCTCGCGGATCGTCGTCGCGTAGTCGCGGTGGCGGCAGTACGCCGCCCAGTCGTGCAGGCCGACCAGGCCCGCGGCCGTCGCGTTCATCAGGTCGAGGTCGAGCAGGTGGTCGTACCAGAGGGTGTGGCGGCGGCGTGAGGGGTCACGCTCGGCCCCGCGGTCGGCGATGCGGTACTCGTAGCGGCGCCACAGCGCGCCGAAGCGCGCGTGGAACCCGGGAGGCGCCACCCGCGCCCCCGAGACCACGATCTCGTCGGAGGCGCCCGCCAGCCCGTTCAGCCGACGCGCGAGGACGGTGGGCGCGTCGAGCGGCGAGCGGTCGACCATGCCCCGGTGCGGCCGCTGCAGCTGGGCGACCTGCTCGGCCGTGAGGTCGAGGTGGACGACCTGGCCGCGGGCGTGGACGCCGGCGTCGGTGCGGCCGGCGACGGTCACGGTGGGCACGTGCTCGTGCCGGCCGAAGAGCACGCGGAGCGCGGCCTCGACCTCGCCCTGGACGGTGCGGCGGCCGGGCTGCTCGCTCCACCCGGAGAAGTCGGTGCCGTCGTAGGCCACGGTGAGCCGCACCCGGGTCATGCCGGGGTCGAGGTCGGGCACCAGGCCGGAGGCGGGGGCCGGGGCCGGGTCGTCGCTCGTCACGTCGACCATGGTACGAGCCCGCGGGGCGCCGGGGCGCCGGGGCGCCGCCGCCTGCACGGCAGCTCGCGGCGCACGCCGACGGCGGCGGCCGGGGCACGGTCTCCCGCGCCCCGGCCGCCGCCGTGGTCAGCTGGAGCGGGCTACTCCCCCGCGGCCAGGCGACGACGCTGCACGAGCACCGTGCCGCCGGCGGCCATCAGCGCCAGGGCGAGCACCGCCCAGCCGACGACGCCGTCAGACCCGGTGTAGGCCAGGCCGCCCGAACGCGTCGGGGCGGAGGCGACGGGGGCGCTGCCGGCCGGAGCCGTGCCCGCGCCCGTGCCGGCACCCGCGCCCGCACCGGGCGCGACCGGCGTGGCCGGGTCGGTCGGCACCGGGGTCGGCGCGACGACGTCGGCGAGCAGGTCGACGCCGACGACGACGGGGTCGTGGTCGCTGGCGCGGAACTGGTCGAGCTGCAGCAGGTCGCGCACGTTGTAGTTGAAGCGGCTGTACTCGAGGCCGACCGACTCACCCGAGTTGATGTTCCAGATGTCGACGCCCGTGACGGCCTCGAGGGCGGCGGGCGAGGCCAGCACGTGGTCGAGCGAGCCGCTCAGGCCGCTGAACACGTAGCTGTACTCCTCGCCGTCCTCGGTCGAGCCGAGGTCGGTGAAGCCGGCGGTGCGCAGCACCTCGATCGGGTCCTCCTGCGAGTAGGCGTTGAAGTCGCCGAGCAGGAACACCTTGTCGGTGCCGACGGCGGCCTCGCGCTCGGCGGCGAAGGCCACGAGGGCGTTCGCCTGGTTCACGCGGGAGGCGTTCGAGCCGCCCTGGCCGTCTCCCAGGTCGGCGTCGGCGCCGGACCCGCTGCCCTTCGACTTGAAGTGGTTCGCGATGGCGAGGATCGTCGAGTCGACGTCGCCGCCGACGGGGCGGAACGCCTGGGCGAGGGGCTGACGCGCGTTGCTGAACGCCGCAGAGCCGGTGAGGATGCTCGAGTCGCCGACGCTCTCGACCACGCCGGCCTTGTAGATGAACGCGAGGCGGATGACGTCCTCGTTGGCCGGCAGGGCGGTGGGCGACGGGACGAACTCCCAGACGTCCGACCCGGCGTCGGCGTTGAGGGCGTCGACCAGGATCGACAGGGCCGAGTCGCGGTCCTTGCCGAAGCGGGCGGAGTTCTCGATCTCCTCCAGCGAGACGACGTCGGCACCGAGGGCGTTGATCGCCGTGACGATCTTGGCCTGCTGCCGCTGCAGGTCGTCCTGGTTCGCCGCGCCGCGGGCGTCGCAGCCGCTGTTGACGGTGACGGGGTCGCCGGCACGGTCGCGGTAGTAGGTGCAGCCGGTCAGCGAGTCGCCGGTGGTCGGGAAGTAGTTCAGCACGTTGAAGCTGGCGAGCCTGACGTCGCCGCCGACCTCACGGGGAGCCTCGGTGCGGACGTTCTCGAAGGTGACGGGCAGGTCGGCGTACGCGACGTCGCCCGTGACGCGGCTGGTGGGCTGGTACTTCCAGGCCGAGTTCCGGAAGTCGAGGACCACCGGCTCGGTGAAGGCCACCGAGGCACCGACCGTGACCGGGTTCTCGTTCGACAGGTACGGCACCGGGATCGACTGGTTCGCCGCGGTGAGGAAGTTCGTGGTGGCACCGTCGTCGAGCGTCACGGCCCGAGCGGCGTTGTCGGCGATCGTCGCCGCGTACTTCGCGCTGCCGGGGCGTCCGACCTCGGTCGGCTGGATCAGCGGGGTGCTGCCCGACGCGAGCTTCACCTCGCCGTACTGGTTCGTCGTGTAGGTGTCCGCGACCGTGAACTCGCCCTGCGGCAGCAGGAGCATGCTCTCGATCGACTCGCGCTGCGCGTCCGTGGCGGGGAACCCGACCGTGGCCGGCGCCGGGGCGACGACGGTGGAGGCGTCCAGCTGCGTGACCTGGTCGGTGCCGTCGACCGTCAGCTCGGTCAGCCCGAAGAACTCGGTGACCTCGCCGACGAGCTCGACGTAGTCGCCGACCTCCACCGAGGAGGCGGTGGCCGAGGAGTACACGAAGACCGCGTCCGACGAGAGGTGCGTCGAGAGGTCGAGCGCGCCTCCGGTGCCCGGGGTCTGGACGACGTAGCCGTCCAGGCCGCCGGTCGGGTACGTCGCCGTGACGACGCCGCGGGTGGTGACGGTGCGGCCCGCGTAGGGGCTCGTGTCGGTGACGCCCTGCAGCTGCGCCACGGTGACGTCCGCCTCCGACACCGGCGGGGTCGGCGGCGCGGGCGGAGTGGGCGCCGTGCCGGTGCTCGCGGCGTTCTGCGGCGTGATCTGGCCCTGCTGGACGAAGTCGGCCGCGTTGACGTCGCTGTCGGAGAACGCCGTGCGGACGTACGAGGTCGGGACGGGGTTGGCCGATCCCACCTCCGCCGCCGTCGTCTCGAACGTGTTCGACGTCCCGTAGCCGAGAGCGTCGACGACGCCGGGCGTCGCGGTGGAGATCGACCCCGCCGGGAGGGCCAGGGCGGTCGTCGTGCTCGCCAGCACGAGGGTGCCGCTGGCACCGCCGGGGTTGACCGTCGTGACGACGTCGGGCGTCGGCAGCGGCGCGCCCGTGGTCCCGTTGGACGACATCTGCACGAGCAGGTAGCCGCCGGGCGCGATCGACCCGCTCAGGGCCCCCACGCCGGTGAACGTGCCGCTCGACGTCGCCGAGCGGTACTGGATCGACCAGCCCGCGACGGAGACGGAGGCGGTGGTCGGGTTGTAGAGCTCGACGAACTTGTTCGCGAACGGAGCGTTCATGCTGCCGCCCTTGAGGTAGGCCTCGTTGATGACAACGCCGGTGCCGCCGGGGGCCGCGGAGGCGGCGACGGGCACGAGCGGAGCGAGGCAGAGGGCGAGGCCGGCCGCGAGGGCGGCGGCCGTGACCGGGGTGTGGCGGGAGCGCGGGGACATGTGTTCCTTCAGCTGGCGGGAGGTGACCCACCGACGCTACGGTCCACAGCCTCCTCAGGGGTTTCTGCCATGTGACGCGTAGGTGAACGACACCTGTTCGGGGGACGCGCGCGTCCGCCGAAGGCCCCACACCCCGCGATCCACGACGAGCGTCGCCCGCGGGCGGACGANCGGCGGCGTCGGCCTCGACCTCGGCGGCGGGGGCCGTCTCGGTCTCGGACTCGACCGGAGCCGACTCCTCGACGGTCTCGGGCTCCTCGACGGGCGCCTCCTCGACGACGGGCTCCTCGACGGGCGCGGCGGCCGCGGCCGTCGAGCTCTTCGACGACTTGACCTTGGGGGTCACGGGCTCGAGGACGAGCTCCATCGACACCATCGACGCGTTGTCGCCCTTGCGGAAGCCGAGCTTCGTGATGCGGGTGTAGCCGCCCTCACGCTGGTCGACCAGGGGAGCGATCTCCGTGAAGAGGATGTGCGCGGCGTCCTTGTTGTTGCGCAGGGTCTGCATGACGCGACGACGCGAGTGCAGGTCGCCGCGCTTGGCGAAGGTCACGAGGCGCTCGGCGACGGGACGGAGGCGCTTGGCCCGCGTCTCGGTCGTCTTGATGCTCTTGTGCTCGAAGAGCGAGGCCGCGAGGTTGGCGAGCATGAGGCGCTCGTGCGCCGGTCCGCCTCCGAGACGGGGACCCTTGGTGGGCTTGGGCATGATTGATGGTTCCTAGCTGTCGAAGATGATCAGGGCGGGGACGGACGAGACCTAGTTGGTCTCTTCCTCGTCGTAGCCGCTGTAGAAGTGGGCTCCGTCGAACCCGGGGACCGTGTCCTTGAGCGAGAGACCGAGCTCCACGAGCTTGTCCTTCACCTCGTCGACCGACTTCTGACCGAAGTTGCGGATGTTCATGAGCTGCGTCTCCGAGAGGGCGACGAGCTCGGACACCGTGTTGATGCCCTCGCGCTTGAGGCAGTTGTAGCTGCGCACGGAGAGGTCGAGGTCCTCGATCGGCGTCTGGAGCTCGCTGGAGAGGACGGCGTCGACCGGCGCGGGGCCGATCTCGATGCCCTCGGCGGCGGTGTTGAGCTCACGGGCCAGGCCGAACAGCTCGGTCAGCGTGCGACCGGCCGACGCGATGGCGTCGCGGGGCGAGATCGCGGGCTTCGTCTCGACGTCGACCACGAGGCGGTCGAAGTCGGTGCGCTCACCGGCACGGGTGGCCTCGACGCGGTACGTCACCTTGAGGACGGGCGAGTAGATCGAGTCGATCGGGATCTGACCGGCCTCGCTGAACTCCGAGCGGTTCTGCACGGCCGACACGTAGCCGCGGCCACGCTCGATCGTGAGCTCGAGCTCGAACTTCGCCTTGTCGTTGAGCGTCGCGATCACGAGCTCGGGGTTGTGGATCTCCACGCCGGCGGGGGCCGAGATGTCGGCCGCCGTGACCTGACCGGCACCCTGCTTGCGCAGGTACGCCGTGATGGGCTCGTCGTGCTCGCTCGAGACGACGAGCTGCTTGATGTTCAGGATGACCTCGGTGACGTCTTCCTTGACACCGGGGACCGTCGTGAACTCGTGCAGCACACCGTCGATGCGGATGCTGGTGACAGCGGCTCCGGGGATCGACGAGAGCAGGGTGCGACGCAGCGAGTTGCCGAGGGTGTAGCCGAAGCCGGGCTCGAGGGGCTCGATGACGAACCGCGAGCGGAACTCCGAGATGTTCTCCTCGGTGAGGGTGGGGCGCTGTGCAATGAGCACTGGTGGATTCCTTTCGGCGAAGAGTCCGCTATATGACTCTTGGCGGTACGACAGGTGGCTGGCCCGTCGGGTCTGTTGAGTTGTGGGGGCTCCCGGCGAGGGAGCCGGAGGCGCGGTGAACGCGGGTGAGCCCGTCGCGCCTCCGGGCCCTGCGGACAGGGCGGGGAGGCGCGACGGGCATCGACTCAGTTAGACGCGACGACGCTTCGGCGGGCGGCAGCCGTTGTGCGCCTGAGGGGTGACGTCGTTGATCGACCCGACCTCCAGGCCAGCGGCCTGGAGCGAGCGGATCGCCGTCTCGCGGCCGGAACCCGGCCCCTTGACGAAGACGTCGACCTTCTTGACGCCGTGCTCCTGCGCCTGGCGGGCGGCCGACTCGGCGGCCAGCTGCGCGGCGAAGGGCGTCGACTTGCGCGAGCCCTTGAAGCCGACGGCTCCCGAGGAGGCCCAGCTCAGCACGGCACCCGAGGGGTCCGTGATCGACACGATCGTGTTGTTGAACGTGCTCTTGATGTGGGCCTGGCCCACGGCGACGTTCTTCTTCTCTTTGCGGCGGGGCTTACGCGCGGCCGACTTCGGTGCTGCCAATTTTTTCTCCTACAACCTAGAGGCGAGTACGGCGGGAGCCGGGGCCTAGCGAGCCTTCTTCTTGCCGGCGACGGTGCGCTTCGGGCCCTTGCGGGTACGAGCGTTCGTCTTGGTGCGCTGGCCGCGCACAGGCAGGCCGCGGCGGTGGCGGATGCCCTCGTAGCTGCCGATCTCGACCTTGCGGCGGATGTCGGCGGCGACCTCGCGACGGAGGTCGCCCTCTACCTTGAAGTTGCCCTCGATGTGGTCGCGGAGAAGGACGAGCTGGTCGTCCGTGAGGTCCTTGACGCGGATGTTGCCGTCGATCTCGGTCTCGGCGAGAGTCTTGAGCGCGCGGGTGCGGCCGACTCCGTAGATGTAGGTCAGTGCGACTTCCACGCGCTTGTCGCGCGGGATGTCAACGCCTGCTAGACGTGCCATGGTGGCTTCTCCTCAGAGAGTGGTGGAGGTCTGTCACAGCGCCGGTGCCCGGGCCTCCGCCCCGGGGTGTCCCCCGCGCCTCCTGCCTGGCTGCTGCCGGCGGTGCGGGTTCTGGTGCTGCTCTGTCTTGTGGTGCTGTGGAGCCCTCGAGGGGCTCCGGCCTCTGTCCGACCGCGGGAGGCGGCCGGTCAGATCAACCCTGGCGCTGCTTGTGGCGCGGGTTGCTCTTGCAGATGACCATGACGTTGCCCTTGCGGCGGATCACCTTGCAGTGCTCGCAGATGGGCTTGACGCTGGGGTTGACCTTCATCGTTGTTTCCTTGATCTCGCTGGCTTCGTGCCCCACGGGTGCGTGGGGCCGTTCCTTTCCAGCACGCCCTACTTGTAGCGGTAGACGATCCGGCCGCGGGTCAGGTCGTAGGGGCTGAGTTCGACGATCACCCGGTCTTCGGGGAGGATGCGGATGTAGTGCTGACGCATCTTGCCGGAGATGTGGGCGAGAACTTTGTGCCCGTTGCTGAGCTCAACGCGGAACATCGCGTTGGGCAGAGCTTCGACCACTGCGCCTTCGATTTCGATGACACCGTCTTTTTTGGCCATAGCCTCACTGTCGCTAAGAATTGGGAGTGTTGGTCGTGCGGGGATGCGGTGCCGCAGGCACAGAAGTGACCTGGGAACACCAAAGATCGATCCTAGGTCCTCCCGCTACACTTCAGCAACCCGCCCGTCGACCCGACACGCCGAGTCGAGGGTGATGACGCCGACCCGTGGAGCCCACGATGCCCTCTCCCCGCCGCTCGCCCCGCACCCGGGGCGTCGCCCGTCACGGGCGCCTCCGACGACGTCGCCCCGTCGGTTCCCTCCTGACCGGCCTCGCGGCGGCGCTGGCCGTCCTGCTCGTCAGCGGCGCCTCCCTGTCGGCCATCGCCGCCCGGCAGCTGACGTCGTCGGTGACCTCGGTGGCCCTCGGCAACGAGACCTCGGTGCCGGAGGAGGGCATCGGCGCGATGCCCGGGGGCGCGAACGTGCTGCTCATCGGCAGCGACCAGCGCGACCCGGGCAGCGCCGTGGACGCCGGCGTCGTCGACGGGGTCAGGAACGACGTCAACATCCTCGTCCACCTGTCCGAGGACCACAGCCAGCTCACCGCCGTCAGCTTCCCCCGCGACCTCATGATCGACCGGCCGGCCTGCACGGGCGACGACGGCACCGCCCACCCCGCCGCGGCGTACCAGCAGTTCAACTCGCTGTACGAGCTGGGCGGGGTCAGCTGCACCGTCGCCGCCGTGGAGGGCCTGACCGGCCTCAGCGTCTACTACGCCGGCATGATCACCTTCGACGGCGTCATCGAGATGTCGAACGCCCTCGGCGGCGTCGACGTCTGCGTGACGCAGCGCATCCGCGACACCGACACGGGGCTCGACCTGTCGGCCGGCACCCACTCCCTCCAGGGCAAGGACGCCCTGGAGTTCCTGCGCACCCGGCACGGCGTGGGCGACGGCAGCGACCTGGCCCGCATCAGCTCGCAGCAGGTCTTCCTCTCGTCGATGATGCGCAAGATCATCTCCGGGGGCACCCTCGGCAGCCCGACGACGCTCTACAAGCTCGCCTCGGCCGCCCTCGGCAACATGACCCTCTCGACCTCGCTCAGCAGCCCGGACACCCTCGTCTCGCTGGCGTTGGCGCTGAAGGACCTCACGCCGGCCGACATCGTCTTCGTCCAGTACCCCGTCGTCGACGACCCCGACCAGGCAGGGCGGGTCGTCCCCTCCGAGGCGGACGCGGCGACGCTGGAGGCCGCACTCCAGGCCGATCAGTCGTTCACCCTCGGCGACGACGCGGCCGGGCGCGGGTCCACCGTCGACGAGTCCGTGCCCGCACCGGAGGCCGCGGCTCCCCCGGCGGAGACGTCCGCCCCCGAGGCCGGGGCGACCGCCCCCGCCACTAAGGGCGCACCGACCGCGACGACACCGGCCACCACGACGCTCCCGTCCACCATCACGGGCCAGACGGCCGCCGAGTCGACCTGCTCGGTCGGGTCGTCGCGAGGCTGACGCCGACACGGCGACGCCCCCTCGAGCCGAGGCTCGTGGGGGCGTCGCAGGCCGGTGCCGAGGAGGCGCGGGTCAGGCGATCGGGACGGGCACGACCCCGAGGGGCGCCAGCTGAGCTGCTCCCCCGTCGTGTGCGGTGAGCACCCAGATCCCGCCCTCGTGCACGGCGACCGAGTGCTCCCAGTGCGCCGCGGAGCTGCCGTCCACGGTGGTGACGGTCCAGTCGTCGTCCTCGGTGACGGTGTCGATGCCGCCGAGGGTGATCATGGGCTCGATGGCCACGACCAGACCCGGCTTGACCGCCGGGCCGCGCCCCTTGACGCGGTAGTTGAAGACCGGCGGGTCCTCGTGCATGGAGCGCCCGATGCCGTGGCCGACGTAGTCCTCGATGATCCCGAAGCTGCCGCGCGACTCCACGTACTCCTCGACGGCGTCGCCGACCTCGTTGAGGTGACGAGCCGACGCCAGGGCAGCGATGCCGTGCCAGAGGGCGTGCTCGGTGACGTCGGACAGCAGCCGTCGCTCGGCGACGAGCTCGGGGCGGCTCGGGTCGTCGAGCACGAAGGAGCGTGCGCTGTCGCCGTTCCAGCCGTCGACCTCCGCCCCGCTGTCGACGGAGACCAGGTCGCCGGGCTCGAGGGCGCGGTTGCCGGGGATGCCGTGCACGACCTCGGCGTTCACCGAGGTGCACACCGTGTTGCGGTAGCCCGGCACGAGCATGAAGTTCGGCACGCCGCCGCCGTCACGGATGGTGCGCTCGGCGATCGCGTCGAGCTCGCCGGTGGTGATGCCGGGTCGCAGCGCGGCAGCGACCGCGTCGAGCGATCGCGCCGTCAGCACGCCGGGCGCCGCCATGGCGCGCAGTTCGTCCCGGGTCTTGTAGATGCCCGGCTTGCGGAAGGCCACCCGGCTAGGAGGCGGCGGCCGTCGAGCGGAAGCCGCGCTCGCCCAGGGCGGCGTCGATGCGCTCCGCGACCTGCTCGATGGTGCCGAGGCCGTCGACCTCGACGACCAGGCCCCGCGACCGGTAGCTCTCCAGCAGAGGAGCGGTCTCGCGCAGGTAGACGTCCTGGCGGTGCCGGATGGCGTCCTCCGTGTCGTCCGAACGCCCCTGGTCGAGGGCCCGCTTGCGCAGCCGCTCGACGATCTCGTCGCGGTCGGCCACCAGCAGGATCACGGCCTCGAGCGCCTGCCCCTTGGCGGACAGGTAGTCGTCGAGGAACCCGACCTGCTGCAGCGTGCGGGGGTAGCCGTCGAGCAGGAAGCCCTGCGCCGCGTCGCTCTGGTCGAGCCGGTCGGAGACGAGCTCGTTCGTGAGGCTGTCGGGCACGTAGTCGCCGGCGTCCATGATCGTCTTGACCTTGACGCCCAGCTCGGTCTCGTCACGCACGTTGGCACGGAAGATGTCGCCGGTCGAGATCGCCGGCACCCCGAGGGTCTCCGCGATCTGCGTCGCCTGCGTGCCCTTGCCGGCGCCGGGAGGGCCGACGATCAGGAGGCGCGGGCTGGGCCCGGTCTCGCCCCCCGTCACTTGAGGAGCCCCTCGTAGTGACGCTGCTGCAGCTGCGAGTCGATCTGCTTGACCGTCTCGAGACCGACGCCGACGATGATCAGGATGCTCGCGCCTCCGAACGGGAAGTTCTGGTTGGCGCCGACCGTGGCCAGGGCGATCAGCGGGATGAGCGCGATGATGCCGAGGTAGAGCG
Organism: Frigoribacterium sp. CFBP 13707; assembly: GCF_014842245.1. NCBI lineage: Bacteria > Bacillati > Actinomycetota > Actinomycetes > Micrococcales > Microbacteriaceae > Frigoribacterium > Frigoribacterium sp. CFBP 13707. Next base: position 755,792 of record NZ_JACYVL010000001.1, read on the forward strand.
AGCCCGGCAGGGTCACGCGCGTCAGGACGTAGTCGAGGTACTCGGCGGTGGGGCGCCCGGCCCGGATGCCGGGGATGAACCCGCCGTACTTCTTCATGTTGTCGGCGACCTCTTCGGGGTTGAAGGTGATCGCGACGTAGAAGTACGTGAAGCCGACGATGAGGGCGAAGTACAGCGCCATGTAGAGCGGGTTGTCGCCGGAGGTGAGGTTCGCCTGGACCCACGCCACCCACGCCGGGGGCGCGGTGCCGTCGGAGGGCTGGTTGAACTGGGCGACGAGCGCGGGCAGGTACAGCAGCGACGAGGCGAAGATGACGGGCACGACGCCGGCCATGTTGACCTTGATCGGGATGTACGTGTTGTTGCCGCCGTACGTGCGCCGCCCGACCATGCGCTTGGCGTACTGCACGGGGATCCGCCGCTGGGACTGCTCGACGAACACGACCGCGGCCATGATCACGAGCCCGACGGCGATCACCATGAGGAAGATCTCGAAGCTGCGCGCCTGCGCGATGCTCCAGAGGGCGGTGGGGAAGCGGGCCGCGATCGAGGTGAAGATCAGGAGCGACATGCCGTTGCCGATGCCGCGCTCGGTGATGAGCTCGCCCATCCACATGATGAGGCCGGTGCCGGCGGTCATGGTGATGACCATGAGCATGACGGCGTACCAGGCGTCGTTGGTGATGAGCTGCTGGCACTCGGCCGCGCCGGAGCCGGCGAACAGCGCACCGGAGCGGGCCACGGTGATCAGGGTCGTCGACTGGAGGATGCCCAGCGCGATCGTCAGGTACCGGGTGTACTGCGTCAGCTTCGCCTGGCCCGACTGGCCCTCCTTGTAGAGGGTGTCGAAGTGGGGGATGACGACGCGGAGCAGCTGCACGATGATCGACGACGTGATGTAGGGCATGATGCCCAGCGCGAAGACCGAGAGCTGCAGCAGGGCGCCGCCGCTGAAGAGGTTGACGAGCTCGTAGAGGCCCGAGGTGCCCTGGTTGCCGGCGAGGCACAGCTGCACGTTCTGGTAGTCGACGAACGGCGAGGGGATGAACGACCCCAGCCGGAAGAGCGCGATGATGCCGAGAGTGAACCCGATCTTTCGGCGAAGGTCGGGCGTGCGCATGATGCGCGCGACAGCTCTGAACATGTGGGGCCTCCCGGCATGAAGGATAGACGACTGAAAGGGGTGGCCCTGTCGGACCACCCCCTCAGGTGATTACTTGGAGACGGTCCCGCCGGCGGCGACGATCTTCTCTTCGGCAGAGCCGGAGACCTTGTCGACCGCCACGGTGAGAGCGACGCTCAGGTCGCCCTGTCCGAGGACCTTGACCTTCTCGTTCTTGCGGACGGCACCCTTGGCGACCAGGTCGCCGACGGTGACCTCACCGCCCTGCGGGTACAGCTCGCCGAGCTTCTCGAGGTTGACCACCTGGTACTCGACGCGGAACGGGTTCTTGAACCCGCGCAGCTTCGGAGTGCGCATGTGGAGCGGCATCTGACCGCCCTCGAAGCCGACCTTGACCTGGTACCGGGCCTTCTGGCCCTTGGTGCCACGTCCGGCCGTCTTGCCCTTCGAGCCCTCACCGCGACCCACGCGGGTCTTGGCCGTCTTGGCACCGGGAGCCGGACGGAGGTGGTGGACCTTGAGGACCTGCGGGCGGGCGACGTCCGCCGACTGACCGGCCGAGGCCGACTTCGTCGAGGTCGTCGTCGAGGCGGCGGCCGAGGAGGCCGTCGACTTCTTGGTCGTCGCCTTGGGGGCGGCGGCCTTGGTGGTGGTCGCCTTGGCGGCGGCCTTCTTCGGAGCGGCCTTCTCGGCGGCGCCGTTCTTCTCGTCAGCCATTAGTCAATCTCCTCGACCTTCACGAGGTGGGCGACCGTGTTGACGTAGCCGCGGTTCTGCTTGGTGTCCTCGCGCACGACCGACTGGCCGATGCGCTTGAGGCCCAGGCTCCGCAGCGTGTCACGCTGGTTCTGCTTCTCGCTGATTACGGACTTGATCTGGGTCACCTTGAGCTGGGCCATCAGGCACCTGCCTTCTCGGTCGCAGCGGCCTTGGCCGCCTGCTCGGCGCGGGCCATGAAGGCCGGCATCACGGCGTCGATGTCGAGGCCGCGGCGAGCGGCGACGGCACGGGGCTCCTCGAGCTGCTTGAGGGCCTCGACGGTCGCGTGGACGATGTTGATGGTGTTCGACGAGCCGAGCGACTTGCTCAGGACGTCGTGGACACCGGCGCACTCGAGCACGGCGCGGACGGGACCACCGGCGATGACTCCGGTACCGGCCGAGGCCGGACGCAGCATGACGACGCCGGCAGCGGCCTCACCCTGGACGGGGTGCGGGATCGTGTTGCCGATGCGGGGGACGCGGAAGAAGTTCTTCTTCGCCTCCTCGACGCCCTTGCTGATGGCCGTGGGGACCTCGCGGGCCTTGCCGTAGCCGACGCCGACGAGTCCGTTGCCGTCACCGACCACGACGAGCGCGGTGAAGCTGAAGCGACGACCGCCCTTGACGACCTTCGACACGCGGTTGATCGTGACGACGCGCTCCAGGAACTGGCTCTTGTCGTCACGGTCGCCACGGCCACGGCCGCCGGCGTTGCGGTCTCCGCGACCCTGGCCGCCACGACGGTCGGTGCGACCGCCCTCTCGGTTGTTGGACTCCGAGCCGGCAGCCGTCTCGACGGGGCGCTCGACGACGGCCTCGGCCGGAGCCTTGACCGTCTCGGTCGCCGCGACCGCGTCGGTCTCTGCGGGGGGAGTGGTGTTCGTAGCGTCGCTCACAGGTTCAAACCAGCCTCTCGGGCGCCTTCGGCGATGGCCGCGACGCGTCCGGCGTACTTGTTGCCGCCGCGATCGAACACGACGGCCTCGATGCCCGCGGCCTTGGCGCGCTCGGCGACGAGCTCGCCGACCTTGCGGGACTTCGCGGTCTTGTCACCGTCGAAGGTGCGCATGTCGGCCTCGAGGGTCGATGCGCTGGCGACGGTGAAGCCCTTGCTGTCGTCGACGACCTGCACGAACACGTGCCGGGCCGAACGGGTGACGACGAGACGGGGGCGCTCTTCGGTGCCCACGACCTTCTTGCGCAGGCGGGTGTGACGGCGCTTGGTGGCGGCCGACTTGCTCTTTCCTCGTGTACCGAGACCCATGATTACTTACCTGACTTTCCGGCCTTGCGGCGGACGACCTCGCCGGCGTAGCGAACGCCCTTGCCCTTGTAGGGCTCGGGCTTGCGCAGCTTGCGGATGTTGGCAGCGACTTCGCCGACTGCCTGCTTGTCGATGCCGACGACGGTGAGCTTGTTGTTGCCCTCGACCGTGAAGCTGATGCCCGCGGGCGGCTCGACGGTGATCGGGTGCGAGTAGCCGAGAGCGAACTCGACGTTGGAGCCCTTGGCCTGCACGCGGTAACCGGTGCCGACGACCTCGAGGCCCTTGGTGTAGCCCTGGGTCACGCCGATGATCTGGTTGGCGATGAGGGTACGGGTCAGGCCGTGGAGCGACCGCGACTCACGCTCGTCGTCGGGACGCGTCACGACGACGGTGCCCTCCTCGAGCGCAGCTTCGATGGGGCTCTTGACGACGAGCGACAGCTCGCCCTTGGGGCCCTTGACGGTGACGGCCTGGCCGTCGATCTTCACGTCGACCCCGGCAGGGATCGAGATGGGGAGTCTTCCGATTCGAGACATGACGAATTACCACACGTAGGCGATGACTTCTCCGCCCACGCCCTTCTTCTCGGCCTCACGGTCGGTCAGCAGACCGGAGGAAGTCGACAGGATCGCGACGCCGAGGCCGCCGAAGACCTGCGGGATCTCGGTGGACTTCGCGTAGACGCGGAGGCCCGGCTTCGAGACGCGCTTGATGCCCTTGATCGAGCGCTGGCGCTCGGGGCCGTACTTGAGGTCGATCGTGAGGGTCTGGCCGACGCGAGCGTCTTCGACCTTCCACGAGTCGATGAAGCCCTCACGCTGGAGGATCTCCGCGATGTGGGACTTGAGCTTGCTGCTGGGGAGCGACACGGTCTCGTGGAACGCCGAGTTCGCGTTGCGCAGTCTGGTCAGCAGGTCTGCGACCGGATCTGTCATCGTCATGCGGTGTACTTCTTCCTCATCGGGTTTCGCCATCCGGTACACCGGGTGTCGACCTTGATGATCGGGTGGTCGTGGAGCGGTTCTCCACGACCTCAGGGGAACGGTCGGCAACTCCGGTGAGGAGTTGCCGACCGAACGATCTTAGTTGGCCTGGTCGGCCGTGCGGAACGGGAAGCCGAGAGCCTTGAGCAGAGCCCGGCCCTCGTCGTCGTTCTTCGCGGTGGTGACGACGGTGATGTCGAAGCCGCGGACACGGTCGATGCGGTCCTGGTCGATCTCGTGGAACATGCTCTGCTCGTTGAGACCGAACGTGTAGTTGCCGTTGCCGTCGAACTGACGGTCGCTCAGACCGCGGAAGTCGCGGATGCGGGGCAGCGCGAGCGACAGCAGGCGGTCCAGGAACTCCCAGGCACGGTCGCCGCGCAGCGTGACGTGCGCGCCGATCGGCTGGCCCTCGCGCAGCTTGAACTGCGCGATGGACTTGCGGGCCTTGGTGACCTGGGGCTTCTGGCCGGTGATCGCCGTGAGGTCCTTGATGGCCCCGTCGATGATCTTGCTGTCGCGGGCGGCCTCGCCGACACCGGTGTTCACGACGATCTTGACCAGGCCGGGGACCTGGTGGACGTTCGTGAAGCCGAAGTCGCTCTTCAGCTGCGGCAGGATCTCCGCGCGGTACTTCGCCTTGAGGCGCGGCAGCGCCGCAGGCGTGGTGGTGGTGGTGTCAGTCATCAGAGGTTCTCTCCCGACGCCTTGGCGTAACGGACGCGGACGGTCTTGGTGACGCCGCCCTTGGTGACCGTCTCTTCACGGAAGCCCACGCGGGTCGGCTTCTTGGTCTTGGGGTCGACGAGCGCGACGTTCGACACGTGGATCGGGGCCTCGAAGGTCTCGATGCCGCCGGTCTTGGTGCCGCGCTGCGTCTGGCCGACGCGGACGTGCTTCGTGACGAAGTTCACGCCCTCGACGACGACGCGGTTGCGCTCCACGAGCACCTCGAGGACCTTGCCCTGCTTGCCGCGGTCTCCGCCGCGGGCCTGCGAGGCTCCGCTGATGACCTGCACGAGGTCACCCTTCTTGATGTTTGCCATGACTTAGATAACCTCCGGCGCCAGCGAGATGATCTTCATGAACTTCTTGTCGCGAAGCTCGCGACCGACCGGCCCGAAGATGCGGGTACCACGGGGGTCCCCGTCGGCCTTCAGGATCACTGCGGCGTTCTCGTCGAACTTGATGTAGGAGCCGTCCGGACGACGGACCTCCTTCTTGGTGCGGACGATGACCGCCTTGACGACGTCGCCCTTCTTCACGTTGCCACCGGGGATGGCGTCCTTCACCGTGGCGACGATGACGTCGCCGAGGCCGGCGTAGCGACGGCCGGAGCCACCGAGCACGCGGATGGTGAGGATCTCCTTGGCACCGGTGTTGTCGGCGACCTTGAGGCGGGATTCCTGCTGGATCACTTCTGTCTCCTTCTGCTCAAGCAGGCCGCGAGGCCTACTTGGCCCTCTCGAGGATCTCGACCAGGCGCCAGCGCTTGGAGGCGCTGAGCGGACGGGTCTCGTTGATCACGACGAGGTCGCCGACGCCGGCCGCGTTGGCCTCGTCGTGGACCTTGACCTTGGAGGTGCGGCGGATGACCTTGCCGTACAGGGGGTGCTTCACGCGGTCCTCGACCTCGACGACGATGGTCTTGTCCATCTTGTCGCTGGTCACGTAGCCACGACGGGTCTTGCGGTAACCGCGGACCTCGACAGCTGCCGAGTCGACCTCGGTCTTGTTCTCGGTAGCCATTACTTCTCCTCGGCGGTCTCGGCGACGGGCGCCTCGTCGGCGGCGGCAGCCTTCTTGGTCGACTTCTTGGTCGCCTTGGGGGCGGCCTCGACCGGGGCGGGGGTGGCACGGATGCCGAGCTCGCGCTCACGCAGGACCGTGTAGATGCGAGCGATGTCGCGCTTCACGGCACGCAGGCGGCCGTGGCTCTCGAGCTGACCGGTGGCCGACTGGAAGCGCAGGTTGAACAGCTCTTCCTTGGCCTTCTTCAGCTCATCGACGAGACGCTCGTCTTCGAAAGTGTCGAGCTCGACAGGACGGAGCTCCTTGGAACCGATCGCCATTATGCGTCGCCCTCCTCGCGCTTGATGATGCGTGCCTTGAGGGGCAGCTTGTGGATTGCACGAGTGAGCGCCTCCTTGGCGACCTCCTCGCTGACGCCGCTGAGCTCGAAGAGCACGCGACCCGGCTTGACGTTCGCGACCCACCACTCGGGCGAGCCCTTGCCGGAACCCATGCGGGTCTCGGCGGGCTTCTTCGTGAGCGGACGGTCGGGGTAGATGTTGATCCACACCTTGCCGCCACGCTTGATGTGACGCGTCATGGCGATACGAGCGGACTCGATCTGACGGTTGGTCACGTAAGCGGGCGTGAGGGCCTGGATGCCGTACTCACCGAAGCTGACCTTGGTGCCACCAGTGGCCTGGCCGCTACGGCCGGGGTGGTGCTGCTTGCGGTGCTTGACACGACGGGGGATAAGCATGGTTACGCCTCAGCTCCTGTGGTGGCGGGTGCCTTCTGCTCGCGGGGAGCGCGGTCGCCCCCGCCGCGGCGGGCGCCGTCACGGTCGTTGCGGCGCTCGGGGCGAGACGACTTCTGGTTCGCCTGCTCGCGCGCGAGCTCCTTGTTGGTGATGTCGCCCTTGTAGATCCAGACCTTCACACCGATGCGACCGAAGGTCGTCTTGGCCTCGTAGAAGCCGTAGTCGATGTTGGCGCGGAGCGTGTGCAGGGGCACGCGGCCCTCGCGGTAGAACTCCGAGCGGCTCATCTCGGCGCCGCCGAGGCGACCCGAGACCTGGATCCGGACGCCCTTGGCGCCGGCGCGCTGGGCGCCCTGGAGGCCCTTGCGCATGGCACGACGGAACGCCACGCGAGCAGCGAGCTGCTCGGCGATGCCCTGGGCCACGAGCTGAGCCTCGGCCTCGGGGTTCTTGACCTCGAGGATGTTCAGCTGGATCTGCTTGCCGGTGAGCTTCTCGAGGTCGCCGCGGATGCGCTCGGCCTCGGCGCCACGACGACCGATCACGATGCCCGGACGGGCGGTGTGGATGTCGACGCGGACGCGGTCACGGGTGCGCTCGATCTCGATCTTGGCCACGCCGGCGCGGTCGAGCGAGGTCTTGAGCAGGGTGCGGATCTTGATGTCCTCCGCGACGTAGTCGCTGTAACGCTGACCCGCCTTGGTGCTGTCGGTGAACCACCGCGACACGTGGTCGGTGGTGATGCCCAGACGGAAGCCGTACGGGTTGACCTTCTGGCCCATTACTTGCTCGCCTTCTTCGTAGCGTCTGCTGCCTCGACCTCATCCGGCGTCGCGAGGACGATCGTGATGTGGCTCGTGCGCTTCAGGATCTGGAAGGCACGACCCTGGGCACGCGGCTGGAACCGCTTGAGGGTTGCGCCCTGGTCGACGAATGCACGGCTCACGTAGAGGTCCTGCTCGTCGAGGTAGCTGTTGTCCTTGTCCGCCTTCACACGGGCGTTGGCCATGGCCGACGCGACGAGCTTGTAGACGGGCTCGCTCGCGCCCTGCGGCGCGAACTTCAGGATGGCCAGGGCCTCGAGGGCCTGCTTGCCGCGGATCAGGTTGACGACGCGACGGGCCTTCATGGGGGTGACGCGGATGTGACGCACGCGTGCGATCGACTCCACCATTTCTCTCCTCCTTACGTCGCCGCGTTAGCGGCGACGACCCTTCTTGTCGTCCTTCACGTGACCGCGGAAGGTACGGGTGGGCGCGAACTCGCCGAGCTTGTGGCCGATCATGCTCTCGGTCACGAACACGGGGATGTGCTTGCGACCGTCGTGCACCGCGATGGTGTGGCCGAGCATGTTCGGGACGATCATCGACCGGCGGGACCAGGTCTTGATGACGTTCTTGGTGCTGGCCTCGTTCTGCGTGACGACCTTGCGAAGCAGGTGGTCATCGACGAAGGGGCCCTTCTTAAGACTGCGTGGCATCTTCTACAACTCCTACTTACGCTTCTTGCCAGCGTTACGACGGCGGACGATGAGCTTGTCGCTCTCCTTGTTGATGTGGCGGGTGCGGCCCTCTTTCTGGCCCCACGGGCTGACCGGGTGGCGACCACCCGAGGTCTTGCCCTCACCACCACCGTGCGGGTGGTCGACCGGGTTCATGGCGACACCACGGACGGTCGGGCGGACGCCCTTCCAGCGCATGCGGCCGGCCTTGCCCCAGTTGATGTTCGACTGCTCGGCGTTGCCGACCTCGCCGATGGTGGCGCGGCAGCGGGCGTCGACGTTGCGGACCTCGCCCGACGGCAGGCGGAGCTGCGCGTAGGGGCCGTCCTTGGCGACGAGACGCACCGAGGCGCCGGCCGAGCGGGCCATCTTCGCGCCGCCGCCGGGCTTGAGCTCGATGGCGTGGATGACGGTACCGACCGGGATGTTCTTGAGCGGCAGGTTGTTGCCGGGCTTGATGTCGGCGCCGGGGCCCGACTCGACGATGTCGCCCTGCGACAGCTTGTTCGGAGCGATGATGTACCGCTTCGTGCCGTCGACGAAGTGCAGGAGCGCGATGCGCGCCGTGCGGTTGGGGTCGTACTCGATGTGAGCGACCTTGGCGTTGATGCCGTCCTTGTCGTTACGACGGAAGTCGATCACGCGGTACTGGCGCTTGTGGCCACCACCGATGTGACGCGTCGTGATGCGGCCGGCGTTGTTGCGGCCACCGCTCTTGGACAGGGGACGCAGCAGCGACTTCTCGGGCGTGGAACGCGTGATCTCCGCGAAGTCGGAGACCGACGAACCGCGACGACCAGGAGTCGTGGGCTTGTAGTTACGAATAGCCATTTTGTCTTCCCTCCGGGCCCTAGCCGACAGCCGTGAAGATGTCGATGGTGCCCGACTTGAGCGTCACGATGGCGCGCTTGGTGTCCTTGCGCTTGCCGGTGCCGAAGCGCGTGCGGCGGGTCTTGCCGACACGGTTCAGCGTGTTGATGCTGTCGACCTTGACGTTGAAGATCTTCTCGATGGCGAGCTTGATCTCGGTCTTGTTCGATCGCGGGTCCACCGTGAAGGTGTACTTGCCCTGGTCGATCAGGGAGTAGCTCTTCTCGGAGACGACGGGCGCGATGATGACGTCGCGAGGGTCCTTGCCGTAGCCGCTCATGCGGTGGCCTCCTTCTGGCGCTTCGAGGCGACGAAGCCGTCGAAGGCGCTCTTCGTGAAGACGATGTCGTCGCTGACGAGCACGTCGTAGGCGTTGAGCTGGTCGTACGTGATCACGTGGACCGTGGGCACGTTGCGGACGCTCTTGCGGGTCAGCAGGTCGTCGCGGTCGATGACGACCAGGACGTGCTTGCTCGACGCGATGGTCGAGAGCAGGTCGAGGGCGACCTTGGTGGAGATCGTGTCGGCGACGAAGCTCTCGACGACGTGCACGCGGGCGCCGCGGGCACGGTCGGACAGAGCACCGAGGAGGGCCGCGGCGATCATCTTCTTGGGGGTGCGCTGCGCGTAGTCGCGCGGCTGCGGACCGTGGACGACGCCACCGCCGGTCATCTGGGGAGCGCGGATCGAGCCCTGACGAGCGCGACCGGTCCCCTTCTGCTTGAACGGCTTGCGGCCGGCGCCGGAGACCTCGCCGCGACGCTTGGTCTTGTGCGTGCCCTGACGAGCGGCGGCCTGCTGGGCGACGACGACCTGGTGGATGAGCGGGACGTTGGTGACGACGTCGAACAGCTCGGCGGGGAGCTCGACCGTGGTGCCGGTCGAGGCGCCCTTGGCGTCGATGACGTCGACCGTGGTGGCCGATGCGGTAGTGGTGGCCATGAGCTACTTCCCCTTCACGGCGGTGCGGACGAAGACGATGCGGCCACGAGCACCGGGGACGGCGCCCTTGACGAGCAGCAGACCCTTCTCGGCGTCGACGGCGTGCACCGTGAGGTTGAGGATGGTGACGCGCTCTCCACCCATGCGACCGGCCATGCGCATGCCCTTGAAGACACGGCTGGGGGTCGACGAAGCACCGATCGAACCGGGCTTGCGGTGGTTGCGGTGGGCACCGTGCGAGGCGCTGACGCCCTTGAAGTTGTGACGCTTCATGACACCGGCGAAGCCCTTGCCCTTGGAGGTGCCGACGACGTCGACCTTCTGGCCGGCCTCGAAGGTGTCGACCGTGATCTCCTGGCCGAGCGTGTACTCGGCGGCGTCGGCGGTGCGGACCTCGGTGAGGTGGCGGCGGGGCGTGACGCCCGCGGCGTCGAAGTGGCCCGTGGAGGGCTTGTTCGACTTGCGGGGGTCGATCTGGCCGGCGGCGATCTGGACGGCGCTGTAGCCGTCCTTCTCGAGCGAGCGGATCTGGGTCACGACGTTGGGAGCGATCTCCACGACGGTGACGGGGACGAGCTTGTTGTTCTCGTCCCAGACCTGGGTCATGCCGAGCTTCTTGCCGAGCAGGCCCTTGACGTTCTTGGTGGCGCTGACAGTCATGGTCGCCCCCCTACAGCTTGATCTCGATGTTGACGTCGGCCGGGAGGTCGAGGCGCATGAGCGAGTCGACGGCCTTGGGGGTCGGGTCGACGATGTCGATCAGACGCTTGTGGGTGCGCTTCTCGAAGTGCTCGCGCGAGTCCTTGTACTTGTGGGGCGAACGGATCACGACGACCACGTTCTTCTCCGTCGGCAGCGGCACGGGGCCGACCACGGTGGCGCCCGCGCGGGTGACCGTGTCGACGATCTTGCGCGCGGAGGTGTCGATGACCTCGTGGTCGTACGACTTGAGTCGGATGCGGATCTTCTGTCCCGCCATGTGTGGCTCTCTCTCGTTCGGACGTCGCGCACCTCGGGGGCCGCCTGACGCTGTTTGCTGGGCAAACATCTGGCACGACGTGTCTCTCGCGTACCGCTGTTCTCGTGTGAAGCCATCTCGGACACCAGCGAGCCGTGGCTCGAGCGTGTCGGTGGCACGAGGGTGGCCCGGGGAGGGCAATCTTCGCTGTCACCGCCGCGCAGAGCTGTACCCGAGGGCCAGCGCGCTGGAGATTCCGTTGTGAGATGTGTCCTGCTACCCGCGGCCCAGGCGACGAACGCCTGTGCACTGCCTGGCAGTGATCCGGGGCTCGGCGCTCGGCCGACCCGGAATGTTGAACTAGACGATTTTGCCACACGCGTGCATTTGCTGCAACCCGGGCGTGTCGCGGATCCGGGCGACCCCGGCGAGGGGGCCGTGACGCACGGGAGGCGCGGTGCGAGTGGTCTCGCACCGCGCCTCCTCGAGGGCCGGTCGTCAGGCCGTCGCGACCTCCGCCGGGCGGAACCACGGCGGGTACACGGCCACGCGCGGTGCGTGGTCGGACGAGTCGGCGAAGAGCTGCTTGACGCGGTCGCGCATCTTGTCGTTCGGGACGCCGACGAGCGTCACGGCCTCGAGCTGCACTCCCCCGGGCACCAGCACCTCGGGCTCGAGCAGGTCGGGGTCGGCGAGCGAGAAGCGGCGGACCATCGAGGCCGCGTCGTCGAGGCCCACGGCCTGACGGACGCCCTGGACGGCGGCGTCGCCCTCCGTGACCACGAACCCGTCGTCGAGCGACGAGACCGGCACGACCAGCATGACGAAGTCGGTGGCCTTGGCGGCGCGTGCGGCGTCCGACCACTCGTAGCCGTCGGCGCCCGAGCGCAGGACGTCCCACGCGGAGGCGTGGGGCGACAGCGAGAACGGGACGTGCTCGGCGAGGACGGCACCGGAGGCGCTGGTCACCGAGGCGCGGAGCGCGCGGGTCGCCTCCGAGCTCACGTCGAGCTCGGGCTCCGCCGCGGCGCCGGGGCGGAGGGCACCGGCCGCGATGATGCCGGGCAGGTTGCTCACGTGGGTCCAGTGGTAGACGCGCTGCTGCGCGAAGACCGGGACGGGGGCCGCGGCCGACTGCGCGGCGACGGCGACGGCCGCGGAGTCCCGGGCCAGCGCCGGCGTGCTGCGCAGCGACTCGGGCTTGCGCGACGCGGCGCGGCGCTTGGTGGTGAGGGTCCGGACCTCACCGTCGGCATCGAGCAGGGGCTCGCGCTTGCGGGGGGCGCAGATGTCGCAGAGCTCCCTCTCGAACCCGTGGATGCACTCGTCAGTCACTGCAGTAGTTCCTCTCGGGCGTCCGACTCGATCGGACGCAACCCTCTACGGTACGTCATGAGCCTGCGTGGCCGCGACTCAGCGATAGAGCAACGAGCGCACCTCGGACTCCGCCGAGCCCAGGCGGCCCGGGTCGATCGTCTCGCCGTGCTCGTACGCGTCGACGAGACGCGGGTCGACGTACGACTTCCGCGCGATGCTCGGGGTGTTCCCCAGGACGTCCGACGCGTCGCGCATCGCCTGTGCGAGCGCCCGGCGGCGCCGACCGACCGTGGGCTGCGGTCCGCTCCGGGCGAGGCTCACGGCGGCCGCGACCGTGCCGTGCAGGGTGCGGAAGTCCTTGGCGGTGAAGTCGTCGCCGGCCCGCAGCTTCACGTACTCGTTGATCTCCGACGCGTGCAGGGGCCGCCAGGGGCTCCCGGCCTCCGGTCGCCAGGCCAGGAGGCGTGAGCGGCCACCCCGGGTCTTGAGGCTGCGCACGACCGCAGCGAGGTCGGGGTCACGGATCTCGCTGTCCCACTCCTGGCCGCTCTTGCCGGGGAAGGAGAGCGCGACCACGTCGCCCGACACCTTCGCGTGCGAGCAGAGCAGGGTCGAGAGCCCGTGGCTGCCGTGCTCCTCCGCGTAGCGCTCCGAGCCGACCCGCAGCGAGCCGGTGTCGAGCATGCGGAACGCCGCCCCGAGGGCGCGGTCGAGGACGGGCTGGTCGAGGCGCAGGTCCATCGTGACGAACCTACGGGCGGTGGGCAGCGACTCCGCGAGGGAGAGGGCGCGGTCGAACTTGATCCGGTCCTTCTGCTCACGCCAGGTCGGGTGGTAGATGTACTGGCGCCGGCCGGCGGCGTCCTTGCCCGTGGCCTGCACGTGCCCGTTGGGGTACGGCGCGATCCAGACCTCCGTCCACGCGGGCGGGATCCCGAGGTGGTCGAGCCGCTCCCGCACGACCGGGTCGGTGATGGTCGACCCGTCGGCGTCGCGGTAGCTGAAGCCCGTGCCCGAGCGGTGACGCGAGATGCCGGGATGGGCCTGATCGGTGCGTCGGAGGCGCGGCATCGGTCGAGTGAACACTGTCCGGTCGAACGGTGGCCGGGTCGCCGGGGTACAACGACGGCCCCCGTGCCCCTCGAGGGCTCCGGGGGCCGGCGACGGGGCCGTGGGCCCTACTCGTTGCCGATCTTCTTGTCGGCGGCGCTCTTGGCCTGCTGGATCTTGTCGGAGTGCTTGCCCCCGGTGGCCTTGTCGGCAGCGCCGGCGACGGCGTCGAGGATGCGGTCGCTGACGCCCTCCGCCTTCTCGCTCTTCAGGGCGTCCTGCACCTTGCCGTCGTTGAGGAACGACTGTGCCTTGCGGGTGATGTCGTCGAAACCGGCCATGACGTCTCTCCTGTCTGCGCCGGCGCGTCCGGCGGCACCCCATGGTGACACGCCGGACCCTGGTGACACGAGAGAGGGGGCCGGGCCCTCTCGGGCCCGACCCCCTCTCAGGAGATCAGCAGTGCTGGAGTGACCAGTACTTACTTGGCGATCTTGGTGACGGTGCCGGCACCGACCGTGCGGCCACCCTCGCGGATGGCGAAGCGCAGGCCCTCTTCCATGGCGATGGGCTGGATCAGCTGGACGGTGATCTCAGTCGTGTCGCCGGGCATGACCATCTCGGTGCCCTCGGGCAGCGTGATGACACCCGTGACGTCGGTGGTGCGGAAGTAGAACTGCGGGCGGTAGTTCGCGTAGAACGGGTTGTGACGCCCACCCTCGTCCTTGGAGAGGATGTAGACGTTCGCCTCGAACTCGGTGTGGGGCGTGATCGAGCCGGGCTTGACCACGACCTGGCCGCGCTCGACGTCCTCGCGCTTGGTGCCGCGGAGGAGCAGGCCGACGTTCTCACCGGCGCGCGCGTCGTCGAGGGTCTTGCGGAACATCTCGATGGCGGTGACGGTCGTCTTCGACGACTTCTCCTTGATGCCGACGATCTCGACCTCGTCGTTCGGCTTCAGGATGCCGCGCTCGACACGACCGGTGATGACGGTTCCACGACCGGTGATCGTGAAGACGTCCTCGACGGGCATGAGGAAGGGCTGGTCGGTCGCGCGGACCGGCTCGGGCACGTTCTCGTCGACCTGGTCCATCAGGTCGGCGACCGTGGCGGCCCACTTCTCGTCGCCCTCGAGGGCCTTGAGAGCGGAGACCTGGACGACGGGGGCGTTGTCGCCGTCGAAGTCCTGGCTCGAGAGGAGCTCGCGCACCTCGATCTCGACGAGCTCGAGGATCTCCTCGTCGTCGACCATGTCGGACTTGTTCAGCGCCACGACGATGTAGGGAACGCCGACCTGGCGGGCGAGCAGGACGTGCTCACGCGTCTGGGGCATCGGGCCGTCGGTGGCGGCGACCACGAGGATCGCGCCGTCCATCTGAGCCGCACCGGTGATCATGTTCTTGATGTAGTCGGCGTGGCCGGGAGCGTCGACGTGAGCGTAGTGACGCTTCTCCGTCTGGTACTCGACGTGCGAGATGTTGATCGTGATGCCGCGCTGCTTCTCTTCGGGCGCGTTGTCGATCTGGTCGAAGGCCGACGCCTCGTTGAGGGTCGGGTACTTGTCGTGCAGGACCTTGGTGATCGCCGCGGTGAGCGTGGTCTTGCCGTGGTCGACGTGACCGATGGTTCCGATGTTGACGTGCGGCTTGGTCCGCTCGAACTTGGCCTTAGCCACTGTGGGTCCTCCTCAGGACTCGGTTGCAGTGGGGCCGGGGGCCGGGTCGATGACCCGGCCTACCGGACACTGCGGATTGGTGTGTGTACATGTTACGCGGTCGAGGAACGGCCGCGAGATTCGGGACTATTCGCCCTTGTTCTTCTGGATGATCTCCTCGGCCACGGCCGAGGGGACTTCCTGGTACGACTCGAACGTCATCGAGTAGACGGCACGGCCCGAGGTCTTCGACCGCAGGTCTCCGACGTAGCCGAACATCTCCGACAGCGGCACGCTGGCCCGAACGACCTTCACACCACTGGCGTCTTCCATCGACGAGATCTGCCCGCGACGCGAGCTGAGGTCGCCGATGACGTCGCCCATGTACTCCTCGGGCGTACGCACCTCGACCGCCATGAGCGGCTCGAGGAGAACGGGCTGGGCCTTGCGAGCCGCCTCTTTGTAGGCGATCGACCCAGCGATCTTGAAGGCCATCTCGGACGAGTCGACGTCGTGCGCCGCACCGTCGAGGAGCAGGGCCCGGACGCCCACGGTCGGGTAGCCCGCGAGGACTCCGACCTGCATGGCGTCCTGGATGCCCGCGTCGACCGACGGGATGTACTCGCGCGGCACGCGGCCACCGGTGACCTTGTTGACGAACTCGTAGGTCGACTCGGCCGTGACCTCGAAGGGCTCCAGCGCGATCTGGACCTTGGCGAACTGGCCCGAGCCACCCGTCTGCTTCTTGTGGGTGTAGTCGTAGCGCTCGATGCCCTTCTTGAGGGTCTCGCGGTACGCGACCTGGGGCTTGCCGACGTTGGCCTCGACGTTGAACTCGCGCTTCATGCGGTCGACGAGGATGTCGAGGTGGAGCTCGCCCATGCCCTTGATGACCGTCTGGCCGGTCTCGGCGTTGAGCTCGACGCGGAACGTCGGGTCTTCTTCGGCGAGCTTCTGGATGGCCAGCGAGAGCTTCTCCTGGTCGGCCTTCGTCTTCGGCTCGATGGCGACCTCGATGACGGGCTCGGGGAAGGTCATCGACTCGAGGACGACCTGGTCCTGCGGGTCGCACAGGGTGTCGCCGGTGGTCGTGAACTTGAGGCCGATGACCGCGTAGATGTGGCCGGCGGTCACGCTGTCGACCGGGTTCTCCTTGTTGGAGTGCATCTGGAAGATCTTGCCGATGCGCTCCTTCTTGTCCTTCGTGGAGTTGACGACCTGGGCGCCCGACTCGATGGAGCCCGAGTAGACGCGGACGTAGGTGAGGCGACCGAAGAAGGGGTGCACCGCGACCTTGAAGGCGAGGGCCGAGAAGGGCTCCGTCGACTCGGGCTTGCGGATGATGACCTTCTCGGCGTCACGCACGTCGTGGCCCTCCATGGGGGGCACGTCGAGGGGCGAGGGGAGGTAGTCGATGACCGCGTCGAGCATCGGCTGCACGCCGCGGTTCTTGAAGGCCGAGCCACAGAAGATCGGGTAGACCTCGCTGTTGACCGTCAGCTTGCGGACGGCGGCCTTGATCTCGGCGACGGTGAAGTCGGTGTCGCCCTCGAGGTAGCGCTCCATGAGAGCGTCCTCCGCCTCGGCCACGCGCTCGATGAGCTTCTCGCGGTACTCGGCGGCGCGGTCGGCCAGGTCGGCCGGGATCTCCTCGATGTCGTACTTCGCACCGAGCTCGACGTCGCCCTTGGCGTCGCCGCGCCACGTGAGCGCACGCATCTCGACGAGGTCGATGACGCCCTCGAACGAGCTCTCGGCACCGATCGGCAGCTGCATCACCAGGGGCTCCGCGCCGAGGCGGTTGACGATGGTGTCGACGGTGAAGTAGAAGTCGGCGCCGAGCTTGTCCATCTTGTTGACGAAGCAGATGCGGGGCACGTCGTACTTGTCGGCCTGACGCCAGACGGTCTCGGACTGGGGCTCGACGCCCTCCTTGCCGTCGAACACGGCGACGGCGCCGTCGAGGACGCGGAGCGAGCGCTCCACCTCGACGGTGAAGTCGACGTGGCCGGGGGTGTCGATGATGTTGATCTGGTTCTTGTTCCAGAAGCACGTCGTGGCCGCCGACGTGATGGTGATGCCGCGCTCCTGCTCCTGCGCCATCCAGTCCATCGTGGCCGCACCGTCGTGGACCTCACCGATCTTGTGGGTGATGCCCGTGTAGTACAGGATGCGCTCGGTGGTCGTCGTCTTGCCAGCATCGATGTGAGCCATGATGCCGATGTTGCGGACCTTGTTCAGGTCGGTGAGCACGTCCTGTGCCACGGGTTCCTCCGAAGGGGTAGGTGGGGAGTTGTGGGAGCCGGGGAGGCGCGGTGCGGGGAGTGCCCGCACCGCACCTCATCGACTGGTTACCAGCGGTAGTGCGCGAAGGCCTTGTTCGCCTCGGCCATCTTGTGCGTGTCCTCGCGACGCTTGACAGCGGCGCCGAGGCCGTTGGAGGCGTCGAGGATCTCGTTCATCAGGCGCTCGGTCATGGTCTTCTCACGACGAGCCTTGGCGTACGAGGTCAGCCAGCGGAGCGCCAGGGTGTTGGCGCGGTGCGGCTTGACCTCGACGGGGACCTGATAGGTCGAGCCGCCGACGCGGCGCGAACGCACCTCGAGGGTCGGGCGCACGTTGTCGAGCGCCTTCTTCAGCGTGGCGACGGCGTCCTGGTCGTTCTTCGCGGCGACGCCGGCGAGGGCACCGTAGACGATGCGCTCGGCGAGGCCCTTCTTGCCGTCGAGGAGGATCTTGTTGACGAGCTGGCTGACGATCGGCGCCCCGTAGACGGGATCGGCGACGACAGGGCGCTTGGGCGCGGGTCCTTTACGAGGCATTACTTCTTGTCCTTCTTCGCACCGTAGAGGCTACGAGCCTGCTTGCGGTTCTTCACGGCCTGGGTGTCGAGGGCGCCACGAACGATCTTGTAGCGCACGCCGGGGAGGTCCTTCACGCGACCGCCGCGGACGAGCACCATCGAGTGCTCCTGCAGGTTGTGGCCCTCGCCGGGGATGTAGGCGGTGACCTCGGTGCCGTTGGACAGCTTCACACGGGCGACCTTGCGGAGCGCGGAGTTCGGCTTCTTGGGGGTGGTGGTGTACACGCGGGTGCACACGCCACGCTGCTGGGGGTTGGACCGCAGGGCGGGGGCCTTGGTCTTGACGACCTTCGGCGTACGACCCTTGCGGACCAGCTGCTGGATGGTTGGCACTGGTTCTCCTAGATTGCGCTCTGCTCGTGCAGGGCTCTGCTCTGTCCGACCGGACGGTCGGCATCCTCGTCGTGCCTCACGCCGGCGCCGCACCCGGAGGTGCTCACCAGCGCTGAGCCCGACCGCGGCGCTGCTCGAGAGACGAGGCCGCTGGTCGTCGTGGACGGCCTGGAGGCCACCACGAGAGACGGTGCATCCGACCCCCACGACCGGGCGGACCCCGTCGTGGTGCGGATTTTTCGGGCGCGCCGTTGAGCGCACACCCGATAGAGCATAGCTTCCGGTAGGGGCTTAATCAAATGATCGCGGGCTGCCCCGGGACGGGTCGACGCGCGACGCCGCCCCGACCCCGAGCACCACGAGCCCGGCCCACAGGGCGCTGCCGAGCACGAACGGCGAGAGGACGTACCGGCCCGCGAACAGGACGGCCGCGGCGCCGTCGTCGCGCACCAGCGCGTAGCCGACCGAGCCGACGACGACCATGGCCGCCCAGACGAGGAGGGCGGTGACGAGGGCCGGGGGCAGGAGGCGCGGGGCCGGGGTGCGGGGCGCGCCCGCGCCGGGGCCGTCGGCGGTGCCCGTCGGGGCCGATCGGCCCGGGCCGACGCCGTCGGCGGGCTGAGCCGGGAAGGTGCCCCGCGACTCCGGCGCCCTGCCCTCGGCCCGGTCGGCGACCGCGGCCGAGCGCATCAGCGCCAGGAGGACGACGAGCAGCGCCGCGGCCGCCATGGCGGGGCCGAGCACCGTGCCGGCGTCGGGCTCGCTGATGACGTCGCGGTCGAGGAGCAGGCTCTCGAAGCCGGCCGTCGCGATGAGGAGCGCGGCGAAGAGCACCGTGCCCATGAGTGCGTACACGGCCCTGGTCATCCCGCGAGCGTACGCCGCGCCTCCGACAGGGCCCGGGCGGACGACGGGACCGCCCCGCCGCGCCTCCGGGGAGGGCGGCGGGGCGGTCCCGTCGAGCGGAGCGTCGACCCGCGTCAGGCGCGGCGGCGTGCCCGCCCCGCGCGGCCGGCGGCCACGGCGGTCAGGGCGAGGCCCAGGCCGACCAGCACGGCGGCGATGCCGAGCGGCGTCGTCGTGTCGGAGCCCGTGAAGGCGAGCTCGCCGTCGGCCGGGTCCGCGGCGGCACGGGTGGCCGTCGGGGTGAGGCGCGTCGGAGCCCCGGCGGCCGGCGTGGTCGCCGCGGGGGCGGCCGCGGCGGGCGTCGTCGGGGTGGTCGGCACGGTCGGCGCCACCGCGGCCGGGGTGGTCGGGGTCGTCGGCGTGGTGGGGGTCGTCGGCGTGGTGGGCGTCGTCGGCGTCGTCGGGGTGGTGGGCGTCGTCGGGACGACGGCCGCCGCGGTGATCGCGAGGAACTGCAGGCGGTCGGTGTCGCTGTCGGTCACGACGACGGTGTCGCCGTCGACCGCGACGC
The DNA here is from genome assembly GCF_014842245.1 of Frigoribacterium sp. CFBP 13707. Taxonomy (NCBI): domain Bacteria; kingdom Bacillati; phylum Actinomycetota; class Actinomycetes; order Micrococcales; family Microbacteriaceae; genus Frigoribacterium; species Frigoribacterium sp. CFBP 13707. The sequence continues at coordinate 775,322 of NZ_JACYVL010000001.1, forward strand.
CCCACGGGTTCGAGAAGGCGCAGGCGTCGGCCCCGCCGGCCCCCACGGTGGTCCAGGTCTCGCCCTCGCGGACGAGGAGGACGTCGCGGGCCTCGTCGGTGACGTAGATGCGGCCGGCGGCGTCGACGGCGATGCCCGCCGACTCGTCGAGGCGGAAGGGCACGGCGATGGTCGACACCGTGCCGTCGACGGCGACCACGCGCACCTCGTCGGCGGGACGGTCGATGACGTAGACGAGGCCGTCGGCGCCGACGGCGACGCCGATCGTGCCGTCGGTCGTCTGCGGGTCGCTGGCGGGCAGCACGACGGCCCACGCGGTCTCGCCGGGGGCGAGCGCGACGACCTGGTCGGTGTAGCCGGTCGTGGCGTAGACGGTGCCGTCGGCGGCGACCGCGACGCTGGTCACGCGGTCGAAGCCGGCGTAGGCGGGCAGGGCCGTCCAGACCTGGGTGTCGGGCTGGTAGCGCAGCACGCGGTCCGCCTCGGTGTCGGCGACGACGAGGCTGTCGGCACCGGCGGCGCTGCCGTCGAACGCGAGGCCGAAGGCCTGGCCCACGGGGCCCAGGTCGGCGCCGGGCGCGGGGGCGTCGGTGTAGGTGCCGTCTGCCGCGCGCTGGTGCAGCACGCCGGTGGCCGAGTCGAGCACCCAGATGCTGTCGCGGGCCGTGTCGACCGCGACGCCCTTGGGGTAGTCGAGGCCGTCGGCGCGGCCGGGGACGTCCTCGGACGTCGTGCACGACAGCGTGGCCGGCGCGGTGGCGGCGAAGGCGGAGGGCGCGGGGAGGAGGACGACGGAGGCGGCGAGCAGGGCCGGGATCGCGACCGCGGCCAGGCGGGTGCGACCGCTGAGGCCGCGCCTCCCGGCGTCGGTGGGGGCGGAGGAGGGCAGGGCGGGGCGCGCGTCAGGGCGCGCCGACGAGGACATCGACATTCGGGTGTGCGACTTTCGTGCGGAGTGGTTCGCGACCACGGGCGTTCGGGGCGCCCGGGACGACGAACTGGGTGGGCTCGGCGTCGTCGTGGTGGGTGGCCACGAGGGGCAGGTCGCGGGCGCGCCCGGTCGGGATGGTCGGGCGGCTCTCCTGGAGACTACGGGCTCGGGCCCGGGAGGGCGATGTGGACGGCGGGTGGTTCCCCCCGCCCGGGGGGCGTGGTGGCCCTCACCCGGGGTACACGGGGACCGGGCGGTCGGGGCGGTGGCGGGGGACACGGGGTCGCGGTCGTCGTCGCCGACGGGGCCGATCGGCCCCCGGGCACGACGGTCGCCCGGACGACGAACGAGTGGTCACGACGTGCTCCTCCGCCGGGGCGGGGAGGGCACGTCGTGACCACTCGAGGGTCGTGCAGGTGGGGGGCTACTCCCCCGCGGCCGTGCTGTCGTCGGCGTCGCCCTCGGCCTGGGCGGTCGGCGTCGTGGTGGCGCCGGTCGGGGTCGAGGCCGCGTCGAGCAGCACGTAGACGTTGCCCGAGACCGTCCAGCTGTCGGGTGCCGCGCCCTCGCTGCCGGCCTCCTCGCTGCCGGAGCTGCCGAAGGTCTCGAGGGCGAACAGCCGGCTGCCGCCCTGGAGGGCCGCGACGAAGTCGAGGGCGTCTGAGTACGAGCCCTCGACCGTGATCGAGACCGGCACGACGGAGAAGTTCGCCGCGGTGATCGCCGGGTCGCTCACGAGGTCGGGCGCCGTGGGGGCGACGGGCTCGGCGGCCGGAGCGGCCGTGGCGGCGTCGGTCGACTCGGCCGAGGCGTCCGTGGTCGCCGCGGCGTCGGCCGGGGCGGCGGCCGCGACCGGGGCGTACGCCTCGGCCTCGGTCGTCGTGATGTCGACCACGGTCGTGCTGGTCTCGTCGGAGAGCCGGCTGACCTCGCTGATGAAGGTCGAGAGCGACGCCGACGACGGGATCGCCGTCTGCAGCGTGCCGAGCTCGGACCGCAGCGCGGGCAGGGCGTCGTTGTCGGCCTGCAGCTGGGTGATCGCCGCCCGGATCTGCTCGTTCTGCGTCGTCACCGTCGTGATCTGCTCGCGAGACGCGGTGGCCGCCGAGAGCTGCGGCTGGACGCCGAGCAGGAAGCCGAGGGCGAGCACCACGACGGCGGTGCCCATCGCGGCGAACATCATGAGTCGGTTGCGGTCCACGTCAGTCGTCCTTCTCGTCGAACCGGCCCGAGAAGGCGTCGGCGGTGATGTGCATGGTGACGGTCGCCTCGTAGACGCCGTCGGAGAAGGCGACCGACCCGGGGGTCGCGTCGGCGAAGCCGGGCAGGGTCGCGAGGCCGTCGAGCCAGACCGGCACGGCGGGCAGGGTGGGGCTGGTCGCCGTGAAGACCACGGTCGCGACGCGCGAGCCCTCGAGCGGGGAGGTGCCCTGCGCGTACGACTCGAGCGGCGAGGCCTGGTCGAGCGAGACGCTCGTCACGGTGACGCCGACGGGCAGCGTGCCCTGCACCGAGCGCAGGTAGGTCGCCCAGTCGATGTCGGTGGAGCCTCCGACGGCCTGGCCCGACTCGATCAGGTCGACCTGCGACTGCGTGTCGCGCACCTCGGAGAACTTCGCCTGCTGCGCGAGCAGCGTGCTCGTCTCGCTCTGGACCACGGTGAGGTCGTCGGCCGCGGAGAGCGAGCCGAGGGTGGCGGCTCCCGAGGCGACGACGGTGGCGGCCACGAGCACGACGACGCCGAGCCAGGTGCGGCGCGTGGTCGAGGCGGCGCGACGCTCGGCCCGCACCTCCGGGGGCAGCAGGTCGACGCGGGGGGCGCCTCCCACGGTGATGGCGGCGTCTCTCTTGGACGATCTCATGCGGCGCTCCCGAGGGCGAGGCCCAGGGCCACGGTCAGGTCGGAGGGGCGGGCCCGGAGGGCCGCCTCGTCGACGGTCTTGGCGACGGCGACCGTCGCGAGGGGGTCGCCGAGGGCGACGGGGAGGCGCGTGACCTCCGACAGGGCGTCGGAGAAGCCCGGCATGGCGGAGCCTCCCCCGGCGAGCAGGATGCCCGCGACGGGGTTGGCGGGCCGCGTGTTGACGAAGTACTGGACGGTGTTGCGCAGGCTGCCGAGCAGGTCGTTGGTCGACTCGAAGATGGCCGACGACGCCGCCTGCTCCTGCGGGGTGGTGACGACGGTCGAGAGGCCCCGGGCGTGCTTGAGCTGCTCGGCCGCGGCCGGGCCGGTCTCGAGCGCGGCGGCCACGGCCTGCGTGATGTCGTCGCCGCCCGAGGGGATGATGCGGACGAACTGCGGCACCCCGTCGGTCACCATGACGACCGAGGTCGTGTTGTGCCCGATCTCGACGACGGCCACCGTGCCGACGACCCGGGGGCGGTTCACGAGGAGGCGCACCGTCGCGAACGGGATGAGGTCGACGCCCAGCGTGGTCAGGCCCGCGAGCTTGCTGGCACGGACGTTGCCGAGCACGGCGTCCTTGACGGCGGCGATCAGCAGCCCGTTGACGACCGGGCCGTTGTCGCCCACTCCCTCGCTGTACGGGTAGAAGTCGAGGAGCGCGTCGGCCACCGGCACCGGCAGCATGTCCTGCACCTGGAAGGGCAGCGCCTCCTTGATCCGCTGCGGCGACATCTTCGCGACGGTGAGGTCGCGGGCCAGCACGCGCTGGTTGCCCATGCCGAGCACGACCCGCTTGCTCTTGAAGCCGCCGGCCGACCAGAGCTGCTTGAGCGACCCGGCGACCGTCTGCGGCTCGAGCACCTCGCCGCGGCTCGCCGCGCCCTCGGGCAGCTCGACCTCGGCGAAGCGGACCACGGTCGGCTTCGCCTTGTCGGCGTCGGCCACCTCGACGGCGCGCACGGTGCGGCTGCCGATGTCGATGCCCACGATGTTCTTGCCCATCAGTGCTGCTCTCTGTCAGGTCGCCTGGTCATGCCAGGCCGAGGAGGGTGAGGTAGCCGGTGGCGACGATGCCGCCGGCGAAGACGCCGACCCAGGCGCCCGCGAGCATCCAGGGTCCGAAGGGGATGCCGCCGCTGCGCTGCACCCGGCGGGTGGCCAGCAGGACGACCGAGAAGAGGCCGCCGAGCAGGAAGGCCGCGAACGACCCGACGGCGAGCTCGGCCCAGCCGAGCCAGCCCAGGTAGAGGCCGAGCACGCCGGCGAGCTTGATGTCGCCGAGGGCCATGCCGCCCTTCCAGCCGAGGCCGAGGGCCAGGTAGAAGAGGAACATCGCGGCGAGGCCGACGCCGGCACGGAGGAGCGCCGCCCAGTCGCCGACCAGCGCGCTCGAGGCGGCGAGGAGGACGCCGCCCACCGCGTAGCTCGGCAGGACGATCGCGTCGGGCAGGCGGTGGTGCTCGACGTCGATCACGGCGAGCGCGACGCTCGCGCCGGCCAGCCAGAGGAAGGCGAGCAGCGCGAGGAGGCGCGACACCAGCGGCAGGACCTCCGTCGGCACGTCGGTGAGCGGCCAGAGCCGCGCCGCGACGACGAGGAAGAAGACGCCCGTGGCGAGCTCGACGATCGGGTAGCGGGCCGAGATCGCGGCCGAGCAGTCGCGGCAGCGCCCGCGGAGGGCGAGCCAGCTGACGACGGGCACGTTGTCACGACGACGGATCGGCGAGCTGCACGACGGGCAGGCGCTGGCCGGGCGTGCGATCGAGACGCCGGCCGGCACGCGGTGCACGACGACGTTGAGGAACGAGCCGATGAGGAGGCCGAGGCCGCCGGCGACGAACACGGCGACGAGCCAGGGGGCGGCGGCGGTCACGAGGCGGCTCCCGTCGAGCGGTAGGCGGGCAGGACCTCGGTCTGCGTGGTGATGCCGTACGAGGTGGTCACCGGGCTGAGGAACTTCGGCGGCGCGAGGTAGCGGAGGCGTGCGTCGTAGCCGTAGGCCTTGATGTAGCCGTTCGAGCCGTTGCGCACGACGCCGCGGAAGGCCTGGGCGATCGAGCCGGTGACCGTGAGCGTGCCCCGGTCGCCGCCGCGCCCGTAGTTCTGCACGAGGAAGGAGTGGTTGACGGAGATGATCGCGGCGTCGATCTCGCGACCGGAGTCGCCGAGCATGGACGCCCCCGAGCTCGCCGAGACGGGGTTCCAGACCCAGGCGATCCCGTCGGAGGCGAGGCCCAGGATGTTGGTGCTCGCGTTCGCCTCGGCGTAGACGACGTCGCCGGTGACGTAGAGGTAGTTCTGGGCGGCCACCGTCAGCTGGCCCTGGAAGGTGCCCTTGACGAAGACGTCGCCGCTGCGGGCGCCGTAGGCGCACGCGCCGGTGCCAGGGCCGCCCGTGGTCGACGAGGTCGGGACGGACTCGCCCGCCCGCGGGTAGCCGACGTGGTTGTTGCCGCACGAGGTCTCGGTGAGGTCGCCGACGGACGCGGCGGCGTTGACGTTCTGCTTCGCGGCGCCGGCGACCGGGACGGGGATGGCCTGCACGTAGACGATGTTGTTGGCGGGCACGGTGATGGTCGCGCCCTTGGCCGAGCCGAGCTGGCCGTCGGCCGTGCCGGGCAGCCCGCAGTCGGCGGTGGCCGTGCCGGCGGTCGCGTCGGCGTTCGAGATGCGGGTCATCTTCGTGTACGGCGACTTCACCGTCATCTTGCCGTCGGCGGTGAAGACGATGTCGGTGGGGCCGGTGTACAGGCAGCCGGGCCGCGGCACGTCGCTGGGGAGGTCGGTGCGCATCTCGCGGATCTTGTCGCCGAGGGTGTCGGGCATGAGGACGCTCGAGACCTGGTCGGGCCCGGCGCCCGCGACGCGCTCCTTGAGGAACTTCTGGCCCGAGCAGGCGTAGCCGTTCGAGTCGACCTTGCTGTAGGAACGACCGTTCGTCGGGTTCGCGGTCGTGACGGTCTGCTCGAAGGTGGCGGAGCAGACGCGCATCGTGTCGTTCGAGTGCGCGGGGCCGGCGATGACGTCGCCGCCGCTGAACGCGATCTCGCCGCAGCCGTCGTCCTGCGTGCGGCCCTCCCACGCGTGCTTCTTGCAGTCGGCGTTCGACTTGCCGGTCAGCGTCGGGTCCTGCGACTCGATGTCGGTGAAGTACAGGTAGTCGATGAAGCCCTTCTGCCGCAGGTCGGCGATGACCGTGCGCGTCGCGCTGCCGACCTTGCCCGTCGAGCGGATGCGGAGGGCGCCGGTCGCGACGAACTTCGAGTTGTCGACCTCGTAGCGGAAGCTGGCCCGGCCGCCGCTCGAGGGCACGGCGGCCCAGGTGCCCGTGGTGCCGGTGCCGAAGGCCGGGTTGACCTGCGAGCCGGTGGGCAGCGACACCGAGCTCGCCGTCGTCTTGCTGAAGGGCGCGGCGGGGTTGCCGAACTGCTGGTAGCTGTTGTCGTTGGCCAGGCGCGCCTGGTACTCCTCGACGCCCGCGTAGGCGGCGGAGAGCGCGGCGTTCCAGTCCTGGTCGGTGTCGGCCTTCTTCAGGCCGCTCGTCGCCACGGTGAGGGCGGTCGCCGCCATGATGATCAGTACCATGCCGAAGATCAGGGTGATGGCCATGGCCATGCCCCGGTCGTCGCGGAGGCGGTCGAGCCGATCGAGGCCGAGCGTGCGGCGGAGTCGGATCACGAGACGGCCCCCCCGAGGAGGTTCGAGAGCGAGACGGTGTTCTGCAGCGTCACGGTCTGGGCGGTGCGGGCGCCCGCGCGGTCGACCGCGAGGCTGATGCGGACGGCCGCGATGGACGACATCTGCGTCGCGGTGAGGGCGCCGGAGGCGTCGGGCACGAGCTGCTTGCCGCTGAAGTCGACGTAGCTGAAGAGGGGCGTGCCCGAGGCGGCCGTGCTGAGCACCGAGCCGCCGATGACGCGCTTCGTCGCGGTCGCGGTGAAGGTCCAGTAGTCGGCGGCGGAGGTGCCGACGACGGTCGTCTCGACCAGGCTGCGGTCGGACTGGACGGTGAACGACACCTTGCGGGGCACGGTCGCGACCGAGTCGGCGGTGTTGACGGCGGTGGTCAGGGTCAGCGCCTCGGTGCTGGCGACGCTGAACGAGGGCGTCTCGGTGCCGCCGGGCACGGGGATGGTGCGCGCGGCGCGGATCGTGCGGGTGAGGTCGGCGAGCCCGGTCGACGCGACGCGGGTGTTGAGGTCGATCGAGCGGGCCTGGCTGGTCGCCTTGGCGAGCGAGACGAAAGTCGTCGACACCACGGTGATGACGATGCCGAAGACCATCATCGCGACGAGCAGCTCGGCGAGGCTCACGCCCGCGTCGTCGCGACGACGGGCGAGCAACGCGCGCAGCGCGGTCACGAGGCGGGCCTCGGGTCGAGGCTCACGACGTTGGTGCCGGCGCCGCCGCCCCCGAAGATCGTGCCGAGGATCGTGCCGATCAGGCCGCTGAGGGTCACGCCGCGGAAGGTCGACGTGGTGCTGTTGCCCGAGGTGATCGCCCAGGTGCCGTAGGGCAGGGCCAGGGTGACCTCGTTGGCCGACGTCTTGCCCTTGACGGTGAACTCGTAGGACTGCGGGACCGCGCAGCCGGGGTCGCCGTTGAGGGCGGCGGTCGAGACGGCACGGACGACCTTGTCGTTGCCGTCGGCGAGCTTGATCGTGGTGACGCCCATGGGCAGCGAGTAGCTCGCCTTCTTGTCGGAGGCCGCCACGAAGGGCTGCACCGGAGCCGTCTTGCCCGCGGCGTTGGCCGGCCAGAGCGAGGGATCGGGCGAGAGGCAGCTGCCGCCGGCGGTGCCGGTCGGGCGGAAGTCGCCGGCCACCATGCGGTAGCCGGTGGCGAGGGGGTAGAGCCAGACGTCGGCGGGGGTGCCCGACGTGGTGGTCGGCGACGGGCCGCCGAGCACGGTGGTCTTGAGGTTGTCCGGCAGCAGCACGGTGCCGCCGGTGTAGTTCGCCGCGTACTTGATCGCGTAGTCGTCGCCGAGCTCGTAGGTGAACGGCACGGGGGCCGAGTCGCCCTTCGCGACGACGACGGTCTTGACCGGAGCGGCGGCCTGCGACGCGTCACGCCACGGGGCCGCGTCGGAGCGCGAGATGGTCACCTTGTACGCGCCGGGCAGGATCTTGATCGCGACGGCGCAGCCGTCAGCGTTCGTGGCGGCGGGCTTCGAGGCGGCGGTGAGGGCCTTGCCGGGCGTCGACGACCCGGTGTCGGGCTCGACGGTGACCACCAGGCCCGGCACGGCCGCGCCCTGGGAGTCCTTGACGCCGATGAGGATCGTGCCCGTGTCCTGGTCGTTGAGGCGGCTGTTCGGGGCGAGGATCGTGTCGCTCGTCACCGGGGAGTCGGGGCTCCGCATGCCGGTCCAGGTCACGGCCACCTGCAGGCGCTTGTAGAACAGCGAGCCGTTGCCGGTCGCGGCGGCCGGGGTGCACGTCGCGTCGACGCCGGTGGTGGTCTGCCAGGCGGCGGTCTGTGCGACCTTGTAGGTGACGCCGCCGACGTCCTTCGTGGTGGTGGCCGAGGTCACCTGGATGACGTCCGCGACGCCGCGGGCGACGTCGACGGCCTCGGAGGCGAGGTTCGTCGCGACCTCGCGGCTGCGGTTGTCGCTGGTGATCGAGAGGGTCAGGCCCACGGCGACGACGGAGCCGACGGTGATGACCGCGAAGACCAGGAGGGCGACGACCACCTCGACGATCGAGAGGCCGGCGTCGCGGTCGGCCGGGTCGGCGGGCCGCAGCCGGTCGCTGAGGAGCTGGAGCATGGTGGGTCACCTCCCGGTCGGGTCAGGGGTGGAGTTGCGGAGGGATGTCTCGGGGGGAGGGTGGGCGCCCTCCCCCCGAGGCGAGGGGTTGCTACTTGCAGGCGCCTTCGACGACTGCTGCAGCGTCGGTGATGCTGAAGGCCTTGCCGGTCTTGCCCGTTCCGTTGATGCAGAAGGTGGTCGTGCCCGCGGTGGGCGCCTTCTGGAAGCCGAGGGTGTTGTCCGCGCTGACGGTGTAGCCGTACTTGGCGAGGCTGGCGTCGAGGGCGGTCGGCAGGTTGCCGGTGTCGGTCTGGAAACCGATGACCGCGGTCTTGGCGTTCGAGAGGTCGCTCTTCACGGAGGCGTCACGGGCGTTGTTCTGCACGCCGAGGTACACCGGGATGGCGATGGCGGCGAGGATGCCGATGATGATCACGACGACGAGGAGCTCGATGAGCGTGAAGCCCTTGTCCTTGTCGGCGGCGAGGTTCTGGCGGCGAGCGTTGAGCTTGCCCATGAGCGCGAAGTACATGAGGGAGTCCATTCCGGGTACGGGGTGCAGGGGGAGTGATCGGCAGCGGTCACTGATCACCGCCGGGAACGATGCTGCCAGCGGGCCGCGGCCCCCGGAATCCCTTGGACGGGGGGTTATGCCCTGCGACACGGCCCCAGTCCGGGGCTCCCCCGAACGGGACAGAACCCCTGGTCACGCCTCGATCACACCCGTACGGGGCACACACGCGGAAGACCCCCTCCGGGCGACAGCTGTCGCCCGGAGGGGGTCCGGGGCAGGGCGGGTCGAGCGCTACTTGATCAGCGAGGTGATCTGGAAGATCGGCAGGTAGAGCGCGACGATCATGCCGCCCACCACGACGCCGAGGAAGGCGATCAGCAGCGGCTCGATCAGCGCGGTGAGCGACTCGGTGGTCGACTTGACCTCCTGGTCGTAGAAGTCCGCGACCTTCTCGAGCATGGTCTGCAGCGAGCCGCTGTCCTCCCCCACCGCGATCATCTGGGTCACCATCGACGGGAAGACGCCGGAGGCGGTGAGCGGGCCGGCGATGGACTCGCCCTGCCGGACCGACTCCGCGACCTCGACCAGCGCCTCCTCGAGCACGTAGTTGCCCGAGACCTCGCCCACGATCCGCAGCGCGGTGAGGATGGGCACGCCGGCGCCGATCATGTTCGAGAAGTTGCGGGCGAAGCGCGCGATCGCGATCTTGCGCAGCAGCACGCCGAAGACCGGCAGCTTGAGCTTCAGCGGGTCGAGGCGCGAGCGCACCTTGACGCTGTTCTTGTTCGTGCGCCACCAGATCGAGAACACGATGCCGAGCACCAGGGCGACGGGCACCACGTACGGCATCGCCTGCGACGCGTAGACGAGCATCATCGTCGGCAGCGGCAGCTTGCCGCCCAGGTTCGTGAACATGTCCTGGAAGATCGGGACGATGAAGAGCAGCATCACGACCACGGCGACGAGCGACATCACGAGCACGACGACCGGGTAGGTCATCGCCGACTTGATCGTGCCGCGGAGGGCGACCTCCTTCTCGAAGTTCTCGGCCGTCGACTCCAGCGCCTTGTCGAGGAACCCGCCGACCTCGCCCGCCTTGATCATGTTGATCATCAGGGGCGGGAAGTCCTTGTCGTGCTTGCCGACCGCGTCGGAGAACGAGACCCCCGTCTCGACGTCGTCACGCACCTCCCCCATGATCTTCGCCAGGCGCTTGCTCTCGACCTGGTCGGCGAGGATGGTCAGGGTGCGCAGCAGCGACAGGCCCGACCCGATCATGGTCGCCATCTGGCGCGACATGACCGCGATGTCCTTCATCTTCACGGCCTTGTCGCCGAGGCCCGGGATCGACACCTCGCGCTGCAGGCCAGTGCCGGCCGCCGCCTCCGAGATCGAGATCGGCTGCACGCCCATCGTGCGCAGGCGCGTGATGACCGCGCCCTCGCTCGAGGCGTCGACCTTGCCCTTGACGACCTTGCCCGCCGTGTCGCGCCCCTTGTAGGCGTAGGCGACCGCGCCGGCCATCAGGCGTCGCCCCGCGAGAAGGCGTCGCCGAAGTCGATGCCGCTGTCGAGGCCCTGCGACTCGCTCTTGTTGATGACGCGCGTGACGAGACGGTCGAAGCCCTCGCGGTCGTGCACCTTCTCCATCGCGGCCTTGTGCGTCACCACGCCCGTGTTGACGAGGTCGGCGAGCTTCTGGTCCATGGTGTGCATGCCGAGGTCACGGCCCGCCTGCATCGACGAGGCGATCTGGTAGGTCTTGCCCTCGCGCACGAGGTTGCCGATGGCCGGCGTCATCATCATGATCTCCGTCGCGACGACCCGGCCGCGGCCGCTCGCCTTGGGCAGCAGGGTCTGGCAGACGACGCCGCGGAGCGTCGAGGCCAGCTGGGTGCGCACCTGGTCCTGCTGGTGCGGCGGGAAGACGTCGATCACGCGGTCGATCGTCTGCGCGGCGCTCTGCGTGTGCAGCGTCGCGAAGACGAGGTGCCCGGTCTCGGCGGCCGTGAGCGCCACCGAGATGGTCTCGAGGTCGCGGAGCTCGCCGATCAGGATCACGTCCGGGTCCTGGCGCAGCACGTGCTTGAGGGCGGCGGCGAAGCTGTGGGTGTCGTGCCCGACCTCGCGCTGGTTCACCAGCGAGCGCTTGTGCTGGTGCATGAACTCGATCGGGTCCTCGACCGTGACGATGTGGTCGGCCCGGGTGCGGTTCACCAGGTCGATCAGCGCGGCGAGGGTGGTCGACTTGCCGGAGCCCGTGGGGCCCGTGACGAGCACGAGGCCGCGGGGCAGCTTCGCGAAGGTCGACACCGACTCGGGCACGCCCAGCTCGTGCAGCGGCTTGATCTCGGTCGGGATGAGGCGGAACGCCGCCCCGAGCGAGCCGCGCTGCTGGTAGAAGTTCACGCGGAAGCGCGACTCGTCGGAGAGCGACCAGGCGAAGTCGAGCTCGAGCTCGTCGTCGAAGCGCTCCTGCTGCTCGGGCGTGAGCAGGCTCGCGAGGGCCGAGGCGACCGTCTCGGCGTCCCACGGCTCGGGCGAGGTGTGCGTCGGCTGCAGGGAGCCGTCCACGCGCAGCGTGGGAGCGGCGTCGACCGTGACGTGGAGGTCGGAGGCTCCGCGCTGCACGACCTCGATCAGGGCGGCGACGAGACCGGGGTGCGCCGTGGTGCGGGCGTGCTCGTGCAGCTCGATGCCGAGGTCGGTCGCGGAGACGAAGGGCAGGGCGGCCGTGACCGGAGTCGCGGGCGAGGCGACGGGGGCGGCGTGCTGCGGCTGGGGCGGCGCCACGGTGGCCGCCGCGGGGAGCACGGGGCGGGCGGCGGGAGGCGTCACGGGCACGGGGGCGGAGGCGGAGGCGGAGGCGTGCATGACGGGCGCCGGGGCCGGAGCAGCGGCCGGAGCGGCAGTCGGCTCCGCGACGGCCACCGGGGCGACGGCCACGGGCGCGACCGACACCGGCGCGACCGCCACGGCCGGCTCGTCGGCCATGTCCGCGATCGCGTCGAAGCGCGGGTCGCTCCAGCTCGGCGTGGCCGGGGCGCGCGTGAGCCCCGCGACGGCCGGCGACGACGGGGCGCGACCGCTGCCGACCTCGGCCGCGGCGGACGCGACCGCCGCGCCGAGGGCCTCGGCGAGGCGCGCGGCCCGCCGGCTCGAGGGCGCGGGCGTCGGGGTCCAGCCCAGCACCGCCTCCTGGTCGCCCTCGAGCGCGTAGACGTGCTTCGTCGGGTCGACGGGGGGCGAGGCGGGCACGAGCGTCACCGGCGCGGGCGGCTCCCACGACGTCGCGGGCGTGTCGGTGCTGACCTCGCGGCCGGGTCGGCCGGGGGCCCACCCGTCGGCGGCGTGGGGCTCGTCGGGGATCTCGTAGACGCTCATGCGGCGGCCTCCGGGGTGGTGGTGGCGGATCGGGTCTCGGGGGCGACGACGCGCGTCGCGGGAGCAGGTGCCGCAGCCCCGGCGGGGGCCGGGGCAGGGGCGGAGGAGGCGCGGGGCCGGGTCACGCGACCACCCGCAGGATCTCCTCGACGCTGGTGAGGCCGAGCTTCGCCTTCTCCCAGCCGTCCTGGCGGAGCGTGAGCATGCCCTGCTCGCGGGCGGTGCGGCCGATCTCGGCGCTCGAGGCGCGGGTCACGGCGAGGCGCTCGATCTCCTCCGAGACGCTCATCACCTCGTGCAGGGCGATGCGCCCGCGGTAGCCCGTGTTGGAGCACTGCTGGCAGCCGACGGGCTGGAAGACCGTCGGGTCCTCGCCGTCGCGCAGCTCGAACTTCAGCGCGGCGAGCTGCCGCGGGGAGTAGTTCGTGGGCTGCTTGCAGCGGTCGCAGAGGCGCCGCGCGAGGCGCTGGGCCACGACGCAGTCGATGGCGCTGCCGACGAGGAAGGGCTCGATGCCCATCTCGGTGAGTCGCGTGATGGCGCTCGGGGCGTCGTTCGTGTGCAGCGTGCTGAGCACGAGGTGGCCGGTCAACGACGCCTCGATGGCGATCTGCGCGGTCTCGTGGTCGCGGATCTCGCCGAGCAGGACGACGTCGGGGTCGGAGCGGAGGATGCTGCGCAGCGCGCTCGCGAACGTGAGGCCGGCCTTCGGGTTGACCTGCACCTGGTTGATGCCGCGCATGCGGTACTCGACCGGGTCCTCGACCGTGATGACGTTGATCTCGGGGCGGGCGACGGCGTTGAGCGTCGTGTAGAGCGTGGTCGACTTGCCCGAGCCGGTGGGGCCCGTGACGAGGATCATGCCGTACGGCTTCGAGTACGACGCCGCGTAGACGTCGAAGTTGCGCTCGAGCAGGTTGAGGTCGCGGAGGCTCATCGACGTGTTCGAGTTGTCGAGGATCCGCATGACGACCTTCTCGCCCCACACCGTGGGCAGCGTCGCGACGCGGAGGTCGATCTGACGGCCGCCGTGGCGGACCGACATGCGGCCGTCCTGCGGCTTGCGGCGCTCGGCGATGTCGATCTCGCTCATGATCTTGAGGCGCGAGATGACGCCGTTCTGGATGGCCTTCGGGGCCGGCTGCATCTCGTGAAGCACGCCGTCGATGCGGTAGCGGATCCGGACGTCGGTCTCGCTCGGCTCGATGTGGATGTCGGAGGCGTGGTCGGTGATCGCCTGGCTCACGAGCAGGTTGACGAAGCGCACGATGGGCACGTCGTCGTCGGGGCCGTCGGTGATGTCGGCCGCCGCCTCCTGCGCTTTCTCCTCCTCGAGCGTGCTCGTGAGGTCGTTGAGCTCGTCGTCGGCGCGGAGGTAGCGGTCGATCGCGGCGAGCAGGTCGCCCTTCTCGGCGACCACGGGGTCGACGCCGATGCGGAGGCCGGCGCGCACGTCGTCGATGGCGAAGACGTCGCCCGGGTCGGCCATCGCGAGCAGCAGGCCGCCGTCGCGCACGCCGATGGGCAGCACGCTGTGGCGGCGACAGACGGCCGCGGGCACCATCGTGACGGCGGCGCGGTCGACGGGGTAGTCGATCAGCTCGACGAAGTCCATGCCGGCGGCCTGCGCACGCGCGCGGGCCACCTGCGAGGTGGTCACGACGCCCTGCGACAGGAGCTCGCGGATGGAGGCCTCCTCGTCGGTGGAGCGACGACCGACGCGGTCGAGGTACTCCATGGGCAGCAGGCCGTGCAGGATCAGGATCTCGGTCATGGAAGCCACGGGACGTACCTCCTCGGTACAGCCGCCGCGGGTGGTCGGGATCGCGTCGGCACGGTCGCCCGGGTCGGGAGTCCGAGCGGTGTCCACGCTAAGGCGAGCGGCCCTCGGGGGCACGTCCCAGAGCGGGTGCCCCCGCAAGGGGGCACAGGGCGTCACCCGTCGCCCGGGCGGGCGGGCCTCGGGAGGCGCGGGCCGGCTACCCGAGGACGCGCTGGTACAGCACGTGGTCCTGCCACCGCCCGGCGATCCGGAGGTAGCTCGGCGCTGTGCCGATCAGCGTGAACCCCGACGCCTCGAGCACGCGCCGGGAGGGCACGTTGTGCGGCAGGGCGCTCGCCTCGAGGCGGTGCAGCCGCAGGCGCGTCGCGGCGAGGTCGGCCACGACCGCCACGGCCGCCCGGGCGAGGCCCCGGCCCGTCCGCTCCCGGTCGACCCAGTAGCCGACCGAGGCGGCCTGGACCGGGCCACGGACGATGTGGTTCAGCGAGATGCCGCCGACGACGCGGTCGCCGTCGGGGCCTCGCTCGACGAGGTGGAGGGGCAGGGCCTCCCCCGAGTCCGCCGCCGCGATCCGTGCCGTCAGCAGGGCGAGCTGGCCGGCCGGCTCGAAGAACGAGGCCGGGCGAGCAGGGTCCCAGGGGGCGAGGTGGTCGCGGTTGCGCGCCTGCGCGGCCGCCAGCGACGCGGCGTCGCCGACCCGCGCCTCCCTCAGGGTGACGTCGTCGGTGAGGGCCTGCTCGAACTGCACCCCACCGAGCGTAGGCGCGGGCACGACGAAGGGCCCCGGCTCTCGCAGGTGCGAGAGCCGGGGCCCTTCGTGGTGCTGGGCCTCCTGGGGAGGCGGGGGTCAGGTCAGACCCTCACCGCGCCTCCCCGGGGGTGCTCAGTTGTAGGTGCCGGGCGTGAAGTCGTCCGACGAGAACGAGTCGAAGTCGACGAAGCTGAGGTCAGCCTCGTTGAACGACGCGTCGTCGGTGAAGACGCGGTTGGGGTACCGCTCGGCCTTCGCCTCCTCCGTCGCCTCGACCGACACGTCGCGGTAGCGCGACAGGCCGGTGCCCGCGGGGATGAGCTTTCCGATGATCACGTTCTCCTTGAGGCCGACCAGCGGGTCGCTCTTGCCCTCCATGGCGGCCTGCGTGAGCACGCGGGTCGTCTCCTGGAAGGACGCGGCGGACAGCCACGACTCGGTCGCGAGGGAGGCCTTGGTGATGCCCATGACCTCCTGGCGAGCCGACGCCGTGCGCTTGCCCTCGGTGAGCGCACCGCGGTTGATCTCGTTGTACTTCGACCGGTCGACCAGCTCGCCGGGGAGCAGGTCGGTGTCGCCGTGGTCGACGACGGTGACCTTGCGGAGCATCTGACGGACGATGACCTCGATGTGCTTGTCGTGGATCGGCACGCCCTGCGAGCGGTAGACGTCCTGGACGCCACCGACGAGGTGCTGCTGCACCGCACGGACGCCCTTGACTCGCAGGACCTCCTTCGGGTCGACCGCACCGGCGATGATCTGGGCACCGAGCTCGACGTGCTGACCGTCCTCCACGAGGAGGGTCGAGCGCTTGAGCACCGGGTAGATCACCGGCTCGTCGCCGTTGTCGAGGTTGAGGATGACACGGCGGGCCTTGTCGGTGTCCTCGATCGTGATGCGACCCGCGCCGTCGGCGATCGGGGACGCGCCCTTGGGGGTGCGCGCCTCGAACAGCTCCGTCACGCGGGGGAGGCCCTGCGTGATGTCGTCGGCCGAGGCCGAACCACCGGTGTGGAAGGTGCGCATCGTCAGCTGCGTGCCGGGCTCACCGATCGACTGGGCCGCGATGATGCCGACGGCCTCGCCGATGTCGACCAGGTTGCCGGTGGCCAGCGAACGGCCGTAGCACTGGGCGCAGACGCCGACGGCGGCCTCACAGGTCAGCACGGAGCGGACCTTGATCGACTCGACGCCCGCGGCGACCAGCTGGTCGATGAGGACGTCGCCGACGTCCGCACCGGCCTCGGCCACGACGGTGCCCTGCGGGTCGACCGCGGCGGCCGCGAGCGACCGGGCGTAGACCGTGTTCTCGACCGTGGCGTCGCGCACCATGACGCCGTCGGCGTCGGGAGCGGCGATCGGCAGCTCGAGACCGCGCGAGGTGCCGCAGTCGTCCTCACGGATGATGACGTCCTGCGACACGTCGACGAGTCGACGGGTCAGGTACCCCGAGTCGGCCGTACGGAGGGCCGTGTCGGCCAGTCCCTTGCGGGCACCGTGCGTCGCGATGAAGTACTCGGCCACCGACAGGCCCTCGCGGTACGACGAGATGATCGGGCGGGGGATGATGTCGCCCTTCGGGTTGTTCACGAGGCCTCGCATGCCGGCGATGTTGCGCACCTGCAGCCAGTTACCACGAGCACCCGAGGTGACCATGCGGTTGATCGTGTTGTCGACCGGGAAGTTCGACCGCATCTCGGCGGCGACCTCGTTCGTGGCCTCCGTCCAGATCTTGATCAGGTCGGCACGACGCTCGGCGTCGGAGATGAGGCCCTTGTCGAACTCGGCCTGCACCGCCGCGGCCTGCTTCTCGTAGCCCGCCACGATCTCCGGCTTGCGCGGAGGCGTGAGGACGTCGGAGAGCGCGACCGTGACACCGGAGCGCGAGGCCCAGTAGAAGCCCGCGTCCTTGATGTTGTCGAGGGCCGCCGCGACGGCGACCTTCGGGTAGCGCTCGGCGAGGTCGTTGACGATCGTCGAGAGCATGCCCTTGTCGGTCACCTGCTGCACGAACGGGTAGTCCGCCGGCAGGTTCTCGTTGAAGAGCGCACGGCCGAGGGTCGTGTCGAGCAGGATGTCCTGGCCGACCTCGTAGCCCTCGGGCCCCTCGCCCTCGGCGAAGTGCACGCCGTTCATGCGGATCTTGACCATCGCGTTGAGGTCGAGCGAGCCCTGGTCCTTGGCGAGGATCGCCTCGGACACCGACGAGAAGGCACGGCCTTCGCCGGTGGCGCCCTCGGTGACCGTCGTCAGGTAGTGCAGGCCGATGATCATGTCCTGGGCGGGCAGGGTCACCGGACGGCCGTCGGACGGCTTCAGGATGTTGTTCGACGCGAGCATCAGGATGCGCGCCTCGGCCTGGGCCTCGACGGACAGCGGCAGGTGCACGGCCATCTGGTCGCCGTCGAAGTCGGCGTTGAACGCCGCGCAGACGAGCGGGTGCAGCTGGATGGCCTTGCCCTCGACCAGCTGGGGCTCGAAGGCCTGGATGCCGAGACGGTGCAGGGTGGGCGCGCGGTTCAGCAGCACGGGGCGCTCGCGGATGATCTCCTCGAGCACGTCCCACACCTGCGGGCGCGAACGCTCGACCATGCGCTTGGCCGACTTGATGTTCTGAGCGTGGCTCAGGTCGATCAGGCGTTTGATGACGAACGGCTTGAACAGCTCGAGCGCCATCTGCTTGGGCAGACCGCACTGGTGCAGCTTCAGCGTCGGGCCGACGATGATGACCGAACGGCCCGAGTAGTCGACGCGCTTGCCGAGCAGGTTCTGGCGGAAGCGACCCTGCTTTCCCTTGAGCATGTCGCTCAGGGACTTCAGGGCGCGGTTGCCGGTGCCGGTGACGGGACGACCGCGACGGCCGTTGTCGAACAGTGCGTCGACGGCCTCCTGCAGCATCCGCTTCTCGTTGTTGACGATGATCTCGGGGGCACCGAGGTCGAGGAGTCGACGGAGGCGGTTGTTGCGGTTGATGACGCGGCGGTACAGGTCGTTCAGGTCGCTGGTCGCGAAGCGGCCACCGTCGAGCTGCACCATCGGGCGCAGCTCCGGCGGGATGACCGGGACGACGTCGAGCACCATCGCGGCCGGCGAGTTGCCGGTGGCGAGGAAGGAGGAGACGACGCGCAGTCGCTTGATCGCGCGGATCTTCTTCTGGCCCTTGCCCTCCGAGATCTGCAGGTGCAGGTTCTCGGCCTCGGTCGCGAGGTCGAAGGCCTCGAGGCGCTTCTTGATGGCCTCGGCGCCCATGTGGGCCTCGAAGTACATGCCGAAGCGGTCCTGGAGCTCGTGGAAGACGGCGTCCTCGGGCTTGAGGTCGCCGACCTTGAGGGTGCGGAAGTCCTCCCACACGCGCTCGAGGCGGTTGATGTCCTCGTCGAAGGCCTTGCGGGTCTGGCCCATCTCCTTCTCGGCGACGTCCTTCGCGCGACGCTTCTGGTCGCTCTTGGCGCCCTCCTCCTCGAGCACCGCGAGGTCGTCCTCGAGCTTCTTGAGGCGGTCGGCGATGCGCGTGTCGCGCTGCGACTCGAGCTGCTTGATCTCGAGGCGGAGCTCGTTCTCGAGGCCGGGCATGTCGGCGTGACGGCCCTCCTCGTCGATCGAGATCACCATGTAGGCCGCGAAGTAGATGACCTTCTCGAGGTCCTTCGGGGCCATGTCGAGCAGGTAGCCGAGGCGCGAGGGCACGCCCTTGAAGTACCAGATGTGCGTGACGGGGGCCGCGAGCTCGATGTGGCCCATGCGCTCACGGCGCACCGACGACTTCGTGACCTCGACGCCGCAGCGCTCACAGACGATGCCCTTGAAGCGGACTCGCTTGTACTTGCCGCAGGCGCACTCCCAGTCACGCGACGGCCCGAAGATCTGCTCTCCGAAGAGGCCGTCCTTCTCGGGCTTCAGCGTGCGGTAGTTGATGGTCTCCGGCTTCTTGACCTCACCGTGCGACCAAGCACGGATGTTGTCGGCCGTCGCGAGGCCGATCCGCAGCTCATCGAAAGTTGTTGCTTCGATCAAAATTCAGTCCCTTGTCAGAAAGATTCGACGTGTCGTTGTGGGAGGGGGCTCAGATTTCGTCGACGTTCGACGACTCGAAGCGCGAGGAGATGTTGATGCCGAGCTCTTCGGCGGCACGGAAGACCTCGTCGTCCGTGTCGCGCAGGCTGACCGTCTGGCCGTCGGCCGAGAGGACCTCGACGTTCAGGCAGAGCGACTGCATCTCCTTGATGAGGACCTTGAAGCTCTCCGGGATGCCGGGCTCCTGGATGTTCTCGCCCTTGACGATCGCCTCGTAGACCTTCACGCGGCCGAGGATGTCGTCGGACTTGATCGTCAGGAGCTCCTGCAGCGCGTACGCGGCGCCGTAGGCCTCGAGGGCCCACACCTCCATCTCTCCGAAGCGCTGTCCGCCGAACTGCGCCTTACCACCCAGCGGCTGCTGCGTGATCATCGAGTAGGGGCCCGTCGACCGAGCGTGGATCTTGTCGTCGACGAGGTGGTGCAGCTTCAGGATGTACATGTACCCGACCGAGATGGGGTTCGGGAACGGCTCACCCGAACGACCGTCGAACAGGCGCGCCTTGCCGGACGAGCCGATCAGGCGGTCGCCGTCACGGGTCGGCAGGGTCGAGTCGAGGAGGCCCTCGATCTCGCGCTCCGCGGCGCCGTCGAACACCGGGGTGGCGACCTTGGTGCCGGGAGCGGCGCTGAGCGCCTCCGGGGGCAGGTTCTTGGCCCACTCCTGGACGCCCTCGACGTTCCAGCCCTGCGCGGCGATCCACCCGAGGTGGATCTCGAGCACCTGGCCGAAGTTCATTCGACCGGGGACGCCGAGCGGGTTGAGGATGATGTCGACCGGCGTGCCGTCCTCGAGGAAGGGCATGTCCTCCACGGGGAGGATCGTCGAGATGACGCCCTTGTTGCCGTGGCGGCCGGCGAGCTTGTCGCCCGCGGTGATCTTGCGCTTCTGGGCGATGAACACGACCACGCGCTGGTTGACGCCCGAGCCGAGCTCGTCGTCGCCGTCCTGCGAGTCGAAGACCTTGACGCCGATGACCGTTCCCTGCTCGCCGTGGGGCACCTTCAGGGACGTGTCGCGGACCTCACGGCTCTTCTCGTTGAAGATCGCGCGCAGCAGGCGCTCCTCGGCGCTGAGCTCGGTCTCGCCCTTCGGCGTGACCTTGCCCACGAGGATGTCGCCGGGGCGGACCTCGGCGCCGATGCGGATGATGCCGCGCTCGTCGAGGTCGGCCAGCAGGTCCGGGCTGACGTTGGGGAGGTCACGGGTGATCTCCTCCTTGCCGAGCTTCGTGTCGCGGGCGTCGACCTCGTACTCCTCGATGTGGATCGAGGAGAGCGTGTCGTCCTTGATGAGGTTCTGCGACAGGATCATCGCGTCCTCGTAGTTGTAGCCCTCCCACGGCATGAACGCGACGAGGAGGTTCTTGCCGAGCGCGAGCTCGCCGTTCTCCGTCGCCGGGCCGTCGGCGATGACCTCGCCGACCTCGATGCGCTGACCGGCGTCGACGATCACGCGGTGGTTGTAGCTGGCGCCCTGGTTCGAGCGGTCGAACTTGCGCAGGTAGTACTCCTGCGTGCCGCCCTCGTCGAGCTGGACCACGACCACGTCGGCCGAGACCTCGGTGACGACGCCCGCGGCGTCGGCGGTGACGACGTCACCGGCGTCGATCGCGGTGTAGCCCTCCATGCCGGTGCCGACCAGGGGGCTCTCGCTGCGGACCAGCGGGACGGCCTGGCGCTGCATGTTGGCGCCCATGAGGGCGCGGTTCGCGTCGTCGTGCTCGAGGAACGGGATGAGCGAGGTCGCGACCGACACCATCTGGCGCGGCGAGACGTCCATGTAGTCGACCTCGTCCTTGGCGACGAGCTCCACCTCGCCGCCCTTCTTGCGGACGAGCACCTTGTCGTCGACGAAGTCGAAGCCGTCGGTGAGGGGGGCGTTCGCCTGGGCGACGACGTAGTCGTCCTCCTCCGACGCGGTGAGGTAGTCGATCGTCGCGGTGACGTGACCGGCCTCGACCCGGCGGTAGGGGGTCTCGATGAAGCCGAACGAGTTGATGCGCGCGAACGAGGCGAGCGAGCCGATCAGGCCGATGTTCGGGCCTTCCGGGGTCTCGATCGGGCACATGCGGCCGTAGTGCGAGGGGTGCACGTCTCGCACCTCGACGCCGGCGCGCTCACGGGAGAGACCGCCCGGCCCGAGGGCCGAGAGGCGACGCTTGTGCGTCAGGCCCGAGAGCGGGTTGTTCTGGTCCATGAACTGCGACAGCTGCGAGGTGCCGAAGAACTCCTTGATCGCGGCGACGACGGGGCGCACGTTGATCAGGGTCTGCGGGGTGATCGCTTCGATGTCTTGAGTGGTCATGCGCTCGCGGACGACGCGCTCCATGCGGGAGAGACCGGTGCGGACCTGGTTCTGGATCAGCTCGCCGACCGCGCGGATGCGACGGTTGCCGAAGTGGTCGATGTCGTCGACGTCGAGGCGGAGCTCGACGGCGTTGCCGTCGCGCGTGCCGTCGATCGTCTTCTCCTCGGCGTGCAGCGAGACGAGGTACTTGATCGTCGCGACGATGTCGTCGACGGTCAGGACCGAGTCGCCGAGGGGCGCGTCGATGCCGAGCTTGCGGTTGATCTTGTAGCGACCCACCTTCGCCAGGTCGTAGCGCTTCGGGTTGAAGTAGAAGTTGTCGAGGAGCGCACGCGCGGCCTCGGCCGCGACCTGCTCGCCGGGACGGAGCTTGCGGTAGATGTCCTTGAGGGCCTCTTCCTTCGTGAGGATGGCGTCCTTCTCGAGGGTGGCCTCGATGGACGCGAAGCCCTTGAACTTCTCCGTGATCTCTTCGCTCGTCAGGCCGAGGGCCTTGAGGAAGACGGTGACGCTCTGCTTGCGCTTGCGGTCGATGCGGACGCCGACCTGGTCGCGCTTGTCGATCTCGAACTCGAGCCAGGCACCGCGGCTCGGGATGACGCGGGCCGAGTAGATGTCCTTGTCGGAGGTCTTGTCGGAGGCGCGCTCGAAGTAGACGCCGGGGCTGCGGACCAGCTGCGACACGACGACGCGCTCGGTGCCGTTGATGATGAACGTGCCGCGCTCGGTCATGAGCGGGAAGTCGCCCATGAACACGGTCTGCGTCTTGATCTCACCCGTGAGGTGGTTCATGAACTCGGCGTTGACGTAGAGGGGGGCGGCGTAGGTCTTGCCGCGCTCCTTGCACTCGTCGATCGAGTACTTGGGGTCTTCGAGCTCGGGCGCGGTGAACGACAGCTGCATCGTCTCGCCGAGGTCCTCGATCGGGGAGATCTCCTCGAAGATCTCCTCCAGGCCGGAGTGGAGGGCGAGGTCGGTGCGACCCTGCTCGGTGGCCTCGGCAAGGCGCTGCTTCCAGATGTCGTTGCCGACGAGCCAGTCGAAGCTCTCGGTCTGGAGCGCCAGGAGGTCGGGGACCGTCAGCGTGTCGGTGATCTTGGCGAACGAGAGGCGCGATGCGCCACGGCCGTTCTTGGGTGAGTTGGTGTTTGCGGTGTTCGCAGCAGCCAAGGAAGTAACCTCCGTGGACCCCGTCGGGTCATCACTGTCGGACAGTATGAGTGAGTGGTTGAACGGCCCTCCCGGAGCCGTCGGGGCGTACAGTCCGAGGACCAGCCCGTTCCGACGACCGGACGCGCCCCCGCCGCGATATTCGGAGGCCGTCTCGAGGTGCGTCGTCGACCGCAATATGACGACGGGACGCACGGGGAGCGCAAAGGTCAATACTATGCAGCCGGGACACGCCTGGCAAGCCCTGTCGTTGACTCTCAGCGGAACCTTCGGTATAACGCGGGAGCGGCCCGTGTGTTCCCGCCCCCGAGGGGTGGGAAGCTGGGCCACATGGCTGCTGCGCACGACGACCCCTCCGGCGAGATCACCATCGGCGCCGGCCTCGCCCGCGTCGACGAGGACCGCCACCGACCCGGCGCGTTCACGCTCGTCGTCGACGGCACCCCGCAGTCGCACGTCGACCTCGACGACCCCACCCACCTCGCCTTCGAGTACGTGCGGCGCATCGGCCACGCCATCGACCTGCTGCCCGAGGGGCCGGTCACGGCGCTGCACCTCGGAGCCGGCGCGCTGACGCTGCCCCGCTACGTGGAGGCCACCCGCCCGGGGTCGCGACAGCAGGTGGTCGAGCTCGAGGCGGACCTCGTGGCGCTGGTGCGCGAGAAGCTGCCGCTGCCGAGGGGCGCCTCCATCAGGGTCCGCTACGGCGACGCCCGCGAGGTGATGCTGAAGCTGCCGGCCGGCCTGCGCGGCACGGTCGACCTGCTCGTCGTCGACGTCTTCGGCGGCTCGCGCATCCCCGCCCACGTGACCTCGCTCGAGTTCTACTCGGCCGCGGCGGAGTTCCTCTCCCCCACCGGCATGCTGATCGTCAACTCCGCCGACGGGGCCGGGCTCGCCTTCGCCCGCGGCCAGGCGTCGACGCTCTCGACCGTCTTCGACCACGTCGCCGCCGTCGCCGACCCGGCGACCCTCAAGGGCCGGCGGTTCGGGAACGTCGTGCTGATCGGCTCGCCGTCGCCGCTGCCGACCGACCGCATGCCGCGGCTCTACTCGTCGGACCCGCTGCCGGCCAAGGTCGTGCACGGCCGCGAGCTGCGCGACTTCGTCGCCGGCGCCCCCGTGGTCACCGACGCGACGGCGGTGCCGTCGCCCGAGCCGTCGCGGAGCGTGTTCGGGGCGCGCTGACCGTCCGTCACGGCGAGGCACCACGTCTTCGCACGGGAACCACGCCGCGGCGGGGTTCCGGTGCGAGAACGTGGTGTCTCGCGGGCCGAGCGGGCGCGGGCGGGGGCAGCGGGCCTACTGGTCGGCGCGGGCGCGGGCGCGCCGAGCGCGCGGCGGCTACTGGTCGGCGCGGGGCGCGGGGGCGCCGAGCGCGGCGCGGAGGCGGGCCTCGGCGTCGTCGGGGGCCGCGGCCGCCGCGACGTTGGCCTCGGAGACCGCCTGGACGACCTCCTCGCGCTGGATCTTCACGCCGCGGGGGGCGTCGATGCCGATGCGCACGCCCTCGCCCCGGGAGTCGAGGACGGTGATGACGATGTCGTCACCGATGAGGATCCGCTCCCCGACCTTGCGCGTCAACACCAGCATCGGGCCAGCTTAGCGACGTGAGGGTCGCTGGCTACTCGCGCCACCCCACCGGCACGCCGAGCAGGTGCACCGTGCCGGGGGTCGCGGTGTCCTGCGCGCCGACGACCGCGACGGCCGCGACGGGCTGCACCGCGCGGACGGCCTCGACCCAGCGCGCCGTGTCGTCGTGCTTGCGGCCCACGTCGACGGCGACCCAGAGCTGGTCGGCGCCGATCGAGCGGAGCGCCTCGGGGGCGTCGTCGTCCCACGCGAGGGCGGTGACGACCGACGAGCCCTCGTGCACCCCGGTGGCCCGGGCGAGGATGGCGCTGCGGCGGTCGGAGACGTCGACCGAGCGCAGCCCGAAGGCCGACGCCATCTGCGCCGCCACCCGGAACGCGTCGCCAGGGCGGCCCACGACGACGACGAGGTCGCCGGCGCCGCGCAGCAGCCCCGGAGCGGCCGGCAGGTCGGCCTGCCCGGCCGCGGCGAGCGCGGGCGACGTGGTGGCGGCGGCCGCGGCGAGGAACTCCGCGGCGGTGGTCAGCGGGCCCGGCCGGGCGTCGTCGGCGGCGGCGGGGGCGACGACGGGGTCGACCGCGATGCCGTTGAAGGTGAAGTCGTCCATGATGTCGGCGAACGCGTCGGTGCGGGTCGAGACGTCGGCCGGCGACGGGACCGGCACCGCGCCTCCGGCGGTCGACGAGGAGGCGGTGGTCGCGCCCGCGGCGGAGGCGGCGGCCGCGGCGGCACGGGCGGCGCGACGGGGGCTGTCGACGGCGCCCGCGCCGGCGGCGCGCGGCAGCACGACGACCTCGGGTGCGGGGCGCCGGCCGGCTCCCCCGCCGGCGAGCACCTCGTCGAAGGGGTCTCGCGCGGGTGAGGGGGCGGCGGCCGCGGGGCCGGGGCGGGCCCCGTCGTCGAAGCCGTCCGCCGCGTCGGCATCGGCGAGGAGCGCCGCGATGCCCGCCCGCGAGGCGGGCTGGGTGATGGTCACCCGGGCGACCGGGCGGTCGGTGGCCGGGTCGGGCACCTCGACGGTCACCTCGTAGTGCTTGCGGGCGAACAGGCCGCCCACTCCCCCGACGGTCACCTTCTGGGCGGCGACGACGCGGGCTCCGGGCCCGTGCACCGCGCGGGCCTCGGCGGCGAGCTGCTCGAGCGACTCCCCGCTCATCTGCACCCTGCGCGCCACGTCAGGCCGCCGTGATCGGGTCGGCCGCGCGGACGACGCCGACGGTCTCGATGGTCGAGCCGGCGGCCGTGGCCTCCTGGTACGACAGCACCGGCAGGCCGTTCTGCTGCGCCGACACGAGCCGGTGGATGGCGGGGCGGAGCGCGGGCGCGCAGACGAGCACCGCGCTGAGGCCCTGGGCCTCGACGCTCGCGACCGAGTCGCGCAGCGAGCCGAGCACCTGCTCGACGCGGTGGCCGTCGAGCAGGATCTGCGTGCCCTGGTCGCTCGGCCGCAGCCCCTCGAGCATCGACTGCTCGAGGCCCGGGTCGATCATGATGACGCGCAGCACGGCCCCGTCGAGGTAGCGCGCGGTGAGCGCGGGACCGAGGGAGGCGCGGGCCGCCTCGATCAGCCCCTCCGGGTCGGTCGACTGCTTGGCGCGGAGCGTCAGCCCCTCGCAGATGCGCGCGAGGTCGTTGATCGGGATGCGCTCGGCGAGCAGCCCCTGCAGCACGCGCTGCAGTTCGGCCAGCGACAGCATGCTCGGCACGAGGTCGTCGACGGCGGCGGCGTTGACCTGCTTGACGCCCTCGGTGAGCACGCGGACGTCCTCGCGACTGAGGAGGCGGGCGGCGTTGTCGCCGATGATCGACGAGAGGTGCGTGACGAGCACCGAGACGCGGTCGATCACGGTCGCGCCGGTCATCTCCGCGCTGTGGCGCATCTCAGCCGGCACCCACTTGCCGGCGAGGCCGAAGACGGGCTCGATCGTGACCGTGCCGGGCAGCGAGTCGAGCTGGTCGCCGAGGGCGAGCACCGAGCGGGCGGGCGCCTGGCCGCGGCCCGCCTCGACGCCGGCGATGCGGATCGAGTAGGTCGACGGCGGCAGGTCGACGCTGTCGCGGGTGCGGACGGGCGGCACGACGATGCCCATGTCGACGGCGATCTTGCGGCGCAGCGCCTTGACGCGGCCGAGCAGGTCGTCGGACGCTCCGCTGACCATGTCGACGAGGTCGGGCGCGAGCAGGATCTCGAGGGCGTGGACGCGCATCTGCTCGAGGAGGTCCTCCGTGGTGTCGGTGGGGGCCGGGGGCGCGACCTCGGCCTCGAGGGCCGCCCGCGCCTCCTCGGCCTTCGCCTTCGTGCTGAGGCGCTGGGCGATGATCAGCAGCGTCGCGCCGATGACGAGGAAGGGGATGATCGGCATGCCGGGGATGAACCCCATGCCGATCGCCGCGACGCCCGCGATGGCGATCGCGATGCGCGACTGCCCGAGCTGCGCCGCCGCCTGCGAGCCCATGTCGCTGTCGGCGCCCGAGCGGGTGACGATCATGCCGGTGCTGACCGCCATCAGCAGCGCGGGGATCTGCGTGACGAGGCCGTCGCCGATGGTGAGCAGGCCGTAGTGGCCGAGGGCGTCGGCGGGCTCCATGCCGTTCTGCAGCACGCCGATGGCGATGCCGCCGATCAGGTTGATGACGATGATCAGGATGCCCGCGATCGCGTCGCCCTTGACGAACTTCGACGCGCCGTCCATCGCGCCGTAGAAGTCGGCCTCGGCGCTGACGTCGGCGCGGCGCTGCTTGGCGACCTCGTCGGTGATCAGGCCCGCGTTGAGGTCGGCGTCGATGGCCATCTGCTTGCCGGGCATCGCGTCGAGGGTGAAGCGCGCGCCGACCTCGGCGACGCGCTCGGCGCCCTTGGTGACGACGACGAACTGGATGATGACCAGGATGCAGAAGATGACGGCGCCGATGATGATCGAGCCGCTCACCGCCACGTGGCCGAACGCCTCGATGACGTGGCCGGCGAAGCCCTCGCCGAGCACGAGGCGCGTCGACGCGACGTTGAGGCCGAGGCGGAACAGCGTCGCGACGAGCAGCAGCGACGGGAAGACCGAGAAGTCGAGCGGCTTCTTCACGAAGAGCGTCGTCAGCAGGATCACCAGCGCGAGCAGGATGTTGCAGATGATCAGCACGTCGAGCATCGGGGCCGGCACGGGCACGACGAGCAGCAGCACGATCGCGACCACGCCGACGGGCACGGCGAGCTTGGGGAGTGTCTTCTTCATCAGGCGGTTCCTCCGGTGACGGACGGACGGGGAGCAGTGGGGGCACCGGCCGGAGGCGCGGTGCGGGAGGCGGCGTCGCGCGCGACCCGCAGGCGGCGGGGCATCGCGTCGGCCTCGAGCGAGCCGGGCGTGAGCACGCCGGCGACCTCGTCGGGGGTGGTGGGGCGGGGGTTGGCGTGGGTGCCGGCGACGGCGGACGCCCCGCGGGCCTGGAGGGCCATCACGAAGGTCAGCACGCGCGCGACCGGCGTGTAGAGGTCGACCGGGATCTCGTCGCCGAGGCCGCAGGACGCGTGCAGGGCACGGGTCAGGGGGACGTCGCGGACGAGCGGCACGCCCGACTCCTCGGCGCGGGCACGGATCGCGGCGGCGACGGCGCCGGCGCCCTTGGCGACGACGCGGGGCGCCGACTTGCCGGGCTCGTAGCGGAGCGCGACGGCGTAGTCGGTCGGGTTGACCATGACGACGTCGGCGTCGACGATCGCGCCCATCATGCGGTTGCGGCTCATGGCGAGCTGACGCGAGCGGCGCTGCGACTTGACCAGGGGGTCGCCGTCGCTGCTCTTGCTCTCGTCGCGCACCTCCTTCTTGGTCATGCGGGTCTTCTTGCGGTTGCGGCGCATGACGACGAAGACGTCGGCGGCGGCGAGCAGCAGCCCGGCCACGATGGCGGCGCGGAGCAGGATGCCCGTGCCGGCCTCGGCCTCGGCGAGCAGCGCGGAGACGCTGAGGCCGCCGCCGCTCATCAGCACGGGCATCAGGCCCTGGATGGCCATCCAGAGCACGACGCCGACGACGGCGGTCTTGATCAGGGCCTTCGCGCCGTTCCAGAGGGCCTGGGTGCCGAAGGTGTTCTTGATGCCGTTGAGGAGGTTGAACTGCTCGTAGTTGCCGGTCATCCGCTTGATGTGGACGCCGCCCTGCACGATCGCGGTGACGAGCACGGCGACGCCGACGACGGCCAGCATGGGCGCGATGGTCGCCGCCATCGACCCCACGCCGTCGCCGAGGAGGGCGACGACGGTCGTGTCGTCGGGGTGGCGGATGATCTCGCCGATCGAGAACAGCTGGTCGGTGCCGGCCTCGGCCCCGCGCTGGATGGTGCTCGGGATCATCACGGCGGCGGCGCCGACGCCGATCCACGCGCTGAGGTCCTGCGAGCGCGACAGCTGGCCCTTGGAGTGCACCTCCTTCATCCGCTTGTCGGTCGCGGCCTCGGTCTTCTCCCCGGAGTCGTCGGCCACGGCTACCCCACCCCCAGGAGCATCTTCGAGGCGTCGCCGGTCAGCGAGCGCACGACGCCGGGCAGGGCGAGGAAGACGCCGCCCGCGAGCATCACGGTCATCAGGATCTTGAGCGGGAAGCCCATCGCGTAGGCGTTGAGCGCGGGGGCGACGCGGCTGAGGAGGCCGAGCCCGACGTCGGCGAGGAAGAGCACGACGGCGAGGGGGCCGGCGATCTGCAGGGTCGCGAGGAACATCTGCGAGACGCCGTGCGCCATCATCTCGACCGGGCGGGAGAGGTCCATGCCGAGCCCGAGCGGGAACGCGTCGAACGAGCGGGTCAGCCCGCCGATCAGCAGCTGGTAGCCGCCGCTCGCGAACATCAGCGCCAGCGCCGTCATCTGGAAGAGGCGCGTGAACTGCGCGCCGTTCACCATCGACTGCGGGTCGAACGCCTGCGCGAGCGTGAACCCGCCGAAGAGGTCGATCAGGCTGCCCGCGGCCTGCACGGCCGAGAACGCGAGGAACACCAGGAAGCCCAGCACGGCGCCGACGACGACCTCGAGCACGAGCGCCACCACGAACTGCCCGGTGGCGAGCGACTCGTACCCGGGCGTCACGCGCGGCGCGACGGCGAGGCCGAGGCCCACGCCGAGCATCGCCTTCACGCGGCCGGGGAAGGCCTTGTAGGAGAACGGCGGCGCGATGACGATGAACGCCGTCATGCGCACGGCGGCCAGCATCGTGGCCTCCAGCCAGCTGAGGTCGAGGGTCACGGTCGGGCCTAGCCGCCGCTGAGGAGCTGCGGGATGCGGTCGAAGACGGCCGTCGTGAACGAGACCATCTCGGAGATCATCCAGTGCCCGCAGACGATGAGGGCGACTCCCACCGCCACGGCCTTCGGCACGAACGAGAGGGTGACCTCCTGGATCTGGGTGATCGACTGCAGCAGCGAGATCGCGAAGCCGACGACGAGGGAGGTGATCAGCACGGGGGCGGCGAGCTTGCCCGTGATGATCAGCGCCTGCATCGACAGGTCGAGGACGGCGTTGGAGTCCATCAGCTGCCCACCTGGTAGCTCTCGATCAGGCTCGTGATGATGAGGCCCCAGCCGTCGACGAGCACGAACAGCAGGATCTTGAAGGGGAGCGAGATCATCACCGGCGGGAGCATCATCATGCCCATCGACATCAGCGCGGCGCTGACGACGAGGTCGATGACGAGGAAGGGGATGAAGATGACGAAGCCGATGATGAAGGCGGCGCGCAGCTCGCTGATCATGAACGACGGGATGAGCGTGAGCATCGGCACGTCGGCCTGGTCGGCGGGGTTCGGCTGGTCGGCCGAGCGGGTCATCAGCGCGAGGTCCTCCTCGCGGGTGTGCGCCAGCATGAACTCGCGGAGCGGCGCCGAGCCGGCGTCGATCGCGCCCTGCAGGTCGAGCTGGCCCGAGAGGTAGGGCTGCACGGCGTCGTCGTTGATGTGCCCCAGGATCGGCGCCATGATGAACAGGCTCAGGAAGAGCGCGAGGCCCGCGAGCACCTGGTTCGGCGGGATCGACGGCAGCGCGAGCGCGTTGCGGGTCATCGCCAGCACCACGAAGATCTTCGTGAACGACGTCATCATCAGCAGCAGCGCCGGGGCCACGCTCAGCAGCGTGATGCCGATCAGCGTGACGACCGCCTGGCTGGGCGTGCCGTCGGGGCCGGTGATGTCGATGTCGAGGCCGCCCGTGCCGGTGCCGTCGGTGACGGTCTGGTCGGTGTCGGTGTAGTCGGTGGGGGTCGTGCCGGCGGTGCCGTCGGTGCTGCCGACGGCGGGCGCGGTCGGGTCGACCGGCGCCGTCGGCGAGACGGGGGCGGGCGCCGGGGCGGCGCTGGCGCTCTGGCCGATCAGCATCAGGAGGGCCGAGGCCACGACCATCGCCAGCAGGCCGACGACGACCGTGCGGGCGAGGCGGGTGTCGGCGAAGCGCACGGGGGCGGCGTCGATCGAGACGAAGCTGCTGCGGCGGGTGGGCCCCCCGGCGAGCGCACGGCCGCGCAGGCCGTCGCGCAGCGTCGGGGCGACCCGCGCGACGAGCGCGGAGCCGAAGGAGGCGCGGGTCGGGCGGGCGAGGGAGGCGCGGGTCATCCGGCGCGTCCGGCCCGCAGGGCCGCGGCCGCCTGGCGCCACGTGCCGGGGGCGAGGATCGAGCCCTCGAGCGGGGTCGAGGCACGGCCTCGGCGGCGCTCTCGCGGGTCGCGCGGGGCGCGGGCGGCGGTGGCCGACGCGGAGGCGACGGTCGCGGCGCGGCGGGCGGCGCCGCGGGGGCGGAGGAGCTCGGGGGCCGGGGCGACGGCGACGGGGGCCTGCGCGGCGGCGGCGGCGGCCGACGCGGCCGGGACGGCGGCCACGGGCAGCGGGGGCTGGGTGGCGAGGACGGCCTCGAACGACATCGGCGCGGGCGCGGGCACCACGGCGGGGGCCGGGGCGGTGAGGGGGGCGATCGGGGTGACCCGCGCCTCCTGCGGGGCCGTCACGGGCGCGACCGGGGCCGGCACCAGCGCCAGCGGCGCGGGGCCGGGCACCTCGGCGGCCGAGAGGACCGTGACCGACGACTCGGTGACGCCGAGCACGAGGCGCTCGCCCTCGACGTCGACGACGACGACGCTGGCCTTGGCGCCGAGGCCCTGGCGGGCGACGACGGTGACCGGGGCGGCCGACTTGCCGGAGCCCCGGACGCCCTTGACGAGGCGCTTCTGCAGCACCCACAGCAGGGCGAGCACGACGCCCAGCGAGAGGGCGACGCGCAGCGCGACGAAGAGCGTGTCCACCGGTCAGACCAGGCCGTCGGCGACGTCGAGGATCTTGGTGATGCGGACGGCGTAGTCCTGGTCGACGACGACGACCTCGCCGTGCGCGATCAGGCGGCCGTTGAGCAGCACGTCGGCGGGGGCGCCGGCCGAGCGGTCGAGCTCGATGACGGCGCCGGGCTCGAGGCCGAGCACGTCGCGCACCGACATGCGGGTGCGGCCGATCTCGACCGTGAGGGCCATCTCGACGTTGTTGATGCGGCCGAGGTTGCCGGCGACGGAGTCGAACAGGGGCGACGAGGAGGCGCGGGCCGGGCTCGACCCCACGGTGCCGCCTTCGCGGATGCGGATCGCGAACCAGCCGGCGGGCTGCCCCGCGGCGGTCAGGTCGAAGACCACCGTGTCGGGGTCGGCGAGGAGCGCGTCGGCGGGCTCGCGGCGGCTCTCGCCGAGCACGCCCACGCCGAGCACGCCGGTGGCGGCCTCGAGGGCGGGGCGGAGCACGTCGCCGACGGAGACGAGGGGCGAGTCGGTGCCGGCGGCGGCGGTCAGCTGCTCCATGTCGACGAGCACGAGCGCGGTGTCGGCCGAGACGGCGCCGACGAACGAGGTCATGACGACGCTCGACGCGGCCGTGCGGCGGCCCTGGGCGACGACGGCCTCGAGCGGCACGGCACGGAGCGGCGACGGCGTCGGCAGCACGGAGACGAGCGCCTCCGCCGCGGCGGTGTGCAGGGTGATGGTCGTGCCGGTCATGAGGTTCCTTCTTCGGTGCCGGTCAGGGAGGTGGAGACGACGATGCCCGCGAGGCGGGAGCCGTTGGCCCCGACGGCGGCACGGCCGACGGACTGGCCGTCGACGGTGATCTCGAGCGGACGCGAGCGCGGGTGCGGCAGGGGCAGCAGGTCGCCGACGGCGAGGCCCAGCACGACGCCGGGGCGGACGGAGGCGGGGGCCAGCTGGAGCGCGACGCCCACCGGCACGGCGGCCAGCTGCGCGCCGAGCAGGCGACGGGCGTCGGCGGCGCCGACGGTCGGGTTCGACTCGCCGAGCTGGGGCAGCAGCACCTCGGCCGGGATGGCCACGGTGCCGAGGGCGGTGCGCTCGCCGACGCGGATCTCGAACGTCGCGACGATCATCAGGTCGGACTTCTGCGCCGCCTGGGCGAACTGCGAG
This sequence comes from Frigoribacterium sp. CFBP 13707, assembly GCF_014842245.1. Classification (NCBI taxonomy): domain Bacteria; kingdom Bacillati; phylum Actinomycetota; class Actinomycetes; order Micrococcales; family Microbacteriaceae; genus Frigoribacterium; species Frigoribacterium sp. CFBP 13707. The sequence continues at coordinate 807,914 of NZ_JACYVL010000001.1, forward strand.
TTGTACTGGAAGCCGCCGACCGAGACCGCGTCGACGAGCAGCGAGCCGAACGAGTAGCGGAGGTCGTCGAGCGCGTCCTCCATCAGGCGGCGCACGAGGGCCTGCTCGACGGGCGAGAAGGTGCGGTCGGGCATCGCGTGCGGCTTCGAGGCGCCGAGCATGTGGCTGACCCAGCCGAGCGCGGCCGAGGTCGGGAACTGCACGACCGCCTTGGGGCCGACGCCCTCGAGCGGGCAGAGCACCATCGCGGTCGTCGCCGGCAGCGACGAGGCGTACTCGTCGTAGGTCAGCATCTGCACGTGCTCGCAGGTGACCTGCGAGAGCACGCGGACCTTGGCGGTCAGCTGCGTGCCCCACTGGCGCGCGAAGGTGTCGAAGGCGAGCTCGAGCACCCGCGAGTGCTCGCGGGCGAGCGTCGTCGGGCGGCGGAAGTCGTAGACCTCGACCTGGCGCGCCGACCGGGCGACCGGCCCGGCGGCGGGCGCGGGGTCGGCGGGCGCCGACGCGGGCGCGCTCGTCACGGCGGGGTCGAGGAGGGTCACGGACGGACCTATCGGCCCGTGCCGTCACCGCGTTAGAGGTGCGTCGTCAGTGACCCCCGGACTGGGCCCCCTCGTCGTGCGACTCCTCCTTCTTCTCGCTCTTCTCGGACTTCTTGTCGTCCTTCTTCTCCGTCGGGGACGCGGCGGCCTCCGCGGGGGCCGCGGGCGCGACCGGCTCGGGGTTCCTGCCCGCGGTCACCGCGCCTCCCGCTGCCTCGGCCGCCTGCTCGAGCTTCGGCAGCAGGGCGCTGACGTCGTCGCTCTGGTTGGAGAGCACGACGATGTCGACCCGGCGGTTCGCCGCGAGGTCGGCGTCGGTGCTGCCCTGCACGAGCGGGCGCGACGAGCCGAAGCCGACGGCCTGGGCGTGCTCGACCGGCAGGCCGCCGCGCTCGACGAGGTCGCGGAGCACCTGCGTCGCCCGGGCCGACGAGAGCTCCCAGTTCGTGGCGAACGGCGCCGTCGAGCTGCGCTGGTCGGCGTGGCCCTCGACCGAGACGTCGTGCGAGCTGTCGCGGAGCACGGGCGCGATCGCGTCCATCACCCGGGTCGCCTCGCCGCTGAGGTCGGCGCTGTTCGTGCCGAAGAACGTCTCGGAGCCGACGAGCCGCACGGTCAGGCCGCGGGCGTCGGTCGCGAACTGCACGTCGGCGCTGAGGCCGGAGCCCTCGAGGTTGCCGGCGATGGCCTCCTTGATGGCGGTCAGGTCGTCGAGCTCGGACTGCGCCAGGGCCTGCGCCGCGGCCGCCTGCTCGGCGGTCTGGGCCTCGCCCGACGCTGCCGCCTTGCTCATGTCGGTCTCGTCGCCCTCGGAGTAGCCCTCGCCCTCCTCCGTCACGTCACTCGCCGGCACCACGGTGCCCGAGGCGCTGTCGACCTTGCCGACGTCGGTCTGGCCGAAGCCCGTCGCGAGCGAGTTGCGGAGCGCGATGTACTTGTCCTGGTCGACGCTCGACATCGCGAACAGCACGATGAACATGCACATCAGCACGGTGACCATGTCCATGTACGAGGCGAGCCAGCGCTCGTCGGGGTGCTCCTCCTCGGCGTGGGTCTTCTTCTTCCGCCCGCCGCGGCTGCCGCTCACGCCGCGAGCCCCTGGTCGTCGGCGCCGGCCTTCGCCTTCGCCCCCTTGGCGCCGCCCTTGCCCTTGGCGTCGGTCAGCGCGTGGGTCGGCACCATGGCCTTGAGGCGCTCGCCGAGGAGGCGCGGCTGGCTGCCCGCCTGGACGGCCAGGACGCCCTCGATCAGCAGCGTCATGCGCGCCTCGTCGAGGTCGGCGAGCTTCTTGAGGCGGCCGGCGAACGGCAGCCAGAGGAAGTTCGCGCTGAGGAGGCCCCAGAGGGTCGCGACGAAGGCCGCCGCGATCAGCGGGCCGAGCTCGTCGGGCGACGCCAGGTTCTCGAGCACGTGGGTGAGGCTGACGACGGTGCCGATGATGCCCACGGTCGGGGCGTAGCCGCCGAGGCTGTTGAAGAACTTGCTCGCGGTGCGGTCGGCGGCGAGGCGGGACTCCATCTCGTCCTCGAGCAGGATGCGGAGCTCCTCGCCGTCGGTGCCGTCGGCGATGTTCTGCAGCGCGCCCTTCATGAACTGGTCGGTCGACTTCTCGGCCTCGGCCTCGAGCGAGAGCAGGCCCTCGCTGCGCGCCTTCTCGGCGAGCGCCACGATCTCGTCGATGACCGACTGCGGCGGGATCACCTTGCCGGTGAACGCGTGCGGGATCTTCTTGAAGCTGAGCAGCGCGTCCTTGATCGTCGTGCCGGCGATGCCGACCGCGATGGTGGCGCCGAAGACGAGGAGCATCGGGGCCGGCAGCAGCAGGCCCTCGACGTGGACGCCCTCGAGCTTGATCATGCCGAAGAGGGCACCGAAGGCGAGCAGGATGCCGATTATCGTCGCGGGGTCCACGTCAACGCTCCAGGGTGGTGGTCGCGGGGGCGGCGGTGGCCGCGGCGGTCGCGGTCGTCGGGAAGGGCGAGACGAGGCCGGAGCCGCTCGAGCCACGGACGATGCCGAGCTGCGGGCCGGTCGACGTGCGCGAGCCGAGGGGCTGCGTCGCGGGGGCGGCGGCGTGCGGCTCGTCGTAGGCGATGGCGACGATGCGGGCGCGGTAGCGGGCGATCATCTCGATCACCTCGGCCATGGGCTCGGTGACGATGTACTTCGCCCCGTCGACCATGATCAGCGTCGTGTCGGGCGTCTCGTGGATCCGCTCGATCAGGTCTGGGTTGACAGCGAATCTGCTGTCGTTGAGTCGCGTGACGACGATCATCGGCCCGTCCTAGGTCTGTGTTCTCCCGCCACCGTCCGTGGGGCGAGCGAGCGCTCGTCCTGAGCTGCTCAGGGGGGACTATCGGCCGGGGGCGGGCCGCCGTTAGGCGGCGGCCACCGCGGTGTCCGCACTTCGGCGGACGCGCCGCGAGCGGCGCGTCGGCGCGTTGCCGCGTCGCCGCGTCGCCGCGCCGAGGTGCCCCGTCCTGGGCCCTCCGAGGCGTCGCGGGCCCAGGACGGGGCACCTCGATGCCCGCGGTCGCGGCGGAGACCGACCGATCGGTATGGTGTGTGGCACATATCACTCGTGATCCCTCGGAAGAAGGCAGCCGTGAGCCACTCGCACCCCTCCCCCACGCCCCTCACTCCCGGAGCGACGCCCGACGTCGTCGTGCACCGGCCGACCTGGGCGGCGTTCTGGGTCTCGGCGAAGACGCGCGCCCTCATCTTCGGGGCCGCGATGCTGTTCGTGGCGGTGCGTTCGGGCCCGTCGGGCCTCGTCGCCGTGGTGGTCGCCCTCGCCGTGGCCGGGGTCGGCTTCGCGGTGTTCCTGCGGACCGCCACGGTCACGGTCACGCCGACGTCGGTGAGCTACCGCCGTCTCGGCCGCACGAGCACGGTGGCGCTCGACGGGCGGCAGCGCGGCCTGCTCTGCGTGATGACCCAGGGCGTCCAGGGCATCCCGTGGCTGGGGGTCGTCGGCCCGGGCGGCGAACGCGTGGGCCTCAGCGGCGCCTACTTCGACGGCGCGGTGCTCGGCGACGTCGCCGCCCGCTCCGGCGTCACGGTCGTGCCGGCCGAGCAGCGCCTCACGGGGAGGGAGGCGCACCGACTGGCCCCGGGGTCGGTGCCCGCCCTGCTGCACCGCCCCGCCCTCGTGGCGCTGATCGCGACTCCTGTGGTCCTCGGGGTGATCGCCGTCATCGCGATCCTTGCCTAGTGGTGCCACAGATGGGACCATCGAGGTGAAGGCTTCGTTGCGGAGGATCGTCGAGAGCATGCGGCGCAACCCCGTCGACGTCAGGTTCACTGACCTCGAGAAGGTCTGCGACGGCGTCTTCGGTCCCCCTCGACGCAGGGGCGGCAGCCACGCGATCTACCGGACACCCTGGCGAGGAGACCCTCGGGTCAACATCCAGGACGATGCCGGCAGAGCGAAGGCCTACCAGGTCAAGCAGGTACTCGCAGCGATCGACGAGATGGAGTCACGATGAGCATCGTTCTCGACACCCCCGAGGTGCGGCACTACAGCTACGCGGTGGCCTGGTCTGCGGAGGACCAGGAGTACGCCGCCACGGTGGCGGAGTTCCCGTCGCTCTCGTGGCTCGACGCCGACCAAGACGCAGCCCTGACCGGGCTCCGCGGCCTCGTGGCCGACGTCGTCGACGATCTCGTCGCCTCCGGCGAAGACGTCCCGACACCGTTCGGAGAGCGACGCTTCAGCGGCGAGTTCCGTCTGAGGACGACGCCGGACGTGCACCGCGGCTTGACCATCGCCGCAGCTCGTCAGGGCGTCAGCCTCAACCGTTACGTCAACTCCCTGCTCACGCGCGACTGAGGGCGCTCACGCAGAACGACGCACGCCCTCAGCCGAGCGACCACCCGGGCGAGGGCGAGGAGGCACGGGCGGGCTGGCAGGATGTCCCGGTGACCGACACCCCCGCGAACGACGGCACGCGCGACGCCACCCCTGTCGCCCGTCCCTCCTCCCCCACCGCCGAGACCGCCGCCGCCGAGAACGCTGCCGACGGCGCGACCACGCCCACCGGTGCGACGCCGACCTGGTCGACGCCCGAGTCGACCGGGCCGGACGCCGCGCTGTCGCCCGACACGGCGACCCCGCTCGTCGACGACCCGGCCCTCACCGAGAACTCCGTGACGGTCGACGCCAACAGGCACACGCTCGCCGAGAACGTGATGGGGGTGGTGACGGGCGTCTTCATCGCCTCCTTCGGGCTGTTCCTGCTGAAGGAGAGCGGCTCGGTCTCGGGCGGCACCGCGGGCCTCGCCCTGCTGGTCAGCTACGCGACCGGGCTGTCGTTCGGGGCGCTCTTCCTGCTCGTCAACGTGCCGTTCTTCGCCCTCGCGCTCTGGAAGAAGGGCGTGGGCTTCACGCTGCGCACCGTGATGACCGTCGCGATGGTCTCGGCCTTCTCGTACCTGCACCCGGTCGCCCTCGGCATCGACGAGCTGAACCCCGTCTACGGCACCCTCGGCGGCAACCTGCTCGTGGGCGTCGGTCTGCTCATCCTCTTCCGGCACGGGGCGAGCCTCGGCGGCATCAACATCCTCGCGCTGATCCTCCAGGAGAAGGTCGGCTGGCGCGCGGGCTACGTGCAGATGGTGATCGACGTCGCCATCGTGCTGTTCTCGCTGACCGTCGTCTCCCCCTGGGTCGTGCTCGTCTCGGCCGCGGGCGCCGTCGTGCTCAACCTCGTGCTCGCGCTGAACCACAAGCAGGGGCGGTACCTCGGGCGGACGTGAGCCGCGGGGCACCCTCGCGCCCTAGGGCGCCCAGAGCGTCCAGAGGAGCACGACCGCGACGGCCTGGAGCACGACGCTGGCGACGATCGTGACGACCACGCGCCTCCTCGTAGCCGACAGCTGCGCGTCGGCGAAGAGCGGCGACAGCGGCAGCAGCATGCGGAAGCTGCTCTGCTGCGGCAGGAACACCGCCACCAGGTAGGCGACGTAGCCGATCGTGTACGTCTGCAGCTCGAGCCCCAGCCGACCCGAGCGCCGCACGAGCCCGACGGCCAGGACGGCGATCAGCACCGCCGCGGCGACCACCCCAAGCCACCCGCCCATCGCCGCCCCGAACCGGAACCACGGCGTGAACGGCACGAAGCCGTCCGACCCGATGTAGTCGCGCCACCACGACGACTCCGTGGCGAAGTAGCCGTCGCGCTCGCCCGTGACGAGCGCGACGACGGCCGGCCAGGCGAAGCCGGCCGCCGTGACGACGAGGCCCGCCGCCCAGATGCGCACGTGCTCGGTGACCGGCTCCCGCTCGCGGCGCACGAGCCGCACGAGCCAGGTCAGGCCGAGCGCCGCCGACGGCGCGAGGGCCCCCGGGTGCGCGAACGCCGCCAGCACCCCGAAGACCGCGAACCAGAGCCACCGCCGGGCCGTCATCGCGAGCAGCGCCGCGAACATCAGCAGCAGGAACAGGCTCTCGGCGTAGGGCACCTGCAGCACGAACGACATCGGCGAGACCGTGAAGAAGACGGCGCCCCAGAAGGAGGCGCGGGCCCCGAAGCGCCGCAGCATCAGCCGGTGGAGCACCAGCGTCGCGCCCGCTCCGGCGAGCGTCGCGACGACGAGCGCGCCGACCAGCCAGCTGCCGCCGACCACCGGCGCGACGAGCTTCACCACCGCGGGGAACAGCGGCATGAACGCCCAGGCGTTCTTGACGACCTGGCCGTCGTCGTTCCGCGGCAGCTCCGTCGGGTAGCCGCGCTCGGAGATCTCGGCGTAGAAGCGCGCGTCCCACGACGAGAGGTAGCCTGCGAAGCCGGGGCCGCCGTCGTGCTGCGCCCAGCTCGAGGTCGCGGTCAGGCCGTACGTCACAGCGAGCAGCACCGTGCTGAGCAGTCGCGCCAGGGCGTAGACGGCGAGGAGGCGGAGGGCCGTCGCGAGGGCGCCGACAGCTGGCGCGGGCGGGGCCTCCGGAGCGGCGTCGAGGCTGAGGCCTGGGCCGGGGCCTGGGCCTGGGCCGGGACGGGGGGCGGGCGGCGTGCGGTGCGCCTCCGTCCCGGTGCTCATCTCCCTTGTCTACGCACCGGGCCCTGGGAGGCCCGCTCCCGCGTACCCCGCCGGTCGGGGCGTCGAGTGGTCACGATCTGCTGGTCGTCGGCCTCCCGGACGGCAGATCGTGACCACTCGGCGCGTGCAGGCCTCCGCACGGCGAAGAACCCCGTTCCGTTCACCGAACCCCGGCAGAACGGGGTGCAGTGAGCGGAACGGGGTTCGTCCGGGCCGAGCAGGCGCGGCGCGGCGCGCGTCGAGCTAGCGCTTCAGGTTCGTGAGCTCCTGCAGCACCTCGTCGGAGGTCGTGATGATGCGGGCGTTCGCCTGGAAGCCGCGCTGCGCGACGATCAGGTTGGTGAACTCCTGCGAGAGGTCGACGTTGCTCATCTCGAGCGTGCCGCTCGAGAGCGAGCCGACGCCGGGCGAGCCGGGGATGCCGAGCGCGGCGCCGCCCGAGTTGGCCGTGGCGCGGTAGCCCGACGCCCCCGCCTTCTCGAGGCCGCCGGGGTTGGTGAAGGTGGCGAGCGCGATGCGGCCGAGGGCGAGCGACTCGCCGTTGCTGAACTGGCCGACCAGCGTGCCGTCCTTCGAGAGGGTGAAGCCCTGCAGCGTGCCCGCCTCGCGGCCGTTCTGGTCGGTGACCGCGACGGTGTTGAGCTGCGCGAAGCCGGTGATCTTCGACAGGTCGACGGTGATGCCGTCGACGACCATCGAGCCGGCGCCGACCTGCGCGCCGTCCTGGAAGGCGAGGGTGGTGTTGCCGCCCGCGCCCGAGCCGTCGGTGCCGACGACGTTCCAGCCGCCCGCCGTGCGCGTGAACGACAGCGTCAGGGTCTTCTCCGTGCCGAAGGCGTCGTACACCTTCGTGTCGCGCGTCAGCGTCGAGCCGACGGCGGTCTCGGAGGGGAGGTTGCCGGCCACGTTCGCGGCGGTGGTCGCCGTGGCGGGGGCCGCGCCGTTGAGGGGCAGCGTGATGTCGCCGATGGCGCCGCCGTCGTTGACGACGCCGTCCGCGGCCGAGTAGCCCTGCACGATCTTGCCGTCGGCCGACACGAGGCGGCCGTCGGCGTCGAAGTCGAAGGCGCCGGCGCGCGTGTAGAGGGTGTCGTTGCCGAGGCGGGTGACGAAGAAGCCGTCGCCCGAGATCATCAGGTCGGTCGCCTTGCCGGTGGCCTGGGCCGAGCCCTGCGCGAAGTTGGTCGAGATGCCCGCGACCTGCACGCCGAGGCCGACCTGGGCGGGGTTGGTGCCGCCGATGCCGGTCTGCGGCCCGCCGGCGCCCTGGGTCATCTGCGACAGGGTGTCCTGGAACTGCGTGGTCGAGGCCTTGAAGCCCGCGGTGTTGACGTTGGCGATGTTGTTGCCGGTCACGTCGAGCATCGTCTGGTGCGAACGGAGGCCCGAGATGCCGGAGTAGAGGGAGCGGAGCATGGCAGCTGCCTTTCAGGGAGCATGAGGGAGGCGCGTCCTGCGCGGAGAGACCGGTCGCGTCCTGCAGCCGGTGTGGTGCGGGGAGCTACGGGGCGGTGGGAGCGGTCGGGGAGGTCGGCGCGGTGATGCCCGAGATGAGGTCGAGGGCGACCTCCTTGCCGGCGACGGTGACCTTGGGCACGGAGTCGGCGAAGGAGACCTTGGTCGCGGTGCCGGTGACGCTCTTGCCGTCGGCTCCGGTGTAGCTGACCTGCTGGCCGATGAGGTTCGAGGCCGCGATGCGCATCTGCAGCGAGAAGCCCTCGTTCGCGGTGGTGGTCTGGTTCGTGACCTGCTCCATCATCGCGAGCTGGGTGGTCTGCGAGATCATCGCGTTCGTGTCCATCGGCGACGACGGGTCCTGGTTCTTCAGCTGCGTGACGAGCAGCTTCATGAAGATCTCGCTGTCCATGGTCTGCTTCGGGGCGCGGCCGGCGCTGGCGGCGGCCATCGCGGCGGCCTGCGTGGCCGGGTCGACGGTTCCGGAGATCTGGTCGATCGAGGGCATGTGACGGGACTTCCTGGTCGGGGTCGTGAGGTCGAGGGGAGGCGGCGGGCGCGGTCGGTCAGGCGAGCACGTCGAGCGAGGTGACGGGCCCCGAGGAGGCGCGGTGCACGCCGTCCGCGCGGGCGGCGGCCCCGAGGCCGGTGCCGGAGCGCCGCAGCCGCTCGTCGTCGGGTGCCCGCCCGGCGGCGCCGTCGCCCCGGCCGTCGCGCTCATCGGCGCCCGCGGCCGCGCCGCGGTCGTCGGAGGGGGCGTTCTGGCCGGAGAGGTCGATGCTCGTCGGGACCCCTGAGCCGCCGAGGTCGCGGCGCAGGTCGGGCAGGATCGCCCGGACCGCCTCGCGCCCGGCGTCGGACGCCGCGAACATCTCGACGTGCATGCCGTGCGCGCCCACGTGGGCACGGACGGTCACGGGCCCGAGGGCCTCCGGGCTGACGCTGACGGTCACGACGTGGGTGCCGGGACCGGCGGCGGCCAGCGAGAAGAGCGGCCGGTGCAGCTGCGGGGTGAGGGAGGGCGCCGGGGCCGACGGGGCCGCGGCCGGGGCGGGCGTGGCCGCCGCGGTCGCGCTCGGGCCGGAGGCGGGGGCCACGACCGGCACGGCGAGGAGGGCGGCGGGGCCGGGGTCGGCGGGGGTCGGGGCGGCCGCCGCCGCGCCGGGCGCGGAGCCCGTGGCGGCCGTGCTGCCCGTGGCGGAGCTCGACGCGGCAGGGCCGGCCGGGGCCGCCGCGAGGGTCCCGAGGTCGGGCGTCGTCGACGTCACGACGACGGGCGCGGAGGCGGTCGTCGCTCCGACGGGACCGCCCGCGGCCGTGGGGTCGCCGGCGGGCACGGCGGGGGCCGGCGCCGGGGCCACGGGCGAGGCGGCACTGCCCGTGGACGGGGCGGCGGGCGACGGCGCGACGGGACCCGGCAGGGCCGGGGTCGACGTGGTCGGTGCGGAGGTGGCGGGAGAGGCGACGGAGGCGGCGGCCGGGGAGGCGACGCCGCTCACGTCGCCGAGGGCACCCGCGGCGCTACCGTGCGCACGGGAGGTGCCGGGGACGACTGGGCCGGTGCCCGTCGACGTCGGGGGCAGGCTCGCCGTCGCCGAGGCGAGGACCGCCGCGGCGCCGGACGACGTGCCGGGCAGCACCCCGGCCACCGGCGAACCGACGACTGCGGCGGGGTCGACGGCGGCGGTCACGCGATCCGTGGTCGTGGTCGTGGTCGGAAGGGCCTCGGTCGTCGGCGCCTCGACCATCGTCGGAGCGGTGCCGAGCCACGGCGCGGTCGCGGCGAGGACGGCCGTCGGGAGCGGACCCGACGCAGCCGGGACGACGGCGGCGGACGTCGCATCGGATGTGGCGGAGACGGCGGTGCCGGACGCGGGATCGACGACGGCCGCGGCCGCGTCGTCCGCTGCGGGAGCGGTCTCGCTCCGCGCTGCTCCACTCCGGAGTGGATCAGCGACCCCGGCAGGCGTCGCGCCCGTGCCGGGGGCGTCGCCGACGCGCGTCGGGGCAGGTGCACGGTCGTCCGCGCCAGCGGGGCGAGCGGGGTGCGGCTGGACCCGCGACTCCCCCACGGCCTCGCGGGTCAGCCGGGCGGCGGCCGCCCGGGTGGCGACGACGTCACGGGCGGCGCCGGCGTCACGCGACGAGCCGGCGTCACGCGACGAGCCGGCGTCGCGCGCCGAGCTCATCGCCGCGCCGAAGGCCCCGAGCGCCGCCGCGCCCGAGGAGGGGACGGCGCCCGAGCCGAGCCCGGCGGCGCGACCCGACGCGGGCAGCGCCGACGGCGCCGGCGGCGCGGACGACAGCGTGCGCAGGCCGCTCACGAGGTCGCTCCCGACCGCATCAGCTGCTGCAGCTGCGCGGTCATCAGGTCGACGTTCTNTCGCGGGCACGACGCGGCGGATGGTCGCGAGGTCCGAGTCCTTGTACCAGTTGTTCACGATCTGCACGTCCTTGCCGGGGCGCGGGGCGTGCAGCACCTTGCCGTCGCCGAGGTAGATCACGATGTGCCCCTCGCCCTTCGGCACGAGCAGGTCGCCCGGCTTCGCCTCGGCGAGCGACGGCACCTCGGCGCCCATGTCGGCCTGATCGGGCACGACGCGGGGCATGGCGACCCCGAGGTCGGCGAACACGCGCTGCACGAGCCCGGAGCAGTCCATGCCGCTCGCGTCCTCGCCGCCGAACACGTACGGCACGCCCAGGTACTTCTTCGCGGTCTCGACGACGTCGGGGCCGGTCGCCCCGCTGCCCGAGGCCACGGCGCCCTTCACGGCGTCGACGGAGGCGGTGGTCGAGAGCGAGCCCGCGCCGGCGGCCGAGGAGGCGGCCGGTGTCGCCCCGGTGCCGGCGAGCGCGTCGGCGAAGGCGCCGGCGGACGCGGCGGACGTGCCGGTGCCGGTGCCGGCCGCGGCGGCGCCGCCGAGCAGCGCGGCCGCCCCGCCGGTGCGGAGCTGGGCGATCTGGCTCTGGATGTCCTGGATGCGTGACAGGACCTCGGTCACGGGGCTCACGAGCGTCCTCCGGGAGGGGTCGAGGGGGAAGGCGGGAAGGGCGAGGGAGTCGTGGTGCCGACGGCCGGGGCAGGCGCCGCGGTCGGGGCGGGCGGGGCCCACGACTGCGTCGCGATCTCGTCGAGGGCGACCTGCTCGTCGTGCAGGTCCTCGGCGGCGGAGAGCACCGCGTGCTTCTCCTCCAGCTTCTCGAGCCCGATGGCGGCGCGGCGGGCCTCGCCGAACGCGGCCTGGGCCTCGGCGGCCTCGGCCTGGCGGCGCTGCGTCACGGCGTCGAGCTCGGCGAGCATGCCCCGGGTCGAGGCGCGCGACGCGGCGACCGCGCTGAGCATGGCCGCGTCGGTGATGGCGACCGGGCCGTCGTCGAGCGTCCGCCGCGCCGCGAGCCGCGCGTCGGCGGCCGTCCGCAGGCGGCCGTTCGCGTCGGCGAGGCGGCCGGCCGCGATGTCCTGCTGCGCGTGGCGGAGCCGGAGCAGGCCCGCGAGGGAGAAGGATCGGGGCATCAGGCACCTCCGAGTCGAGCGGTGAGCTGGGCCAAGCGGCCCCACGACTCGGTCGAGGGGGCCTGGTCGTCCATGGCCTGCTGGAGGAAGGCGTCGATGGAGCCCTGGTGGTCGACGGCCGCGTCGACGAGCGGGTTCGTGCCGCGCTGGTACGCGCCCACGTCGAGCAGGTCCTGCGCGGCGCGTCGGGCGGCCATCACCTTGCGGAGGCTCGTCGCCGCGGCGCGCTGGGCCGGGGTGGTGACCTTCGAGGCGACGCGCGAGACCGAGCCGAGGGCGTCGACGGACGGGAAGTGGCCGGTCACGGCGAGCTTCCGGTCGAGCACGACGTGGCCGTCGAGGATGCTGCGCGCGGCGTCGGCGATCGGCTCGTTGTGGTCGTCGCCGTCGACGAGCACCGTGTAGAGGCCCGTCACCGAGCCGACGCGGTCGGTGCCGGCGCGCTCGAGCAGCTCGGCGAGCACCGAGAAGGTCGACGGCGGGTAGCCGCGGGTGGCCGGGGGCTCGCCCACCGAGAGGCCGATCTCGCGCTGCGCCATGGCCACGCGGGTCAGCGAGTCCATCATCAGCACGACGTCGGCGCCCTCGTCGCGGAACGACTCCGCGATGCGGGTCGCGACGAACGCGGCGCGCAGCCGCATCAGGGCCGGCTCGTCGCTGGTCGAGACGACGACGATGGAGCGCGCGAGGCCCTCGGGCCCGAGGTCGTCCTCGAGGAACTCCCGCACCTCCCTGCCGCGCTCGCCGACGAGGGCGACGACGCTGACCTGGGCGTCCGTGCCGCGGGCGATCATCGAGAGCAGCGACGACTTGCCGACGCCCGAGCCCGCGAAGAGCCCGACGCGCTGGCCGCGGCCGACGGTGGTGAGGGTGTCGAGTACGCGCACACCGAGCTGCAGGGGCGTGTCGATGCGGGCCCGGTGCATGGCGGAGGGGGTCTCGTGGTGCAGGCCGACGAGGTCGACCGGACGGCCGTCGGGGCGGCGCAGCGGGCCCTTGCCGTCGATCGGGCGGCCGAGGCCGTCGAGCACGCGGCCGAAGAGGCCGGCGCCGGTCGGCACGAGCAGCGGGCGGCCCGTGGAGCGGGCGGGCGTGCCCGCGGTGACGCCGGTCAGTCGACCGAGCGGCATGCAGCGGAGGCCCTCGGGGGTGGTCGCGACGACCTCCGCGAGGGTGGCGCCCGGAGCGCCGGGGCCGGCGGAGTCGCCGACGGTGACGACGTCGCCCACGGCGGCGTCGAGCCCCTGGACGGTGAGGCCGAGGCCCACGGCGCTGACGACGCGCCCCACGCGCTGCGGGCGGGCGGCGACGCGGGCGGCCGCGACGCGCGCGCCGAGGTGCGCGGCGAACGGGTCGCCGGTGCGCTCGGCGGAGAGGTCGAGGGGAGTCGCGGTGAGGGTCACGAGGCCACCTCGTCGCCGTCGCCGAGCAGCGCCGTGCGTGCCCGGCCGAGCGCCGTCGACAGCCGGGCGTCGACCAGGCCGGTGGGCAGGTCGGCCTCGGCGTCGCCGGGGCGGAGCGAGGGGTCAGCGACGACCTCGACGCCGGCCGAGCGGGCGGCGTCGGCGACGAGCGCGGCGTCGGCCGGGTGCAGGCGCACCCGCACGACGACGGAGGGGTCGAGGCCGTCGAGGGCCCGGGCGAGGGCGGCGCGGGCCGTGCGGCCCCCGCGCGGGTCACCGTCGCGCGAGCGCTCGGAGGCGGCGACCTCGTAGCCGACCACCGCGGAGGCGAGGTCCAGCGCGGTCGCGACCAGCGCCTCCTCGGCCTCGTGCAGCACGGGCACGACGCGCTCCTCGAGGGCGCGGCCGGCGGCCGCCAGGGCCGTGAGGGAGGCGGCGGTCGCCTCCTGCAGGCGCGCCAGGGCGTCCGCGTGCTCGGCCTCGAGCACGGCTCGACGGGCCGTCAGCTCGCGGTCGGCGGCCCGGAGCCCGGCGGCGTAGCCCGCGGCGTGGCCCGAGGCCTCGGCACGCGTGCGGCGCTCGACGTCGGGGTCGGCCTGGTCGGTCGCACGGGCACCGGTGAGCGACGGGTACACGAGGCGCGAGAAGGCGTCCTGGGCGGACGGGGCGTCCGGTCGGGACATCACGGGATCGAGCACAGAGCAGCCGTTCGACGGTGGGGAGTGCGGCCGATCCGTGGCCAGGGAGGTGAGCGATCCGTGCTCAGCTGCGACTCTCGGCGGTCGCGCGGGGGGCGTTAGCGCTCGCCCCGAAGGGGGGCCGGGCCGCCGGCCGCCGGCGGAGAACGAGAGGGATCCGGCGCGGAGCACCGGGGACGCCGCGATCCTCGGGCCGACGCCGGCCGATCACTCTCAAATTTGAGAGAGAGGGCTGCCGAGGGCGGGCGGGCGCCGCCGCGGGGGGGCGGCCGGGCTACGCGCCACTCTCAAATGTGAGAGTGATCCGCCGCGGCGGGGGCGGGGCTAGTCGACGAGGGCGTCCTCGTCGGCGCGGTGCACCGTGATGGCGCCCTGGGCCTCGAGCTCGCGGATGGCGCGCACGACCTCGGCCCGCGCCTCCTCGACCTGCGACTTGCGCACCGGGCCCATCGACTGCAGCTCGTCGTCGAGCAGCTCGCGGTTGCGCTCGGAGACGTTGCCCCGGATGACCTCGGTGACGGCGGCGAGCGCGCCCTTCATGGCGGTCGCCAGCACGGCGGCGTCGATGCCGCGGAGCACCTGCTGGATGTCGCGCGACTCGAGCTTGACGATGTCCTCGAACGTGAGCATGCGCGAGCGGACCTCCTCGGCGAGCGCCGGGTCGCGCTCGTCGAGGCCGTCGAGCAGGGCGCGCTCGGTGGCGCTGTCGCTGCGGTTGATGATCTCGACCAGGGGCTGGATGCCGCCGACGACCTCGACCTGCTCGCGCGGCGCGACGACGGCGCCGGCCCGCACCTTGAGGGTGGTCGCGACGATGCCGACGGCCTCCGGGGTCGCGGTGCCCATCGTGGCGATGGCCTGGGCGACGTCGGCGCGCACCTCGACGTCGAGCCCGGCCAGCACGGCGGAGGCCTGCTGCGGCCGGAGGTGCGCGAGCACGAGGGCGATGGTCTGCGGCAGCTCGCCGTCGAGCAGGGTGATGACCTGGCCCGGGTCGGCCTCGTCGAGGAACTCGAAGCTCTTGCCCATCGCGTTCGAGGCCAGGCGCTCCATCACGCCGGCGGCGCGCTCGGAGCCGAACGAGGCCTCGAGCAGGCCGACGGCGACGTCGTGGCCGCCGCGGCGCTGGTAGCGGCCGCTGACGCTGAGGTCGTGGAACTCCGCGACGGCCGACTCTGCCACCGCGGGGTCGACGCGGCGCAGCCGGACGATCTCGGCGGTGATCTCCTCCGCCTCCTCCTCGCTGAACTGCTTCATCACGGTGGCGGCGCGGGTCTGCTCCATCTGCATGAGGATCACCGCGACCTTCTGCGCACCGGTCAGGGGGGCGCCGCCCGCACCGGGGGCGGCGGTGCCGAGCCCGGCCAGGGGCACCAGGCTCACGAGCCGACCCGCTGGTCCATCAGGCCGCGCAGCAGCTCGGCGGTCTTCTCCGGGTCGCGCTCGGCGAGGGCGTCGATCTCGGCGCGCTTGCGCTCGGCCGACACGTGCTCGGGCGAGGGCTCGGGGGCGTCGACGCTGAGCAGCTGGGTGGGCGCGTCGTCGCCGAGCATGCGGCGGCCGGAGGCGCCGGCGTCGCCGAGGTCGAGCGGCACCGTGGCGTCCCAGGTCTGGGCGGGGGCGCCGGCGCTCAGCTCGCCGAGGTCGATCTCCTCCCGGGCCTGGCGGCGGCTGCGCTTCGCGAAGACGATCATCGCGACGATGATCGCCAGGGCGATCGCGCTGACGATGCCGACGGTGCGGACGGTGCTCCACATGGCGGCGTCCGCGGCGGCGGCGTCGGCGGCGGCCAGCGCCTCCTTCGCGGCGTCGGCGCCCGAGGGGTCGAAGTCGACCAGCGCGACCTTCACGTCGTCGCCGCGGGCCGCGTCGA